>NZ_JBIAQL010000020.1:0-111279 GCF_042889045.1 Streptomyces sp. NPDC002701
CGGACTCGCCACAGCAGGTCCGCCCCCGTGGCCGCGGCTGTGCGCCACAGGTCCACGCCGTAGAAACCACGGTCGGCCAGCAGCAGCATCCCCGGTCGCAGGGACACCATGACCGCCCGGGCCAGAGTTTGCTCTCCGGTGCGCAATCCTCCGGTCGCAGCATCGAAGACGGCGTGGGTACCGCACTCCACCAGGCCGACCATGCGCAACTGCGGGTAGCCGACGTCCTGTTCACCACGACCGGAGCGGGGCGGACGGCCGAACGCCTCCACGTTCGCCTTCGTGTCGGGCAGGTCGAACGTTGTGCCGTCGATCGCGGTCAACCGCCAGTCACGGTAGAAGGCACCCCGAGTGTCCGGTGTGGCAACCGGACGGCACACCCGCGCCAACAACTGCCGCAACGGCGCCACCCCCAGCCGCGACCTGGCCTTCCAGATCGCCGCCGTACTCGGCACCACCCACGGCGTACGCCAACGCCGCGCACCCTGCAAACCTGCGGTCAGCAGCCGGGCGACCTCCTCATAGCTCTGCCCGGAGAACAGGCACATCGCCAACACGAAGTAGACCACCAGCCGGGCCGGCAACAGCCGGTTCCGCTGCTGCACCCGACCCGTCTCCGACAACACCTCGTCCACAAGCGACTGAGGAAACGCCTGTGTCAGCACCCCGACCGCGACCCGGTCCGACAACCGCTCACCAGATGACTTCGACTGACCCGCTCTTGCCACGCCAACAACAATGACCGGATTGTCCCTAAGTTACCGGTATTGAGGCTAGCGGGGCCTGAGTCCGTCGACGACGACGTCCAGCATGCGGTTGAGTTGGGGGCGCTGCTCGGGTGCGCCGGCCACGGAGAGCAAACCGGCGAGGATGCCGCCTACCTCGACCGGGTCGATGTCGCTGCGCAGTTCTCCTGCTGTGGCGCCGGCCTCGAGCACCATCGCCAGGACTTGCTGGACCTCGTCGCAGACCGGTCCGGTGCCGAAGCGGCCGGAAGCGCTCATGGCGACCAGAGCCTCGCAGATGCCGCGTCGTTCGCCGGCCCAGTCAGCGAATCGGAGCATCCACGCGTGGAGGGCCTGTGCGGGCGGCTTGGTGGCCAGGAGGGTGCGCGCGTCTTCGCGCAAGGGGCGGATCTGGTCCCGGTAGACCTCTTCGACCAGATCCTCTCGGGTGGGGAAGTGTCGGTACAGGGTGGCGTTCCCCACTCCCGCGCGTTTGGCGATCGCGTCCAGCGAGATCGGGCGTCCGGAGGCGAAGGCTTCGGCGGCCGTGGTGATCAGCTGCTCGCGGTTGCGCTGCGCGTCGGCGCGCAGGGTGCTGCGTGGAGGTGTCATGACCTTCGCGATCGTGAGTGTCGGATGAGGCTCGGGAACGATTCGGGGATGTCCCCGGTTCAGTGTACGGTGAGGCAACCGGGGAGTTCCCCGATTACGGGTGGTCTCACCCATCGCTTCAGCGACGAAAGGTTTGCCATGCCTACAGCGATCATCACCGGGGGGACGACCGGGATCGGCAGAGCGACGGCCGAGCTGCTGCACACCCGCGGCTACCAGGTCGCGGTCACCGGACAGAATCCCGAATCCGTTGCGCGGGCGCAGTCCGAGCTCCCCGGTGACGTGCTCGTCGTCCGATCCGACGGGCGCGTGCTCTCCGACACCGACGCCCTGATGTCGGAGGTGTCGGCGCGGTTCGGATCGTTGGACCTGCTCTTCCTCAACGCCGGGATCTTCCGTCCGGCACCGGTTGCCGAGGTGACGGAGGAATCGTTCGACGAGCACGCCGACCTCAACTTCAAGGGTCAGTACTTCACCCTCCAAAAGGCCCTTCCCCTCATGAACGACGGCGGCTCGATCGTGCTGACCGTCGGCATCGGATCCCGTCGCGGCACCCCTGGCGCCACGGTGGGGGCGGCGACACGCGGCGCGCTGCTGGCCATGCTGCCCTCCCTCGCGCTCGAACTGGCCCCGCGCAGGATTCGGGTCAACGCCGTGAGCCCCGGGGCCACCGACACCCCGCTGCTCAACAAGCTGGGGGTGCCCGAGAGCGGCCGGGACGCCATGCGCTCGAAGATCCCCTTCAAGCGCTTCGGAACCAGCCAGGAGATCGCGGAGGCAGTCGCCTTCCTCGCCTCGGACGCCGCCGGCTACATCACCGGCCAGGACATCACCGTGGCCGGCGGCTACGGGCTCGGCGCCTGAAACCCGGGCGGGTCGACCACCAATCCGCACCTCTCGAACGCCACGAACCGCACAGGAGAACACGATGGCACTCACTCTCGACACCTATCGGCTGCTGGGCCGTTCCGGACTCCGGGTCTCACCGCTGGCGCTGGGCACGGCGACCTTCGGCACCGAGTGGGGCTGGGGCGCCGAGCGCGACGAGGCGCGCAAGCTCTTCGACCGCTACACCGAGCTCGGCGGCAACTTCTTCGACACCGCCAGCACCTACACCAACGGCAGCTCCGAGCGACTGCTCGGCGAATTCGCCCGCACCAACCGCGACAAGATGGTGCTGGCGACGAAATATTCGACGCTGCGTCAGCCCGGTGACCCGAATTCCGGGGGTACCCACCGCAAGAGCATGCTGGCGTCGGTGGAAGCCAGTCTGCGGCAGCTGAACACCGACTACATCGATCTGCTCTACGTGAACATATGGGACTTCAGGACGCCGGTGGAGGAGATCCTGCGGGGCCTGGACGACCTGGTGAGGCAGAGCAAGGTGCTGTACGTGGCGATCTCCAGCGCCCCGGCCTGGCAGGTGTCGCGCATGCAGGCGATCGCCGACCTGCGCGGCTGGTCACCACTGGTCGCACTGCAGACCGAGTACAGCCTGATCGAGCGCACCGCGGAGCGTGACCTGATCCCGATGGCACGCGAGATGGGACTCGGCGTGGTCCCCTTCTCCCCATTGGGCGGCGGGGTGCTCACCGGCAAGTACAGCCGGGAGGACCAGAACCAGGCGGGCTCCGTGGTCGGCGAAGCCGCCAGCAACCGCAAGAGCCTCAACGTCGCCCTGGGATGGGTCACCGACCGCAACCTTGCCATTGCCGATGTGGTGAAGAAGGTGGCCTCGGAGATAGGGCGCACACCCGCCCAGGTCGCACTGGCCTGGACCCTGAACGCCCCGGGCGTGACGGCACCCATCATCGGCGCCCGCACCATCGCGCAGCTGGAGGACAACCTGGGTGCTCTGCAGGTCGACCTCAATCCCTCCCAGCTGGCCCGCCTCGACGAGGTCAGCTCCATCGACCTCGGCAATCCGCACGACCTGCTCGCCAGCGATCACATCCGCACGGTCACCACAGGCGACATGAAGATCGAAACCCTCGGCTGATTCGTTCCATGAATGACGACACCCAGATATATCAGCATGTTTTTGATGATGGAACGGAGCAACCTCGGTATGGGTAAGTACAGCGACAAGAATGTGGTGATCACGGGTGGCAGCAGCGGCATGGGGCTTGCGCTGGCGGAGCTGCTGGTGCACGGCGGAGCCCGCGTGGTGATCACCGGCCGTTCTCAGGCCAAGCTCGACGCGGCACGCGAGCGGCTCGGCGAGAATGCCGTGGCTACCCGGGCGGATGTGGCCTCACTGTCCGACCTGGACATGCTCGTCGGCCGTGTAAAGAGCGAGCTCGGCTCGATCGAGGCTTTGTTCGTCAACGCCGGCATCTCACCCCTCACGCCCCTCGAGTCGACGACCGAGGACGTGTACGACGAGTTGTTCGCGATCAACGTCAAGGGCGCCTTCTTCACTGTGCAGAAGCTCGCTCCGCTGCTGAGCGCGAACGCCGGCATCGTCCTCACCACCTCGATCGCGAACGTCATCGGCATGGTGGACACCAGCGTGTATGCGGCAGGCAAGGCGGCGCTGCGCTCGATGGCCCGCACCTTCTCCCGGGAGCTGCTTCCGCGGGGAATCCGTGTCAATGCGATCAGCCCGGGTCCCATCGACTCGGGGATTCTGGAAACGATGAACTTGCCCAAAGAGGCCGCTGACCAGTTCAGGGCGGAGCGGACCGCGAGCAACCCTATGAAGCGCTACGGCACCGTCGAAGAGTTCGCCAAGGCGGCCGCATTCCTCGCCTTCGATGCCACGTACACCACCGGCATCGAGCTGGCCGTGGATGGCGGCGAAAGCCAGCTCTGAGCTCGTCTGCCGTCCCGCCACGGGCGACTCCCACGAGGGTTTCAGCGGGGAGCTGCAACACGTGGTCGTGTCGATCAGGCCGCGAGCACTTTATGCAGGCGCTCGGCTGGAGGTTGTCCCGTATGGGGTGAGAGTTATCCAGTGAGGGCCAGGTTGTGGAGCCGGGCGATGCCGAGCATGGCCTGGTGAACTTTGTCGCCCTTGAGCCGACAGTCCCGCAAGATCTTCCAGTTCTTCAGCCGCGACAGGGCGTGTTCCACCCGTGCTCGGCCCCGGCGATGGGCGGCGTTGTCTGCTTCCTGCTGTGGGCTGAGGTGGCTCTGGCCTGGTCGTTTGTGATGCGGGATGAGGAGACCAGTGCCTTGGTAGCCGCCGTCGGCGATGGTCGGGGCCCGCGGCATGCCTGGTCGATGCCGGACTCCGTGAAGGCCCGGCAGTCGTTGCGACTGCCGGGCAGCGGGAGCCCAGCCGCCACCACCAGGAGGCTGTTGGCGTCGATGACGACCTGCAGGCCGGTCGAGTACCGGTAGTTCTAATAGCTCGTCGGCGAGCCTGCGTTCGTGAGCGCAAGGGCTCGCTGACAGAGTGGAAGCCTGGCCTGTTCCGGGATGTTGATCTCCTTTGTCAGACCAGCTCCACTTTGTCTCGCTCTGCCGGGCGGAGACCTTCGGTAGTTCCGGGACCTGGATCTCTCGTGCAAGACCGGTCCCGCCCGGCAGGAGCGGGAAAGTCACCTGTTTCATGTCACCAGCCCGCCGGCAGGGGCCGATCTCTCAGCAGTTCGCGAGCCCTTGAGCTCTCCATCAGACCGAGGTCCCTGCCGGTCGCTGGAGACACGAACGGCTCGTGAGATGGCGTGCCCCGAGCACTTCTATTAGAGCGCCGCGTGCTGCGCCCGGGATCGACCTGCAGTTACATACGGAGGCACAGACGTGAACGAAATTTTCTGCGGCATCGACTGGGCAGAAGGCCATCGCGACTTAGCCCTGGTAGGCCAGGACGGAATCCAGGTGGCCAAGCTGCGTATCAGTGACGACAGTGCCGGCTTCCACGCGCTGATGGAACTGCTGAACCGGCACGGTGACACCTCGGAGCATCCGATCCCGGTCGCCATCGAGACACCGCGCGGTCTTCTTGTCGCCTGCCTGCGGGCCACTGGCCGACAGATCTACGCAATCAACCCACTGGCCGCCGCGCGTTATCGCGACCGCGCCAGCGTCTCCCGAGCCAAGTCCGACGCAGCGGATGCGCGCGTCCTGGCCAATATCCTGCGGACCGATCGGCACTCACCGGCCCCTGCCTGACGACAGCGAAGCTGGGCAGGCCGTCGCCGTTCTGGCCCGCGCTCACCAAGACGCAATCTGGTACCGGCAACAAATGATCAACCGGCTCCGGTCACACCTGCGTGAGTACTATCCAGCCGCCCTGACTGCCTTCTGCGGCCCTGGAAAACCTGGACTCGACTCACCGCGCGCCCGCGTGATCCTGACCGCCGCACCCACGCCGGCCGAGGCCGCCAAGCTCACCCGTCGCCAGCTGCACGCGTTACTCAAGCGCGGTGAGCGTCCACGCTGCGGGATCGAAGCCGAGATCGAGCGACTTCGGGCAATTTTTCGCGCGGACTCCCTGCGGCAGCTGCCGCAGGTCGAACAGGCCATGGGCCACCAGGCAGTGGCGCTCATCCGGCAGGTTGACGCCGCCTGCACCAGCGTGGCTCAGCTGGCGGTGGCGACGGACAAAACCTTTCTCGCGCACCCGGATGCCGAGGTCATCACCAGCTTCCCAGGGCTTTCCGTGCTCTCTGGAGCACGCGTCCTCGCCGAGATCGGAGACGACCGCGAACGCTTCGCCAACGCCAGAGCCATGAAGGCATACGCCGGCGCTGCCCCTGTCACACGAGCCTCCGGCCGCAGCCACATGGTTGTGGCCCGGACCGTCAAGAACCAGCGACTGGCCTCAGCCGGACACATGTGGGCCTTCGCAGCCCTGCGCACACAGGCCCCACGCGCCCACTACGACCGACGGCGCACTCGTGGAGAACGCCATACCGCAGCTCTCAGAAACCTATTTAACAAACTGCTCGGCTGCCTCTACCACTGCCTACAGCGCCGCATGCTGTTCGACCCCGATCGTGCATTCGCACCATCTATCGATCTTGGTGCCTGAGAGTCCATTTGACCGCTGACCGACATGAGATGTCTTCGACCGCTCGGCGATGGTGTGATCCCGGGTAGGAACCAGGGTGCCGTCCACGATGAGCACGGTGTCCTTGGCGAACCGCCTGCGGGGCTGAAGGGCGATCATCGGTCCCAGATGGTCGATAATCCGGTCCGCCGTGGACTTCGAGACCCCGAACAGCGGGACGAGCTGCCGCATGGTCAGGTTCGTGCGCCAATAGGCCGCGACCAGCAGAGCGCGGTCCTCCAGCGGAAGGCTCCACGGCCGGCCCTTGCGAACGGCGTCCGCACCCTGGCGCCGCAGAAGGGTTACCAACTTCCCGAACTGCCTCGGGCTCAGCCCGCTGAACGGGGCTGTCCAGGACAGTTCCGACGCCGTGATCACACCAGCCACAACAAGATCATCTCAGTTGCCGAGGCTGCCTCATGTCCTCGATCCTGTGTGTTCGGCAAGTGAGGAGGGCACATGGGGCTGGTTCTTTTCCCGGGCGACGGAGACAACAGCAGTCCGGATGTCTCCTGGTCCTACAGCGGCTTTGCCGCGTTCCGGCAACGTCTGGCCGAGACCGAAGGGGTCGTCCTTGCCGAGATGCGGGGCTTCGGCGGCGAGCGCCCGTGGAGCGAGGTGTCCACCGCTCTGGAGCCACTCCTCGATCATCCGGATGACGGCGGTGACGACCTCTCACCTGCCGAGTGCGCGTCGATTCTGGTCCGGCTAGAGACGATCACCGACCAGTGGGCACCGGAGGACAGCGACCAACTCCTCCAGCAGCACATCAAGGACGCCCACCAGCTGGCTGGCGTCCTGCGGCTCTGCATCAAGAAGGACGTCCCCCGGATATTCCTCTGAGACCCCAGCAATCAGGGAACCCTCTTACGGGACAGCCCTTACTGAGGTTTTCGTTAGTTCTGTGGGTGCAGGGGCTTTGGTGGTGTGAGGATCTGGCTGTGTCTTTGCAGTCTGGATCTGACGCTTGTGCAGTAGCCGTTTCGCCGTTGACGCGGCCGCAGTTGGCCGAGGCGCATCGTATGCGTGCGGCCGAGATGTTCGAGCGGGGGTGTACGCAGCCCGAGGTCGCGCGGGCGGTGGGGGTCTGTCTGGAGAGTGTGCGACGGTGGAGACGCGTGTGGGAGCAGGAGGGAACTGCAGCTCTGCGGCGGCGCCCGCCTGGCGGTTGGCCTCCCAAGCTGGACGACGCGCAGGTCGCGGAGGTCCGCCAGGCTTTGGAGCAGGGCGCCCAGGCGCACGGGTTCGAGGCGGACCTGTGGACTTTGGAACGGGTCGGCGTGGTGGTGGAGCGGGTGACCGGGATGACGTTGGCCCGGGCATCGGTATGGCGTCTGCTGACCGGCCGGCTGGGGTGGAGTCTGCAGCGGCCCCGGCGTCAGGCCGTCGAACGGGACGAGTGTGAGATCGCCCGGTGGGTCGCCCACGAGTGGCCGCACATCAAAAGGGGGCGGTGAACAAACGTGCCTGGATCGTGTTCTTCGACGAATCGAGCGTGTCGCTGCTGCCTCAGGTGCGCCGCACCTACGCGCCTCGCGGGCGCACTCCCCTTTTGCGGCACCGGCTGAACTGGAAACGAGCTTCGATGGCCGCGGCGTTGGGCTACCACGCCGCCGGCGGCGGGCGCGGACCACGGCTGTGCTTCCACCTCAAGCCGGGCAGCTACGAGACCACTTCCCTGATCGAGGTGCTGGAACAGATCAAGATCTTCTACGCCGGGGAACCGGTGGTGATGGTATGGGACGGGCTGTCGGCCCACTGGAGCCGGGGCATGCGGGCCTGGGCGGCCGAGCAGGACTGGCTCACCCTGGAGCGACTGCCGGCCTACGCACCCGAACTCAACCCGGTGAAAAGACTGTGGTCGGCCATCAAGACCCGCGAGTTGGCCAACCTCGCCGGCAACCACCTCGCCGATGTCGCCGACGCAGCCGAACGCGGCATCCGCCGGGTCTGCTCCAGCGAGCAACTCCCGTGGCCCTTCCTCACCCACACCGGACTGACACTAAATTCCCAAACACCACAGAACTAACGAAAACCTCAGTAAGAAAATCTTGCCAGAGCCACGATCGTGTGTACGCCGACAAGAGTAGTGGAGTTGAGGCGGGCCAACGAGATCCTCAAAGCCGCCTCGGTGTTTTTTGCCCAGGAGATCGACCGTCCCCGGACGAGGCCGAGCAGGTGATCGACCATCTGCGTGCGAACGGTCTCGGGGTCGATCCCGTCTGCCAGGTGCTGGAGCTGTCGCCGTCGACATACTTCGCCCACAAGAAGCGGCCGAAGTCGGCCCGCCGGCTCCGCGACGAACAGCTCATGCCGGTGATCGAGCAGGTCCACGCCGAGTCCGGCGGCACGTATGGGGCCCGCCGGATCACCCGCGCGCTGCGACGCAAGGGGGTCGAGGTGGCCCGCTGCACCGTCGAGCGGCTCATGGCCGAACGCGGTCTGGAGGGCGTGATCCGTGGCCGACGGCGCCGCACCACGATCCCGGAGTCGTCGGCGCCCGCGCCGGGCAACCCGTGGCAGGGGCGCCGCTTCAGTTCAGGGTGGGGAGCACGCAATGTCCTCGGCCACACTCCGGTCGAGCCGTGCTTGGTGGCTGAATTCGCCGGGGACACTTCCATCGATGACGGTGTCTACCGCCATCGAGTCCGCTTCCTACGGGTGTGGGACGACCTCACTGAGGCCCCGCCGTTCGGTGGCCGTCGCTAGCTCGGAACGCCGGCTTCGTCGTTGAGCGGAAGCGGTGGGTAGTCGATGTAGCCGTCGTCGCCACCGCTGAAGAAGGTGCGGCGGTCGCCTTGCGCGAGCGGGGCTCCGGTGGCGAGCCGGTGCGGCAGGTCGGGGTTGGCGATGAAGTGGGCGCCGAGGGCGAGCAAATCGGTGGTGCCGTCCTCGATGAGCTGCAGCTCGGCGGGGCCTGTCGGAGTGGAGCCCGTGTCGGGGTTGAGGATGAGTGTGTTCGGCCACGCCGCGCGCAAGCGCTTGGTCAGGTCGCGGCCGGCGCGCTCGGCCAGGTGCAGGTAGGCGAGGTCGAGAGCGCTCAGTTCCCGGAGCAGCGGCATGAACGTGGCGTCGTGGTCGGGGTCGTCGTGGATGTCATTCACGACGGCGCCGGGCGAGATGCGGATTCCAACCCTGTCGGCGCCGATGGCCTCGCTCGCCGCCCTGGCCACCTCGACGGCGAACCGGATCCTGCCCTCCACTGAGCCACCCCACCGGTCGTCACGCCGGTTCGTGTGTGTCGAGAGGAACTGGTTGATGAGGTAGCCGTTCGCGCCGTGCAGCTCGATGCCGTCGAACCCGGCAGCAACGGCATTGCGCGCGGCCGAGGCGTAGTCCTCGATGGTGGCGAGGATGTCGTTCTCGGTGAGCTCCTTCGGTACGACGAAGTCCTGCATTCCGGTGTGGGTGAACAGCTGTCCCTCGGCCCGCACGGGCGACGGCGCGACGGGAACTAGACCGTCGGGCAGCAGGTCCGGGTGTCCGATGCGGCCGGAGTGCATGAGCTGTGCGAAGATCACGCCGCCCTCGGCGTGCACGGCGTCGGTGACTGTTCGCCAGGCGTTCACCTGCTCCGGCGAGTGCAGGCCGGGGGTGTCGGTGTAGCCCTGTCCCTGCACGGACGGCTGGGTGCCCTCGGTGATGATGAGGCCGGCTCCGGCGCGCTGCGCGTAGTAGGTGGCCATCGACCGGGTCGGCGTCCCGCCGGGGGCGCGGCTCCTGGTCATGGGGGCCATGACGATGCGGTTCTTCAGGGTCTTTCCGGCAAGTTGATACGGCTCGAAGGCGTTGGCGGGCATTGCGGTTCCTTTGAACGATCTGGTTCGGGGATGGTTGTTCTCCGCGCCGGAGACGGGCAGCAGCGCCTGGTCTGCGGCATCGGCGTGCGCGGCGGGCGGCAAGGTGATGATCACACTCCGCCGCTTTCTGGGTTGTTCAACCCGTTATCGGACATCTCTGGGTTGTGCAACCCAGTCGACCGATCGCGGAGCTCGGGGAGTGGGTGGCTAGTTCGCGATGCGGCGGGCGAGCCGGTCAGCGAAGTTCCCGGTCGGCGTGGCGGCTCCGGCGAGAGTCTCCCGCAGGACCGCGTCCAGTGGTGTCGGCCGCACGCCGAGGATGGCCTCGGTCTGGGTGGAGTCGATGACATGCGGGTTCTCGTTGCTGTACAACAACTCGACGAGCTCTCCGAACAGCGGCTGCTGTGGTGCCAGGGTGAGCAGCTCGTCGCGGTCGATGCGGCGCAGCTCGGGCGCGGGCATCCCGGCCAGCTCGGCCACCCGCTCGGCCAGCGCCCGCACCGGCAGGGACGACGTGACCGGCACGTGCCAGGCCCGGCCCCACGCGCGGTCGTCCAGGCTCGCGGCCACGAGTGTGCGGGCGATGTCCTCCGTGTAGCTCCAGCTGTGCGGTACGTCGAGGTCGCCTGGATAGGAGGCGACCTCACCCGCCAGTGCGGGACCGAGCACGAACACGGCGAACGAGCCTGCCAGGCCCGGACCGAGGAACCCGCCGGCGCGCACCTCGGTGACCCGCGCGCGGCCCGCTTCGTGCGAGGCCAGCGCGTCGAGCCACATGCGCGCTCGGACACGGCCTTTGACCGTGATGGCGGCCATCGGCAGGTCCTCGGTCATCGGCCCGTCGACGGGGCCGTACCCGTAGGTGTTGCCCAGCATCACGTAGCCGGCCCCGGTCCGTTCCACGGCGGTCAGCAGAGCCTGCGCCATTGGCGGCACGTCGACGGCCCAGCGGTCGTACGCGGGGATGGCGCAGTTGACCACGACGCGCGCCCCGTCGACGAGTTCGGTGAGCCGGTCGGTGTCGGTGATGTCGGCGGCTACGCGCTCGACGAGCGGATGGTCGGTGCCGCGACCGCTGCGGGTGATCTGACGGACCTGCTCGCCGCTCTCCGCGAACTGACGTGCAGTGGGAAGACCGGCCGCGCCGGCCCCGGTGACAACAACGAATGACATGCATTCACCCTGCCGAGCTGTGCTGGGTTACGGTAGTGGCTGGAATGCCATAGATCCGGAGGTTCGGGCCATGCACCGTATCGTCGTCGTCGCGGTACCGCCGGTCACCGCTTTCGACCTGTCCATTCCAGAACTGATCTTCACCCCGGTCGAGGCCAGCGGGCAGCCTGCGTACGACATCCGGGTCTGCACGGCGGAACCCGGAATTCTGCGGTCCGGCGGTGCGTTCGACGTGTCCGTTCACAGGGGGCTGGAGGCCGTGGCGGAAGCCGACACGGTGATGGTGACCGGTGGAGCCGGTCGCGAGGACGTCCCGCCGGCCGTCCTTACCGCACTGCGCGAGGCGGCCGCCGCCGGTAAGCGCATCGCGTCGATCTGCACCGGTGCCTTCGTGCTGGCTGAGGCGGGCCTGCTGGAGGGCAGGCGCGCGACCACGTACTGGGCCAAGTCGGACGTGTTCCGGCGCCGTTACCCCGCCGTGCGGCTCGAACCGGACGTCCTGTTCGTGGAGGACGGTCCGGTTCTCACCTCGGCTGGGCTGGCGGCCGGTATCGACCTGTGCCTGCACATGATCCGGTCCGACCACGGCGCGGCGGCGGCCAACGAGGTGGCCCGGCTGGCCGTCGTGGCTCCCGTGCGCCCCGGCGGTCAGGCGCAGTTCATCGAGACTCCGCTGCCCGCCGAGACCGGCGTCTCACTCGCCGAGACCCGAGCCTGGGCCCTGCAGCGACTCGACCAGCAGCTCACGCTCACCGATCTGGCCCGGCACGCCCACAACAGCGTCCGGACGCTGACTCGCCGGTTCCGGGACGAGACCGGACTGAGCCCGCTGCAATGGTTGCTGCACCAGCGCATCATCCGAGCCAGGGAACTGCTGGAATCCACTGATCTACCGATGGACGTCGTCGCCGCGCGCAGCGGGCTGGGCAGCGCGGACTCGTTGCGCCAGCACTTGGTCCGGCGGGTCGGGCTGACCCCGACTGCTTACCGGCGATCCTTCACTCGCCTGTCAGAACACCAGGAGCCCGTCGTTCGGTGAGTTCAGCTCGCGGGGTCCGCACCGTGATCCTGACCAGGCTCTCGCCCGCTTCCACCGTCTCGGCCAACACCGACGACAGGTGCGGCAGTAGATCCGTCAACTCGACATCACACGCCCCCACCCTGCCCCAACGAGCCGCCTGGCCAAGCCGAAAGCGCGCAACCGATCAACGCCTACGAGAATCTTGGAAGACCCGTCCCTTTGACAGACCCGGCGTCAGGCGAGGAAGCCGGTCAGGGTGGTAATGAACCAGTCGGGGTCTTCTTCGGCGACGAAGTGTCCGGTGGGTGCGACGGCGCCTCGCACATCATCCGCGTGGGGGGCGAGGGCCTCGGCAGTGTTGGTGCCGGAGCGCGTGCTGCCGACGGCCAGGACGGGCATGGCCAGCTTGCGCTGCGCGAGCAGGGCGCGGTTGTCGCGTCCGTCGTCGAGGAGGGTGCGGTAGTGGGCGAAGCCTCCGCGCAGTCGCTCTCGGCCGGTGTATGCCTGGGCGTAGGTGGCCAGGTCGGCTTCGCTGAAGGTGCCGGGGTTGGACATGGCGGTGAACGTGGCGGTGAAGAACTCCAGTTCGTGGCCGTCGAAAAGCATCTCCGGTATGTGAGGGGTCATGAAGAAGCCGAAATGCCACATGCCGCCCTCCGCGACATTCATCGCTTCTTCCAGGCCGAAGCCGGGCAGCGGGGCGTCGATGAGGACCAGATGGGAGATGTCTTCGGGGTGGGAGGCGGCCCAGGCCAGGGCGATCATCGAGCCGATGTCGTGGCCGGCCACCGCGACGGGACCCGCCAGGTTCAGGGCGTCAAGTATGCCCCGCATGTCGTCGGCCTGGTTGGTCTTGGCGTAGCCCTCTGCGGGGCGGTCGCTGTCTCCGGTGCCGCGCAGGTCGGGGGCGACGACCGTATGGGTGCGGGCGAGCGCCGGCATGACCCGGGCCCAAGCGCGGGAGGTCTGGGGCCAGCCGTGGAGGAGGACCAGGACGGGGCCGCTGCCTCCGACCGCGACCGAAAGGTGCGTGTCGTTGGTGGCGATGCGCTTGATGGTGAAGCCGTCGGGAAGCCAGTCAGCTGTGCTCACGGCACATTTCCTTTCATCGCTGGGATGTTCTGCGGATTGCTCTCTCGTGGGCGGTCGCGCCCTGGCGGGCTGAGTTCCGGGCATGGCCTTGCCGATCCCCGAAATGGCTCCAGTCACCAGCGCCGTGCGGCCCTGCAGAACTCGCTGCTGCTCATGCGATAGGTGTTCCGGATGGTCAGCGATCGCTGACCATCCAAACTATGCATGAAAGATAGTCTGCTAGCAAGAACATCTGCTCTAATGCACATCATGCTAAGCTGTGCAAATGAGTGCATCAACGTCCAACCAACCCGCTGGTGAGGCCGCCGAGCTGGCGCTGGACACGGACCTGGGCTGGGCGATACGCATGGTCTCCTCGGCGTTCCGCCGAGTCGCCACCGCATCCGTCGCCGACCTCCCCGGCGGCGCACGCGCCTACCTCGTCCTAGTCGCCCTCTCCGGCGGCGAACCGCCCTCCCAGCTGGCCCTCGCCAAAGCCGTGAGGCTCGACCGGACCGTGATGACCTACCTTCTCGACGACCTCGAAACCCACGACCTGGTTACTCGCAAACCCGACCCCCGCGACCGCCGCGCCCGACAGGTCCTGCTCACGGACACCGGACGCACCCGCCTGAACGAGGTACGACAGAAGATCGCCACAGCCGAAGCGAAGCTGCTCGTAGACCTCGACGAACACGACAACCTTCAGCTGCGCACCCTGCTCGCCCGCGTCGCCCGCACCGCACAGGCCGACACCACCGCGACCGACGCCGACTGCTGATACCAGCGTCCGCCGCTGGTAGCGCACGGTCAGACCGACCCGGTACTTTTGGGCAGGTCCGCGTTCTCGCAGCCCTGCCGACCGGCTCGTAGGCGATCTCCGAGGCATTCACCGGCAGGTGCTGCGTGCTGGCTCCTGGGGTTGCGGCCAGCTCGGTTCGTTAGTGGACGGTTCGTGCGTCTTTGATGAGATTTGCTCTCGCCTGATCGTGTGGCGTCGGGGCGGAATCCTGCCGGTCCGCGGTTGGTGATCTGCTGATGTGACCGGGTGAGTGAACGCAAGCCGTACCCGAGTGACTTATCGGACGAGCAGTGGTCGTTGATCGAGCCGGTGATCACTGCGTGGAAGGACCGGCACCGCTCGGTCAGCGGCCACCAGGGCGCCTACGACATGCGGGAGATCGTGAACGCGATCCTCTACCAGGGGCGGACCGGCTGCCAGTGGGCCTATCTCCCGCACGACCTGCCGCAGAAGAGCGCGACCTACTACTCCGCCGCCTGGCGGGACGACGGGACCAACCAGGTCATCCATGAACTCCTGCGCTGCCAGGTCCGCGCGCGTCCGGCGATGAGAGGACCCGACCCTGGTGGTCCTGGACACCCAGAGTGTCGACGTGGCCGCCGGGGTCCCCGCCTCCACGAGCGGCCACGATCCGGCCAAGCGGGCGCCCGGCCGCAAGCGGGGTCTTGCCGTGGACGTCCTCGGCCTGGTCATCGCGGTCGTCGTCCTCGTGGCGAACACCCACGACAACGCTGCGAGCATCGTCGTGCTGGACCAGGTCGCCGAGCACGCCGGCGGAAGTGTCCGCAAAGCCCTGGTAGACCAGGGCTTCAAGAACCAGGTCGTCATGCACGGCGCCGGCCTGGGGATCGATGTCGAGATCGTCCGACGCAACCCGCAGGTCAAGGGGTTCGTGCCGCAGCCGAAGCGGTGGAGGGTCGAGCAGACGTACGGGATCCTGATACTGCACCGGCGCCTGGTCCGCGACTACGAGCACCGCTCATCGTCCTCCGCCTCCCGTGTCTACTGGGCGATGACCCATGCCATGACCCGACGCCTCACCGGCGCGAACGCACCCGCTTGGCGCGAGCCGCAGGCAGCAGCAGCGTGAACCTCCGGCCCCTGCTCGACGCCCTGGACCTCCAGGAAGACACCGCCCGGACCCTGGCCGACGACCTCCGCGCACAGATCATCGACCTGCAAACCAGGCTGCGGGAGGCCGAGATGCACCTGGAGCACCTCACGATCACCCGCAAGACCGTCACCGGCCTTCACCGACCGGTCTCCCGGCCGTCGCGCCGGAGCTGCCCGAGCATCCGGACTACCCCCCGCATCCTGGCCGCCTTCAACCACGCGACCGGGCCGCTACGGGCCAAGGACGTCTGCCAAGCCCTCGGCCACGAACTGCTGCCGAAGAACGTCGAAGGCACCCGCGCCAAGCTGAAACGCCTGGTCAAACTCGGGATCCTCACCGAGGCCGACACCGGCAACTTCGCCCGGAAGCGATAGCCGACACAACCTCCACCAGCCACCTTGCTCCCACCTCAGCCAGAAAAGGGCTTTGCCCTACGAACCGCCCACTAAGAGGGCGTTTATGCAGGTCAAGGCTGTTATGCGGCTTATTTGAGCGTTCCACTTTGACATGGTTCGCCTTGTAAGTGTCGGATACCCCAGGAGCGGACGCGAGCCCGGGTGCCCGTCTCATCCGCTTCTGCGCCCGGAAACCCGTCTGACGTGGAGACGCAGCAGAATCTCCCGCTTTTGTGCAGAGCGGAGATTTCCGCCTCGGTCGTGATCACGCTGTGCCGTGAGCGAGCGCAAGCCGTACCCCAGCGACCTGTCCGACGCCCGATGGGCCCTGATCGAGCCGACGTTGACGGCCTGGCGGAACGCCCGGCTCGAACGCCGGCCCACCGGAAAGCCGGCCCAGGTCGACTTACGTGACGTGTTCAACGCGATTCTCTACCTCAACCGCACCGGTGTCGGCGTACACATTTACGTCCCCAGCTTCGTACGGATGAATAGGGACAGTTGTTGATGCGGTGAGGCGTGGTGCTCGGCACTCTGCTGCTTGTCGGTGTGGCGGCGGAGGGTGGATGACGATGGTCTTGGACCCGCATCGCTGGTTGGAACTGCGGCGATTTCGTGGACTGTTGGAATCGGGGGTCTTGAGTCTGTCGGAGATCGCCCGGGAGACAGGGCTGGACCGCAAGACGGTCCGCAAGTACCTTTCGGCACCGGGGCCGGCGACTCCTCCGCGGCGGTCGCCGAACGGGCGGTCCCGGGCGAGGGTGATCGACGAGTTCGCGCCGCTGGTCGACGCGATGCTGCGGGCCGAGGTCCTGATGAAGGCAGCGGTCATCCATGAACGGCTGGTGGCGGAGTACGGGTTCACCGGGAACTACCAGCGGGTCAAGCTCTACGTTCAGGAAGCCCGGCCCAGGGTCGCCGAGGAACTGGGCATCACGCCGAAGGAACTGGCGGGCATGCACCGCCGGTTCGAGGTGATCCCCGGCGCCCAGGCTCAGGTGGACTGGGGCGACGAGGGCAAGATCCTGAACCACATGGGCGTCGGGAAGGTCTATTCGTTCCACATGACCTTGTCGTACTCCCGTGATCCGTTCTGCTGCTTCACCACGAGCCAGGATCTGGAGACCTTCTTCGACTGTCACCGGCGGGCATTCGCGCACTTCGGCGGGGTCCCGATGACGATCGTCTACGACCGCACCAAGACCGTCGTCCGCCGTCACGTCGCCCCCGGCGAGGCGGTGCCACTGCATCCTGAAGCGGTCGGCTTCGCCGGCCACTACGACTTCGACATCGACGTGCTGGCCGCCTACCGTCCCACCGGCAAAGGCCGCGTCGAGCGCCAGGTCCTGATCGTCCGCGACCACGTCCTGGCCGGGCGGGCCTTCTCCTGCGTCGAGGAGATGGACGCCGCGTTCACGGCCTGGGTGCCCAGGCGCCGGGCTCAGGTCCACACAACCCACCGCGAGGTGATCGGACATCGCGCCGCCCGGGATCACGCGGCTCTCAAAACGCTGCCGCCGGCTCCGTATCTGGTCGCCGAACGGCACCTGCGGCCGGTCGGCAAGGACTGTCTGGTCGCCTTCGCGGGCAACCTCTACTCGGTGCCCGCCCGCAAGGTCCGCCCTCGCCAACTCGTCGAGATCCGGGCCACGAAGTCCCAGGTCACGCTGCACTCCACCGCTCCGGACGACCGCGGCGAAACTCTGCTGGCCATGCATGAGCGGGCCGTCGGCCGTGGAGTGCGTGTCGTGGAGGAAGCGCACTGGGACGGGCTGCCCACCGGCAAAGGCCGACGGACAACCACCGGCGAGGTCCCTGTCCAACCGCGTCACCACCGTCCCTCGGGTGAGGAGGCCGGACCGTTGCAGGCCCTGCTGAACCGGGCCGAGGCTGCCCGCGTCGAGGTCGGCCGCAGGCCGTTGTCGGTCTATGACGAGCTGACCGGGACCCGCCCCTTCACCACCCACCGAGCGACGAAGGAATCGTCTTGAGCGAGCTGACCGGCAACCGGATCCGCACCACGGCCGCGAAGCTCGGCCTGCCCCATCTGGCGGAAACCATCAACGAGTTCACCCGGCGGGCGGACGAGGGGAAGCTGGGCTACCTCGACTTCCTCGACCTGGTTCTCTCCGAGGAACTCGCCGTCCGTGACGACCGCCGCTTTCGTCAGGGCCTACGGCTCTCCCGACTGCCGCACCACAAAACGCTGGATGAATACGACTTTTCCTTCCAGCCCGAACTCGATCCGCGCAAGGTCAAGGACCTGGCCACCCTGTCCTTCGTCGAGGCCAAGGCCAATGCCGCTCTGCTGGGACCGCCCGGAGTCGGCAAGACCCACATCGCCATCGCGCTGGCGGTCGCGGCCTGCCGGGCCGGCTACTCGATCTACTTCACCAGCCTCGACGACATGGTCCGCAATCTCAAAGCCGCCGAGACAGCCGGGCGCCTGACCAGCAAACTCGGCTCCTATCTGCGGCCGAGCGTCCTGGTGGTGGACGAAGTCGGCTACCAACCTCTCGAACGTGCCGAGGCGAACCTGGTCTTCCAGGTGATCTCCAAGCGCTACGAGAAGGGCTCGATCATCCTGACCTCGAACAAGACCTTCAGCGAGTGGGGTCAAGTCTTCGGCGACGAAGTCCTCGCCACCGCGATCCTTGACCGGCTCCTGCACCACTGCGACGTCGTCGCGATCAACGGCCCCAGCTACCGGCTGAAGAACCGCCTCCAGGCCATCGAGCGCGAGACGGACGTGGCCTGACAGGTGGGGACGAAGAAAGGTACGCAACTGGGGATCTAACTCCGTACGCCGACAACCGGAATCCCCTGGAAATACCTCCCGCACGACTTCCCCGGCCACGGTACCGTCTACTTCTACTACGCCGCCTGGCGCGACGAGGGAATCTTCACCCAGCTCAATTACGACCTCACCGCCCTGGCCCGCGTGAAGGAGGGGCGCAAGCCCGAGCCGACTGGCTCCGTCATCGACACCCAGAGCGTCAAGACCTCCATCAACGTACCCCTGAACAGCCAGGGAACGGACGCCGCGAAGAAGATCGTGGGCCGCAAGCGCGGCATCCTGACCGACACGATCGGCTTCATCCTCACCGTGACCGTTGCCAGCGCCGGCCTCTCCGAGAACGCCATGGGAATACGCCTCCTCGACCAGGCGAAAGCGACCTACCCAACCATCGCGAAAAGCTGGGTCGACACCGGCTTCAAGAACGCCGTGGTCGAGCACGGAGCCCGCCTCGGCATCGACGTCGAAGTCGTCAACAGAAACCCAGAAAAGCGCGGCTTCCACGTCGTGAAAAAACGCTGGGTAGTGGAGCGGAGTATCGGTTGGATCATGATGCACCGCCGTCTCGCCCGCGACTACGAGACGCTCACGGCCAGCTCCGAGGCGATGATCCACATCGCCTCGATCGACAACCTCGCCAAGCGCTTAACGGACGAGACCACGCCAACCTGGCGAGGAAACTACTAGGGCATACAGGGCAATACGCCTAGATCAAATGCCCTCTAAGAGGTCGTTTTATCCTGTTGTTTCATCCCGGAATCTGCTGTTTGGTCTGCCGTGTCGGGTCGCGCCAGGAGACGGTGTTCTCGCCGGTGAGGCGACGGGCCATGAGGTCCGTCATGGCAATGTGAATCATGGCCTCGGAGCGGACGGGCAGGGTTTCGTAGTCGCGGACCAGACGGCGGTGGAGCATGAGCCAACCGTAGGTCCGTTCGACCGCCCACCGCTTGGGGATCGGGGAGAATCCCCTGGTCCCGGGCTGGCGTTGCGTGATTTCCATGTCGATGCCGAGGCCGGCGGCGTGCTCGACGAGGTGCTGGCGGTAGCCACCATCAACCCACACCTTGCGGATGCGGGGATGCTCGACGGCGACCTGGTCCAGGAGCTGGGTGCCGGCGATGGAGTCCTGCACGCTTGCCGCGGTGACCAGCACGGCCAGCAGGAGGCCGATCGTGTCGGTGACGATGCTCCGCTTTCGTCCGACGATCTTCTTCCCGGCGTCGATGCCCTGGCCGGAGGCGGGCACGCTGGTGGAGGTCTTCACGCTCTGCGCGTCGATCACGCAGCCCGACGGCTGGGCCTCCCGGCCTTCCTTTTGCCGTAAGAGTTGCCTGAGCAGGCCGTTGAGCTGGGCGAACACGCCTTCCTGCTGCCATCTGGCGAAGTAGCCGTAGACCGTGTTCCAGTGTGGGAAGTCGTGCGGGAGGTAGCGCCACTGCACCCCGGTCCGGTCCACGTACAAGATCGCGTCCATGATGTCGCGCAGGTCGTGTTCCGGCGGCCGGCCGAAGTCCAGAGCTCGGCCGCGGCGCTCAAAACGCCAGGCCGCCAGGACCGGCTCAACCAACTCCCAGCGGGCATCGGACAGGTCACTCGGATACGGGCGCCGCTTCGACATGCTTCCGGCGTACCGCCACGAACCGAATGCGCCCAGTCGCACGCCACCGGCGGTCGAAGCACACAACCTCGAAGACCGGGCATCTTGGGATAAGACAGGAGTACGGTGTCTTCTGTCCCATCCGCAACCTCTCACGACCCACCGATAACAACGACCCCCGCTACCTCGCCTGTGCCACCACCTACTGCTTACAGAATCGCCTGATAAGCGGACGCCATAGGCGAAAACGACCTCTAAGGCCGGGGTGTGAGGTGGAAGATGCGGATGTCGCGGGTGGCGCGGGCGGCGTAGACGTCGTAGACGGGGAGGGCGGCGAGGATGCGGTGACGGTGGGTCGCCTTTTCCTCTGGGCTCAGCAGCCGGGCGGTTACGTCGTGGGAGTGCCTGCCGGTGGTAATCCTGGCGGTGGGGGTGTGGAGGAGGTTGGTGCTCCAGGCGGGGTGGCGGGGTTTGCCGAAGTTGCTGGCGATGACGAGCCAGCTGCCGTCGGGGCTGTGGTGGGCGCACAGGGGGGTGGTGCGGGTTGTGCCGGTGCGGTGACCGGTGGTGTGGAGGATGACGGTGGTGATGAACAGGCGGCTGGGGAGCAGACGGCCGCGGGTGAGGCGGTGGACGGCGAGGTCGCAGGCCGGCAGGAGGTGGGGGGCGATGCGGGTGAAGAGGCGGGTGCGGCCGAGACGAACGATGAGCGGGTGGTTTGGCAAGGGAGGGTCGGTGCTTTCAGTGGGGGCAGGGGGCGGCAGGGGTCGTCCTGGTGCGGTCGGAGGTCGCGGGTGCCGGCCGGGGGCCAGGCGGCGAGGGCTCGTTCGGCCATGGCGGTGATGGTCAGCGACGGGTTGTGTCCCAGGTTTCCCGGGATCGCGGAGGCGTCGGTGACGTACAGGGTCGGGTAGCCGTGCACGCGGTGGTAGGGGTCGACAACGCTGCGCGCGGGATCTGTGCCGAGGGGACAGCCACCCATCAGATGTGCGGTGATCGGCACCCGGAGCAGTGTTGTCCACAGGCGGCGGGCGCGACCACCGATAGCCGCCGCATATGTCTGCGTGACAGTTTCCGCGGCGGGGCTGCGGACGGGTTCCGGGCGGGCGGTGCCGGGGCGGAAAATGAGCCGTCTGCCGAAGGGCCTGGGCCGGTAGTGGCTGGTGAGGGCGGAGTTCCGCAGTTCCATGGTGAACAGCAGTGCGGTGCGTCGGCCGAAGCTGCGCAACGGCAGGGGGAAGGGCCGGATCGCTGCGGCGAGGGGGTGTGTGCCGGGGCCGACGCGGCACAGCTGCAGGAGGGTGATGGGGGTGGGGCGCATGGCGGAGGTGATGGCGGGGCCGGGGCCGGTGTCGAGGCCGGGTGCGGTGGCGGCGGTGATCACTTCGCGGTTGGTGCAGGTCCTGGTGCCCAGGGCGGGCGAGAGTAGGGGCAGGTGGGGCCGGGAGCGGTGGAGGAGTTCGGTGGTGCCCCAGGCGCCGGCGGCCAGTACCACCTGGCCGGCTGTCAGGACCTCGCGTCTGCGGCGCGGGATTCCGTGGTCGAGCACGGTACGCAGGGTCTGGACCTGCCAGGTTCCGTCCGGCTGCGGGTGCAGGGCGACGGCGGTGGTCAGCGGACGGATTTTGACGCCCGCGCGTTCGGCCAGGTGGAGATAGTTCTTGGTCAGGGTGTTCTTCGCACCGGTGGGGCAGCCGCTGGTGCACTGCCCGCACTGGGTGCAGCCCTTCCTGGCGGGCCCCTGTCCGGCGAAGTACGGGTCACCGGCCGACTGACCAGGGGTCCCGAAGTGGATGCCGACCCGGGTGGGGTGGAAGGTCGCTCCCATGCCGAGCTCGACGGCGGTCTGTCGCAGCAGCAGGTCCCCTGCTGACGTCCCGGGGACGGTCGTTGTTCCGAGCATGCGCTCGGCCTCGTCGTAGTGCGGGGCCAGTTCGGCGGCCCAGTCGACCGCCGGATCCCAGCCCTCCGCACCGAATGCCTGAGGGGCGGGGCGGTAGTGGACTGCGGCGTAGGCCAGTGATCCTCCGCCGACTCCCACTCCGGTCAGCGCCAGGAGCCGGCGCCGCAGATGAACCCGTATGATGCCGCGCAGCCCCAACCGGGGAGCCCACAGCAGACGCCGAATTTGCCAGGGTGAGGTGGCCAAGTCCTCATCGGCGAAGCGGCATCCGGCCTCGATGACAGTGACGCCGTAACCCTTCTCGGCCAGGCGCAGCGCTGCAACGCTGCCGCCGAAACCCGAGCCGACCACCAGAACGTCCAGTGCGGCAACTGCGGTGGTCGAGGGCTTGGGCATGCTGAAGCCCTATCCGGTAGGGGAATCGTGACGGCTGCACCGCTCTGCCGGCCGCTCGTCGCAAGGGACGCTGCATGGGCCGGTGCCGGGCCGGGATCCGGTAGCAAGGACAGCTAGGCCGGAACCGCCCACGCTGCCGTCATGCAGGCAATACATGCGGTCCAGGCGGGAGGCATCGTAGGCGAGGTGGGACACGACCAGCGCTGAGCAGATGCAGTTCCGCAGGTTCTGGGACAGGCAGAAGCGCAGGTAGGTCTCCCAGTCGAAGTCGGTGCTTCTACTCGCGCCGTTCTCGCCGACGATGCCTGCCAACTGTCCCGGGGGCAGGTCGAAGTTCACTCCTTGGAGTACCTTCCGGCGGCGGTAGCTCTTGTGCACCTTCCCTACGCGCAGGATCAGTTCGCTCCCGCTCATCACTGTCCTTGCAGGCCCGCGACGGAGTAACGCCGCAGCGCAGCGGGCGACAAGGTTGACGGGGCAGGACAAGGAGGGTTCATCACGCAGGGCACACTATGCGTAACCTTCTGTGAAGGTCCATTTGGCGTCAACGACGAGGACCCATGACCAGCCCAGTCGCCACCCACCCCGTTCCCACAGCTCCGGGCGCGCTGCCGTTGATCGGCCACGGACACCACATGCTGTTCAGACCGCTGACCTTCACCGCCTCGCTCTACAAACACGGCCCCGTCGTACGCATGCTGAGCCCCGGGCCTGATACCTACATGGTCACCTCGCCCGAACTGATCCACCGCGTCCTGGTGACCGAAACGCGCGACTACGCCAAGGGCCGCATGACGCAAGGGATCGGGTCACAGTTCGGTCTCAGCGTGGGGATGGACATGCAGTTCGAGGGACTGACGCTCTTCGAGTCCCACCGCCGCCACCGCCGCACCGTCCAGTCCGGATTCCACCGGCACCGCATCGCAGCTCAGATCCCCACCGTCCGCGAAGCAACCGAAGAGCAGACCGCACGCTGGCAGCCCGGGCAGAGCGTGCGAGTGGGCCAGGAACTGGGACGGCTGGCCTGCACGGTCAACGCCCGCACCCTCTGCGGCGAGGGACCGACCGCCCAGGCGGTGGCCGACGCCCTGGCCGACCTCCTCCCACAGATCACCCGCGGGCTGTACTGGCGCCTGGCCCTGCCCCGCGTGGCCACCCTCCCCCATGTGCCGGGCACCGGGGCCTTTAACAGGGCAAGAGCCCGCCTGCAGAAGGCGATCACCGCTGCGATCGAGGCCCGCCGCGCCTCCGGTGACCAGAACACCCCCGACGTCCTGTCCCAGCTCCTGGCCGCCCGCTACGCCGACACCGACGAGCCCCTGGAAGACGTCCAAGTCGTCCGCGAGGTCACCTTCTATCTCTTCGCCGCAGTCCACGGCATCAGTGACGCCCTGCCCCACGCCTTCCACGAACTGGCCCTCAACCCGGATGTCGAGCAGCGCCTCCATGACGAGCTCGACACCGTCCTTGACGGGCGCCCCGTCCAACCCCAGGACCTGCCCCGCCTGGACTACGCGCGGCGTGTCCTGCAGGAAGTGCTGCGCCTGTACCCGCCGGTGTGGATCCTCGCGCGCCGCACCCTCGTCCCCGTCCAGCTCGGCGACGCCCACCTCCCGGCCGGCGCCGAAATCGCCTTAAGCGCCTACCAACTGCAGCGCAACCCCCAGGTGTACGCCGACCCGGAGGTCTTCGACCCCGACCGCTGGCTGCCCGAGCGCGCCAGAACCCTCGCCCCCTCTTCCTACCTCGCTCTGGGAACGGGGCCGCGCAAATGCATCGGCGACAACCTCGCCATGACACACATGCTGGCCGCCCTGGCCACCATCAGCGCCCAATGGCGGCTGCGCCCCCGGCCCGGTCGACGAATCCGCCGGCCGACGCCCCGCATCTTCCTCTCCCCCGGCCCCCTGCCGATGACCCTGGAACAGCGCAGCCGGCCATGACTCGACGCAACGACCAGGTCATTCCCCTGCCCGTACGATCCTGGCCGCGCCGGACCTCACGGCAGAGCTCTTGGCCCTCACCGACCGGCAGCCACCGGAAGGCGAGGGCCGGTGAGCGGTGCCGCCGGCGGTCCGCACCCGCTCATCCCTGCCGGACTCCCGGCCGGGATGAGCGGGTGCGAGCGCCGACCTGCTGCGGCTGACGCGCATGTTCGGCATCACCGAATAGACCGCCATGCATTGCGCAGGTGTTTTCCGCGCCGGTGGCCAGCCCTTCGCCAGGTCTCGCTTCCCTGGGCGTTTACCAGCCTGCCTTGGCGGTGTTGTAGGACGTGCGGCAGGCGGGCTCGGCGGCCGTGGTGGAGAGCTTGGTCATGACGTCCTTCCAGACCTTCTTGGCCAGGGTCTGCTGTGCCGCGTACGCGGCGGGGAACTCCGGGGCGTGCTTCTTGATCGTCGCGAGGGTGGATACGGCCCACTTGTTGCAGGCGGGAGCGGCGGCGTTGCGGTAGCGGTTGTCGAGTTCGGTGGTCACAGCGGGGCCGTTGGCGACGGCCCACTTGTTCCAGGCCGCGCACGCGGGCTCGGTGAGCAGGGCCTGCTCTTCCTCGCTCAGGTTGCCCAGGGCGGCCAGAGCGGCGTTCCACGGCTCGTCGGGAATGGCGTAGTGGGTGGTGGGGAACTTGTCTCCGGTTTTGAAGATCGCCTCCTGGCAGGCGGGCGGCAGCGGGGCCGCCTGCAGGCGCGCGTCCTTGGTCAGGAACTGAGAGGTGTCCAGAACATGGCCGGACTGGGCGCTGGCCCCCGTGGAGGTCATGGCGAGGGAGCATGCGCCCAGGAGAGCCGCGGAGAGGACCGTTGCGGCAACGGCGGGGCGCTTGAGGATACGGGTGGGGTTCATAGCGGTCAGCAGGCTCCTTTGTGGGAAGGACAGAGCGAGCGCCGGCCCAATACAGACCACTGCTCTGTCGGAGAACGGCCGCCGCTCTTCACAGGACACGGAAGATCACCCGGAAGAGGAAGGCCCGGTCACTGCGGGTGCCTTCTGGGGCGCTCCGGAGTACTGCCGCTGGTGACGTTCTCCGCGGCAGTGCTGATCAGCACCCATGTGGGCCAGGGAGGCGTGCTTCTAGGGGTGGCTTGCAACGTGGGCGTCGTGGTTGTGTTCCGCGGGCTGCGACGCAGGGACCGCGCCGTAGCGGCGGGCGCGGTGGGTGTACTGGGTCATGGCCTGCCACAGGTCGCGGCGGTCGACGTCCGGCCAGAGTTTGTCCGAGAAGAGGATCTCGGCGTAGGCGGTGTGCCAGGGCAGGAAGTTGGAGATGCGGTGCTCGCCGCCGGTACGCCACAGCAGGTCGACGTCGGGCAGGTCACTTAGGAGCAGGTGGGAGCGCAGCAGATGTTCCGAGACCCTGGTTGCGTCGAGGTGGCCGGCGCGTGCGTCGCTGACCAGGGAGTCGGCGCCTTGGGTGAGTTCGTTGCGGCCGCCGTAGTTGAGGCAGACCGTCAGGTTGAGACCGGTGCGGTCCTTGGTGGCCTGCTCATTGCTGCGCATCAGGTCGACGAATTCGCCTGGCAGGCCGTCAGGGGCCCCGGCCCAACGCACCCGCACGTCGTGGCGGAGGAGTTCCCCGGACAGTAGTTGTTCCCGTGCACACGTCAGCACGTGGTCGACTTCCTCCCGCGGGCGCTTCTCCAGGTTCTCGGTGGACAGCAGGTACACGGTCAGGTGAGGCAGTCCGATCTCCAGCGCGCCGTGCACGACATCGACCAGCGTGTCCCCGCCGGTCTTGTGTCCGTCGCTGCGCGTGAGGCCGCGTGCGGTGGCCCAGCGGCCGTTGCCGTCCATGATGATCGCGACGTGCCGGGGCATCCGCTCGGCACGGAGCTGCGGAGGGCGGGCCCCACTGTGATGGGGTCGAGGTGGCAGAAGTTCGGAGGATGCCGCTCGGTGTGCCGGGAGGATCGCGGGGGCTGGTGGGGCCGTGGTGGGGAATGCGGGGAGAGGGAAGAGGCGCCAGGCCGCGGCCGCCAGGAGACGCGCCTGGCTGGCGGTGCGCCAACGTGCGAGCTGGGACGGGCGCACCACGGTGTGGTGCAGGAGCGCGGGTCCGGCTTTTTCGGCGGCGCGCAGGCGGGCGTGGTAGAGGCTGCAGCCCGTACGCAGCATGACGGCGGGGCCGGGGGGCAGGCTGCCCCAGATCTGAGGCTGGTCCAGCCAGCTTCGGGCCTGGCGGAGGTGGCTGGTGATCAGCGCCTGGACTTGCGGGGTCCATCGGCGCTGCAGGAGGTCTTCCTCGGTTACGCCGAAGCGCTGCAGTTCCTCTGCGGGAAACCTGATGTCGTTCTGGTCGAGGTCCTCGGCGAGGTCGGTCAGGGAGTCGGTGAGGAACAGGCCGTCGGACAGGCGCTGGTAGGCATCCAGGCGGGTGAGGTGGAGAGGGATGTCGAGGCCGGCGTGCCGCATCATCGTCAGGCACTGCTCGAGGAAGGGCAGGTAGCTGTTCCGGCTCCTGGTCCGCCACTCCTGCCACGGCGCCGCGATCGGGGCGGACCGCAGGGCGTCCAGGTGGTAGGCCGCGAAGGTGGCGTCCAGCTTGCGCATGTCGAGGTTCCATTGGCGGGCGGCGTGGACCAGCGCCTGGCGGGCCGGGTCCTTGCTGGTGCCGCGCAGCAGATCGATCGCCAGGGCGTCCTGCCACGCTTGCAGGCGCTCGGAACCGTTGCCCTCGCTGATATCCGCCAGGTCATCGGTGATGCTGATGGCGGCCAGCACGGCCCAGCACGCCGGGCGCAGCATCGAGGGCATCAACAGCGAGGCCAGGAAGTCATCGGCCCTGGTGGACCGCACATAGTCACGGCAGACCGCGTAGGCGGCCTTCAGTTCCGGATCGTCGATTCCGGCCCGCGCGCAGTCGGCAGCGAACACGGTGCTCCTTGGATAGAGGGCGGGGACTGGCCGGTCACCGCGGACCGGGTGCGCCAGCGAAAGACGAGGAGACCCAAGGCAGCGGTGCCGGTGAACCACGCCACCTGAACGCCCAGGCAGCTGAGGACCACGGAGTGGGAGAAGCCGGCGGCCGAGGCGGACTGCATGGCGCCGTAGGAGGGCAGCAGGCGCACCGTGGCGTTGTCGGCCCCCTTGCTGGCGATGGGGTTCTGCAGGGCGAGGTCGATGACGCTGATCATCACAATGAGGAAGACGCCCTCCAGCTCCCGGCGCACCACCGTGCCCAGGACCACGCCGACGGCCCCGTAGGTCATCGCGGCGCTGAACAGCGAAAGGGCCAGCACGCCGGGCTGACGGGGCGACCAGTACACGCACATGACGGCCGTGGCGTAGCCGCTGACCACAGCCGAGGCCAAAATCAGGGAGGCGACCTTCGCCAGCAGGAGCTGGGGGCGGGGGTAGCCGGCCATGGCCAGCCGCCGGTCGAAGGTGCCCGAGCTGAAGGTGGCCGAGAACATCGCGAAGCCGACGATCAGCGTCACCGCGTTCAACGCGCCGCTGATCTGCGTGAGCTCATTGCCGGCCGCGATGAGGCTCTGACCGGTGGCCCAGAGCCTGAACGACACCCGCACATCCACGATCATGAACTGCCCCAGCGAGATCCACAGGGGCACGAACAGGATCACCAGCGCCATGGCCACCTGGTTGCGCACCTGCTCGATCACCGCGAACCGAGTGGCAAGGACGAACCGCGCCAGGGAAGGGCTCACGAGGCCACCACCGCCCCGGCGCGCAGCACGCCTTCCTCCAGACGCCACAGGACGTCCAACCGATCGACATCGTAAGCGAGATGCGAGACCACCAGCACGGACTGACCGGCACCACGCAACTGGGCGGCCAACTCCCAAAAATGCAGATAAGTTTCCCAGTCGAAGCCCTGGTAGGGCTCGTCCAGCAGCAATACATCCGGATCGTGCATCAGCGCCAGGGCCAGATTGAGCTTTTGCCGAGTTCCTCCGCTGAGCACCCCGATCCGCTCCTTAGCGAACTCGCGAAAGCGCAGCGCCTCCATGATTTCCTCTGCCCGGCGCAGGTCGGGCAGCGAGTAAGCGGCCTTGAACAGCTCAAGATGCTGGTAAACGGTGAACGCATCGTTGAGCACCACCTGCTGCGGGCAGTACCCGAACCGTCCCTCGTGCCGCACCACCCCACGGTCGGGCCGCAGCTCACCGGCGAGAATCTTCAACAGCGTGGACTTCCCCGCACCGTTCTCCCCCACGATGCCGACCAGCGCGCCCCGCGGCAGCTCGACGTCCACCCCACGCAACACCGCCCGGCTGCCGTAGGCGTGATGGATACCTGCCACCTTCATCAACGCCCCCTGTGATCAACCCCGTCTCCCACCAAGAACGCCGCAGACAGCCAATGGTCACTCTCCTGTCCGCAGCCGGCGGCGAGTGTGGTGAGGGCGGCGCGTTCGCGGTCGACACTCGGGAATCGACGAACCCGGGCGCTTCCAACCGCACCAAAGACGCGTCACCGCACTCAAGCAGCAGAACGTTATGCCGGTTCTGCCACTCCTTGGTCGGTCCACGACATGCCCGCACGCCGGCCGGGGCCACGGCGCAGCAGCGGCAGGCCATCCATCAGGTGCAGCCCAGCAGAACCTGGAACGAGACCGTCACCACCCATGAGGCGGTTCTGGAGGGAACGCTAGAAGCCCGGCTGGGCGTCCCCAGCCGGGCCTTGTGATTTGTGCGACCGTCCTCGCCGGCAAGACGGCCGAGTCTTGCGAGACCGCCGTCCCAGGGTCCGGGGTCCGTCTAGGTGCACGGCTATTGCGGCCAGCCCACAGTCTCGACTCACTGTTCAGCGTTCCATATTGGCGTCGCGTGCTCCAGAGGACTTCCGACGCAGAGCCGGAAGTCCTCCTCCGTGACAGGTTTCTTCGACCAGTCGGTGCGAGGCCCTCGAGAGATCATCCGCAAGAGCGGACGGCCGCCACGAGGGTGGTGCACGAGGGGTGGACCGAGTACCTGCTAGGGGTCCTTGAAACGATCGTTAGTCCAGGTCAGGGCAAGATCGAACAGAGGTCGCATCGAGCGGCGTGATCCGTCCATTTAAAGTGATCGCATGGACATGCGGAGAATCGTCGCGGTGCTGGCCGAGGAAGCTGAACGCCAGCTCCAAGACCAGGTGTGGAAACTGGAGCCAGGCGACCGCGCGCTCGTTCTGCAGACCGAGGCCCGCCTGCGCGACACAGTCGGCCCGCAGGACCTCCAGGAGGCACTGCCGCAGATCAAGCGCCTCGAACACCTGCGGGAAACTCTTGCCGTCCTGGCCATCTCCCTGGCACGCACACACGGCCGCCTGGCCTGGTTCCTCTCCGGCGCCCTCAACGCGCTCGAACCGGTCCTGCGCTGGCGCGCCCTGCCATCTGACGGCGGCGGCACCTTCGGCACCGTCCTGCCCAGCCCTGAGGACTACACACAGGCAGAAGACGCCGCCCGCCGACTTCAGGACGCCCTCGCGCAGATCGCCTCCGAACCGGCTGACCCCGTCCGCGCCCACCCACCTCAGCAAGCAGACAAAGCTTGAACTCCTGTCCCGGTCCTGGAACTGCTGGACTATTCGCCAAGCGTCACACCGGTGCGGCCTGCCCTCACCGCACACAGGCGTGAACCTGCGCTCCCGGAACTCCACACCGGCCCCCGCTCAGTCCCCCTGACTCCCCTTCCACGCCGGGCCTGGTCCGACGTGTGGGGCGCGGAGGCGGGAGCCGACGCGTGACCGGCGGGACGACGCCCTGACTTCCGAGGCCCGCCCACGCACCCGCTTGCCCGTCCCTTTCCCTTCTTCTTCCGGGCCGGCGTGCTGTTCGACGTCGTCCGCGTCCGACCGCTCGGCCGGTGTGACTGAGTGTCGCAGGTGGCGAGTTCGCCAGCTGCGGCACTCAGTCCATAAGCCATCTACTCCGGGCGGACCTGCGCCGCCTGCATGCCCTTCTGCCCACGCTCGGCGACAAACGAGACCATCTGGCCTTCCTTCAGGGACTTGAAGCCGTCGGACTCGATGGCCTTGAAGTGCACGAAGAGGTCGTCACCGCCCCCAGTAGGGGTAATGAACCCGAACCCCTTCTCATCGTTGAACCACTTCACCGTGCCGGTCTGCCGGTCGGACATGTCCACTCCAAAGGTCGTGTGGCGACCCAGCGCCGCCAAACGGATCGTGGCATGTGGATGCCAGGTCGCGTTCCGAACCTTGCCCAAGAGCTACGCCGGCCACGCATCGTCGCTGGTGACTGTGCATGGAGGCCCACGATGACGCTCAGATCCGCCAACTCAAACACTCGTTCGCCAGGTGAAGCGCGCAATCACGCGCACCCGGCCTTCAACGCACGGAGTTTCAGCGTCACAGGGGTGCCGGTATCGGGCTGGTGGCGAGAAAGGCAGTGGGCAGCCTACTGTGCAGCCGCGCCCAGGAGGGGCTTGGGGGGCGGTGGCACGGACCGACGCCACGATGCCCGCCGCTTCTTTCACTGATGCCATCCCCCCCACAGGCGGTCGACAATGCCGGGCAGGCGGTGTGCACCGATCATGAGTCGCGCGGGGACGAGGTCTGCGGTGTCAGTATCGGCAGGGAGGCCAGGTGTTCCTCCGGTACGGCGAACGCCTCCGTCAACGCGGCCAGGTGCGGTGCAAGCCTCGTGGTCAGGTCGCGCACAGTGCCGGGGAGGGAGCGGACCTGTTCGACGGTGAAGATGCGTTCGGCCAGCAGGGTCCCACTGTGCGGGGCCAGCCGATCGAGCAGGAACAGGGTGCGCAAGTCCTCCAGGGTGGCGCGGGTGCCTGGGTCGGTGACCTGGGCACAGGCTGTGGTGAAGGCGTCGGCTGCCTGACCCACCGTGTAGGTTTCGACCAAGGCGAGTGCCGCGGCGGAGGCATGGTTCCAGCGCCCGAGTGCATCACCTGTGCCGCTGCGGATGTCCCGGCGGGCGGTGAGGTGCCAGTGGCGCTCGGCGGCGGCCAGTGCGCGGTGCAGGAAGGCGGGGTCGGTCAGGGATTCCTGACCGGTCGCCGCTTCCTCCGGCTCCGGTGCGGCTACGTGGCCGAAGATCATCTCGGCTCCGGCCTTGCACCAGACGGCAAGGTTGTCGCCCTCGGCGGTGATGGCTCCGTCAGCGTTGGCGGTGAACTCCGCGAGGCCGTTCACCGGGAACAGGGCGCGGGCGCCGCAGCGTTCTCGGCTCTCGATCGTGATGTCGCGGGCCTGCCAGGTGATCCAGCCCTTGGCCATCGCCACCAGCCGTTCCGTTTCCTCCCGGTCCTCGGGACGGTGGGTGATCCAGCGTTCGGTGACCGTGCGGTGCAGGAAGGTCATGGCGTACGCCGTGGCGGTGCAGGAGAGCAGCCGTCCGTGATGACTGCGGTGCGCGGCCAGCGGGATGCGCTCTCCGGTGACCGGCCCTGAGATGTGCCGCAGGTATGCGTAACGCACCGCGATCGCCAGCGCCGCGCGGCTGCCTCCCAGGGTGCTCGCACTCATGCACAGCTTGCCGACCGTCACCCGGCGGATGGCGTGCAGGAACCGTTTGCGCGGGCTGCCGACGGCACTGGCGAGGGTGCCCTGTGCGGCCAGTTGTCCGTGTGGGCCCTGGAGCAGTGCGGTGCGAGGCAGGCGTACGTGGTCGAAACTGGTGACACAGTGGTCCACCGGGCTGCCGATCCGGTCCGGCAGCATCGTCACGGTGATACCCGGCAGGGTTCCCTGGCCGTCACTCAGCGGGGTGAGGAACAGGAAGACGCCCTCGTCCCGGTCACCGACCAGCAGCCGGGCCGCGACCACCGCGCTCTTCGGCCCGCCCGCGGGGCTGGTGTTGGGCATGTACTTCTGCGCGCCCCTGTGCGGGGTGTGCAGCACGAACTCGTCCCGGTCGTGGTCGTAGCGCGCGGTGGTCTCCAGGGCGGCCGCGTCATTGCCGTGGGCGTGCTCGGTGCACAGGAAGGTCCCGGTGATGGAAAGTGCCGTGAACTCGTCCAGGTCGCGTGCGGGCGAAACGTCGTCGTCGAGGAGGCTGCCGAGGAAGAGGTTGTAGTGGATGCCGGCCACGGTGGCAGTCGCCCCGTCCACCACCGATGTCCACTCGTGCAGGGCGGCCAGTGCACGCGGGTTCCCGACCAGGTCCTGCACGCACTCCACTTCCTCGTTCAGGGCCCGCAGCCGGTCGTACGACTGCTGCCACCGCTCCTCGACATGCAGGTCGGTGCGGTGGCGGAACAGATCGGTCGAAATCGCCTTACGCCAGGCGGCATGGAGGTCGGGCCCCGTAACCCCGTCGCGGAAGAGGATCCCGGCCAGTTCACCGGCGTGAGGGGTCAGGCGCGGACCGTCCTGGACGTGAGCACTCGTGTTGATCGGCACACCTGAGCAACGACATGACCTGTGTACAGATACCAGAGCAGAGCAAACAGCCCATTTAAGAAGTATTTGTATCGGCAGCCTGACTACCCGGTCTCCGGCTCAAGGCCCTCTGGTGCTCGGCCCCGCCCAATACCGCCTGCCCTCCGGCGCCTTCAGCATGGCCACCAGGTCCCCGGGCAGCGCCGCGGAGTGGAGGGCACGGTCAACGAGTTCGCCCACGGGCACGGCATGCGCCGCTCCCCTGCCCCCTCACCCCGGGCATGAGCGTGCTCAGGCCAGGGCGATCCAGGCCACGACCCGTTTTCCCGCCGACTCGCACAAGACAGCGAAATGCTCACTCACCGATTTGACGATCTCCAGGCCGTGCTGCCCGATCCGACCCGGATCAGGAGCGCGCACGACCGGCGCGACGGGCGCGCTGTCCCGCACGGTGATCTCCACCCGCGCTGCGGTGATGCCCAGTTCCATGAGCACCGGGCCCGGGGCGTGTTTGAGGGCGTTGGTGACCAGTTCACTGACGACCAGCTGCGTGAGATCCCTCGCCCGCGCCGGCACCATCAGCAGGTGCTCAGTGGTCGCGTGCTCGAGGAAGGCCATGGCGTGGTGGCGGGCCTGGGCGATGCAGCCGTCCTCGCCGTCCAGCGCGTAGCCCGCCTCTATCAGACGGTTCCCGGACGCTGCACGGCTGGCAGTAGTGCCCTCAGACTCCAAACTCGTTCCACCTCTGAAATCACGTGGTGAACAGCACTGGGTACCCGGTATCGGACAGCCCATGTCCTGTACGGGCGGCGAAACGGCATCGCATGGTTGCCACGGCTGCGCGGTGGGGCAGAATCGCCCTGCATCCCCCCGCACCTCAAAGGCCGTGCACCAGTGAACGAGACGGTGACCACCATCCACAAGCCCAGCCCGCAGGACCGGCTCTCCATCGAGCACCACACCCACGACGGCGGCATCCGCGTCGTGAAGGTGAAGGGCGAACTCGACGCCGACACCTGCCCGCTGCTCGAAGCCGCCCTGCGTCCCGAAGACGGCCCCCAGCCGCCGCACGTCGTCGTCGACCTCAGCGGCGTGCCTTTCATGGACTCCAGTGGCATCACCCTCTTCACCGTCGCCTACAGGACACTGACGAACGCCGGCGGATGGCTGCGCATCGCCGCACCCACCACTCCCGTTCACCGCGTCCTCAACATCGTCGGACTCGACACCGTCATCGACTGCCACCCCACCCTCGACGACGCCCTCACCGCCTGACCACCAGCAGAGAGCCGCAGCCCCGCCGCCGGTCGACAGCCGGCACCCGCGCCCGACCGCCCCGATCCGTCAACGCCGACAGACCACCGGCTGATCACGTGTGCGTGACGGACAAGGGTCCTACAGTGACGCCTGCCGCAACCATCCCCCAGACCCTTCACGGGCTGCCAACGCTTTCTTCACGGCGCAGCCGCCAGGCCCGCGTGCGGTACTTCGGCGAGCAGTACACCGACTCCGTCCGCTTACGCACCAACGCTGCCGCCCCGCAGACCGGTCAGCGGTCTTGCCCCCACACGACCCCGCCCCGCACCAGATCCAGGTCCTGGCTGTGGCTCCCGGATTTTCGCCGCCCGACGTAATCGCACGAGACAGCCTTTTACGAAGACCTCCCCAGGGGCGCCGACTCATCACCGACGCTGGCACCCGCCCGAGCCTGTGGCCCCGTACCGCACTGCAACAGTGCTCCCCCGGCCCGAGGTAACCGCCGGCTCATTTTCGGTGGCGGCCAGCCTGGTCGTCAGGGGCGCCGCTCATGGCCGCCACCGCTCCGGCGCTCGCGAGCCCGGGCGGTCCCTTGGCTTGATCATCGGGGGCTACTGGCGGGCGAGGCCGGCGGGGTCGATGTCGACGGCGAACGGGGTGTTGATCCGGGTGGTGGTCCCGGCGAGGGCGGTAGTCGTTTCGACGTAGCGTCCTGCGCGTAGTTCGCTGACGATGAGCCGGGGCGCGGGGTCGAACTCGAGGCGCCAGAAGTGGGGGATGGCCGCCTCGGCATACAGGAGGGGCTTGAATTTGCGGTCCATGGTCTTGTTGCCGGGTGAGACGAGTTCGACGACGAGCTGGACGGCGTCGGCGTCCACGCTGACGGTGTCCTGGGCTGTGGCGCCGGCGTCGGTGACGACGAGGTCGGAGACGACCAGGCCGGAGGGGAGGCTGACGTTGATGGCTTCGAGGACCTCTACCGGTGCGCCGGCCGCGGCGTCGAGGATGACGTGGAGCCTGAAGGACGCGCGCTGGTGGCGGACTCCGGGCGCGGGCGACATCACCAGGGACTCTCCGAGCAGTTCGTAACGGGTCGTACGGTCCTCCGGCAGGGCCAGGACGTCCTCAACCGTCCAGGGGCCGGTGTGATCCATGGCAACGCTCACCAGCTCCACCTCCTTCGCATGCCGAGCAGTGCTCCCAGTGTGGCCTAGGCCAGCTGCCGCTGTCGCCTGCCCGGCTTCTTTGAGCGAGCTCCGTCAGCTAGCATACGATGGCCTCGATGAGTCACGCTATTCCGTTCCGCACTGCTTCAACGTTTTGACCACAGGATCTCCCTCGTAAAATCCTGGTCGCGCATTCTTAACACCCCAAAGGCCGTCGGCACGCGATCCTTTAGTTGCTGCAGTTCGTTATCTCGACGCACCCAGCGAATGCCATCACGATCCAAGAAGACAGCTGCCCGCACGTTCAGCGTGACACCCTGCTTAGGACGCTGGTTGGGCGCCCCGCCAGATACCTCCGAATATCTGAGTGCATCTACATCGTAGATCCACTCAGTGCAGGGCGCCATATCGATCGACCCCGCAATTACTTGGGCGTGGATAAATTCCGTTGGAGGGACAACAAGCACCTCGAAATAAATAGTCATTCGAATTGGGTCGAGTGACCTATTCAAAACGTGAAGACTCTTATCGCCCTTCTTTTCCGAGTTGGTGATCCAGTAGTTCACGCGGCTGGCCTGGGCGCGCCTGTCCCTTTGGGAATCCTCCTGTGACTGATCAAGCTGATCCTTCGACACCATGGCTCCGTAGTAGGTAGCGACGGCGGTGAACAGCAGGGTTCCGATCCCTGCGAAGATTCCAACTACCGCACCCCACCTGGTCCAGTCGGTTTGCTGCCACCAATGCCGACCTGGCCCGACGCCGCTCACCCGGCCTGGCCTCGGACGTTGACTTGTCGGCCGCAGCCTGACCCGCCGATCGTTCGTCCCCATGTACGCCTCCATTGCCGTCTTTGCCCACAGAGGCGCATACAAGGGCTAGCTGGCTCCCAAGACACTCCAGCCCCGCACATGCGGAGATTTGCGGCCGGACATGAACTCTGCATCGATGCCCAGGAAGTCAGTCAACCTGGCGGCACTTACGATGAGTTGATGTGTCCCGACTTGCGTAGAGTCGCGTTGCTGGGTTTCACGCTACAGGTGGTTACCGCAGCTCGAGATCACCGTCTCCTTCGCGGCGGACATCGACCTCGGCTAACTTGACTCTGTCGGGGATCTTGGAGTTCCTCGGTGCGGCAGCCTGATCAACCGGCATGCTCGGGTGGTTCCGCCGACCGATGTAGTTGTCGAGGTGCCCGTTGTCCCTTCGCCCCCGTTCCGGTGAGCAAGTCCCTTCTCTGACCGCGCAGATCGCGCGGGCGAGCAACCCGGGCGGTACGACGGCGATATGGGTACGCGATCGCCTCGATGGGCTGTGGTGCGACGAGGACTTCGCCGACTGGTACCCGCGGGATGGGCGCCCGGGGCTCTCGCCTGCTCAACTGGCCACCGTCTGTGTGCTGCAGTTCCTGCTCGGCTTGTCGGACCGGCAGGCCGCCGAGGCGGTCCGCTGTCGCATCGACTCAAGTACGCCATGCCGATGGAACTGGACGATCCCGGGTTCCACCACAGCGTGCTGGCCGACTTCCGCGACCGTCTCGCCGAAGGCGATCGCGCTGACCGCCTCCTCGACCTCGTGCTGGCCCGCCTCACGGAGGCCGGACTGGTGCGCGAGCGCACCACGCAGCGCACCGACTCCACCCACGTCCTGGCCGCGGTGCGCGACCTGACCCGCCTGGAGCTGGTCACCGAGGCGGTCCGCGGCGCACTCGAAGAAGTCGCCGGTATGTCCCCTCACCTGCTGGACGAGCTGGTCGATGAGGAGTGGGGCCGCCGCTACGGTCGGCCGGTCCGCCTGGGCAAGAACCCCACCAGGCCCACGACCAGGATCCTGGCCACCGGGAACGATGCCGCCCGGCTCCTGGAACACCTCTACCGGCACGGAGCAGGCCGCACGTCCGGCCCTCGCATCCAGGCCCTGCGCCAGATCATGGTGCAGAACTACCACCGTGACCAGGCAGGCCGGCTGCACTGGCGCACCGCCGAGAAGGAAGGCGGACCCGGGCTGCCGCCCTCGTCCCGGGCAGTCGTCTCGCCCTACGACGCCTCGGCCCGCTATGCGAGGCACGGGCACATCGTCAGCTGGAAGGGGTTCGCCGCTCATCTGACGGAGACCTGTGCTCCCGATGGCCCCAACGTGATCACGGACGTGGCCACCACCGCGGCCACCACCCACGACAGTCAGGTCCTGCCCGGCATCCACACCCGTCTGGCGCGGCGCGGGCTGCTGCCCGCCGAGCATCTGGTCGACGCCGGCTACACGTCCCTGCCCCACCTCGAACAAGCCACCCGTGAACACCAGATCACGGTCTTCGGGCCGCTGCGGAGCAACCCCACCCGCCAACACCGGCAGAACGAGGGCTTCGCCCGGGACGACTTCCACATCGACTACGACCGTCAGCAGGTCACGTGTCCTCAGGGGCAGGTCAGTGCGGGCTGGCACGGCCCTTACCCAACCTCGTCACCCACCGCGGCCCCGCTGATCGTGGCCAGGTTCACCAAGAGTCAGTGCCGTCCCTGCCCGGCCCGCACCCAGTGCACCTCCACCGCCGACAGTGCCCGAACCGTGGGCTTTCCCCCGCGAGAACTCCGTGACCTGCAACTTCGCGTCCGCGCGGAGCAACAGACGCCCGAGTGGAAGACCCGCTATGCGGTCCGCTCAGGAGTGGAGGGCACGGTCAACGAGTTCGCCCACGGACACGGCATGCGGCGCTGCCGCTACCGCGGACAGAGGAAACCCACATCCAGCACGTCCTGACGGCCATCGCCGTCACCATCGAGCGTCTCAGCGGACTGTCACCGGACGAGGACACACCCAGGCCCCGCCGACCGACTGCCTTCCAGAGCTACCTCGACCAGCGCGAGCTGCCCCGGCCGAAGTCCTGGCGGACCCTGGGCACCTGACCTCGACGACTCCAAGATCCCCGACAGAGTCCCGAATGCGAGACAGGGCCCAACTCGGGACAGTCCGGGGACTCCACGAAACCGGAGTCAGCTCAGTCTTCTGGCACGGAACTTGCCAGAAACTCTGGACGTTCTCCGGTCATGACAGTGGACATGATCACCGACCTTGAGCCGCAGTTGGCCAACTGCCGCGATTTTTGGCTGGGATGGGGAGAGGCAGACCACGCCGATGGCGGCCTCACCTATTACCGCAGCGGACTTATGCACGGTCAACTCAACGGAGTACTCCGGTTGCAGAACAGTAGTGAAATTGGCCAGGCTCTTGCCATGGCCAAGAGCCGTTTGGCTGGCGTGCCCTGGTTGTGGTGGGTGGGGCCGGACAGCACGTCTGGGGTCGCTGACGAGCTTCTTAAGCAGGGCGCGGAACGCGTCGGTACGATGCCGGTTATGGCCGTCGCCCTCGATCGGGTCGCTGATGTGACAGGACCGCCGGAGCTGACTATCGAAACCGTGGAAGGCGCCGAGTCCCTCACCGAATGGGCCCGGGTTTGTAGTCCTTCCTTCGGAGCGGGGCCGGAGCTTGTAGCGGGTGTCGCGCGCATCGAAGCGGCGCGTGGGAATGCCTCTCGCATCGTGCGCCTCACCGCCCGTATCGGTCAGAAGGCTGTGGGTACCGCGTTCATGTTTGATGCTCATGACGTGGCCGGGATCTACACGGTCACGACGGCCCAGAGCTACCGCCGACAGGGCATCGGCGCGATGCTCACCGCGGCCGCCTTGGAGGCGGGCCGCCAGCGAGGGCTGCGCATCGGCACTCTCCAGGCCAGCGAGATAGGTGCATCCGTTTACGCGCGCATGGGGTTCAAGCAAGTTGCCGAATACCAGCTTTTTCAGCCCCCGGTGTCCTGACGAGTTCGTGCACGACAGACGGTGAGACGTCGAGAACTTCGGTGTGCTCTGTATTCACGCCCGTCGTGTCGCGCTCAAGTCAGCGGTCTGCTGGTGGGAGAGCAGGCCGCGACGGCTTGGGCGATGCCGCTCGTGTGCTTTCTGCGGCCGTGATGTCGGGGCAGGGCGCGCCGGTTTCATATGCGCAATGCCCGTGCTCGACCCAGATCCGGCGTGCTGAGTATGCCTTGCGCTGGCGCTCGTACATCTCCTCGTACCAGTTCAGGGCGCTCTTCTTGTACTTCCGGTGCGGTGGTCACTACCCGGCCGCCGGTCTGGGCGCCCTGGCAGCCGGCATCGGCAAGGATCTGGATTGCATGTCCGTCGGTCAAGAGCCGGGCCAGGCTAGTACTCCAGCAGGATTTCGCTGTCTGACCTGTGGGTTTGGCTGGGCGGCTGGATTACTGGCAGTAGTTGTCATACCGGGGTACAGAGGTTCAGGAAGCTGCCCGTGCCGACGGCGTTGATCAGACGCCATACGGGCCAAGTGTACGATCGATTTGCGGCTTACCGACGTTCACACGACAATTGAGGACGGCATGTGACCACAGACACCGATGACTTCAGCTTCGTCGAAGGCGAAGAGTGGTGCGGCCATGAGGAGTTACGCCGGGCCGCGCTGGAGAGCGCCGAAATGGCCCGCTCCCTGGCCCCGGTGACCGAAGGGCAGAGGTCCCTGGCCGGCGAACTGGTCGACAAGCTTGTCAACGACGGGCTGCTGCGTACCGGAGTGCCACGCTCGGTGGACGGGCCGATGGCACCGCCTTCGGTGATGTTTCGCTCCGCCGAGGCGATCGCACGGGGTGATGCCTCTGCTGGCTGGTGCGTCTCCATCGCGATGACATCGAGCCTCCTGGGCGCCTACCTGCCCCCGAAGGGCGCCGAAGAGGTATTCGGCCTCCCGCGGTCCACGGCCTCTGGCGTTTGGGCCCCCACGGCCACGGCCCGAACCGTGGACGGTGGCGTCATCGTGTCGGGCCATTGGTCGTTCTGTAGCGGCATCTCTCACGCTGACTGGCTGTTCGCCGGATGCCTGCTGAGCTCTGGGCACGAGCAATCGCAGCCGACCTTGCCACGGGTAGTAGCCCTTCCCAAGGAGCAACTGGAGATCCCCGACACATGGCACACCGGTGGCCTGCGCGGAACTGGCAGCCACGACGCCGTCGCCGACCAGGTCTTCGTGCCCGACCACCGCGTGCTCTCCCTCGTGGATGGGCCGCCGGCCGGCGCCGAACCACTCCACCGGTTCCCCGCCATCGCCTTCTTCGCTCTGTCAGTCGCCGCCGCCGCGCTGGGCAACGCCCGCGGAGCCGTCGACGACCTACTGGCGCTGGCGAGCGCCAAGAAGCCCCTCGGCTCAAGCCGTACCCTGGCTGAACGGTCGCTGACACAGATCGCCGTTGCACAGGCGGAGGCATCCCTGCGGGCCGCACGCCTGCTGTACTACCAGGCAGTCGAGGATGCCTGGCGAGTCGTGAAGTCCGGCGGGCCTGTGCCGCAGGAACTGCGGGCGGGACTGCGCCTGGCGGGAACGCACGCGGCACGCGTCGCAACGGAGGTGACCGACGCAATGTACGAACTCGGCGGAGGAGCGGCCGTCTACGAGACCTCGCCCCTGCAGCGCCGGTTCCGGGACGCGCACACGATGACGGCCCACGTCCAGCTGAAGCCGGGCATGTACAAGGCAGCGGGGGCGTTCCTGCTCGGTCTGCCGGTGCGGGACCAGGACCTTTGAGCGCGCCGCGCCGCGAAACGGCGCGCATCCGCCTTCCGTGCCGCCCCTGGTAAGGGCTTCGGATGCATCACCCGCAGGACCGGCCGATTCGCGATGGGCGCGGTGGTGGAGTCGATGCTGACCAGGGACAGGTCCATCTCGCCCGCAGGGCCTCGAAGACGCTGGCGTCACGCCACTGCCGGAAGCGGTTGTGGACGGTTGACCAGGCGCCGAACTCCTGGGGGCATCTCCCGCCATTGCCCGCCGGTCTTGAACCGCCAGATCACGCCTAGCGCGATCAGCTCCTTGGTGCCGTCCGCGTGCACTTCCATGACGACCAGGACGACCAAATGGTGCCCGTCGCCTGTTCCAGGTGGCGGGCACCGAAAGGTTGCGGGCTCCGGCAGCCGAACCCGGCCCGGGTGAAACCGTCCCGGCACCCGAACCTCCGGGGCCGCCGGCACGTCGTGCCAGGCATGAGACCCATCCATGACACACACGTCGCCCTGCCCGGCCTGGCCGTGGTGGACGTCGCGGCCGCCGACGACGCCACCGCCTCCGCCGTCCAAAACCTCCTCGCCACGCACCACGCCATCGCCCCCGCCGACCGGACCACGAGGAAACCCGGCGAGCCCGGCTGCGCTGCTTCATCGACCTGCGCAACGCCATCGAGCCCGGCTTCAACCGACTCAAGGGCTTCCGCGGTATCGCCACCAGATACGACAAGACCGCCACCCCCTACGAGGCAGCGGTCAGTCTTGCGTCATTCCTGCTCTGGGTAAGATCAGATGGAAGTGGACCAGTCGTGGCGTGCGCTCATGCGGCTCGCTCTGCCACCTACTGTGGATCCCTGGGTTCCTCGCCCCTGCCGGACGACTGGCGCGCAGCACCTGGGGCAGTGCCGTAATAGCCGCTGATCCACGCGGTGCGCAGCGCGGACGGCCGCGGGTACTGGCACGTCAGATACGACTCCCCTCTCTGACTGGCTTTGAGGCCCTCCTCGACGGCCCGTGCAATGTCCTCGGGTATGTCCATGCCGCACTCTCTCCCGTCACCTTCTTGGCTGCTGCTCGGTCTCACGCCTGTGGTCGAGGCCGCTCGTTCGCCGACGCTAGTCGGCGACTATGCCGCGGGCGCTGAGGACGTTCCGCAACTCCGGGCCCAGGAACTCGGAGCCAAGGACGCGCCGGAGGTTGGGAAGCAGCACGAGGTCGTCGAGGGAAGCGACGTCGAACAAGTCGTCCTCGCCGTCCCAGACCGGGGCGCACTCTTGGTACACCTGGTTACCACCGTCCATGCACAGCTCCTCGACGTCGGCCAGGAGTTCCTCGCTGATCTCCAGTGATGCGAAGAAGCTGCGCGCCTCGGGCACAACCTGGTACGCCAGGCCGCGCTGCTGCGCGTACTCCCAGGGCGCGTCGCTGAGCCCCTTCTCCTTCAGGAGGTCAGCGAGGCGGAACTGAGGCGTGAGCGTCTCATCGATGTACATCAGCTGCTCGACGACGACGAGCTTGAAGTTGAAGTCCTTAAACGTGGCCATGCACACAACCTAGACGGCACCACTGACACCAAGACCACCACAGTCTGACAACGGAGCACACCTGGTCCGGAAGAGTTCGGCAGCTTGTGAAGCAGGTCGTGGACAAGGTCACGGAAGCCGAGCGGCGGGAGCCAGGGCATCCCGACCAATAAGAGGACCGCGCCTGCCGCGATGACACCCCACATCCCCCAGAGCCGGGCGCGTTGCCGGCGTCGGTCCAGTTCGTGGGGCGCGCGGTCATGCATATGTCGAGGCGTACTCATTTCCAGAATCAAACGCAAATATCCCCTTGGCCACCGGAACCGTGACAGCCATGTTGAACTACGCTGGCAAGATGGAAAAATTGGCAACCGAAAAATAGGCTATCGCAACTATGTGCAGTCGAGTTTCTCTGGTGGGTCGTTCGAGAGCTCGCCCTCCGGAGCACTTCAATGGATTGATGGCCGCCGCGTGGTCGAATCATCAGCCGCCGCTGCCTTTCATCGAGGTGTGGGAATAACACCTGGAACCTTACAGCGAGTTGGCCGCAAACCACGTCGGAGACGCTCATACCGCAGCAACGAGCTACATCACAGGAAGCAACACCTTCATTCTCTGCGAGCCCTAAACTGCGGAGGTGCTTAAGAACATGGAAGTCCGAACGGGAGACGCCGCCGGTGTCGCCGGGCCATTCGATAGGGCCGATTGGGAGCGTTTCTTGGCTGCGGAGACCGGCCTGCCGTGGTTGCTGCGGTTCTCGTCGCCGCCGAGCCTGGACGCGGACCATGCCGTGGTCCGGCGGAGTTGGGCCGACGACATCGCCGTGCTGGACTGGGAATCCGGTCCGTTCAGCGCGGTACGCGGTGCCCGTCAGATCGCAGGAACGGACGACGACTACCTGATCCTTTCCGTGATGGGTGCCGGCAGCGCGGTCTTTGGCCAGAACGGTCACGACTGGCAGCTGGGTCAAGGTGACATCTTCCTGTGGGAGAGCCGTAGTCCGGCGCAGATGGTGGCGCGCGAGCCCGTGGCCACGCGTAGTTTCGTGGTGCGACGGCGTGTCCAGGAGGACATGGGGTGCCAGCTGCGCATGGACGGTCCCGCGCGCGGTCCGCTGCCTGAGGTGCAACTACTGCGAAGCTATGTCGACGCCCTCAGCACATCGCTTCCACGGCTATCGGACGCGGCCGCCGTCGCGGCTCGCAACGCGCTGCTGGAGCTGGGCTGGGGTGCGCTCCAGTCGGCGTCGCCGCGGGATCCGTTGGCTGTGCTGTCTGCGCGACGGGCAGCCGTCGAGCGCTATGTGGAGAGCCATCTGGGTAGCAGGGACCTGTCCCCCGAAGAGGTGGCGGCGGCGCACAGCATTTCGGTGCGCACTCTCACGCGACTGTTCAGCGCGGCCGGAGACACGTTCACGGGGGTGCTGCGCGCCAAACGGATCGCCCGGGTGCGCGAGGAACTGCGGGTCGGAGATGCCACGGTCGTGTCGCTGGCGCAGCGGTGGGGCTTTGTCGACAGCAGTCATCTGAACCGGCGGTTCCGTGCCGTGTACGGGGTGTCCCCGCAGGAATACCGGCGCCGTGCCGCGCGCACTCGTGCGACACCGCCGGTCGAGCAACCCACGGACACGACGGACAGATGAATGGCTCAGGCAAGTGGGACGGCCGCCTCGTACTGCCTCGCGGCTTCCACGTACACGGTGCTGTCGGCAGGGCCTGCATAAGTTGGCGACGACGCCCCCTAGAGGTTGTCCCGTATGGGGTGAGAGTTATCCAGTGAGGGCCAGGTTGTGCAGACGGGCGATGCCGAGCATGGCCTGGTGAACTCCGTCGCCCTTGAGCCGGCAGTCCCGCAGAATCTTCCAGTTCTTCAACCGCGACAGGGCATGCTCCACCCGCGCCCGTGCCCGGCGGTGGACGGCGTTCTCTGCCTCCTGCTGTGGGCTGAGGTGGCTCTGGCCTGGTCGTTTGCGGTGCGGGATGAGGAGACCAGTGCCTTGGTAGCCGCCGTCGGCGATGGTCGGGACGCCCCGGCAGGCCCGGTCGATGCCGGACTCCGTGAAGGCCCGGCAGTCGTTGCGGCTACCGGGCAGCGGGAGCCCAATCGCCACCACCAGGCGGCTGTTGGCATCGATGACGACCTGCAAGTTGATCGAGTACCGATAGTTCTTGCTGGAAGCGGCGACGCTGCGGTCGCGGGTGGGCACCAGGGTGCCGTCGACAATATAGACGGTGTCCTTGCGCGGTCGGCGCGCGGGCGAGATCGCCAGCAGCGGTGCCAGGTGATCCAGGATTCGGTCGGCCGCGGACTTCGACACCCCGAACAAGGGCGCCACCTGCCGCAACGTGAGATTCGTGCGCCAGTACGTCGCCACCAGCAACACCCGATCCTCCAGGGGCAGCCGCCATGGCCGGCCCCGCTGAACATCGCCACCACGACGCCGCACCAGTGCCACCAGCCTCGCGAACTGCACCTCGGTCAGACCCGTAAACGGCTCGATCCACTTCGGATCATCTGCTGAGATCACCCCACCCATACCCGACCAACGCACCAACCACCCCACCGGTTACGGGACAACCTCTAGTTGGGGACGCCGCGGCCGACTGTGTGAGCCGCGGATGCCGGTCCGGGCTGCTTCGCCGCTGCCGGACCCGACAGCAAACAAGGAGATGCGGATGTCGACCGTCAAGGAGAACCGAGCGTTCCGGCTGAGCAAGCGCCCCAGAGGACTCGCTGAGGAACCCGGCCTGGAGCTGGTCACGACAGAGATACCCGTTCTGGAGGACGGGCAGGCCCTGGTCAGGACGTTGGTGCTCTCCGTGGACCCGTCGAGCCGGATCTTCATGAGTGACATCCGCAGCGACCTGCCTCCGGTGCAGGAGGGCTCGGTCATGCGGGGAGTGGGCATCGGCCGAGTGGTTGCCTCCCGGCGGGCGGACCTTCCGGTCGGTGCGCGTGTACTGGGGTCGACCGGCTGGCAGGACTACCAGGTGGCCGATGACACCGAGCTGGAGACGCCGTTCACCGTACTGCCCGAACCTCTGCCCGCACCGCTGGAGGACCTGCTGGGTGTGCTGGGCCTCACCGGCATCACCGCGTGGCTCGCGGTGGAGATCGCCGACCCGCAGCCGGGCCGGACGGTCGTAGTCTCCGCGGCCGCCGGAGCAGTGGGGTCGATCGCCGGCCAGCTTGCGAAGGAGCGTGGTGCGCGGGTGATCGGAGTGGCCGGAGGGCCGGACAAGTGCCAGTACGTCGTCGAGGAGTTGGGATTCGACGCCTGCGTCGACCGACGAGACCCGCACTGGCGCGACCGGCTTGACGAGGCCACCCCCGACGGCATCGACGCGGACATCGAGAACGTCGGCGGGGAGATACTGGACCATGTGCTGAGCAGGATCACCACCGGAGCGCGTATCGCGATGTGCGGGATGATCGCCGACTACAGCGCCGACCCCGCCCAACGCCACGGCATCCGCAACCTGGTCGAACTGGTCGAGCAGCGTGCCACGGCATACGGCTTCTTGGTCGCAGACCACGCCAACCGTTTCGACGAGATCGCCGGGGAACTGGCAGTGCGGCTCGAGGACGGCCGACTGCGGCATGAGCGCGTGGTTCTGGAGGGACTGGAGCACGCGCCGGAGGCGCTCGCGCGCATCTTCCGGGGCGACAACCGCGGGAAGGTTCTTGTTCGGGTCGCGGCCGATGATGCCACGGACGGCACTGTCTGACGGGATCACGCCACCGTGTGGTGGGCGGACGGTCACCACACGGTGGCGAGAGCGCCAGCTGCGTGCGCGGCACCGGCGAACATCCCGTACATGGCGCTGAGTAGGACCACGTCGTGCAGGGCCGCGAAGCCCGCGTCTTCGCCGACGTAGGTGGTGCCAACCGGGACGCCCAGTGTCTCCTGGTGTCGTTCGAACAGCTCCCGCGAGCCGCTGTAGAAGACGTAGCCGTCGGCTTCCGGGACGCCGATCATCGGAGGGACAGCCGTCGTTCCGCCGTCCAAGTAGCCGGCGCCGCGCTCGCGGGCCCGCTCGGCGCGGGCGCCGACCTGGGCGCCCTCCCAGTCGAGAAGCCTCAGCGGCGCGGTGACGGTGGCCCAGTGCAGGTCGGAGTGAGCGACGGTCCAACAGGTCACGGCCGGGGCCGGGATGCCCACGAACTCGGCTATCGCCCGGTCCATGTACTGCTGCCGTACGGCGACGCGGTCGGTGTCAACGGCCGCCACCTTCTCCAGCGTCCCGGCGAGGTCCTGCCACCAGGAGTCCGGTAGCTGGAGGTCCGGGTCGTCGGACAGGACCGGCTGGTCGACTCTGGCCGACAGGTCCGCCCGGTAGGCGGTGCCGTCGTCGACGGCGTCGTGGACAGCCGGGAGGGGGCCGGCGCCCGTCGAGGTTCCCGAAGGCGTGCTGCGCGTCGAGGGCTCCGTCCCACAACTTCCCCGATGCCTTGTCTCCGGTGAGGACACGAGCCGCAGCCACGCCTGTTGCCCGATGGCGGTGCGGGCCGGGTGCACCCAGGGTGTACCCGGCCCAACCCCAGAACTCCCCGCCCGGCTCGACTCGTACGTCAGCTGCAGTAGCCCGCACGTTGCTGAACATCGGCGACAAGGCGGTGGTGTGAGGCATGGGGTTCCCGTCCCTGTCGGCGGGGCGTCGTCGCTCCGCGTGCCGTGATGGGGGAACAGGTTCCTGACGCCGTCAGTGGCTCCGCAAGGCGGCTCTGCCAGACGGAAGAGCGTCTAGGGAAGGGCGGGTCAGAACCCTGTGGTCACGCCCCACGGAAGGGCCTCTCCCGAACGCAGGTGGTCCTTGAGCCACCGCTCGGTGTTGCTGACGTGCAGCAGTGCGGCGGCCTGGCTGAGGGAGGCGTCGCGGACGGACAGGGCCCGGAAGATCGCCTCGTGTTCGGCGAGGGTCCGGCCGGATGCCTGGGTGTCGACCAGGCCGCGCCAGATGCGGGCGCGCAGGGTGCGCCCGGAGATGCCCTCCAGGAGCGTGAGGAGCGTTTCGTTGCCGGTGGCCGAGATGACGGCGCGGTGGAACGCGGCGTCGTGAGCGTTGAGCCGTTCCACGTCGTCCTGGGCTTCGCGCATGGCGTTCAGGTGCTGCTCGACCTCGGCCAGCTGCTCGTCGGAGATCCGGGTGGCGGCCAGTGCGGTGGCGACCGGTTCCAGGAGCCGTCGTACCTCGATGAGGTCCTGCAGCGCGGCGGAATCGCCCTGCAGCAGTTCCACCGCACCGCCGAGCCCCTCCAGGAGCAGGCTCGGCTGCAGGCTGGTCACGTAGGTGCCGTCGCCCCGCCGGACCTCCAGGATCCGGGCGACGGCCAACGCCTTCACGGCCTCCCGGGCGAGGTTGCGGGAGAGGCCCAGCTGAGCGGCCAGCTCCGGTTCCGGCGGGAGCTTCGAGCCCGGCGGCAGCGCTCCGCTGCGGATCAGCTCCCGGATCTGCACTATGGCCTTGTCCGTCAGAGACACCGCGCGCTCCTTCCGGGCCCGTGCGCCGCGGGCACGTCCGACCTGATGAGTTCCCGGGCGCGGAGATCGTCCCAGAGCCCGTCAGGGACGTACCGGCGGTGGAGTTCTACGTTCCGTACGACCTGCTGCGGATTTCGCATACCGAGGGTGACGTTGATGATACTGCAGTGAGTGTAGGGGAAGGCGATGGCGGCGGCGGGCAGGGTGGTGCCGTGCGCCGCGCAGACGTCGGCGATCGCCCGAGCGCGGTCGAGCAGCTCCGGCGGGGCCTCCTGGTAGTCGTACTTCATGCCCTCGGTGGGGTGGTCGCGGGAGAGCAGCCCTGAGTTGAACACGCCGACGGCCACCACGCTCTTGCCGAGTTCCTCGGCGGCGGGCAGGACGTCGTCCAGTGCCGACTGGTCGAGGAGGGTGTACCGGCCGGCCAGCATCACCACGTCGGCCGCGGTCTCGCGCAGGAAGCGGGCGAGCATGGCCGACTGGTTCATTCCGGCGCCGATCGCGCCGATCACTCCCTGGTCCCGGAGCTCGGCCAGGGCCGGCATTGCCTCCTTTGCCGCCTGCCTCCAGTGGTCGTCGGGATCGTGCAGGTAGACGACGTCCAGGCGGTCCAGGCCGGTGCGCTCCAGCGTGTCCTCGATGGAGCGGAGCACCCCGTCCCGGCTGAAGTCCCACTGCCGGCGCAGGTCGTCGCGCACCACGAAGCCCTCGGTGTCGGTGCCGCGCGGGTGCTCGTTGGGCACGAGCAGGCGGCCGACCTTGGAGGAGACGACGTACGTGTCACGTGGCCTGCGCGCCAGCGCCGCCCCCAGGCGGCGCTCGGAGAGACCGAGCCCGTAGTGCGGTGCGGTGTCGAAGTACCGGATGCCCTCTTCCCAGGCCGCCTCGAGTGCGGCCTGCGCGTCGTGGGCCGGGGTGACTCTGTAGAGGTTGCCGATGACGGAGGCCCCGAAGCCGAGTCCGGTGAGCTCGACAGGGGTGCTCGCGACCTTCCGGCGCCTGATGTTGTGCGGTGTCAACTGTGCTCCTTGGGAAGCGGCGACGGCGTGAGCGCCCATGGGTCTGTCACCTTCTGACGGCGGCCGAGCCGCCTGCCATGAGTGCCTCGACCTCGGCGAGCGAGGCCATGGACACGTCGCCCGGGGTGGTCATGGTGAGGGCGCCGTGCGCGGTGCCGTAGGCCAGGGCACGGCTCAGTCCGGCGGTGTCGAGGTCCGCCACGGGCGCGGCACGGCGGGCCGGTCCGGCCTCGTCACCGCCGAGGGTCAGCAGTGCGTAGATCAGACCGGCCGCGAAGCCGTCGCCCGAGCCGATGCGGTCCAGGACGTGCAGGCCGGGCAGTTGCAGGCCGCGGACGAAGCCGGTACGGGGCGACCAGGCGGCCGAGGACCAGTCGTTGACGCCGGCCGAGGGCACGTCCCGCAGGGTGGTCGCGAGCACCTCGGCCTGGGGCAGCACCGCGGCCACTTCGACGAGGGCGTCGGGCACCTCGTCCGCCGCGACGCGTACCGCGCCCGGGTACGGCCCTGCCAGCCCCAGGGCGCCCACCACGACGTCGGCGTGGCGGGCGAGCCGCAGGTCGACCTCGCGGGCGGCGTCGGCGCCGCCCCTGCCGGCCCAGAGACTGGGGCGGTAGTTGGGGTCGTAGGAGACCGTGACACCGTGCCGTCGAGCGGCCGCCATGGCCTCGTCCGCGACGTCCACGGTGGTGTCCGACAGACCGGCGAAGACGCCGCCGGTGTGGAACCAGCGCGGACCCGGGGAGAAGACTGCGTCCCAGTCGACGTCCCCCTTGCGCAGCTGCGAGACGGCGGTGTTTGCGCGGTCGCTGACGCCCACCGCGCCCCGGATGCCGTAGCCGCGCTCGACGAAGTTGAGGCCGTTGCGGGCGGTGCGGCCGATGCCGTCGTCGGGCACCCAGCGGATGAGGGAGGTGTCGACGCCACCCTGGAGGATCAGGTCCTCGACGAGTCGCCCCACCTGGTTGTCTGCGAGGGCGGTCACGACGGCCGTGCGCAGGCCGAAGCAGCGCCGCAGTCCGCGGGCGACGTTGTACTCACCGCCGCCTTCCCAGATCTGGAAGGTGCGGGCGGTGCGGATCCTGCCCTCGCCCGGGTCGAAGCGGAGCATCACCTCGCCGAGGGCCACCACGTCGCTCACGTCGCGCTCCCGTGCACGGCCCCGGCGGTCAGTCGGCGGATCTCGTCGTATTCGCCGCGCTCCAGATGGGCGGGGGTGGCCATCCAGCTGCCGCCGACGGCGAGGACCGCCGGGACGGCGAGGTAGGCGGGCAGGCGCGGAGCGTCGACGCCGCCCGTGGGCACGAACCGTGCATGGGGGAAGGGGGCTGCGAGGGCGCGCAGCATCGGGATGCCGCCGAGGGGTTGGGCGGGGAAGAGCTTGACGGTGTCGAGGCCGGACTGCAGGGCGCGCATCAGCTCGGTCGCGGAGGCGATGCCGGGCACCACGGGCACGCCCAGCTGACGACACTTGGCGACGACGTCCTCGTCGAAGCCGGGCGAGACCACGAAACGGGCTCCCGCCGCCATGGCACGGTCCACCTGTTCGGGCGTGAGGACCGTGCCGGCGCCGACGGTCAGCCCTCCGTGGGCGGCCATCGTCTTGAGCACCTGCTCGGCGTCGGGGGTGCGGAAGGTGACCTCGGCGCACCGGGCGCCGCCCGCCGCGAGCGCGTCGGCCAGCGGTCCGGCCGTCGCGGCGTCGGGCACGGTCAGCACCGGCAGCACGCGGGCGCCGTCCAGCACGGCGGCCAGGTCGGTGCCGGTCATCGGCCGAGCCATCCGCCGTCGACGGGCAGGATCGTGCCGTGGACGTAGGCGGCGGCGTCCGAGGCGAGGAACACGGTGGCGCCCGCGAGGTCGTCGGCGCTGCCCCAGCGTGCGGCCGGGATGCGGTCCAGGATGGCCTTGCTGCGTACCGGGTCGTCCTGGAGTGCCTGGGTGTTGTCGGTGGCGATGTAGCCGGGGGCGATGGCGTTGACGTTGACGCCGTGCGGGGCCCACTCGTTGGCCAGGGCCTTGGTCAGTCCGGCGATGCCGTGCTTGGCGGCGGTGTAACCAGGGACGGTGATACCGCCCTGGAAGCTGAGCAGCGACGCCGTGAAGACGATCTTTCCGTGGCCGCGGGCCACCATCGACGCGCCCACCGCGCGGGACAGGGCGAACTGCGCGTTGAGGTTGACCTGGAGCACCGACTCCCAGTCCTCGTCGGTGTGTTCGGCGGCCGGGGCGCGACGGATGGTGCCCGCGTTGTTGACCAGGATGTCCACCGGGCGCGCCCGTCCCGCCAGGTCGGCGCCCAGGGCGCGGACGGCTTCGGGGTCGGCGAAGTCGGCGCGGATCGCCTCGAAGGTGCGGCCCGCGGCCAGGACGTCCTTCTCCACGTCGCTGCCGGTCTCCTCCAGCTGGGCGCTGACGCCGATGACGTCCGCGCCTGCCTCGGCGAGGGCGCGGGCCATGGCGCGGCCGATGCCGCGCCGGGCCCCGGTGACGACGGCGAGCCTGCCGGTCAGGTCGAAGGCGTTCACCGGTCGGCTCCCTGGGAGTCGTCGGTGCAGTCCACGAGGATCTTCATCACGTCGCCGCCGCCCTCCAGGGCCTCGAACGCGTCGGGCGCCTGCGCCATGGGGACGACCTTGCTGATCAGCTGCTCGGCCGGAACGGTGCCGTCGGCCACCAGGGTCACCGCCCGCTCGAAGTCGGTGCGGTCGTACAACCGGGCGCCCACGAGCGTGAGTTCGCGCCAGAAGAAGCGGTGCAGGTTCACCTCGCGGGGCCGGGGGTGGATGGCCACGAGGCACAGCCGCCCGCGCACACCCAGCACGTCGACCGCCGTGTCCACCCCGCCTTGCGCGCCGGAGACCTCGAAGGCCACGTCCGCACCGGCGTCACCGGTCCACTCGCCCACCAGCTCGGGCAGGTCGTCGGCGGCCGGGTCCCAGGTCGTCAGCCCCAACTTCTCGGCGAGCCGCCGCCGGTGAGGGCTCAGCTCCACGACCCGGACCTCGGCTCCGGCGGCACGGGCGACCAGGGCGATGAGGATGCCGACGGGACCGCCGCCGACCACGACGGCCTTCTCGCCCGCGCGGACCTGGGCCCGGCCGACGTCGTGCACCGCGACCGCGGTGGGCTCCATGAGGGCCGCGTGGTTGAGCGGAAGGGAGCCGGGCAGCCGTACGAGGGTCGTGGCGGGCACGGTCCAGCGCTGTTGCATCGCACCGGGGGAGTCGATGCCGATGAAGTCGAGGTGCTGGCAGATGTGCTGGTGGCCGGCACGGCAGGCCGGGCAGGTGTCGTCCCAGCGCAGCGGCATCACGGTGACCGCGTCACCGGGCGACCAGTCCTCCACACCCTGACCCACACGTATGACACGGCCGGACATCTCGTGGCCGAGGACGGCGGGCGCGGCGACCCGGGCATCCATGTCGCCGTGGAAGATGTGCAGATCGGTGCCGCAGATACCGACGTAGGCGGGGGCGATCTCCACCTGGCCGGGGCCGGGGGGCGGGTTCTCGGCGGGCGCGGTGTCCAGTGTGCGGGCGGCGAGGTAGCGCACTGCGCGTGTCATGGTGTCCTCAGGGTCCCTTCGGCGCGGACGCCGATCGTGAGCAGCAGGTTGGCGTAGGTGCGGATGTCGGCGGTGACCACGACGAGGGCCAGGTCGGGCGAGCGGGCGGCGTCGTAGAACGCGAAGCGGCCGAGCGTCTCGACGGGGACGGGCGCCAGCATCGAGCGGTACTCGACGATTACGGGCGGCTCCGGCTCGCCCTCGGGCGGCACCATCACGTGCGCCGACTCGAGGGGCAGGGCCCGCAGCAGGACGTCGAGCACGGTGGTGACGTCCAACAGACCCGGCGCCAGGTTGAGATGGACGGTCCTGGCGCGCGGGTCGGTGGCGGTGCTCGCCGGATAGTGGCCGTCGGCGAGCAGGACCCGGGCGCCGTGCCCGGCGCCCGCCAGGGCTTCGAGGATGCCCGGATGCAGGAGTTCGGTCATCAGCATGCGGTGCGCCCCTTCCTTCGATCGGGGTCGAGGCCGTAGAACGTGGTGGCGGTTCCGGCGAGGACCGCCTCGGTCTCGGCGGCGGAGCAGCCGTCCAGGAGTTCCCCGACGGTGGCGGCCCAGCGGTTCCAGCCGCCGGCCAGGACGGAAACCGGCCAGTCCGAGCCGAACATCAGCCGGTCCGGGCCGAACGAGGTCAGCAGGACCTCCCACACCGGTCGGATGTCGTCGACGGTCCACTTCTCGTGGTCGGCCTCGGTGATCAGTCCCGACACCTTGCACCGCACCTGGGGATGCGCGGCGAGCCGTCGCACGCCCCGCTCCCAGTCGCCCAGGTCACGTCGGGCGATGGGCGGTTTGCCGGCATGGTTGAGGACCAGGGGAAGGCTGGGGAGGCGTTCGGCCAGGCGGATCGCCTGGGGGAACTGGTGGTCGCGGATGAGCAGGTCGTACCCGAGGCCCCGTTCGCCCAGGGCTCGCAGTCCCCGCTCCACCGAAGGCCGTTGCAGCCAGGCGGGGTCGGATTCGCCCTGGACGAGGTGACGTACGGCCCGCAGGTACGTACCGCCGGGCCCGGCGCGCATTGCGTCGAGTACGTCGCCGATCGCGGGGGAGGTGAGGTCCGCCCAGCCGACGACCGCGCCGATCAGCGGGTCGCTGTCGGCAAGAGCGAGGAACTCGCGGGTCTCCCCGACGGACGCCACGCACTGGACGAGCACCGTGCACTCCAGCCGCCGACCCGCGATCGGCCTGGTCGCGGCCGTGCGGAGGTCGTCGGTGCCGAAGCTGCGGCGCAGGGGCTCGTGGCCGGGTTCGTCGAGCCAGGACTGCGGCCGGATGTCCAGGTCCCACACGTGGTGGTGGGCGTCGACGACGCCCTGGGCGTCAGACACGGGCCGTCCAGACGGGGCCGTCGGGGTAGGTGTACTCCTTGAGGGACTCGGGGTGCATCTGCGCGCTCAGCCCGGGGAGCGTCGGCGCCAGGTAGTGGCCGTCGGCGATGCGGACCGGGTCGACGAAGTGCTCGTGCAGGTGGTCGACGTACTCGATGACGCGGTCCTCGGTGGTGCCGGAGACGGCGACGTAGTCGAACATCGACAGGTGCTGCACCATCTCGCACAGGCCCACTCCCCCGGCGTGCGGGCAGACCGGCACGCCGAACTTCGCGGCGAGCAGCAGGATCGCGATGTTCTCGTTGACGCCGCCGACCCGGGCCGAGTCGATCTGCACGATGTCCACCGCGTCGGCCTGCAGGAGCTGCTTGAAGACGACCCGGTTGGCGATGTGCTCACCGGTGGCGACTTTGATCGGAGTGAGCGCCTTGCGGACGGCGGCGTGGCCGAGGATGTCGTCCGGGGAGGTGGGCTCCTCGATCCAGTACGGGTCGTAGGGGGCGAGGGCGCGCATCCAGCCGATGGCGGGGGCGACGTCCCATCTCTGGTTGGCGTCGACGGCGATGCGGATGTCCGGCCCGACCGTCTCACGGGCGGTGCGCATGCGCCGTACGTCGTCCTCCAGGTCCGCGCCGACCTTCAGCTTGATCTGGGTGAAGCCGTCGGCGACGGCCTCGCGGGCGAGGCGGGCCAGCTTCTCGTCGGAGTAGCCGAGCCAGCCGGGGGTGGTGGTGTACGCGGGGTAGCCGCGCTCCAGCAGACGGGCGACGCGCTCCTGGCGGCCGGGCTCGGCACGGCGCAGGATCCGAAGCGCCTCCTCGGGGGTGAGGGCGTCGGACAGCCAGCGGAAGTCGACCTGCGCGACCAGGTCCTCGGGCGACATCTCACCGAGGAAGCGCCACACGGGCTTGCCCGCGCGCTTGGCGGCGAGGTCCCAGGCGGCGTTGACGACCGCGCCGGTGGCCATGTGGATGACGCCCTTCTCCGGACCCAGCCAGCGCAGTTGGGGATCGTGCACGAGGGAGCGGGAGAAGGCCCCGAGGTCGGCGCACACCTCCTCGACCGAGAGCCCGACCACGTGCGGGGCGAGGGCCGCGATGGCGGCGGCCTGGACATCGTTGCCGCGGCCGGTGGTGAAGGCGAGGGCATGGCCCTCCAGCGCGTCGCCGGCGTCGGTGCGCAGGACGACGTAGGCGGCGGAGTAGTCGGGCTCGGGGTTCATGGCGTCCGAGCCGTCGAGGTGTTCGGAGGTGGGGAACCGCACGTCCAGGACGTCCAGGGCGGTGATGCGGGCGGATGCGGGCAGGGTGGAGGACATGGCGGCAACTCCTGTGGGGACAAGGGGGAATCGGGACCCTTGCGACGAGCGGTGAACGCGGCGTGGGACGGGCGGCCGGCGACTGCCGCCCGTGTCAGTCCTGGACCTTGCCGCCGGTGATCCGGGAGATGGCGAGGGCGACCAGGATGATCAGGCCGTTGAGGGCGCCGATCCACTGGGCGGGGACGCCGCCGAGCGTGAGCACGTTCTGGATCATGAAGAGCAGCAGGATGCCGCAGAACGCGCCGAACATGGTGCCCTTGCCGCCGTTGAGGCTGATCCCGCCGATGACGGCGGCGGCGAACACGGTGAAGATGTATCCGTTGCCCTGCGCGGAGGCGACGGAGGCCAGCCGTCCGGAGAGCAGCAGTCCGGCGAGTGCGGCGAGCACGCTGCCGGTGACGATGACGATCCACAGCACCCGGTCGGTGCGGATGCCGGCCGCCTTCGCCGCGTCGACGTTGCCGCCGATGGCGTACAGCGAGCGGCCGAAGCTGGTCCAGCCGAGGACCACGATGGCGACGGCGAACAAGGCCAGGCAGATCCAGATGGAGGCGGGCATTCCGAGCCACTGCGTGGTGCCGGGGTAGAGCATCGACTGCGGCAGCTGGAAGAACGTCTGGCCGCCGGAGATACCGGTGAGGATGCCGCGCAGCACGATCAGCATGCCGAGGGTGACGATGAAGCCGTTGAGGCCGAAACGAATGATCAGCAGTGAGTTGATCAGGCCGACCAGCACGCCCACGGCCAGGGTGACGGGGATCGCCCAGGCGCCGGAGAGCAGGCCGAGTCCGTGTCCGGCGCCGGCCGGCACGACCAGCCAGGCCGCGACACCGGGCGCGAGGCCCATGGTGGACTCCAGCGACAGGTCCATCTTCTTGACGATCAGGATCATCGTCTGGGCGAGGACCAGCAGGGCCATCTCGGACATCGTCTGCAGGACGTTGATGAGGTTGTCCGTCTGCAGGAAGACCGGGTTGACGATCTGGCCGACGATCGCGATGACGACGATTGCGGGGACGAGGGCGAGGTCGCGCAGCCGGGCCAGGGGGATCCGGCCGCCGAGCAGCGCGGTACGCCTCTGCTTCGGTTCCGCGGCCTCGGCGGCTGTGTCCGCGAGGACGGTTTCAGGCATTGAGGTCCACTCCTTCCATCGCGGCCACGAGGTCGTGGTCGTGCCAGCCGCGGGCCATCTCTGTCGTGACCTGGCCCTGGAACATCACCAGGATCCGGTCGCACATGCGCAGGTCGTCGAGTTCGTCGGAGGCGATGAGCACTCCGGTGCCGGTCCGGGCGGTCTCCTCGACCTTGCCGAGGAGGAATTCCTTGGATCGCACGTCCACGCCCGCGGTCGGGTTGATCAGCACCAGCAGCCGCGGGTCGTCGGCCAGGGCGCGGGCCATGACGACCTTCTGCTGGTTGCCCCCGGACAGGGAGGAGACGGGCAGATCGGGGCCCGGCGTCTTGATCGCCAGCTTCTCGATCATGTTGTCGGCGAGCCGGTCGCGTCGGTCACGGCTCAGGAGGCCGTTCCTGCCGAGCCGGTGGGGCACGGACAAGGTGGCGTTGTCGGCGATCGACATGCCGGGGACGAAGCCCTGGTGGTGCCGGTCCTGGGGGACGAACCCGGCGCCGGCGGCGAGCGCGGCGGGCACGCTGCCCGGACGGGGCCGCCGCCCGGCGATCTCCACCTCGCCGGTGGCGGCCGCCCACAGCCCTACGACGGTCTCGGCGACCTCGGTGCGTCCGCTGGCGGCGGCACCGGCGAGGCCGACGATCTCGCCGGCGCCCACTTGGAAGGTGACGTCTTCGTAGGTGCCGTCCCTGCCCAGATCCCGCACGGACAGCGCGGGGGCCGCGGCGGGGTCGAGGGTGCTCGAGCGTACCTGCTGCCGGTCGGCGGCCGCCTCGCCGGTCATGGCGGCGACCAACTCCGTGCGGGGGAGGTCCGCGACGGGGGCGGTGACGATGTGCCGGGCGTCGCGGAACACCGTCACCATGTCGCAGATCTCGTAGACCTCCTGCAGGTGGTGACTGATGAACAGGAAGGTCACGCCCTGGCGTTGCAGCTCGCGGATGCGGTCGAAGAGCCGATTGATCGCGGCCGCATCGAGCTGTGCGGTGGGCTCGTCGAGGATGATGAACCGGGCCCCGAAGGACAGCGCCCGGGCGATCTCGACGAACTGCCGCTGCTCGACGCTGAGTTCACCGGCCGGGGACTGCGGGTCGACGTCCACCGACCAGGTCGACAACAGCTCCTGCGCCCGGCGGCGTACGCCGGTCCAGCTGATCAGCCTGTTGGGGCCGTGGTGGTGACGGTTCAGGAAGAGGTTCTCGGCGACGGTCAGCGTGGGGATGATCGTCGACTTCTGGTAGACGCAGGCCACGCGCTGACGCCAGGTGTCGCGGTCGCTGAGCCGGGGGGCGGGGCCACCGCCGAAGGTGACCGTTCCCTCGTCGGGGGCGTGCAGACCCGTCAGAACGGAGACCAGGGTCGACTTGCCGGCTCCGTTGCGGCCGACGAGCGCGTGTGTCTCGCCTGACCGGATGGTGATCCGAGCACCGTTCAGGGCCACGGTCGGACCGAATCGTTTGACTATGCCCGTCGCCTCGACGACGGGCGGTGTCGCGGGGGCCCGCCCGTCGTCCGCCGGGGCGGGTGCGGGGGTGACTGCTCGCTCCCCGTCTCTCATTTCAACCGCCTTGTAGTGGTGAGCCGCTGGATGCCCGAGAGGGCCGGTCAGCCGAGGTTGTTGCCCCACAGGGAGGTGTCGTCGCTCTTGACGCTGGGCACGCCGCCGTAGGTGCCGCCGTCCGCCGTGACCAGCGGGGCGGAGAGCTGGTCCTCCAGCAGGCCGTCGCGGACCTGGATGATGGTGCTGTCGTGGTCGGTCTTGCCGGGCTTGAACGTCTTCCCGTCTATCGCGGCCTTCAGGTAGTACAGGGCGTACTTGGCGTACGCGTCAGCCGGCTGGGAGACGGTGGCGTCGATCTTGCCCGCGGCGATGCTCTTGAGTTCCTCGGGGATGCCGTCGTTGGAGACCACGAACACGTGCTTCTTGTTCTTCGGGTCGACCAGCAGACCGCGCTGCTTGAGCACCTGGAGCGTGCCGGCCAGGGCGAAGCTGGACTGCATGTAGACGCCCTTGATGTCCGGGTTGGCGGTCAGGTCGGTCTGGAGCTTCTGCGCGGCGACCGCGCCGTCCCAGTTGGTGGCCTCGCCGAACACCTTGATGCCGGGGTAGTTCTTCTTCATGCAGTCGTTGAACGCCTCGGTGCGATCCCGGCCGTTGATGGAGTCGAGGCCACCCTCCAGCATCACGACCTTGCCCTTGCCGCCGAGCTTGGTGCCGAGGTACCGGCATGCCTTCTCGCCGTAGGCCCGGTTGTCGGCCCGCACCACCATGAACACCTTGCCGCTGTCGGGCCGGGTGTCGACGGTGACGATCGGAATCTTCTTCGCCTCCAACTGCGCCAGCGTCGGCGCGATGGCGGCGGTGTCCTGCGGCGCCATCGCGATGCCCTTGACGCCCTGGCTGATGAACGTCTGCGCGTTGGCGGTGAGCTTGGCGACGTCGTTCTGGGAGTTCGTGGTCTTCAAATCCAGTCCCAACTCCTTGGCCGACTGAGGCGTGTACTTGATGTACGAGTTCCAGAAGTCGGTGTCGGACCGCGGGTAGTCGACACCCACGAGCGGCTTGCCGCTCGACGAGGCGGCGGTGGTGGAGCCGCTGCTGCAGGCGCTGAGCAGCGTCAGTGCGCAGACGACGGAGGCGGTGGAGCCGAGGGCGGTTCTCAGTCTCATGGGTACTTCCTCGCGCTGGTCCCGGAGCGGGAGTGTTACGCCGATGCGACAGCTGCGTGCCACCGACGGAGAGATGGGATGTTTATAGAGCGGAAGAAGCGAGGTTGTCCAGTGGAAGCGGCAAAAACACTGAAGATGACCACTAGACGATCTCGCCGGAGTCACCGTTGAGCTTCCCGAGCGACAGATCCATCCCATCAATAAAGCGCACTCGTGATGCGCTGACGCCTGCGCTCGCTCCGGTGTCCCGTACATCCGCTCGCGATGAGTCGTGCCGGTGGACGGTCGGCGGCCGAGTGGGGGGCGCAGCCACTCGGACGTGCGGCAGCGCCTTGGGTATCGCGCTCCGGCTCTCCGCACAAACATGGCATGTGTACAGCAGGACGAACAGTCGCACGGATGGATAAACCCATACCTTCTGCTCCTTGTCCAAGTGCCTAGGAAGACTGTCCCGTCGCGCGCTGCCGGGTGCCGCGGGAGCCGCTGCCGCCGCGACCGCACTGCCCGTGATCCCCGCACTGTCGCCCCTGATGGCGCAGGCGGCCGCGGCGAACCCTCAGACCAACCTGGCGAACATGCGGTTCGGCATGTTCAACCACTTCAGCCTGGGGACGTTCACCAACGAGGAGTGGGCGGCCCCGAACCGGGACCCCGCTCTGTTCTCCCCCACGGCCGTGGACTGTGCCCAGTGGGCGGCCGCCGCCGCGGCGGCGAAGTTGAGCTACGGCATCCTCACGACCAAGCACCACGACGGCTTCGCCCTGTGGCCGAGCGCCTATGGCACCCAGAACGTCGCGAACAGCTCCTACAAGCAGGACGTGGTGAAGGCGTACTGCGACGCCTTCCGGGCGAGAGGGCTGAGGGTCGGGTTCTACTAATCGATCTGGGACCGGACCTTCGGCGTCGAGGCGTGGGAGAGCCGGCTCAAGGTGTCCGGGCTCGAGATCACCGACGCCAGCCAGTCCGCCGACATGACCTTCATCCTCAGGCAGATCACCGAACTGCTGACCAGTCGCGCGTGGGTACCAGGGTGCCGTCCACGATCATCACGGTGTCCCTGCAGCCCCGCCAGCGGGGCCGCAGTGCCAGCAATGGCCCAAGGTGGTCGACGACGCGGTCGGCGGCCGACTTCGAAATGCCGGACAGCAGGGCGAGCTGCCGCAGGGTGAGGTTCGTGCGCCAGTGCGCGGCGACCGACAGACCCCTGTCCTCCATCGGCAGGCTCCAAGGCCGGCCCTTGCGGGCCATATCCGCGCCTTCACGCCGCAGGGTGGTGATCAGCTTGTCGAACTGACGCGGGCTCAGCCCAGTGAACGGGGATATCCAGGACGGCTCCGACGCCCTGATCACACCAGCCACATCGTGATCATTTCACTCCGCCCAACGGTTCCGGGTACGGCTGCGGCAAGCCGTGGAACACTCCTCAGTGTGGGAGAGCCAGTTGAGATCATGCCGTACCACCCTGCTTGGCCAGCTATGTTCGCCAAGTGGGGCGTGGACCTACGTGCGGCCCTCGGTGATACTGCGGCTCGTATCGACCACATCGGGTCCACCTCGGTGCCAGGACTGGCAGCCAAGCCGGTGATCGACATCCAGATCTCAGTGACATCGCTGGAGCCGACGGACGAATTCCTGGGCCCGCTCACTGGCATGGGCTTGGTGTACCGGGCGGACAACCCCGAACGGACCAAGCGGTACTTCCGGGAACGTCCAGGTCAGCACCGCACACACGTGCACGTGCGACAGCTGGGCAGTTTTTCCCAACAGTTCCCACTACTGTTTCGCGACTACCTCCGCTGCCACACGTCTGCCGCGACCGAATACGCAGCAGCCAAACGGCTCTGCGCGGCCCAGTTCCGTAACGACCGGCCCGGCTACGTCCAAGCGAAGGACGCCTTCGTATGGGACATCATCCGACGTGCTGACGCCTGGGCCCAGCGCACCGGTTGGATCCCCAGTCCCAGTGACGCCTGAACCTCCCCTCCAGGACACAGATGGAGCCGAGATCAGCGGAGTTACGGGACAGCCCTTACAAGCTGGTGCACGACAGGCAGTGAGGCGTCGAGCCCGTGATGGTTGATCATGGCCGGGTGGTGGGGAACAGGACTCGTGCAGTGATCATTGGCAATCGTCGCATCACGGGCCTGACGGGCGAGGTGATCGCTGAACTCGTAGCCGAGATTGGTCCGTTGTGGCATACGCGTCACCAGGCCAAGCTCGCGTCCCGACCACGGAAGCGGGCGTGGGCGGTGGGCCGAAACACCAGTTGGTCTTCGTCGATCGGCTGCTGGCAACTCTCGTCCATCTTCGTCACGGGGCCACTCACGATGTACTGGCCTGCTGGTTCGGCGTGGATCGCTCCATCACCGCCCGGGCGATCGGTGAAGTGCGGCCGCTGCTCGCCGAGCGAGGCTGCACGGTCAGCATCGACGTGCGGTTGCGGACCCTGGCCGAGGTCGTCGAGCATTGGCAGCTGTCCGCGAGTGCGTTATCCCGCTGTGGTTGTGCGAGAGGTCCCACTTCGAAGTTGCGTCCATCGCGTATGAGGGCCCACAGCACGTTGAGCCGGCGCCTGGCGGAGGCGAGGATCGCCTGTTTGTGGCCCTTGCCTACGGCTCTCTTGCGAATGAACTCGGCGCCAAGCAGTGTGCCGATGCCGGGCAGACTGGTGATCACTTCAGCGTGACGGTGCTCGCGAAATCGGCCCTCGATGAGCTTGTCGGTCTCGGCGATCTCCGCATCGAGGGCCATCACCTCCTTCGCCAGCTTGGCCACCATGACAGCAGTCAGCCTCTCTCCGCGGACAGCAGTGTGCTGGGCTTCGGCGGCGTCGATCGCCGTGGCCGCGACACTCTCGGAGCTGCGGACCTTGCGGTACTTCAACCACACGGCCAGGCGGTTCTTGCCGATCCTGCGCAGGGCGGCCGGGGTTTGGTAGCCGGTGAGCAGGACCAGCGCGGCCTTGGAGACGCTGCGGTCGAAGGCCCGTTCCAGAGCCGGGAAGTACTCCGGCATCTGGGCACAGAGCCTGTTGATCGCCCGGGTGCGGTCGGCGGTCAGGTCGTAGCGGCGTTGAGCGGTAAGGTCATACGTATGCCAACTGAGTCGCAGCCCGCAACCCGCCTGTTCCCGCGACGCCTGCCCGCCGGCCGCCTGGGTGTTGCCGTCGTTTCCGAACTCGTCGACCTCATCGTGACGGGCCAGTTGCAGGAAGGCGAGTTGCTGCCCCCCGAGGGTCCGCTGAGCGAGCACTTCGGCGTGAGTCGCACGGTCCTGCGTGAATCGGTGAAGCGACTGGAAGAGAAGGGTTTGGTGATCGTCTCTCAGGGTCGCGGAACTCAGGTGCGGGCGCCGGGCTACTGGAACATGCTTGATCCGGTGGTGCTGTCCGCGTTGATCGACAACGACGAGACGCTCGGCGTCCTCGACGAACTGACGGTCGTGCGGGCGAGCCTCGAGTCGGCGATGGCGGGCGCTGTCGCCGGATCTCGCAGCGCAGACGGGCTGAGGAGGCTGGAGAACGCGCTGACCACGATGCGTGAAAGCGCGTCCGAGACGGACTCCTTCCGGCAAGCAGATGTGGTGTTCCACTACGCACTCATGGAGATCTCCGGCAACCGGCTGGCGGAGAACATCGCCAAGCAACTGTACAAGCGCGCCGTGGAGTCCAGCCGCTACCAGGGGATCGATCCTCCTGACGCGTTCGAGCTGACGCTGAAGGAACACGCTGCGATCGTTGATGCCATCTCACGGCAGGACGTCGCCGCGGCGCAAAAGGCGATGCATGATCACATCCACGTTTCGTGGGAGCGCCGTCGGCTGCCCGACCACGCGCCACGGGCACGCAGTCGGGCACGCGGTCAGGAAAGCGAGTAGACGTCCGCAGCATTGCCGCCGAACACCCGCGCCCGCTCCACCGCAGAGAGCCCGTCGAGCAGCGCCTCTACAGCGAACTTCCAGGGCGCCGCTCCCCCGCCGAGCTCGGCCAACGGCCAGTCGGAGCCATACAGAAGACGCTCAGGGCCGAAGGATTCCACGGCTACCGTCACCGAGGCCGCAAGGTCGGCCGCACGCCATGACCCGGGAGTGAGGCCCGAGGTGAGTCCCGAGACCTTCGCGACGACGTTCGGTCGCCGTGCGATTTCCCGCAGCCGCGACGCCCACCCACTCCTGTCCTGACCGGGTGCGGGCGGGCCCCCCAGATGATCCAGCACGAAGCGGAGTCCGTTGTGGCGCGTTGCCAGGTGGATCGCCTGAGGAAGCTGCCACTCGCGCACGACGAGGTCGAAGCAGAGGTTCTCACGCTCGAGCACGGAGAGACCCGCACTGACCTCCTCGCGCATCATCCACTGCGGGTCCGGGTCGATGTGCGCCAGATGCCGCACCCCGACAACGGGAACGGCGGCGTTCCTGCGGATCCGGTCGAGCTGGGGTCCCACCTCCGATGCGAGGTCGACCCACGCCACGAGACCGGCGACGACCGGTGAGTCCAGCCCGGCAAGCCGGATGCTCTCTTCGAGGCTGTTGCTCGACTGCACGACCACGGCACGGTCGAGTCCGGTCGAAGCCAGCATCCCGCTCAGATCGGAGGCGTCGAAGTCGCGGGCGATCGGGGCCATGGTCTCCGCGTCGATCCAGTCCTGCGGGTCCACGGAGCGGTCCCACAGGTGTATATGGGCGTCGACACCGGCACTCATGCGAGGTGCCAGACTTCGTCGATGGGCTGCCACAGCGCCCGGGGCACACGCTCCTCGGCGATTCTCAGCTGACACGGGTCGGTGTGCGTCCACCATTCCCGCGTAGCCGGGTCCTCGGCGACCAGACGCATGTCGGCCTCGTGGTCCTCTCCCATGTACTCGTAATAGGCGAACAGGATGTCTCCGAAAATGAAGATGCTGTAGTTGCGCACGTTGCATTCGGTGAGCTTGCGCTCGACGCTCGGCCACACGGCGCGGTGCAGCGCCAGGTACTCCTCGCGCTTCTCGGGGCGCACACCCGCCACCAGGACCCGGCGCTCAGGTCGAAGGGTCACAACGGCCTCCCCCGGGGTGCGACGCGGCGTCCATCCGGTCCGGTTCGGCCACCAGCCGCAGGGCAGCGCGTTCGGGTCGGATGTGCGGTCCGCTCGCCGCGGGTTGGGGCGCGGTGGCGCCGACCGGTGACATCTGGGACTCGTCGACCACGATCCCGATCCCTGGACGGTCACCCAGGACGATACCTCCGTCTTCGAACTGCTGGTCAACGTCAAGACCGATCGGAAAGCGAAGATCTTGGACTTCGCAGGTCAGGAGGTTCGGCACGGCGGCGGCCGCGTGCGCCACCGGGTTGGCGTTGTACGCGACGGGGCTCACCGGCAGGTCGTGGGCGTGGGCGAGTGTCGCCACGCGAAGGAAGTGGGTGATGCCCCACACGTTGCCGATCTGGACGATGTCGACCGCGTTGGCGTCCAACAGGGGGCGGTACTGCTCCAGCCCGGTCAGGTTCTCGCCGCTTGCGATCGCCGCGCGCACCTTTCCGCGCAGCGCGGCCATTCCGGCCGCGTCCCACCGGCGTAGTGGCTCCTCCACCCAGGTGAGGTCCATGCGGTCCTCAATGGCGGCGACGTACCGGGTGGCCTGGGCGTGGTTCCACGACTCGTTGGCGTCGAACATGAGCGCCGGCCGGCGCGAGTTACGGCTGAGAACGTCGCGCATGATCTCCAGTCGAGGCAGATCGCAGTCGAGGTCGCGGCCGCCTTTGAGCTTGCCGGCCTTGAAGCCGCGATCCGCGAACCGACCGTAGAGTTCAGCGATTTGTTCGTCGGGCAGGCCGTATTCGAGTCCGGACGCGTACCCGGGCACGAAGCGCGAGCGAGCCCCCAGGGTCCGCCACAGCGGCTCATCGGCTGCCTTGGCCTTGATGTCCCAGAGGGCCATGTCGACGGCACCGATGGTGCCGAACGTGGATCCCGAGTGTCCGGCTTTGAACACCCAGGCGAGCATCCGGTCGTAGAGCGCCACGACCGACCGCGGGTCGTCACCCTCGATCGCGGGAAAGACACGCGCGATGTCAGCGTGGGACCCGAGTCCGACCCCCTCGATCCCTGTGTCGGTCTCGATGATGAGGACAGGGACCGACGTCGCATGGCTGGACTGGACACCGTTGACGTCTCCGGTGACTCTGCCCCAGTCATGGACGGTGCTCACGCTGCGGTACCCAGTGATCTTCATCGGCCGTGTTTCTCCTTGCATGCGCTGGTGGTCATTCCTTGGTTCCTCCGGCTGTCATGCCCGCGACCAGGAATCGCTGGGAGAACAGGAAGACGATCAGGACGGGCAGGATCGACACGATCGTCCCGAGCGCCAAGGTGGGCAGCTGAACGGAGTCGGATCCTGCGGAGCTGGGGTTGAAGGCCGGGGTGGCGGCCAGGAGTGAGGTGAGTCCGACCTGGATCGGGTAGCCGTCGCTGGAGGGGAGCATCACGAACGGGAGGAAAAAGTTGTTCCAGTTCTGCACGAAACTGAAGAACGCCACCAGCGCGACGATCGGGGAGGCCAGTGGAAGGGCGACGCGGGTGAATACCTGGACGCCGGTGCAGCCGTCGATGCGGGCGGCGGCGAGGATATCTCGGGGAATACTCGTCGAGAAGTAGATATAGGTGAGGTAGACGCCGAACGGGAAGAACGACATGGGCAGGATCACCGACAACGGGCTGCCGATGAGACCGACACTGTTCAGCTCGAGGAAGATGGGCAGCACCAAGGCGGTGCTGGGGATCAGCATCACGACGAGTGTCAGCACGAGCAACGCCTGCCGAAACTTGAACTCCGTGAGGGCGAGTGCGTAGCCGGCGGGGATGCTGACGAGGAGCGTGATCACCAGAGCGCCGATCGCGTACAGCGCGGAGTTCCCGATCCACGTCGTCACCGCGCCGTCCTGGAAGTCGAAGAGCTGATGCCAGTTCGCGGTGAAGGCCGACCAGGACCCCGGAGAGAACGGGTGGTCAACCACGAGCGCCTTCGAAGACTTCGTGACGGCGAGGAGCAGCCAGACGATCGGGACGGCGAAGAACAGAATGAAGACGACGAGCAGGACGCCGATGATGGAGCGCCCGCTCCAGCCGCTCAGGCTCGACCGACGCCGTTCGGTGGAGAGTGCTGCCATGGTCATTCCTTCTCGAAAAGGCCGCCACGGGTCACGAACACCCAGGACAGCAGAAGTGCGACGACCAGCAGGATCAACGAGATCGCGGCCGCGCCGTTGAAGTCGTTCTGCTGGAACGCGTACTGATAGGCCAGCTGGTTCAGCGAGTAGTCATTGGGCACCACCGCATTACTGGCCTGGCTGAGCAGCTGTGGCTCGACGAACAGCTGGGTGCCGGCCGCGAGCGACATGACGCCCATGTACGCGACCCACTTGCGCAGCATCGGCAGCTGGATACGCAACGCGATCTGGACGGCGTTGGCACCGTCGATACGGGCGGCCTCGATCACCTCGGTACTGATGTTGTTGAGGGCGCCGTACATGATGATGATCCACCCGCCGGCTCCGGTCCAGAACGCGATGATGGCGAAGATGGCCGGTAGATGGCCCGGTTGAATCACCTGCACGAAGCTGTCGAACCCCATCGCACTGAGCAGCCCGCTGACCGGGCTCGCAGTCGGATCCAGGACGAAGAGCCACAACAGGACGCTGGAGGCGCCCGCGAGCGCGCCGGGCAGGTAGTAGACGAAGCGAAGGGTCGTGCTCACCCGCCGGACGCCGATGGCATGGACCATCAACGCCAGGCCGACGACGAAGACGACCAGTCCGAGGAGCCAGATGACGAGATAGATGGTCACGTGCAGCACAGCCGGCCAGAACCGGAAGTCGTCGATGACCTTGGTGAAGTTGTCGAGCCCCGCGAAGCCGCCTTCGGCGTCGGTGAAGGCCAGCAGCACCGCGTACAGCGAGGGAACGACTCCGAAGGCGATCGTGAGCAACGCGTAAGGCGAGACGAAGACATAGCCGATCGGACTGTGGGCGGCGGCGCGACCGGCCGGCCTGCCGCCGCCCCGGCGTGACCGCCGACCCTCTGAGGCGTCGGTGGTCACCTGGTCACTCGGTGGAGCGAGGGTCATCTCACTTCACCACGTATCCGTTGACCTTGGCTTGGTTCCCGATCGCCGTCTGCCACGTCGGGAGCAGATCCACGATCGACTTGCCGCCGGTGACACCCGGGGTGATCGTCTTCGCCCAGATTGCCTCCTGGCTGAAGGTGGGGTAGCCCCAGCCACCCCAGACCCGCGACGCAGCGGTCGCCACCGGCTGCAGCGAGGTGGCGTAGTACTTGCTCGCCTCCTGCTTGGCGATCCACTTCTCGGCGGCGGGGGCGTACGCCGGGTAACCCGGTGCGGCATCCACCTGGTACTCGTCGGCGGTGGTGACGAACCGCACGAACTTCTGGGCAGCCTTGAGGTTCTTCGAATGGCTGGAGATGAACCAGGTTCCGCCACCCACGTTCCCCGTCACAGCCTCGCTCTCGCCCTTCCACGTCAACGGCGCGGCAACGCCGAGCTGTCCGGCCGGAACGTCGAGCGATTCAGGGTTGTGGAAGATCGCACCGGCATACCACGCCGGCCCCGGCATCATCAGCACCTTGCCGGAGTACTTCTTCAAGAACTCAGGGGTGAACACGCTGACCACCGGTACGGTCCCCTTGTCGCGGAGGCTGTCCAGCATTGAGGCCGCACGCTTGCATTCGGCCGAACCGGTGTTCACGGTGACGGACTTGGGACCGGTTACGTCGTTGGCCTGGCACTTGCTCGCCCACATGTAGACCTCGGGCGTCCAGGCATCGCCGGCCGTTCCGATGACGTAGCCGGGGTGTTCGTCGGCGACCTTCTCCCCGAGCGCCTGGTACTCCTCCCACGTGGCCGGGAGGGCGTAGCCGAACTTCTCCAGCAGGGGCTTGTTGTACCAGAGCACCGTCTGGGCGAGGTCGTTGCGCAGGCAGTACACGCGGCCGTTCACCGTGCAGGGATCGAGCGAGCCCTTGGTGAAATTGCCGAGCGTCTCCTTCGGGACCAGGCCCTTGTCCAACACAGCCGCGAACGCCTGCTTGCCGGCGCTCTTCTGGCTGGCCCACGCCGCGTCGTTGTTCTGGCTGGAGAAGACGACGTCCGGCCAGCCGTCGCCGGCGCGATCGAAGAGCTGCATCTTCGTCCGGAAGGAGTTGGAGCCGTTGGCCGACCCGTCATAGGTGACGACTTTGATCCTCGTGTCAGGGTTTGCCGCCTGGAACGCCTTTGCGGCAGCCTGTCGGTCTGCGTCCACCCAGACGGCGATCGTCGAGGATGCCTCCTGCCTGGCCTCGGGAAAGCCGTACTTCCCGTTCGCCGAGCTTCCTCCGCTGCCGCAACCGGCGAGGGCGAGGAGGGCCGTTGCTACGCCCGTCACGGCGACGGTCGACGCCCTGCGGCGTGAACGCGCCCCGGTGTGGATTCCGACCATGAGATGTCCCTTGTCCTGTCGACTTCATTGACGACTCCGCGCCGAGGACTTTAGAGCATACGTATTATGTTTGTCACGAGCACGGTACGTCTTCCTGCACGCTGCTGTGGTCGGCGCGGTCCTCGTGATCGCCGTCGGCTGAGGGCAGGGAGGCAGTTGCCTCTCGGCAACCAAGGGCTGCTGAAGCCGACCCGCGATCAGCAGGGGGCCCGACTCCGCTCCCCATGCGGGATCGAGCCGCTCATGACGGACAGAGTGATCCGTGGCCGGTCGCCGTCAGTGGCGCCGGCCGCTCCCAGGGCAGGAGAAGTGGCCGGGCACGGGTGTCCGGGGCTGGTGTCCGCTCCCCTGCAGGTGGCCCACCCCTATTGCAGGGGCGGATCACACCTGCACGTCCGCGGCACCCGGTTGCGGGCGGCACGCCTGCGGGTGCAGCAGCCACGGCCCGGAACGCGCTGCGCGCCCTGCGCATCGGCACGATTACAGCCGTCGGTCTCCCGCCCTCGCTCGTCGGAGGCCAGCCCCCGGCCCACCTCGCTCGGGACGCACCGCACACGGCAACGGGCACGGAGTACGTGACACCAGCTGAGCACCGACGCCCTACCCGAGCCGCTCCACGGCCTGTTACGCGCTGCGCGACCCTGTCGACACCTGCGTCACCCGCCGTCCGCAACGCCGGACGGCTGCGACGCGAGGGCCTGATGATCCCTTGGGGTGGGTGACGACGCTGCCATGCAGTGGCCGTCTGCCCGCGCCCATCCGACGCGCCGGCGCACGCCAGGTTCTCGGCGGGCCGCCTCGCGGCCCACCGGCGCCGAAGCGTCGGCGTCCTCCACGGTTCGGAGGCCGCCGACGTTTCGGACCGGTGGAACCGCACTCCCGTGGCTCAGGGCCTCATCGGGCGAGCCAACCACCGTCGACCGGCAGGATCGCGCCGGAGACGTAGCGCGCGGCGTCCGACGCCAAGAAGACAGCCGCACCGGCGATGTCCTCCGCCGTTCCCCACCGCCCTGCCGGGATCCGCTCAAGGAGCGCCCGGGACCGGTCGGGGTCGTCCTGAAGAGCCTGGGTGTTGTCGGTCGCGATGTAACCCGGGGCGATGCCGTTGACGGTCACACCGTGTCCGGCCCACTCGTTCGAGAGCGCCCGGACCAGTCCCGCCACGCCGGACTTGGCCGCCGCATAGCCCGGCACGTTGATCCCGCCCTGGAACGAGAGCAGTGAGGCGGTAAAGACGATGCGCCCGTGCCGCGCCTCCAGCATCCTCCGCCCGAGAACCTGGCTGAGCACGAAGGTGCTGGTGAGATCGACTTCGAGTACCTCGTCGAACCACCCCAGGGGGTGCTCGGTGGCGGGAGCGCGACGGATGGTCCCGGCGTTGTTGACCAGGATGTCCACCGGCCGCTCACCTGCGGCGAGTTCCTCGGCGAAGCGGGTCACCTGCCGCCGGTCCGCAAAGTCAACGCGGTGCCCGGAGAACTCGCGGCCGAGCCGGCGCACGTGGTCGCCGATCGCCGATGCCGCAGGATCGAGGGTGGCGGAGACTCCGACGATGTCGGCACCGGCAGCGGCCAGGGCCTCGGCGACGGCGAAGCCGATTCCACGCTTGGCCCCCGTCACCACAGCGAGGCGCCCGGTCAGGTCGAACAGGTTCATGACGCATTCACCTCGATTAGCAGCTTCATCGCCTGTCCGGTCTCGAGGAGGCCGAAGGCCGATGCAACCTCGCTCAGGGGCATGATGCCCGTGATGAGCTTCTCGACCGGGACAGCGCCCTCGGCCAAGAGCTCGATGGCACGCTCGAAGTCATGGCGCTCGTAAACCCGTGCACCGAGCAATCTCAGCTCCCGCCAGAACACGCGTTGCAGGTCGATGGGCCGCGGTTGGGAGTGGATGGCCACCACCACAAGCGTGCCGCGGACCTTCGCCAAGCCGGTGGCGGCGAGTACGGCGGCGGCTGAGCCGGAGACTTCGAATACGACGTCCGCTCCGGCGCTGTCCGTCCACTCCTCCACCCAGGCGACCTGATCGACCGACGAGGGGTCCAGCGTCGTCAGCCCCATCTCCTCGGCGGCGGCCCGTCGGGTCGCGTCGATCTCGACGAGTACGACCTCGGCACCGAACGCCGCGGCGACCGTCGCGATCAGCACGCCGATCGGGCCCGCACCGATGACGACCGCCTTGTCTCCGGCGGCTAGTTCGGATCGTCGTACGTCGTGGACGGCCACCGCGACGGGCTCCACGAGCGCGGCGTTGCGCAGCGAGATGTCCGAGGGCAGCCGCACGAGTGTCGATGCCGGCACGTTCCAGTACTCCTGAAGGGCTCCCGGGCTGTCGATGCCCATGAAGTCCAGGTTCTGGCAGATGTGCTCGTTCCCCGCGCGGCAGGCTGGGCAGGTTCCGTCCCAGGCCAGTGGCATGACGGTCACCGCATCGCCCACCGACCAGCCCTCCACGCCGGCGCCGAGGGCGGCGATCGTGCCCGACATCTCGTGTCCGATCGTCGCCGGCCTGCTGACCCGAGCGTCCATGTCCCCATGGAACACGTGAAGGTCCGTGCCGCAGATTCCGACGTAGGCAACGGCGATGCGCACCTCCCCCACGCTCGGCTCGACCGGTTCCTGCTCCTCGATCGTCATTTTGCGGGCGCCCGCGTAGCTTGCCGCCAACATACCGATCGACTCCCTCTCGCCATGTCGCAGGCCGCACCGGCCCACAGGGGCGACGCAGCCTAACACGAAACATCATACGTATGCTGTCATGGTAGAACCGACCTCGTGACCAGCAAACAACCGCCGCGCGCCCACGCACCCATGGAAAAGACGCTGTCCACCCGGAGCCTGCGCACCGGGCACCGGCTCACGGAACTGGGGCTGGGCTCTGCCCAGTTCGGCAATCTGTTCACCGAAACGACCGACGAGGAGTCGTCTCACGCCGTCAGGACCGCAACCGAAGAGGGAATTCACTACCTCGACACAGCGCCGCACTACGGCCTCGGACTGTCCGAACGGCGCCTGGGGGACGCCCTGCGTGCGACCCCCAGGCAAGACGTGGTCATCTCCTCAAAGGTCGGGCGTCTGCTCGTCGACAGCCCGGACACAGCCGACCGGCTCGACGACGACGGATTCGTCGTACCGGCGACGATGAGACGGGTCTGGGACTTCAGCCGCGACGGGGTCTTTCGTTCCGTGGAGGACTCGCTTGCGCGACTCGGGACCGACCGGCTCGACATCGCCTATCTGCACGATCCGGACGACCATTGGGGGCCGGCGTCGTCAAGCGGGATCGCCGCACTGACCGAGCTTCGGGACCAGGGCGTCGTCGGTGCCATCGGCGCCGGCATGAACCAGGCGGCCATGCTGGCCGAGTTCGTGAGACGGACCGACGTCGATGTGGTCATGGTCGCCGGGCGGTTCACCCTTCTCGATCAATCGGCCCTGGACGACCTGTTGCCCGCCGCCCACCAGCGCGGCGTCGGCGTCGTCGCCGCAGCGGTCTACAACTCCGGGCTGCTGAGCACTACGGCCGTGGACGGCTCGGCGTACTACGACTACGGGGCAGCGCCGCGGTCCGTCGTCGAACGTGCCGCCCGCATCGCAGCCGTCTGCGAGCGGCACGGCGTCGAGCTTCCCGCCGCCGCCATCCATTACCCGCTGCGCCATCCCGCGGTCACCTCGGTGGTGACGGGCATGCGCACCGCCGAGCACGTGCGCAGCAATGTCGCGCGGTATCAGGCAGTCATCCCGCAGGCGCTGTGGGAGGAACTGCACGTCACGGGGCTCGCTCCGGACCCCGCTCGCATGAGCTAGAACTCCAGGGCCCTGAGCAAACATCGTACGAATCTTGTCGCAAACATCATACGTATGCTAACCCTGTGACGGGCCTCAAGGCCCCAGTCACAGGAAGCGATCGAACATGACATCGACGTCAGACTCGACACGCTCGGTGAGCGCTCGATGGAGGCGTAGGGCGGGGCTCCTCGCGACGCTCGGCACCTGCGCCGTCATCGCATCAGCGCTCATTCCCCTCCAGGCGCAAGCCGCGCCCCGGACGGTGTACTTCGCGGCGCCGGACGGGAAGGACTCCGGTCACTGCAGCCTGCCGCAGCCGTGCTCGCTCGAGCGGGCCCAGCGCGTTGCCCGCCCGGCGGCCAAGCGGGGTGACGTGAGCGTTCAGCTCGCCGACGGCACCTACCGCCTTTCCGAACCCCTCCGGTTCGGACCCGGCGACGGCGGCGGCAAGCACACCATCCACTGGACCGCCGCCTCGGACGCCCACCCCGTCATCACCGGCGCCAAGAAGGTCACCGGCTGGTCCAGGTCCGAGGCAGGCCCGGGCATCTGGGAGGCGGACACCCCCCGCGGCCTCGACACCCGCCAGCTCTACGTGAACGGCGTGATCGCACCTCGCGCCGCCATCCGCCTCGCCAACACGGACGTCACTCCCACCGCAACCGGACTCACCATCAAGAACCCGGCGCTGAACTACCTCGCCACCCTCCCGGACCAAGGACGCATCGAGTTCGAGTCCCTTGGCGACTTCACAAACCGCTACTCGCCCGTTCAGAGCATCAGCGGCACCGAAATCACGATGGCCCAACCAGCGTGGGACAACAACACGTGGGGCTGGGACACCGTCCAGAACTCGTTCCTGGCCGGACCGAGCTGGTACCTCGACAACTCGCTGAAGTTCCTCACCCAGGTCGGCCAGTGGTACGTGGATCCGGGTGCCGGGAAGCTCTACTACAAGCCGGCGGACGGGGTCGACCCCAACCGGCTCGACATCGAACTTCCCCGCCTGGAGACACTGATCAGCATCGGCGGGACGTACGACAGGCCGGTGACTGGTCTTGCCTTCGACGGCATCCAGTTCTCCGGGACCTCCTGGCTCGGCCCATCAACCGACGGGTACGCGGTCCAGCAGAACGGCCTCTTCATCAAAGGCACCTACAAGTACAGGCCCGCCGACGCCTTCACCAGCTGCTCACGCGGCTGCGAGATGTTCGAACGAGCCCGCACCAGCTGGTACCAGGAGCCCGCCGCCGTGCAGGTCTCCGCCGCCAGCCGCATCTCGCTCATCGGCAACACGTTCACCAACCTGGGCCAGTCTGCGCTGGGCATTGGAAATGACGCCAACGCCACGCTGACCGGCGTCGGACTGGGCGCCAGCGACATCGACATCATCGGCAACCGGTTCACGGAGAACAGTGGTCACGGCATAGCGGTCGGCGGCGTACTGCCCGACGCGCATCACCCTGGCGACCCGAGAATGACCAACCGGGACGTCCTGATCGCCGACAACACGATCAACCGCGTGGCGGTGGACTACAAGGACAACAGCGGCATCCTCAGCACCTACGTCACGGACGCCCGCATCCTGCACAACGAGGTCTCCAACGTCCCCTATGACGGTATCGACACCGGTTACGGCTGGGGCATCAACGACGCCGGAGGATCGAACGACTACGTCGACCGTGGCTACTACAAGTGGAACACGCTGTACACGACGCCGACCACACTCAAGAACAACCGCGTCCAGGGCAACCTCGTGCACAACACCAAGGCACGTTTCGCCGACGGCGGGTCGATCTACAACCTCTCCGCAAGCCCGGGAACCGTGGTGGCCAAGAACTACCTGTTCAACATCTCAGGAGTCGGCCTCTACCTCGACGAGGGCTCGCGCTCGATGACGTATGAGAACAACGTGGTCCAGGACGGATCCTTCCTTTTCACCAACGCATACAGCCTCCGCAACAACACCAGCGACAACGTCATCCAGAACAACTGGTACAACTCGGGTGGAGCCTCGACGCCGAACGCCGAGGCGCACAACAACAAACTGATCAACAACGTCAAGGTCTCCGGGGACAACTGGCCCGCGGGCGCACGCGAGGTCATCTGCCAGGCGGGCGTCGCGCCGCGGTACCGGACATCGCTCAACGCGAACCAGTTCGGCTTCAGCGGATGCGAGGTCGACGCACCAGTGGCAGCCGGCTTCGACACCGCCGGTGGTTCGGCTGTCAGCCCTTACTTCGGCCAGAGCGGGGACGCATTCGGGATCGCGGCGGCCGGTGCCGACGTATGGGGTGCGGGCGGTCAGCGCGACGATCAGTTCGGTTCGGTCTACCGGGCCGCCGCCTTGAGGGCCGGCTCGAGCGTCTCAACCCGAGTTGTCGCGGTCAACGACGCCAACCCCTGGGCCAAGTCCGGTGTCATGGTCCGCAACGACATGACCAAGGCGGGAGGGTCCGCCGGGTATGCCATGGTCGCAGTGACCGCTCGCAACGGCATCGTCTTCCAGTGGGACACCGACGGCGACGGGTATCTGGACGCCGACACCCGAGCCGCTGTCGACGTCTTCCGCCCCGTCTGGGTGAAACTCACCCGGTCCGGAACCTCGTTCGGCGCCTCGTACTCCTACGACGGTGCGAACTTTGTCGGGATCGGTCAGCCCGTGACACTGTCCTCGGCCGCAGCCAAGCAGGACGCCGGCATCTTCTCCACGTCCCACGACGTGAGCCAGTCAACGATCAACCAGTTCGACGCGGTCACCGTCACACCGTGACCAGGCCGTAGCGGCCAATCCCTCAGGTCGCGGCAGGTGCGGCCGACCGGTCGTGCGGGGCGTACGCTCGCCCCGCACGAGGCCCTAGATGCCGTCCGGGCTGCTGTCGGTCCGCATGGCCGACGCGCCGTGGATGTCGGTGAACACCACGCCACGCACCCTGGCCGCACGGGTCCTGACCCGGAAGTCACTGATCGTGGCCCGACTGAAGCGCGGCAGGGGAAAGACGTCGCCGAGCCGCGCGTTCCACACGGACGGCAGAGCGTCCGAACCTCCCGGTACCGCACCTCGTCCAGCACCTCATACGACACCGGGTACGGCACCCGGATCGGTGGAGTCCACGAAGAACGCCCCGCCCGGCCTGTCGGTCTTCGCCGCTGTGCTGTCCCCGGCCGGTCAATCCAACCCTTGGGTGTTCACGCTCACTTGGTTCCCCTGAGGAAGTTCCACGTCAAGGTCCCCAGTGTGCAGGGGGAAGCCCGGCGGAGGTGAAATCGCTGCGGGCGCCCTCTTTGAGGAGGGCGCCCGGGCGTCAGACAGCTTCGAGTTCCAGAGCGAAGTAGCCAGGGCCCACGGGGTGGGTCCTGCTGCGGCGCCATCCCGAGGCGGCGAAGAGGGCGTCGAACTCTTCCTGGTCCCGTTCGATCCCGTTCGTCACGGCCAGCATGCCCATGTCCGACAGGACAGCGAAGTCGGGCTTGCCGATCTCACCGACCAGGGTCTCGACGACCAGCACGCGCCCGCCGTCGTTCACCGCGGCCCGGCAGTTGCGGAGGATGGTCGTGCACCGGTCGTCATCCCAGTCGTGCAGCACCGTCTTCAAGAGGTACAGGTCCGCGGCGGGAACACCGACGAAGAAGTCGCCCCCCACGGCAGAGAACCGGTCGGACAGACCGCGCTTGGCCGCTTCAGCGCGGGCGCCCTCGACGGCGTGCGGCAGGTCGAGCACCTGACCGTGCAGGTGGGGGTGAGCGGTCATCAGCTCCAGGACGAACTGCCCGTTGGCTCCCCCGACGTCGACCACGGTCGAGACTCCCGCGGTGTCGGCCTCGTGCACCGCGCCCTTGATGGTCAGGCTGGACAGGTCGGCCATCGACTCGGCGAAAAGCGCTGCCTCTTCTGCGTTGTCCGGCCGCGCGAGGTAGTCGAAGATGTCCGCACCGAGCGCCTTCTTCGCCTGGCTGGCCCCTTCCCGCACCGCGTCGGGGAACAACCCCCAGCTCTGCCAGTGCGCATGCCCGGCCTGTACCAGCACGAAAGCGCGCAGCGAGCCCGGCACATCGGAACGCAGCAGCCGGCCACGGCCGGTCAGGCCGAAGCGGCCCTCTCCCTCGTAACTCAGCACGCCCAGGGACGCTGCCGCGCGCATCAGACGGTACGTGGCCCGCACATGGCTGCCCTCGCGTTCGGCCACCTCCTGCGCCGTGCGCGCACCGTCGGCCACGTGATCGGCGACTCGCAGTGAGGCGAACGCGTGCAGGACCTGGATCCTGACCACGCCCAGGAGCATGTCCATGAGGCCCGCAGCATCCGCCGCGGGATCGACGGCGACATCGCCGATTTCGTCTACTTCGCTGCTTTGCGTCTTGTCTGCCATGGGAACTGAGTAAGCCTTCCACACGTCTTGTCGGTGACCAGGCCAATTCTGCTGAGCTGGTCACGGCGGATTCAGGTATCCCGGAGCCATCTTGTGGGATCTCCGTGCCATGGAGGAGTGGACGATGACAAGCAACGGGTCGGCCATCGGATCGACGGCGCGTCGGCCAGGGCGGACCTTCTCCGCCGACGTCACCGCCCCGGGCTCTGCACGGGAGGGCTATGCCGCCTTCCGGCAGGAATGGGACACACAGGTGGGCGAGGAGTTGCCCTTGCAGGACCTCGACATCGACAATTCGGTCGACTTCCGGATCAGCGTGCAAGCCGTCAAGGCACACGACGTGGTGATCGCGGATTTCCACAACGAGTCGTACGTCGGCCAAACCACGGGGAAGGGCGACGCCGGCGAGCGCGTACTGATACACCTGATGGCGCACGGCGCTTGGCGCTTCGGGCGGCCTGACGGGCGTGGTGAGACCGTCCTTGTAGACGCCGGGTCCTTCATCGCGCGGCACGAAGGTCCGCCCGCCTCCTTCGATGTGGACCCGGGAGCGAGGGCGAAGGTGTTGAATCTGCCGGCCCCGGCCCTCTTACCGCTGCTGGGTGGCCGGCAGATCCTCGGCTCGGTCGGCTCGGCCGAGATGCGGGTGCTCATGGCCCATGCGAACACGGTCGCCGAGACTGCCGCCGACCTCTCCCCGGCGGGCGCCCGGAGTGCCGGCGAGGCCCTGATCGAGCTTGCCAGGGGAGCCCTCAGGCAGGAGTTCGACGACGTCGAGCCGCGATTGGCTCCCGCGCTGGCCCGGGCGGCGATGGAACTCGCGGACCGCCACCTCGCCGATCCGGAGCTGTCGCCGTCGGCGCTGGCGAGCGAGCTCAACGTCTCCTTGCGCACTTTGCACCGGGCCTTCGCCTCGGTGGGCGATTCAGTGGCGGCGTACATCCGCCGCAGACGCCTCGAACAGGCCCGGCTCGAATTGGCCGCGCCAATCGGCCGCCCGACCGTGGCGGAGGTCGCCGCCCGCTGGCAGTTCGCGGACAGCAGCCATTTCGTCCGGGCGTTCAGGGCGCGGTACAAGGAGACGCCCACCCACTTCATCCGCTCCAGCGGAACGGGCAAGGGCAGGGGCGGGGGCAGGGGCACCGCCGAGTAGCGGAACGCGCCCATGGGACGGGGCCGACGGGGTGCCGTGAGCACAGGCCCTCGCTCCTGCCACGCTGCGCCCGACGAGGGGCGTTGGGGTGGCGGGCGTACAGCTCAGCGTGAGCACCGACGTGGCGGAGCAGGAGCGGCAGGTGCACGCCGATCACGGTGGCGACCGCCTCCTTGCCGGCGCACGCGGCCAGCACCTCGGCGACCAGGTCCAGGACGCCATCGGGCTGTGCGGGCCGAGCGGCGGCGTGTCCCAACAGACAGTCCAGCGTGCGCACCCTCAGGTTCGAGCCCGACAGATCCCTGGCCGGGCCGTGTTCTGCGCCGGTGCCCGCGGCATCGACCCTGCCGTCGGTGGCGGGCGCCTGGGTTCCCGGGCCGGACGGAGGCGGGACCGGCGGGGTGGGGGGCGGGTAAGGGACCGGTCAGCAGGCGCGGCACCAGCGCATACGCCGACTTTGAGCAGCGCAAAGTCCAAGCCCGTGATGCACGAACGCGAAACCTGATCTATCGCCGGTGATCTGGTGCGATGTGGTGATTCACCATTCCAGGGCGACCATGCCGGTGGGCGGTTTTCCCAGCGTCCGGTGGTCTACCAGGTCGCGCGATAGACGATCTTCGCTTGCGGGGGGCAGCGAGAACCTGCGATACCGACTGCTAGCCGCTGGTATCGGTGACTAGCTATAGTGGTGGGTATGGCAAAGCAGACGAATATCCGACTGGACGACGCCGTCAAGGCGGCAGCCGAGGACCGGGCCAAGCGCCGCGGCCTGACCCTGCAGGGGTACGTGGCTGACTTGATCGAGGCCGATGTGAATCAGGCGCGTGCCGCCTTCATGGCCGGCGCCGCGACGTTCCTGGCCCAGTACGCGGACGCGTTCGAGGAGGAGGTCGGTGAAGACCGGTATCCCGGACTTACGGAAGGGCTGGCCGATCGCGCGCCGAGGGACGCCGCGTGAATCTCCGTGTCGATCTCGCCTGGATCTTGGCAGTGGCGCAGCAGATCCCGGGGGACCCCCAGGTCGTCGACTACGGCGTGCCAATAGCAGCCGAAGCACGCCATCGCGCGGAGGTCCTGGACCGCGAGGTCTATCCCGAGCCCCATCACAAAGCCGCCGCGCTACTGTGTGAACTGGCGAGGAACCCCAGCCTTGAGGTGCGCAACCTCTTGTTCGCAGCCACGGTGACGGCGGCCTACCTGTCGGCATGCGGCCTCCCAGTCAGCCCTGGGCTGGACACCGTGATCCCCTTGGCCCGCGCCGCCCGGGACGGGCTCCCGGTGCGTGAGGTCGCCGCGCAGATCAAGACCTGGACGAGCTGATCGGGCATGACCATGGGCGAGCATCGCCCGGCCATCGACACGCGTTTGGTCATTGACCAAAGCTTTTGCGATCGACGCATCGCGCAAGATCGGTCACCGCCAGGAGGCGCCTGGTCGTTCTGTGGTCTGCCGACGAAGTTCGTGACCATCGCGCCGATCCGGGAACGGAGCTCGGACCACTCCTCGGTGGATCGGGGCTCCGCCTCCATCTGTTCAAGCACCTTTTGGAAGGACAGGCCGCGCGGCCGCGGCGACGGCCCAAGGCGGTCCGGGCCTGCCGCAAAGGGAGCTGCCTGGCATCCGCGCCCTCGGCGCGGCGATGCAGCGCGGCAATCCGGGTCAGCACGTTGAGGGTGCCCAGGATACGGACGAGCTCTTGACCGGCCCATCTGCCGAGCACGGCTTGCCTGCCCTTACAAACCGCGAATCCGACAGCAGCGATCCACGTTCCTGCAGCATCACGATGCGGACAGCCGGGGTCTCGGCCTACGGGAACAACCCTCTGGCCAGGAGCATTCCGTACGGCCCCTGCGCCCGAGCGATGACCATGCACCACTGCAGCAGACCCCGCGCACACCAACGTAGGCGTCCGTCGGCGAGGGTCACCATCAAACCACCGCCAGACCGACCACAGGAGCAGCCAGGCGGCCTCCGCACTCACAGCTGCCATGTCACGCACACTCGGACTTTGACAGGACTCCGTTAGGTCCGTCTCGATCTTGATGTCGTGTGTGGCGTGCTGGGCAAGGGCTGGTGGCAGGTGGTGCAGATGCCGGTCCAGCACCTCAGGATGTCCTGGAGGGCGTCGAGGGTCTGGTAGAGAGTGAGCCCGGTGTGGGTGCTTTTGGGGCCAGACGCTGTTCGGTGAGAAACGCGTGGGCGGCACTCACGAGAGTGACGTGGTGGTGCCAGCCGGGCCAGGACCGGCCCTCGAAGTGGCCCAGGCCGTGCTTGAGTTCGCGGTGGTCGTGCTCGATGCGCCAGCGGACCTTGGCCAGACGGACCAGGTCGGCGATCGGGGTGTCGGCCGGCAGGCTGGACAGCCAGTAACCGGTGGGCGCCTCGGCGCCTTGGGGCCACTCGGCCAGCAGCCAGCAGTCGGGCAGAACGCCGTCCCACCAGCTCTGTCCGGCCGAGGCGGCGGCCCGGATGGGACGCTCGACAGCCTTGCCCGCGGGACGGACACGCACGGCTGCGAAGCGGGAACGTAACTGGCCGCGCGAGCCCTGCCGCCAGGTGAGGGAAGTGAACGCTCCCTGCCCCAGCCGGCGGCAAGGGCTGCCACCGGGGGTGCGGGGCGGCGATAACGGGGCTGGGGCCAGCAGCCGACGGAGCCGTTGCGGTCCCTAGCGACCGGCTTCGTGTCGAAGGAGTGGGCACTCACGTCCGCTCGGACGGCCAGCACGTAGTCGATGCCCCGATGGGCCAGGCCGGCTCGCAGGCGGGCATTGGTGCCGTAGGCGGCATCGGCCACCACGACCGGCGGGCGCATGCCCCAGCCGGCCAGCTCATCGGGCATGTCCAGCGCCAGCCGCCACTTCTCCCGGTGGGTGATCTCGGGCGGAATGCGGGTGGCGGTGCGGCGGCCGGTATCCGACGCCCACTCCTTGGGCAGGAACAGCCGCCACTGCAGCGGGCAGGAGGCGGTGTAACTGGCGGCGTGGACACTGACCGTGACCTGGCAGTTGGCCCGTTTGCCCAGGGTCCCGCAGTACTGGGGGGCCACAGCGACCGACATCTGGCCGTCCTTGGGCACCGACACATCGTCGATCACCCAGGCCGCAGGGGCGATGAGCGGCAGCATGCGCTCTGCGACACGCCGCTGCACCGGCACCGGATCCCAGGTCGACTGGTTCACGAACTGCTGCAGGTTCTGTTCGTTGCCGTCCGGCAGCCGCGAGGCCATGGCCTAGATCGACTTGCGGCGGCCGTCCAGCATCAGTCCCCGTACGTAGCAGTCACCCTTGGCCCGCTGGTCCTTGCGCGGCACCGACGCGAACACATCCGCCACGTACAACGCCAACTTCGCCCGGACGTGGTTCAGTTCATGTGCGTCCACACATCCAACAAGCCCGTGATCAGCACTAATGGAAGACCTAACGGAGTCCCATCAAGAAGTCCTAACGAAATGATCTTCGAGGTGATTGGGTCGCTCCAGGATCGACGAGGGGGTGCGGGGTGGCACGGCCGAAGCCGGGGAGGTCGACGACGAGCTGTGGGCAGTGGTCGAACCGCTGCTGCCCAAGATCGAGCGCCGGACCCGGCATCCAGGGTGCAAGCGCCATCCGGACCGGCTGGTGTTCCAGGGCATCCTATTCGTGCTGCCTACCGGGATCGCCTGGGAACATCTGTCGCAGGAACTTGGCTTCGGCTCGGGCATGACATGCTGGCGCCGCCTGGCCGGATGGTCCCGATACACCGGATGACACCGATCGCGCCGGTCGTGACCGCCGCGATGGTCTCGACGGGTTCGTCCCGCAGGACGAGGGAGCACGCACGTTCCGACAGGAGTACGCAGATCCCGAGACATGACGGAACACCGAACACGCGCTACCGCACCTCTTCCACCACACTGCGACAGGACCTACCGTGAACGCACATGGCATGAGTGACGCGGACATGTAAAAACGCGGACATCCACCCTGTTGCGAGTACGGAGGAACGTAATGACGCGGCATCTTCCCACCCGTACAACTCACCGAAGAGCGGCCGGAATACTGGCCGCGGGGCTGCTCGCCGGCCTGGGGCCGGCCGGGCCCGCCCTGGCCGCCGGCCCGGAGACACCGGCCCGGGCACCGGCCCTCGCGTCCGCCTCACCGGCCACGTCCGCCGACCCGACCCCGGACGACAGTCTCGCCCTCACCCCTCCCATGGGCTTCAACAACTGGAACTCCACGCAGTGCCGCGCGGAGTTCGACGAGGAGATGGTCAAGGGGATCGCGGACATCTTCGTCGACAAGGGGCTCAAGGACGCCGGGTACGAGTACGTCAACCTCGACGACTGCTGGGCACTGCCCGCCCGCGACGCCGACGGGAAGCTGGTGCCGGACCCGGCCCGCTTCCCCAGCGGGATCAAGGCGGTCGCGGATTATGTGCACGCCAAGGGGCTCAAGCTGGGCATCTACACCAGCGCGGGCACGAAGACCTGCAACGACGCGGGATTTCCCGGAGGGCTCGGCCACGAGTACAGCGACGCCCGGCAGTTCGCGGACTGGGGTGTCGACTACCTCAAGTACGACAACTGCAACAACCAGGGCGTGGACGCCAGACAGCGCTACACGACGATGCGCGACGCCCTGAAGGCCGCCTCCGCGACCACCGGTCGCCCCATCGTATACAGCATCTGCGAGTGGGGTGAGAACAAGCCCTGGGAGTGGGCGGCGGACATCGGTCAACTGTGGCGCACCACCGGGGACATCAGTGACAACTGGGGCTCGATGCTCTCGATCATGAAGCAGAACCTCCCGCTCGCGCGATATGCGGGTCCCGGGCACTGGAACGACCCCGACATGCTGGAGGTCGGCAACGGCGGCATGACGAACACGGAATACCGCACGCACTTCTCGATGTGGTCGGTCATGGCCGCTCCCCTGCTCATCGGCTCGGATCTGCGGTCCGCCTCCGACGAGACCTTCGAGATCCTCGGCAACGAGGAGGTCATAGCGGTCGACCAGGACCCGCTCGGAAAGCAGGGCACCGTGCTCTCCTCCGAGGACGGCCGCTGGGTCGTGGCCAAGGAACTGGCGGACGGCAGCCGCGCCGTCGCCCTCTTCAATGAGACCGGCAGCCCTCAGCGCATCGCCACGAGCGCAAAGGCCGTCGGGCTGCCCGAGGCGGATGCCTACACGCTACGCGACCTATGGCGGCACAAGAGCTACAACACGGCGGGCACGATCTCGGCGACCGTCCCCGCCCATGGCACAGTCCTTGTGCGCGTCTCAGCCAGCGGAGATTGGGCCGAGAACCCTCCGGCCGTCGAACTCGCCTTGGGCGGAGGCACGTTGCTCGAAGCGGGGCGTCCCGCCGCGCTGACGGCGTCGATCACCGACCTGGGGCGCACACCGGCGAAGCACGTCTCCGTCTCCCTTACCGGGCCCAGGGGCTGGACCGTGCGGGCCACGTCACCGACCAGAGCGAACGTCCTGGCGACCGGCAGGGTGCTGCGCACTGGATGGCGGGTGACCGCGCCCGCGGGCACACCTCCGGGGTCGTACGATCTGACACTGAAAGCGGGCTACCGCTCTCCGGCCGGGGAGCGGGCCGAGAACGTACTGCCGGTGACGACGACTGTCGTGGTGGCCCCACCCTCCGGCACTTCGAAACTCGGCGGTCTTCCCTGGCTGTCGGCCACCAACGGCTGGGGGCCCGTCGAACGCGACACCAGCAACGGCGAGGCCGCCGCGGGTGATGGCACGCCCCTCACGATCGGCGGAACCGTGTACACCTCCGGACTCGGCGTCCACGCAGACAGCACCGTCGAGTTCTACACGGGCGGGGCCTGCCGGACCGTCACGGCACAGGTCGGTGTCGACGACGAGGAGGGCGCCGACGGGTCCGTCGTCTTCGAGATCCGGGCCGATGGCACGAAGGTGGCCACCACCGGCGTCCTGACCAACGCCGATGCGGCGCAGTCCCTCTCGGCCGATGTGAGCGGTGCTCAGACGATACGTCTCGTCGTCACGGACGCCGGTGACGGCATCAACTCCGATCACGGCGACTGGGCGGACGCCCGGCTCACCTGCTGACGGCGCTCCCCGCGCCCGCAAGGGGGCGGGGAGCTGCACGGCGACGCCCCTCCCCTCCCACACATCACCCAGCCTTTTCCAACCTGAAGCTGCAGGTCGGGGGGCTGGCGTGGGAAGGGGCGGGGTGCTCGGGCTTGCTCTTTCGTGCGTTCTACCAGTAGGTGGCCGGTCCCGTGACGACCCATCCGGCGTCGGTGGGCCTGACCCAGAGGCCCAATGCCACACTGATTATCTGCGCGCGGTAGGTGATCTCAATGTTGACATGGCTGCCGGTGTAGCCCCCGTGAAAGTCCGCGAGATCGAGTTCGCCGAGCCAGGACAGGTCCTGCTCCCACTCGTCGGCAGAAGGGCTGCCGCTCGCCTCGTCCTGATCGGCACTCCTTCAACGGAACCGGTCCACAACGACTTGAGCACATACCGGACCGGGCAGTGATCGATGAGTGCTCCGCCTCAGGGATCCTCCCGGCTCGGAGCAGGCTGAAGGAGCGGCGAACGACCCCTTCGACGTCGGTGTTGGCAGGGCGATCCGTCCAGATTTTCACCGCGAGATCATACGAGTTCGGTGACACCGCTGAGCGGTTTCACCCTGAACATCGCGCGCGGTGAGGGCTGGCCGCCCCTTCGGGCTGAATCTCGGCTGCCCCTCTGTCCCTTGTCTCATACACTCAGCCGATGGAGACGGCACTGATACTCGCCGGCAGCGGGGTCACGCTGCTCATCTTGATCATCGTCACCGTGGTGCTTCTTGGTGGCCACCGAGTGCGGCGCGGCCGGAAACTCGGCCGCTACCCATACCGTGCCAAGCCCAACGGCACCTACGACAACTCGTCGACGGGCAGTCCCCACTGATCTTTTCCAACCTCCCGCGCCAGCCGGGCAGTTGGCCTGACAGATGGATGAATCCCCTGGTGAATGGGTTGCGACCAAGAGAACCGTCTCCACCAGAGGCTTCGCATGTTTGCCTACCCGTCCGGCGTCGACGTGTCCAGCTCTGCCCTCCGCTTCCTCGCCGCTTGCCTGAAGGAATCGGCACATTCTCGGCACGCGTGGCAGCACCTGAGCGCGGGCCGTCAGGCCCTGGCTGAAGCCCTCCTCACGCAGCAGGTCCCCGACCGTGTCCGCGCTTACCATGCCCCTGACCGGTGAGTTCGGCCGCGAGGTTTCTGGTCTCCTACCGCACGGTCCTGGCATAGCCACCTGCGCTCATGCCGAACTCCCGCCGGAAGTGCCGATTGAGCTGGCTCTGGTCACAGTAACCAAGCTCGGCGGCGGTCTCTGCCACGGATCGTCCCGCTGCCAGCATGGACTTGGCGCGTGCCAAGCGCAACAGGGTCCGGTAATGGTGCGGTGGAACCCCGTAAGCCTGCCGGAAACTCCTGATCAAATGGCGTTTGCTGCAACCGGCGACTGCCGCGAGGTCGTCGAGCTTGATGTTGGAGTTCAGTTGGCTGTGGAGCATCTCCCGTACTTGACGAAGCGCTCGAGGACGAAGTGTCGGACTCGCTGCGCCGGGAGCATCCGCATGCCTGGCGAGCAGGACGGTCAGCAAGCGGATCAGCGACGACTCGAGATAAAACTCGTCCTCGTCGTGCGCCATACCCCTGTGCAGCGCAGCAATGCCGTTGAAGAGGCTGCGGTCTGGATAGCTCACCTCATGAAAGCGCGGCCGGCCTGTGCCGACTGGCATGAGACCGGCGTCGATGAACATCAGTTGCACAATGGCCTGGCCGTCAGCGGCGACTTTGTCCTGCTCGAGGCAGCTCACGACCTCATGGGGCTCGATCACCGTCACCGCGCCAGGAACAGGGGGACCCTGGGTTCGCCCGAGGTACTGAAAAGGGGGTGCAGAGCCGCCATGCGCGATCTTGACAGTGTACCCACTGTTCACAACGGTCGGAAAGTCACCATCGGCAACGCGCACAACCAGGCTCTCGACTCCGAACCGTGCTCTTCTGTGACGCCCATCGATTGCGGACTCAGTCATGGCACTTTCGCCCTAGTTCGGTTTGTTCGGTTGATCTTACAGTTCCCGGTAAGACAAGTGCATCCGTCGAGCTAGGGAGGCTTGACAGTCGATGGTCGAGCCAGTCGCTCTCCCCCTGCCGTCAGACCGCGGGACGAACACCTGACGAGCTCTGTGCACCGCTGCGGAGATCACCGTCCACACCGATCCAGGTGCCGGGCGGCCGTTCCTGGCCCATCAGGCTCGCGGCCACGACCGCCAGTTCCATGCCTACCACCAGTTACGACAAGCGCTGTCAACACCGATCTCGAAAGGGCTCCGATGAGCAAGCCGTACAGCGACGCCGCCAACATCCCGGTCAACGCGGCGCAATCCGTCCTCACCTACCATCCGGTCACCCTCGACGTTCCCGGCCGGCCCGTGCCGCTGGAGGTCAAGGTGTCGATTCCCGCGACCGGCACCGACTTGCCGCTCATCCTCCTGTCCCACGGGCACGGGCTGGCGAACTTCCTGTCCTCCTACAACGGCTACGGGCCGCTGGCGAACTTCTTCGCCGCCCACGGGTTCGCGGTCATCCAACCGACCCACCTGGACTCGACGGCCCTCGGCCTGCGCGACACCGGCCTCAAGGACGCGCCCCTTTTCTGGCGTGACCGCGCCACCGACATGCACAACATCCTCGACCGCCTCGACGACATCGAGGCCGCCGTCCCTGGTCTTGCCGAACGACGGATCGACAGGGACCGTGTCGGTGCCGTAGGACACTCCCTGGGCGGCAACACCGTTTCCCTCCTCCTCGGAGCCCGGATGCTGGACCCGGGCGACGACCGGCTGAAGGACCTCTCCGACTCCCGCGTCAAGGCGGGAGTGCTCATCGGAGCTCCAGGCATCGGCAACGACGAGCACTTCGCCGAGTGGGCGAAGACGAACTACCCGGTGCTCTATTACACCGACTTCGAGCAGATGACAGGCACCAGCCTGATCGTCGTAGGCGATCAGGACCTCAACCCCAACTTCTCCAATAGGCTCAGCTACCGTGCTGACGCTTACTCGGCCAGCCCCGGCGGCAACAAAACCATGGTGACCATGTACGGCGCTGGTCACATCTTCGGTGGCATATCCGGATACGACGCGGCAGAGACGGACGACGAAAATCCCGAGCGCGTGGCGACTCTGCGGGCTCTCGTGTGGGCCTACCTGCGCAGCCAGCTCTACTCGGCCGACCCGTCCTGGAAGAAGGCGGTGAACGCCCTGGAGAACGGTGAAGACCCGATGGCCAAGGTCGAAACGAGGTAGTTCCGCGAGGTGGGCGGCGCGACGGCCGCCGCCCACCACACTTCATCGCACCGAGACCTTCCACCCCAGCACGGATCGCACAGGAGCAACCGCCATGTGGACCACGTTCGCTGCAACCGTCGGCGGAAGCGCCGCCGGCCTCACCGGCCTCACCTTCATCGTTGTCGCCTTCCGCTTCGACGTCGTCGCCACCTCCCAGGAATACCGCAACCGCGCCGCGCAAACCGTCTCCCTGTTCCTGACCACCACAGTCACCGCATCGCTGGTCACCCTGCCGCAACCGACCTGGGCGCTCGGGGTCGAACTGTTGGTCGCCGCAGCAGCAAGCGCAAGTCTGCTCTCGGTGCTCGACCACGCAGCCCGCCGTGGCACGTCCGAGCATGCGCGACCCATCCTCGTCGTCGCGCTCGTCGTGTTCGCGGCAGGTATCGCCGCCGCCGGGCTGTTCGCCACCCTCGGCTCCGCCAACGGAATGGGCTTCTACGCCGCGAGTTCGCTGCTCGGCCTCATGTGGGGCGTCTACGGGACATGGGTCTTCCTCACCCAGGCGGGCACAGATCAGATCAACGCGGTAGCAAACGTGCATGACCAGCCCGGCACCGTGCCAGCCGCCTGACCGGCCCCACACAGTGAAGCGGAGCAGGACTGTGACGGTGAGTGCTCGCCCGTGATCATTGAGCGTGCATGATGCGAACACGTTTGCAGGAAGATGCTCTCGGGGTTGTCGGCCCTGGTCATCGAGGATGTGGCGGACGGCGGGAGACGGTCCGGGTTTCGGCTCGGCCCCGGGATATTCCCGTTCCCCGTGCGGTGCGCGGGGTGGTGACGGGAGGATCCATGAGTATCGCCGAAGTTGATCCCCGGGAGTGGACACCGGGTTTCATGCGGCAAGTGACAGAGTATGTGATGTGATCAGACACTGAGAGCCCGGTCCACACGGCCGCCGAACATGGCCGCGGCTTCGGCGAATCGTTCCCGTGGCAGCGGCGTGACGACGGCGCCGGTACCGAGGCGGCATTGTGCGCGGACCTGTTGCCGCCCCGGCACCGGCCCGGACTCAAGAGACCCGTCTGACGGTCCAGGCGTTGTTGTTCAGGCTGGGCACCGAGGAGTAGCGGCAGCTCTGGCTGTAGTACTCGCGGATCTGGATCCAGCCCGCCGGCTGGAACGTCGAGGCACAGATCGCAACCTCGGTGCCGATCGGGTAGCCGTCCAACTGCTTGATCTGCTTGCGATTGGGCTCGAAGCCGCCGCACTGGGAACTGCTCGACCACGAGACGTCGGCCCAGCCGCTCGGCGTGAGCTGGCTGTGACAGATGCTCAGAGTGTCACCCGGGGCGGCTGACGCGGGAGCCGCGGTCAGGGTGACAGCGGCACCGGCCGCAGCAAGGACCATCAGGATGTTCCGTGCAGCATTCATGAGGTCTCCCAGTGATGATGAGCGGTGATCATGGCCGTGCGGACATCATTCTCACGTGGCATGAACGCGTCGAACAGTAACTTTCGGGTCGGCCCATATCACCGAAAAACGGCGTTTGCCGGTGTCCACCCCGCTCTCGCGCCACCCCTACGCACCGGATCCTCCGCACAGCGGATCGCCGCCAGGTGCGGGCAGAGGTGCCGTCGATCCCCTCGGGCACACCCCGGCCGCACACCACTGCGGCAGTGGTCATCGACCCGCACAGGGCGGACGCGGTCGCGCAGCACCGGCATCACCTACGAAGCGGTACCTCGGACAACACCGATCACCCTGGCCTCAGCCTCAGCCACATAGCGCCAGCCATGAGGCTGGAGAGCCCGGGCCCGGCGGGTTCAGCGTCGATCAGCTGCCCGGGCGCAGGCTCCGGGGACTCCTCCTCAGTGTCGGGAGGCGTATCGTCCGCCAGGGCACTCGGGCCTGCGAGTGCCGCGATGGCCAGCGCTGTGGCGACACCCAGTCGTCTCTTGTTAAGCAAGCTGCTCTCCTCGTCCTGTCGTCTGCTCGTGGCACGCACAGGTTCGCAGCCAGTCCCCTTCGCACTCATGCGCATGTGGAGGCACGGCGAACAGGTACTCCCCCAGCGGTAACAGCCCCAACTCGGCTTCAGGGAAGGCGACTTACTGCGATTGCCAGAAACCCTTCGTCACGTTCTTCACCGGAGAGACCCGGCACCGCTTACAGACAACCGCACCACAAGAGCCGCTACTGACTAGGAGTACAGGCCCGACCGTGCTGGTGGCAGGCTGACAGCTCCGGTTCAACAGCCGCGCCCGCCGGAAGGGTGAGCCTCGGCGTTGTCACTCGCGGCTGGTAGAACTGCCGTGTAGGTCCAGGGCGTTGGACGCGTCGGATACCTCGTACGGCGGGAGCAGGCAGGCACATGCGAGTCAAGGACGACCACCTCACCGAGCTCTACGGGCTCCCCGCCTTCACGTTCCCCGAGGAGCGGGACGCGGCCGGCGTCGTGCTGCCCGAGGCCGACGCCGTGGCCTGGCGGATCGGATACGCGCGATGGACCTCCGGCGAGCTGTGGAAGGACACCTTCGAGCGGCTGTGCGCGGCCGTGGACAGCGCGCGCATCCGCGCGCTGATCATCGGCATCTGGGGAGACCCGGAGGACACCGAACCCGACGAGGTCATGGAGGCGTTCCTGGACGCGCGGGACCGGCTGACCGGGCTGCGATCCCTCTATTTCGGCGACATCACCGACGAGGAGTGCCGGATCTCCCGGATCGGCCAGACCGACGTCACGCCGTTGCTCGCGAGCTATCCGACGCTGGAGGAGTTCTCGGTCCGGGCTGGCGAGTCCTACGACATGAAAGGGCTGCATCCGCTCAGGTTCCCCCGCATACGCCACGACGCGCTACGCAGGCTCGTCGTCGAGAGCGCTGGGCTGCGCGGCCACGTCCTGCGCGGGGTGGGCGAGAGCGAGCTGCCCGCGCTGGAGCATCTCGAACTGTGGCTGGGGGCGCGCGAGGACGGGGGCGACGGCGAGATCGCCGACCTCGCGGGGATCCTGTCCGGAAACCGGCTGCCGCGGCTGCGGAGCCTCGCCCTGCGTAACAGCGAGATGCAGGACGAGGTCGCGGCGGCCATGGGGGCCGCGCCCATCGTCGCCAACCTCGACGTGCTCGACCTGTCGCTCGGCACACTGACCGACACCGGCGCCGAGGCGCTGCTCAGCGGGCAACCACTGACCCATCTCAGGAAGCTCGACCTGCACCACAACTACCTGAGCGAGCCGATGAGACAGCGTGTCCGGGACGCGCTCGAACCGGCCGGCGTCGAAGTCAACCTCGACCCGTCCGACGCCGAGGCGGAGAAGGACGAGAACGGCATGCCGGTGCCCAGCATCAGTGTGGGCCCGCTCACTTACTGACCATCCCGCTGGGGCGCGCTGCCGGTCCGGATCCGTACGGCGCCGCCCTGGCGTTCTGGCCAGTCCGGGCACGCCCGCCGATCGCCAGCCGGCTCGGGCGGCCGCCCACCGGATGCTGCAGGTCTCCGTCGGGATCGCGGCGCGCAGGTCCGCGCAGTGCACGATGCAGTGCAGTCCCGCAGCACAGCGGCCGGCCACGCACCGATGCCGTACAGGGCTTCAATGGCGGCGTGCCCAGCTAGGGCCTGTGTGATGTCGTGATCAATCGGCTGCTGGGCGGAGAGATGGGGAGTCTTTTTCGAGAAACGCAACAGGGGTGCAATTGCAGAGGATCGCCCGTCAGTGGCTGGTTCACCGGTTCCTGCTCGCTGCGGTCGGCCTTCCACGATCCGCCGCATCGACCCCGATGCTGGAGGGGTCACGGCGCAGCCCACGGACCGGACCAACACGCAGCACAGTCTGAGTCGAAGTCTCTTGGGCCAAGCTGTCCTTGGGGCACACTCCAGGCTTTCCACGGTGACGGGCAGGCCCCATGATGGCGGCATGGCTGCCAGCGAAGACCTGCTCTGGGACGCGGACGACAAGAGTATGCAGATGGTTCCGCGGCTCCGGCGCATCGGGGTGACGGCTGGCTGCTTCGGTTTCCTCGGCCTGGCGCTGTGGACAGACTCGGACGCCACATGGGTCCTCTACGCAGGTGCCTTCTACCTACTCGGGGAGATCGCGTACTGGGCGTGGGACCGACGGCGTCTGGTCGAGGCGCGCATCGTCCCGGGCGAAGCCGACGGCCCTGCCAGACTCCGCCTCCGCCGCGTCGGCGGACAGATCACCGAACACGACCCCCACCACGTAGTCCGCGTCGTCCTCATCCACGACAACGTGCACGACCTGGCGAAACTCCGCCTGAGCCTGCACGGCAGACAGCTCCTCTTCGGACGCTCGGGCCGCCCCCCGGGCCTCACGGCATGGCGCCATTCATGCCCGCAAGCCACAGTCAGCGACAGGGCCGCCCAATGGGGCATGCCAGGAATCCCCGACTAGGGCCTGTGTGATGTCGTGATCAACCAGTGGCCTTCAGCAGGTCGTTGATCCAGATCATCGAGGCGCGGAGGTGCAGGCCGGCGAGGTAGCTCTCGGGCGTCTTGCCGTATCGAGTCGCGATGCCCCGCCATGCCTTCAGTTTGTTGATCAGGCGCTTGACGGTGTTCCGTTCCTTGTAGAGACCGGCGTCGTGACCTGTGGGCCGGCCGCCCCGGCTGCCCTTCTTCTTCCGGTTGGCTGCCTGATCCTTCTTCTCCGGGATGACTACCTTGATGTTGCGTTTACGCAGGTAGGAACGGTCGGCGCGGGATGAGTATGCCTTGTTCGCGGCGACAGCGTCCGGGCCGGGTCCGGGGACGGCCGACAGGCAGTCGGACCCGCACCCTCTGCAGCTCGGGGACGAACTGCGGGCTGTCGGCGGCCTGTCCTGCGGTCAGGACGAACGACAACGGACGGCACTTGCGGTCCGCGGCGAGATGGGCCTTGCTCGTCAGCCCGCCACGGGGCCTGCCGAGCAGGGCTTCCTTCGGACGGAGCTTGCGCCGTCGCCTGACGTGCCGCCGCTCTTCCCGACCGTACACAGTGCACGTCCTCCGCGACCCGGCCCCGCTCAATCGGGTGTGGTCAGTGAAATGCTGGTCCTTCCGGCCCGCCAGGGAGCGTGTGTCGTCCGCAGCCTGCGTGTTCCGGAGGCCGCGAATGTGGCTTCGAGGCCGGACTCAGGGCTTGGCCTCGGTCCGTACCTTGTCCGGCGGTTCGTCGGACAGGAGGCGCTCCGTCGTCGGCGGCGGTTCGGGTTCGCTCGACCGTTCGCCGAGGCGTTCGAGGAGTGCTGGTGTCACCTGCCGGTACGCCGCGGGATCGGCAGGCGCGAGCCAGTGGGCGGCGCGGACGCGTCGACTGATGTTGAGGCCAAGGTCGTCGAGTACTTCGTCGGCGTGGTGCAGGGAGAAGGGGATGATCTTCGTGTTTCGGCAGTGGTGCGCGTCGGTGGCACCGTCCATGAACGCGATCTGCTCGATGACCCTGTCCCGGCGGGTCTGCGGGTCGGGGAGCGGGACCAGGTCGGCGAGATCGGCCGCGATCCATACCGCCGCCATCTCGGCGTTCAGAGGACTGAAGAAGGACGAGTTGTAGCCGTTGAAGTAGAGACCGGGGACGTCGAGCGGCAGGATCTGCCGGTAGAGCATGAAGTTGCCGCGCTCGTCGAGGAGTTGCTTCTGCAGGTGCTCGTCGAGGAAGGGCACACCTTGCTTGAAGCCTGTGGCACAGACGACGAGGTCGGCCGGCAGGAGGGTCTCGTCGTCGAGTTGTGCGTGCGGTCGGCCCGACACGGCCAGCAGGCGAGTGATGGTCCGATCGCGGTGCACGGTGATCGCACCTCCGGCCACACCCTCGAAGAACCCTTCGGTGCTCAGCCCGATGGCGCCCTTCACGATGTCTTCCATATGCCCCCGCGGCACCAGCCCCAGCTTCCGCAGCCGGTACTGCCGGACAGAGACCGAACCGACGGAATTGAGCATGCGGCGGCGGAGCCCGTTGGCCGGCCCGTGCAGGAACCGTTCGAAGCCACCCGGCCGCAGATAGCGGAAGAGGGCCTCTCCCAGCCGTGTCAGCAACAGCATCTTGAAGTTGAGGACTCCGCCGATCCTGCGGGGCACTTTCCACAGCAGTTGCCGTGCGATCACGTCGGTGCCGGCTGCGGTCCTGCTGATCTGTACAGCCACGTCACAGGCGGACTTTCCGTAGCCCACCACCAGTACATGTCTGCCCCGGGCCTCTTCGACGTCGTGGAAGGCGGTGCCGGCGCAGAGCCGGCCGCCGGCCGCGGTGAACTCGTCCAGCCCGGGGTACGCCGGGACGGCAGGTTCACAGAACACGCCGTTGGCGACCACCAGCCGGTCGACGCTCTCCAGCACCTCCGTGCCGTCGGCGCCGCGGGCCTCGAGGGTCCAGCCCCTCTCGATCTGTCGCGCGCGGGTGACGGTGGTGTTCAGCCGCAGGTGGGGCGAGAGGCCGAAGTGCTCGGCGTAGGATGCGAGGTATGCCTGGACCTGCGGCCCGCTGGGCCACTCGGGATAGTCGTCCGGCATGGGGAAGTCGGACAGCGAGTACTGCTGCTTCGGGCTCTGTGTGGACACGCCGGGATAGCGCCGCGTCACGCTCCACACTCCGCCTACGTCCGGTGTCGTGTCGAAGACCACGACGTCGTGGCCCGTCTGCTTGAGCACTTTCGCGGTGGTCAGCCCGGCGACGCCCGCGCCGATGATGCCGATCCTCATGCCTCACCGCTCTCCGGGCTGGACGTGCAGCAGGATCCCGAAGTCGTCCATGATCCCCTTGACCTTCGACAGGTCCATAGGTCCCGGGGGCAGCTCGGCCAGTGCCTGGTAGTAGCGTTCCAGCCCCGCCGGCGAGACCACGGAGATCACCCGTGACTCCTCGGCGTAGGGGTTGCGGAAGGCGTGCGGCACATCACGCGGGAGGTACAGGTAGTCGCCCAGCTCCAGAACGAACTCCCGGTCGCCGAGCGTCACGTCAAGTCTTCCGGTCAGACAGATGAACGATTCGTCCTCACGGGTGTGCGTGTGCAGCGGCGGCCCGTCGGTCTCGGGCGGGATCGCGTACTCGAACAGCGAATAGGCGTCACGCGTGGATTTGCCATCGGTCTTCATGGTGATGCCGAGCCCGATCGCGGGAATGGGTGTGCCGTCACGCGAGGGGAGCAGGTAGCCACCGCCCAGAGTCATCGTCGTCTCCTTCGAGGTCGCCCCACCGACAAGTGGTCGGCGTGTCCTGGACCACAGCGTGATGGGCACACGGTGCTCCACCAAGAAGGTGTCCCACGGGGTGGGACACCTTCCGGGAGCGGGTGTCAGCGCCGAGGAGCGTAGGCGCGTGAGGCGGCAGCGGCGGCCATCCGCACGGCCGGGCCGGCGCGGTCGGCCCGGACCAGTTTGGTTGGTCCGGTGACCGAAAGCGCGGCAACGACATCGCCCAGCGGGCCGAAGACGGGGGCGCCCACGCAGCTCACGCCGATGTTGCCCTCCTCGCGCTCCGCCGCCCACCCGCGGGCCGGGACAGCGGCCAGTTCGCGGCGCAGCGCCACCGGATCGGTGACGGTGCGCGAGGTGCGCGCCGGAAGCCCCGCCGCGATGACGGCGTCGATCGTCTCCTTGTCCGACCACGCGAGGATCGCCCGTCCGAGGGCGGAGCAGTAGGCCGGGAGCGTACCGCCCACTTGGGACAGCATCGGCATCGGCCGGTGCCCGGTGATCTTCTCGACGACCAGCACCCGTGGTCCGTCGAGCACTCCCAGCTGCACGGTGGTACGGGTGGCGTGGTGAAGGTCGTGGAGGTACGGCAGCACGGCCTCACGCAGTTCGTGCCGGATCGGCGCCAGGCCCGAGAGCTCGAAGAGCCGGTTGCCGATCCGGTAGTGGTGCTCCGGCTTGTCCAGCCAGCCGAGTTCGATCATGGTGTCTGCGGTGCGGTGCGTGGTAGAACGCGGTAGGCCGCTGCGCCGGGACAGCGATGCGAGTGTCAGTTCCCGGTGCTCCGCGTCGAAGGCACCCAGGATGGCCGCCGCGCGCTTCAGAGCCCCCGCCGCGACGACGCCGGTGTCCCGCTCCGTGGGACTCATGGTTGGCTCCCGGTTGTCGTAGGGGTCAGGCTATCCCTGCGACGCGACGCTTCCCGTTCCCTCGCGCCGCTGTCTTCTTCTCCAACTTCTTCTTTTCTCTTCTCTTTTTCGCTTCTTCCCTTCTCTGATCTCCGTGATCGCGTCCGCAGTGATCACGCCCTATGTTCCACGGAGGCCGTCATCACTGATCGGACAGCACTTGTGGGTGGTGGGGCCACCGGTATCGGGCACGCCACCGCCGCGCATCTCGCACGCACCGGACACCGCGTGGTCATCACCGGACGACGCGAAGCCGTTCTGCGCGACGCGGCGGCCGGGCTGGGCCGGAGCACCGCGGGGGCCGTCGACTGGCTGGTGAGCGACGTGGCAGAGCCGGACTCGGCGGCGGCCACGATCAGCGAGGTCGAACGGCGGCACGATGCCCTCGACGTCCTGGTGTTGAACGCGGGCGGTCCACCCCCGGGACGTATTCTGGAGGTCGACGACAAGCAGTGGCAGTCGTCGTTCGAGCTTCTGCTGTCGGGCCCTCTGCGACTGGCCCGACAGGTGCTGCCCGGAATGGCGGCGCGCGGGTTCGGCCGGGTGGTGTTCGTGACCTCGACCGCGGTCCGGCAGCCGCAGCCCGACCTCGCGGCCTCCGTCGTGCTGCGCTCGGCGGTGACGGCGGCGGCCAAACTGCTGTCCCTGGAGTTCGCGACGCACGGCGTCACCGTCAACTGTGTGGCACCCGGCCCGACCGCCACCGGGCGGCGCAAACAGATTCTGACCAGCCGCGCGCGGGCGACCGGCCGTGGTTACGACGACCTCGACGCCCAGGACGCGGCGAATGTCCCGGTCGGGCGTGCGGCCCGTCCGGAAGAGATCGCAGCGGCTGTGGCATTCCTCGCCTCAGCCGACGCAGGTTACGTCAACGGAACCGTACTCACCGTTGACGGCGGACGAACGGAGACCATCTGATGGCGTTGTCGGGTCCTGGCTTCAGCATGACGGACTTCCTCGGAGCGATCTCCAGCACCGTGCCTCCCAGTGAGGCACGGCCGATCGTGGTCCATGCGGCGGAACTTGAACGGCTTCCACCTGGGGAGGTGCACAACCCGACCGAGCTGGCCATCGCCGGCCGGCTGCCGACCGCGACGTTTGAGATCTTCCGGCAGACCATCCCGCCGGGCCTCAGCTCCGACATGCAGCGGCACCACCACGAGACAGTGCACTACGTCATCGCCGGTGACGGGCACAGCGAGGTGGAGGACGACACCTGCACGTGGTCGACCGGGGACTTCGTCTACACCCCGCCCTGGACCTGGCACCGTCACTACAACGATTCGGCGGAACATCCGGTGGAGTTCCTGACCATCGAGAACTCCCGCCTGCTCGGGATGCTAGGCGTCGCCCGCCGGCAGAGCGCGGGCCTCGTCACCATGGCCGAAGCCCGCGCCCGGTTCACGGAGGACACAGCATGACCGGCCTGCCCCCGCACATCAGCATCTGGGGCGAGCTGGCCGACGTGGACCACGAGGTGCTGCACGTCGACGTCGACGGTGTCCGCACGCGGGTGTTGCGGGCCGGCTCCGGACCCGACCTGGTCCTGCTGCACGGCACCGGTGGGCATCTGGAGGCGTACGCCCGCGACCTCGCGGGGCTGGCCGCCGACTTCCGGGTGACGGCCTACGACATGGTCGGCCATGGCTGGTCCGACCTGCCGGACCGCCCGTACACGGTCGATGTTCTCTGCGACCACCTGCTGGGGGTCATGGACGCGCTGGACATGCCCAGCGCGCACCTGTCCGGCGAGTCACTCGGCGGCTGGGTAGCGGCCTGGGCCGCGGCACACCACCCCGGGCGGGTGGACCGGCTGGTGCTGAACACACCGGGCAACATCGCCAACAAGCCCGAGGTGATGGCCGCGTTGCGCGACAGCACCCTGGCCGCCGTCCGGGACCCGGGCCCGGAGACGGTCCGCCGCCGCGTGGAGTTCCTGTTCCACCACAAGGAGATGGTGACCGAGGAGCTGGTGAATCTGCGGCGCGCCGTCTACAGTCGCCCCGGCTTCGTCCAGGCGATCACCAACACCCTGGTGCTGCAGGACCCCCGTATCCGCGAGGACTTCGCCTGGTCGCCGGAGTGGGTCTCCGCGATCAGCGCCCCGACCTTGCTGCTGTGGACCGACCACGACCCCACGGGCGGGCTCGACGAGGCCGAGATGCTCCTCCGGTGGCTCTCCGACGGCCGTCTGCACGTCATCGAGGACGCCGGGCACTGGCCGCAATGGGAGAAGGTCGACGACTACCTGCGCGCCCATCGTGACTTCCTCCTCCTGCACCAGGACCCGGCATGAGCCAGATCATCGGTTTCGTGGGGATGTCCCATTCCCCCTTCGTCACTCTCCTCCCGCCGGCATCGGCCTCCGGGCCGGGGGGTAGTTTCCTCGCCGACAGCGCGAGGGTTGCGGCCGCCGTGGCCGATCTGGCGCCGGACGCGATCGTCGTCATCGGCCCCGACCACTTCCACGCGAACTTCTACGACGTGATGCCGCCGTTCGTCCTGGGTGTCGAGTCGGCCGAGGCATTCGGCGACTTCGGGGGCACGGCGGGTTCCCTGCCAGTGGCCTCACCGCTCGCCTGGTCGATCCTCGAAGGGCTGACCTCGGCGAACTTCGACATGTCGCTGTCGTACGCACTGACCGTCGACCACGGCATCGTGCAGAGCTACGAGATGATGACAACAGGCGCCAGGATCCCCATGGTGCCTGTGGTCGTCAACACCGCAGCCCCGCCCCTGCCCAGCATGGACCGCTGTGTCGCCCTGGGCGTCGCCCTGGGCGCGGCGATCCGCGGCTCCGACTTTCCCGGCCGGGTACTCGTCGCCGCGAGCGGCGGGCTGTCCCACTGGTTGCCCTCCAACGATCCCCGTGACGCATCGGTCGCCGAGGACAAGCGCCGATCGCTGATCCACGGCCGCCAGAACGTCCACGCCTTCGCGGCGGCCCGTGAACCCCGGGTCCGTGCGATGGGCGGCGACCCGTCCGCCCGGGTCAACGCCGAATGGGACGCCTGGTTCCTCAGGCAGCTCAGTGCGCTCGCACTCACGTCGGTCACCGCACTCGGCCACGAGGGACTGGAGCGTCACGCAGGCAGCGGCGGCCACGAGATCCGCTGCTGGCTGGCGGGTCTGGCCGCTGTCGGCAAGCCGCTGCTGTGGACCTCGTACGAGCCGGTGCCGGAATGGATCACGGGTATGGGCATCGGTACCACCTTCGAGGTGATGTGAGATGACTGTTTCCACCGACGACCACGACGTGCTGGACGCGCTGCGTCAACTGCTCAGAGCTTGGATATCGGGCCGCCCCGGTCCACCGGTGCGCGGCCTGCTGCCTCCGGGGGACCTCGACGCCGCGTACGCCGTGCAGTCCGCGTGGGCGGCCGCGCACGAGGGGACAGGCGCCCGTGTGATCGGTCGCAAGATCGGCCTCACCAACCCGCTGGTCCAGGTGCAACTCGGTGTCGACCAACCCGACTTCGGCGTCCTGTTCGACGACATGGCGCGCCGCGACGGGGAACTCCTCGACATCACCCGCCTGATGCAGCCGAAGATCGAGGCCGAGATCGCGTTCGTACTCGCCCGTGATCTGGACATTCCCGCCGTCGGGCCGGACGAGGTCAGGGCCGCAACCGGCCATGTGGTCGCCGCACTGGAGATCGTGGACAGCCGGATCCGGGGCTGGGACATATCCATCGTCGACACGATCGCCGACAACGCCTCGTCCGGCCTTTTCGTGCTCGGCTCGCAGCCGCGTGCGCTCGACGGACTCGATCTGCGCGGGTGCGCGATGACGATGCGACGGGACGGCCACGTCGTCTCCACCGGCACCGGCGCCGACTGTCTGGGCGACCCGCTCCGGGCCGTGGCCTGGCTGGCTACCACCGCCCGTGCACACGGCAGGCCGTTGCGGGCGGGCGACATCGTCATGTCCGGCGCCCTCGGCCCCATGGCCGAAGTGACCGCGGGCGACACCTTCCAGGCTGAGATCACCGGACTCGGCACCGTCGGCACCACGTTCACCGGAGGACCCTCATGACAAAGGTGGCCGTGATCGGTTCCGGCAACATCGGCACCGACCTGATGATCAAGGTGCTCCGTCTGTCCGAGCGTCTGGAGATGGCCGCGATGATCGGCATCGACCCCGCGTCGGACGGGCTGGCGCTCGCCGAGCGATTCGGCGTGACCACGACGGCCGAGGGCGTCGCCGGACTGATCTCGCTGCCCTCGTTCGACGAGATCGACATCGTCTTCGACGCCACATCGGCCAAGGCACACCTGGCCAACGCGCGTGCGCTGGGGCCGTACGGCAAGCGTCTCATCGATCTCACCCCGGCGGCGCCGGGTCCGTTCGTCGTGCCCGCGGTGAACCTCGAGCAGCATCTGGGAGAGCCGAACCTCAACATGGTCACCTGCGGGGGCCAGGCCACCATCCCGGTCGTCGCCGCGGTCTCACGGGTGACGCCCGTACCGTATGCGGAGATCGTCGCGTCCATCGCGTCACGGTCGGCCGGGCCGGGCACTCGCGCCAACATCGACGAGTTCACCGAGACCACGGCGACCGCGATCAGGACCGTCGGCGGTGCCGGGCGCGGCAGAGCGGTCATCGTCCTCAACCCGGCGGAACCACCGCCGGTCATGCGCGACACGGTGCTGTGCCTGATCGGGGATCCGGATCCCGCCCTGCACGAACGGGTCGTCGCCTCCGTCGAGCAGATGGCGGCCGAGGTCGCAGCGTACGTGCCCGGCTACCGGCTCAAGCAGCGGGTGCAGATCCATCCGGTCACCGAGCAGGTGCGCACCCTGGTCGGCAGCGCCGATGTCACGCACCGGGTGAGCGTGTTCCTCCAGGTCGAGGGGGCGGGGCACTACCTCCCGGCCTACGCCGGCAACCTCGACATCATGACGTCCGCGGCTCTGGCGGTCGCGGAACGGATCGCCGCCCAACCTCTGGCGGGAGTCCGATGAGCCGCCGGCTGTTCGTCCAGGATGTGACACTCCGGGACGGCATGCACGCGATGCGGCACCTGATCACCCCTGAACAGGTGGCCAATATCGCCGCCGCCCTGGACGCCGCCGGTGTCGACGGCATCGAGGTCGCCCACGGCGACGGCCTCGCCGGCGGCACTCTCACCTACGGACCCGGCAGCAACACCGACTGGGAATGGATCGAGGCGGCGGCCGCGAGCATCTCCCGAGCCCGGCTCACCACACTGCTGCTGCCGGGCATCGGAACAATCGCGGATCTCAAGCGGGCCTTCGCTCTGGGCGTCCGGTCGGTGCGGGTGGCCACACACTGCAGCGAGGCCGACCTCTCGGCCCAGCACATCACGACCGCGCGCGAACTCGGCATGGACGTCTCGGGTTTCCTGATGATGGCTCATATGCTGCCGGCGGCCGAACTGGCGGTGCAGGCACGCGTGATGGAGTCGTACGGCGCACACTGTGTCTACGTGACCGACTCCGGGGGGCGGCTCACCATGAGTGGTGTCCGCGAGCGGATCCGGGCCTACCGCGATCTGCTCGATCCCGGCACCGAGATCGGTGTCCACGCCCACGAGAACCTCTCGCTCTCGGTGGCCAACTCGCTGAGCGCCGCCGAGGAGGGCGCGGTCCGCGTCGACGCCTCCCTGGCAGGTCATGGCGCCGGAGCCGGCAACTGCCCCATCGAGCCGTTCATCGCCGTCGCCACCGTCGAGGGCTGGGAACACGGCTGCGACCTGTTCGCGCTCCAGGATGCCGCCGAGCGGCTCGTCCGCCCCCTGCAGGACCGGCCGGTACGCGTCGACCGGGAAACGCTCACTCTCGGATACGCCGGCGTCTACTCCAGTTTCCTCAGGCACGCGGAAACCATGGCCGAGCGATACCACGTCGACGCCCGCGCGCTGCTGATCGAAGCAGGCAGGCGATGCCTGGTCGGCGGCCAGGAGGACATGCTCGCCGACATAGCCCTCGACCTGGCCCGCAACGGCGACTGAGGCCGGCCCCGCGGCGCCGACCGCGCGCGACCTTCACCCCTGTCCAACGTCCAATGTCACGGGAGGACACAGTGCAGCACTTCGACGTCGTCGTCGTGGGAGCAGGCCCCGCCGGCCTCACGGCTGCCGCCGAGATAGCCCGCGCGGGCCGCTCGGTAACGGTCTTGGAGAAACGAGGACAGCCGTCCGACCTGAGCCGCGCCTTCGGTGTGCATGCCCGCACACTGGAATTCCTGGACCAGCGCGGCCTCGCCGAGGAACTGACCACGACCGGTGTCTGCGCTCCCGGCCTGCGGCTGCTCGGGAAGACAGAGATCGACCTGAGGCGGCTGCAGTCGCCTTACCCCTGCATCCTGGTCACCCCGCAGTCGAACGTCGACCGGCTCCTCGAACGGTACGCGCACGCCCAAGGCGCGGTCGTGGAGCGCGGAGTCGAGGTCACGGACGTGGCACAACAAGCAGACACGGTCCGGGTGGTGGGGCGCCGCAGCGATGTCACCGAGGAGTGGACGTGCCGCTACCTGGTCGCCGCCGACGGGGTCCACAGTCCCGTACGCCGGATCACCGGACAGCCGTTCCCGGGCCGCTCCCTCCTGCGCTCGGTGGTGCTCGCCGACGCCTACCTCGACACCCCGCCGCAGAGCCTGGTGACGGTGAACGCGGCCAAGGACTGCTTCGCGTTCCTCGCACCGTTCGGCGACGGGATGTACCGGGTCATCACATGGGACCGGCACGACCAGCAGGACAAGGACGCACCCGTCGATCCGGAGGCGATCCGCCGAGTGCTGCGGCGCGTCATGGGCACCTCCTTCGGACTTCGGAAGGTCGCGTGGACCTCGAGGTTCCACTGCGACGAGCGCCAACTGCCGTCCTATCGCGACGGACGGGTCTTCTTCTGCGGAGACGCGGCGCACGCGCACTCCCCCGCCGGGGGCCAGGGCATGAACACAGGCATTCAGGATGCCGCCAACCTCGGATGGAAACTCGCCGCCGCCCTCGACGGGGCCGACCCGAAGATCCTCGACACCTACCAGGCCGAACGCCACCCGGTCGGCCGAACCGTACTGCGCAGCAGCGGCGCGATGATCCGTGCGATGACGGTACGGCCTCTTCCCCTGCGGCTGCTGCGCACCGGACTGCTCCGGCTGATCCTTGGCCTACGGCCGACGGCCTCCAAGGCGGCGCAGACCTTCTCCGGCATAGGCATCGCCTACGGGCGTCGACGCGGAGAGCACCGGCTCACCGGGACCCGCGCCCCGGACCTTCCCCTCCATGACGGGGACAGGCTCTTCACAGCGCTGCGCACGCCCGGGTTTCTGCTGGTCCTCGAACAAGGCGTCGGCATACCTCTGGGCGTCCCGGCCTCGATGGGGGTCGTGCACCGTGAGAAGGACGGCCCCGCCCTGCTGGTCCGGCCCGACGGGTACGTGGCGTGGGCCGGTGACTCGACCGACGAGCGATGGAGCGCCGTTCACACCCGGTGGGTCGCCGCCCATGGCGGGACGGGACCCGTCAAGCCCCCTTTCTCCGACAGGAGTTCGCGATGACCCCCGCCCAAGTGTACCGCAGGATCGTCGAGGACGTCGTCGGCCGCGCCGACCTCGAACTGGCCGACGCCTTGTTCGCCGACGACTTCGTCGTACACCGGACAGGTCTGAACACGTCGTTCGCGCTCCTCGGCGGACCGCCGCCCCCGCCGAACGCGGCGCTCTCGGGAAAACGCATGTTCCTGCGGGGCCTGAGCGGAATCAAGGCGTCCTTCCCGGACTGGACCTGCACCGTCCACCACTGCGTCGCCGATGGAGAGCTGGTGGCCGGTGCTTTCACCGTGAACGGTTCGTTCACCGGAAGTCAGCCGTTCCTCGGGATCGAGCCCAACGGCCGCCGGTTCGCCTTCGAGGAAGCTGGCTTCCTGCGGTTCCGTGACGGACAGGCCGTCGAAGGGTGGTTCGTCGGCGATGAGCTGGCGTTCGTCAAGGAGTCCGGCATCTCCGACGCATGACGCGCCATGCGACAGCAGCAGCCCGGCGCCTCGGCCTGACGCCGGACGGCTTCAGAGCTGAGCACCTGTGCGATCGGCAGCCGCCCGGACTTCGAGAGGTTTCGGCGGCTCGTGCGCGAGGGCTCGGAGCAGCTGCCGGCGAGGGCTTGACCCGTCGCGCTGGTCCGCCCAGACCGTGGGGCCCGGATATTGCGCCCCTGGAGCGCCTCTCGCTCGTGGGTGGTGTTGCAGGACTTGGCCGGCGTGTCGTCCGCTGAGCTGCTGACGGCGCTCGTGCTCGGCAACACACCCGCCCGGTGGCGGGCGTCGGCGAACGTCCGGCTCGTGCACTCCGTGAGCCGCCCGCCGCAGTCGGACGACATCCATCCAGCTCCCGTTGATCCCGGCGTACAGGGCCCCGTGGCCGCGCCGGTGTTCCGGAGCGAGCGACAGGTCCACGAGAGAGCGAACTGGACCCTCCATACACAACAGCGCGTCGCTACGGGAAAGCAGGCATGCGTACAGCTCCGACCGGAACTCCGCCACCACCGTCAGCGCGCCTCACTGAGCCTCGTGCTCGACCAGTCCCACGATCCGCGCCTCCGTGCTGCGTTATCGCTGAGCACAGGATCGAGCCACACCCCCTACACCTCCGATGAAAGGGGACAACGTCGACCAAGCTCAAGTCTCGTTCGACGCCTGATGTTGAACGTCAAGCGCAACGAAAGGAGCCGCACCCTGGACCTTCTCCTGACCTGAAACGGCAGCCCAGCCGGTGGGACTGTAACGTCGTGATAACTCCTGATCAAGGAAGATGCATCGATGACCAGCAGCAACGTGACCGAGGAACCAGTCCGTCAAGGCTGCTGAGCCGCAGCAGGCGAACGGGGTGGACAACCAGCTCATGTGCAAGTTGGCCGACCGCGCCCAGGCCCAGGGTTTGCGCTAACCGGCGAGGGCGGGATGCTCCGGCAGCTGGCCAAGGTCGGTTCCTTGCGAGGTCTCCCGTTCGGACAGGCGCACCGGTGGCGTTGTGCGGATGCCGGAGGTGGGGTTTGTCCGGCGCATCGGTGCAGAGCCGCATCTCACGAGCCGCTTGGTCCGGATGGTGCCAAAAGTTGAGCGGCAGGTCGAGGCCGCAGCGTGAGTCTGCGTGATGCTTGCCGTCATCTCCGGCCGCCCTGCTGATGCTGTGCCTTGTTCACCTGCCGGAACCGCCCCGGTGAGACGCCGTACTCGCGACGGAACGCCCCTGCGAAAGCGAATTCGGTCGAGTATCCGATCTGCCGGGCTATCGCGGCCAACGATGCGTCGGTTTCCCGGAGCAGCCGCGCGGCACAGCCCAGTCGCCAGTCCCTCAGATACGTCATGGGTGGCTTGCCGACCACTGAGGTGAAGCGTCTCGTGAACGCCACCCGGGACATGCCCACGCTCTCGCCGAGTCTCGAAGCCGTCCACTGGGTCTGCGGACTGTTGTGGATGGTGCGCAGCACGGCGGTGATCGCCGGATCGGACATCGCGGGCAGGTCCTTCGAGCCCTCGTCCTCCATCCACTGACGCAGGACGTGAAAGAGCATCAGATCGAGTATCGCCGTCCGGGCCACTCCTGTACCTGTCTGCGCTTGTGACGCGTCGTCGTCCAGCAGGCTGACGACCGGGCGTAACGCCGGGAACCGCTCGTGATCGGGAGACACCACGAGCAGGTCCGGCATCACCGCGAGGTAGGGGTGCACCCGGCCGTGGTCCAACCGGTAGGCGCCGCAGAGGAATTCGAAGTCGGCGGGGCCGGAGGTCGGCTGGTCCAGGCTCAGCGCCACCTGTGGCAGGTCGTGAAGTGCACACGGCGCGTGGCTGAGCCCGTGGTCCGCTCCGGACGTGATCAGGACGGCATCGCCCGGCTGCAAGGCGACGGGCGGCGCGTCGGCGGCGATGAGCCATCCGCTGCCCCGGAGGACCACGTGGAAACCGCTCCCGGTCAAGCCGGAGTACCGCATACCCCACGAACCCGATTGCCGAAATCGTCGGACGGTCCCACGTCCGACCCGGAGGCTGGAGATCGCCTGACTGATCATGTCCACCCGCTCGATTCTATGCGCCGTACAAGCTCGTATTCAGCCGCGCCACCTGTGTATGTCCGCGCACGTCAGCGGCTGGTTCAGTGGGTGTCATGACAGAAGACGACACCGGTACGAGGGAGTGCATCGTGGTCGGCGCGGGGGCCGCCGGAATGAGTGCCGCGCTCACACTCGGCCGGGCCCGGCTAAGGACACTGGTTATCGACGCCGGCCAGCAGAGCAACCTCCCCGCCTCGGGCATCGGAGGTCTGCTCGGACACGATCGACGCTCTCCCGCTGCGTTCTATGCCGCAGGGCGCGCGGAACTGACGGCCTACCCGTCCGTCGAGGTACACCGGGGCGTAGTCGCCCACGGAGTGCAGGAGGACGACGGAAGCTTCGCTGTGACTTTCAGCGACGGCCGTCGCGAGCGAGCCCGAAGCATGGTCCTGGCCCCCGGAATGGACTACCGCTACCCACGGCTGCCCGGCATGGACGAGCGATGGGGCAAGTCGGTCTTCCACTGTCCGTTCTGCCACGGCTGGGAAGTCCGCGACCGCCCCATGGGCGTTGTCGCCGCCGGCGCGGTCGGCGTGCACGGAGCTCTGAACCTCCGTGCTTGGAGTGATCAGATCACATTGCTGACCAACGGCGGCGAGCTGTCCGACGAGCAGCGCGAGCAGTTGGCCGTCGGCGGAGTGGGCCTGGAAGAGCGGCCGATCACCGGCCTCGACGGGCCGGGGGCCGAGTTGCGGGCCGCGATATTCGCCGACGGCACAGAACTCCCCATCGGGGCCCTGTTGGTCAAGACGACTCTCTACCAGCGCTCCTCGCTGGCCCGCGACCTCGGAGCAGCCCTGACCGAACCGGACGAAATGCTCAGCGTCGAGGCGATCAAGGTGGACGTGATGTCCCGGACCGGTGTCTCGGGGTTGTACGCGGCCGGGGACGCGGCCACCTCGGTCCCGCCGTCAATGGCGGCTGCCATCGCGTCGGGCTACCTGGCCGGCGCCGCCGCCGCTGTGCAACTTGCCGCAGGCCACTGAAGCCCACTTCCCCGGTTACCGCCCTGTCCAGACCAGTCTTGCCGATCATCTCCACCAGTAGCACGGCGAACACACCAGCGAGTTCGGCGATCACGTCCGGGGCGCTCGAAGTAGGGGCGGACGTTCCACACGCTGGCCTGCTCCGAAGGTGCGCTCACCTTGTCATCTCAGGAACCGACACAGCTGATCCCTTGGCAGGGGCATCCCGAGGGAGCGATGGCTCCCCCGGGATGTTCGAGGACCGGATCGTGACGTCCAGGCCGGCCGGGCGCGTAACGCCTGAACGTAGATCGACGCGCGGTCCGGTCCCGAGCAGAAGTGTCGCCATCTATCATTGACCGGTGACCGGCAACCTTGAGGCGTTCCAGGCCGAGCTGGCCGCCAGCGGGTTTCCGCCGCTGGTCAACAAGCTGGCCGGGGCTGGGGCTGGCTTCCGGGGCGGGATCGCCGCCTGTGACCTCGGGCCGCTGCGGCTGGTCTCCCTCGACACGCCCGAGAGCGCCTGCATCGGGCGCGAGCGCGACGCCTCGGATGGCGTGAACCTGGCGGTCAAGGTGATGACCAGGGGCCGGACGCGGATCGAGCAGGGGCGCGGCGACGCCGAACTGGGGCCGGCCGACCTGGTACTGCTCGATCCCACGCGTACGCTCCGGTTCGAGAGCACGGCTGCGGCGCACGTCACCATCCTGGTTCCGCGCCGGGAGCTTCGGATCCGGCCCGCGCAGATCGACCGGCTCATCGGCGTACGCATCGACGGCAGCCACGGCCCGGGCGCTCTCGTCTCCGTGCTGGCCCAGGAGTTGGCGCGGTCGGCGACCGAGTTCCGCGAGGCGGAGGCGCTGCGGTCGGCGGCGGCCGTCGTCGAGCTGATCGCGGTCGCACTGGAGGCCCGGCTGGGCGACGAACAACTGGTCCCGGACGAGTGGCTGCGGGACCGGATCGTCGGCTACATCGAGGCCCGGCTGGCCGATCCCGATCTGTCCCCGCCCGGCATCGCCGCCGCCCACCACATATCCCTACGCCGGCTGCACAAGCTGTTCGAGGACCAGCCGCTCACCGTCGCGGCCCTGATCCGCCGTCGCCGCCTGGAGCGCTGCCGGGCCGAGCTGACCGGAAGCGGCCGTACGGTCACCGCCGTGGCCGCCCGGTGGGGATTCTCCGATCCCACCCATTTCAGCAAGCTCTTCAAAGCGACGTACGGCTACAACGCCCGCGCACTGGTGACCAGCAACCGTGCACGGACGACCAAGACGCGCACAGCCGGCCCGGACAAGGATGGTGGTGACCAAGGCAGGTAAGAGCAATAGGAGAAGTCGTGGCGAAGGTAAACATCGTCCGCCCCGGTGAGGGCGAGATCCTCGGCAGCGGGGCGCAGCAGATCCGCATCCTGGAGAACGGTGAGCACACCGATCACCGGCTGGGGTTCGCCGAGGTGACCATTCCGCCGGGCACTCCGAGCCCGTTGCAGCATCGCCACGCTCAGCATGACGAGGGTTTCTACGTGCTGGCGGGAACTTTCCGGTTCACCGTCGGCGAGGACCACTACGACGCCGGGCCGGGTACCTGGGTCATCGTGCCGACCGGCGCGCCGCACACGTTCGCCAACGTCGGCGACGAGAACGCGGTCATGCTGAACACCTTCACGCCGGACCTGTATGTGCAGTACTTCCGCGACTTCAAGGCCATGATCGATTCCGGGCAGCCGGTCAACGCCGAGACCATGCAACCGCTCTGGAAGAACTACGCGACCGAGATCTCGGACGAATACGCCTCGTGAAGCGCCTTCAGTACGACCGCTACGGCGGCCCGGAGGTGATGCGGCTCGCTGAGTTCGAGCCAGCACGCCCGGGTCCGGATGAGGTTCTCGTCCGCGTCCGAGCGGCGGCTTCCAACGCGCTGGACTGGAAGATGCGCAACGGCGAGATGAAGCTGATGACCGGCCGCTCCTTTCCCTCGGGCGATGGGGCACGACCTCGCCGGAGCCGTCCAGGCGGTCGACGCAGGCGTCACCCGCCCGAAGGCCGGCGACGCGGTACTCGCCCCACGCTCGGTTCCGGCACGCGGGGACGTTGCCCGAGATGGTGACGGCCACGGAAAAGGCGGTCGTGCTCAAACCGGTGGACCTTTCGGAGCAGCAGGCCGCCGCGCTGCCGACCGCGGGCGTGACTGCCTGCCAGGCCACGGCGGACGTCCGGCCCAGGCAGACGGTTTTCGTCAACGGGTGCCTGGGCAGGGTGGGCCGGGCCGCCGTCCGGTTCGCCCGGGCGCGGGGAGTCTCGGTCGTCGGCAGCTGCCGCAACCCTGCGGCCGACGAGGCCCGCGAGCTCGGCGTCGAGCCGGTCGTGGGTTTCGGCTTCGACCCGGCCGTCCTCGCGGAACGCTTCGCTCTCGTCTTCGACACGCCCGGCATGCTTCCCTTCGCTACAGCCCGAACGCTGCTGAAGGCCGACGGAACCATCATCGACATCGTCCCGACCCCGGCCAAAATGATCAGAAGCGCACTGCCCGGCCCGTTCCGGGCGATGACGGGCCGACCGGTGACCGCCGACCTGGAGGAGGTGGCCCGGACCCTGCGCCTGCCCATCGCCCGTACGGTCCGTTGGCCGAGGCGATTCCCGCCCTGACGGAGCTGGAGCGCGAGCAGCGCCCGAAGGGCAGCAAACTGATCATCACGTTGGCCGAAGCTGAGCAGCCTGATCCGACGATTGATACTGGTGGCCGCGCCCCTCTCCGGTTTCTCCATGGCCACCCCCGCACAGGCTGGCATCCCGAGCGTGGCTTCCGTACTCGCGTCCGCTGCTGCGCCGTGCGCAAGCAAGTGGCGGGCGGTGCAGCGGATCGCGGTCCGACGCCCGGGCCCGTACGACGGGACGGTGGCGACAATGAACTCGCCCGTCCATCACCACCTCAAGCGCAGCGATGTCGTGCGGTCCTGCGTCGTCGCGGTCGGCCGAACGCAGAACGGGCCGGCATATCGCGAGCGGGAGGGAAGTCTGTGGCGCGTCGTTCGCGGCGGTCAGGTTCCGCAGACCTGCCTGAAACGCGCTTAATTGCATCAGATGCATCAAATGGTCGGGCGCGGCATTACTTCCCTCGCGGATAGTTCGACCGGGCGACCGAATGGGATCGGCCCGAACGTGACGTCGTTGCGCCCGCGTTGATCACTTGACGCGATGAGCGTGGCTGAGCCTGGAGGACACAGTGCGCGGTAAGTACGGAACGCCGATGGTCACATACCGGATGCCTGTGCAGCCGCCCGATCCCAGGCACCAGGGCACATGCCCGAAGTGCTACGCGATGCAGGGCGAGCGGTGTTTCGCTCCCGCCCTCGCCGTGGCGTTCATGGTCAGCGACTCACGGCCAATGACATCGACCCGAAGACGCCACCTCCGGTCCTGAGCTGAAGCGCGCTAGGTGTCACAAAGGCAGATGTGTTGTCACCGAGGTCAGCTGCCATGTCCTTTACCGAGAGTCCTGTCCGCCGACCCCGGAGTCGTGTCCCCCAGCGGGCCGATGTAGTCGGCGTTCCGGAAGCCGTGTGATCGCGGCGCTCGCTGCCAGCCCGAGCGTGACACCGACAGCGGCGGCGACACTCTGCGCCCAGGTATCGTCGAGGGAGCCGGGCAGGACGGCGCTGGTGAGCCGGGTGGCGCCCCACAAGACCGCTACCGCAGCCAGTGCGGCCGGCCAGCGGTGCCGTACCCCGTCGCCGATGTCGTCGACGATATGGAAGAGGAGCAGCAGTGCCATGAGGTGGCTGCCGCCGAAATCATCGTCCCAGTCGAGCGCGGTGAGCCCGGCCCCGGAGGCAAGCACGAACAGCCAGAACCTCACCAGGCGCCGGACGGACGTGGGTGGCTGTCGCCTCGCACCACGCGGGAGCCAAAAGAACGGTGAGATGTGCCGGCCGATCGTGTGCTTCTGCATGACTCACGTCCTGATCCCCCGGGGTAGCCGACTCCTGTCGGCGCTCAGTAGTAGGACGCGCAGGAGCAGGACGCGGTTGTGGTGAAGTGCCGCCGCATGGAACCGCCTCGGGGAGCCAGAAGACGCCGCCGGAGCTCCACATGCGCGGTGTGCGGCGGGGCGCAGTGCGGCGAGGGCGTCGTAGGTGCGGTTGAAGGCCGCTTGCAGCTGGATGAGGTCGCGCGGGAAGGGTCCGGGCTACCTGCTCTCACCGTAACGAACCAAAATTCGATTATGCGAGTGACGGGGCCGTGCCGCCTGCCGGATCAGGAGCGAGACTGTGTTCGATGGCCTACCTGCTGACCTGGCACGACTGCTCACATTGAGGACCTGGCACGCCATGTGCCTTCAGCGCATCGACGCGAAAGTCCTGCCGTACAACAGCACGAAGCCGGACAGGAACGCGCCCGGCAGAGTCGGCCCCCGCAGCCGCACTGGGATGATCGCGCTCGGCATCGGGGAAGGGCGCCGCCCCATCGAGGTCCACGCCGGTGACTGCTACACCATCGGCAAACGACGGCGCCCCGTCAGCCAGGACGAAGCCCGCCGGCTCCTGGCCACGGGCATACGCGCACGCAGCCACAGCACCCCCGACACCACACTCGACATCCCGTTACCCAGCAGCCCGGCCCCTGCCACCGCGTCGTGTTGACGGCTCCCTGCACTGCACCTGCCCGCCTCGCACCGCGGCGTCCGCCCCCCCCTTCCTCGCTCGGACAGGTCGCCCTGTGATGACCAGTACTCCCCCGCCGCCGATCAGCGAACCCGCCCCCTCCACCATCACCACCTCCAGCAGCTACACCGGCCCCTGCTCCGGCTGCCAACGGCCGACCTCGAAGTACGGCCCCGGCGGACTGCCCCTGTGTCAGTGGCGCCTCGCCGCTGCCCGCGAGAACTGGGAGTCGACCGTGCACTTCCACAACACCCGCGCACTGCCGCGGTGACGGGCCGAGCCGTCGTCTGGTCGTATGTGCGTGATGGGCAGGCGTCACGCGGTGACGCGTACTGAAACGATCGCGCACATACGCCACGGGCCGCCAAGAGCTGCCTCACGCCTGCTGCTCACGGTTTCCGCCGCGTGGGTCCATGATGCTCTCGCTCGTCATGCAGGTAGGGGGCGCGCTGTACGTCGACGCCTGCAAACCGCATGTCGGTCAGAATCTCCTGAGGCCCCTGAGCACCCTCTCCAGCAGTTGCGCATCGAGTCGGCCGTCGATGGCTGCGGCTCCGTCGGGTTGATGGACTGCCACTAGGGCCTGTTGCGAAAGTGCTGGTCATAGCCACTCGTTGATGGCTGCGACCAGCACGGTCGCTTCGTAGCGGACGGCGAGTTTGTCGTACCGGG
>NZ_JBIAQL010000021.1:0-108733 GCF_042889045.1 Streptomyces sp. NPDC002701
ATCGGCGGCGTCCGCTTCCCCGCCATCGGCGAACTGCCCTACCTCCTCACCCTCGCCGGCCACGGCTTCTACTGGTTCCGACTCCGAAAGGACGCCGCACCGCTCACCAGACGCCGATTGACGGTGTGCTCCTGAAAGGACGGGTCGTCATGCGCAAGGTCATCTCACCCCGCCCCAGCGGCCACAGTCCGGCTCATCTGCTGACATCGCTCGCCGACCTCCTCAGGACGTGGCTGCCCGAGCAGCGCTGGTTCGCGGGCAAGGGCCGGCGGGTCACGGAACTCTCCCTCCTCTCGGTGACCGAGCTGCACCCGGCATGCCTGCATCTGCTGGTCAGCACCGGGCCGGGCGCCTCCCTCTCGCAGCCCGGGGACTGCTACCAGCTGCTCCTCGGTGTCGGGGACGTCCTGCCCCCTCGGCTGGCCCACGCCCGTATCGGACGGGCCTGCGAGGGGCCGCTGGCCGGTCTGACGGTGTACGACGCCCTCCAGGAGCCGCGGTCGGCCGACCTGCTCCTGGAGCGGCTGCGCACCCCGGGCACGGCGGGCCCCCTGCGGTTCGAGCGGGACGCGAAGGTGTCCCTCCCCGCCGGACTGACACCGCGCCTCCTCGACGCCGAGCAGTCCAACACCTCGGTGGTGTACGGGGACGCGTACATCCTCAAGGTCTTCCGGCGGGTCCAGCCCGGCATCAACCCGGACCTGGAGGTGCCCTGGGCGCTGGCCCGCCAGGGGTGCACCCGGGTCCCCGCCCCCGTGGCGTGGTTCCGGACGTCACAGCCGCAGGTGGCGACGCTGGGCGTGCTCCAGCCGTTCCTGCCGGACGCCGTCGACGGGTGGACCCTGGGTCTCGAAGCGCTCAGCGCCGGACGGGACTTCCGGGACGAGGCGTACGAACTGGGGCGGGCGACCGCCGAGGTGCATCTCGCACTGGCCGCGGCGTTCGCCCCGGGCGCGCCGGCCGGACACGGGAGCAGACGGCTGGCGGCCGCGATGACCGAACGGCTGGACGCGACGAGCCGGTCGGTGCCGGAGCTGCTGCCCTACGTGGACGGCCTGCGCGGCGCCTTCGACGAACTCGCCGTGCTCGACTCCGGCCGTCCGGTGCAGCGGATCCACGGCGACCTGCACCTCGGTCAGGTGCTGCGGGCCCGGGAGCGGTGGTTCGTCATCGACTTCGAGGGCGAACCGGCCCGCCCCATCGCCGAACGCCGGCAGCCGCAGTCCCCCGTACGCGATGTCGCGGGCATGCTGCGGTCCTTCGACTACGCCGCCCGCAGCCGTCACCCGTGGCGTCCGGAGTGGGCACGCCGCAGCCGGGACGCCTACTGCGCCGGGTACGCCGCCCAGGCGCGGTGGGACCCGCGCGCGCAGCCCGAGTTGCTGCGCGCGTACGAGACGGACCGGGCCGTGTACGAGGCCCTGTACGAGGCACGGCACCGGCCCGACTGGCTGCCCGTGCCGATGGCGGCGATCGCCCGCCTGGCCGAGCACGACCCCGCGTCATCCGGCGGTCCGCACACGCCGGTCCCCTCTTTCCACAGCGCTCAAGGAGGCTGAAACCGTGGCAGCCCGCAATATCTCCGTCCCCCTGACCCCGCCGCCGTCCAAGGACGTCCGAGTGGCCCGGGCCGGTCCGTCCGCGGCCGGGCCGGGCGAGCCCGGCGGACGACAGCCGGTGTCCTCGCTGGAGGTGACGGACCGGGAGCGGCTGCTGTCGGGGACCCATCACGATCCGCACAGCCTGCTCGGGGCGCATCCGGTGCCGGAGGGCGTCGTCGTCCGCGCGCTGCGGCCGTTCGCCGAGTCCGTGGCGGTGTCGCTGCCCGACGGGCTGCGGATGGTGCTGGACAGTGAGGGCGACGGTCTGTTCTCCGGAGTGCTGCCGCTGGACTCTGTGCCCGAGTACCGGCTGCTGGTCAGGTACGCGGGTGCGGTCGAGCTGGAGGTGGAGGACCCGTACCGCTTCCTGCCGGCGCTGGGCGAGCTCGATCTGCATCTCGTCCGCGAGGGCCGCCACGAGGAGCTGTGGCGGGCGCTGGGGGCCGAGCCGATGACGCACCAGGGGGTGGCGGGCACCCGTTTCACGGTGTGGGCGCCGAACGCGCGGGGGGTGCGGGTCGCCGGGGACTTCACCTTCTGGGACGGCACGCAGTTCCCGATGCGCTCGCTGGGCGCGGCCGGGGTGTGGGAGCTGTTCCTGCCCGGGGTGGGTGAGGGCGCGCGGTACAAGTTCGAGATCACCTCCCGTCACGGCGGCCGGTTCCTCAAGGCGGACCCGATGGCGCGCCGCACCGAGGTGCCGCCGGACACGGCGTCCGTCGTCACGGCCTCGCACTACGAGTGGGGTGACGCGCACTGGCTGGCCCATCGCGGCGACACACCGGTGCACATCGCCCCGTTCTCGGTGTACGAGGTCCACCTCGCGTCCTGGCGGCCGGGCCTGACGTACCGTCAACTGGCCGAGGTGCTGCCCGCGTACGTCAGCGACCTGGGCTTCACGCACGTCGAGCTGATGCCGGTCGCCGAGCATCCCTTCGGCGGTTCCTGGGGCTATCAGATCACCGGTTTCTACGCGCCCACCTCCCGTCTGGGCAGCCCCGACGACTTCAGGTACCTCGTCGACGCGCTGCACCGGGCCGGCATCGGCGTGATCATGGACTGGGTGCCCGCGCACTTCCCCAAGGACGACTGGGCGCTGGCCCGCTTCGACGGGGATCCGCTGTACGAGCCCGGGGACGACCGGCGTGCCGAGCATCCCGACTGGGGCACCTACGAGTTCGACTTCGGGCGGGTGGAGGTGCGCAACTTCCTCGTCGCCAACGCCGTGTACTGGTGCGAGGAGTTCCACATCGACGGGCTGCGGGTCGACGCGGTCGCCTCGATGCTGTACCTCGACTACTCGCGCGAGGAGGGCCAGTGGGCGCCCAACGCCTTCGGTGGCCGGGAGGACCTCGACGCGATGGCGTTCCTCCAGGAGATGAACGCGACGCTGTACCGGCGGGTGCCGGGGATCGTGACCATCGCGGAGGAGTCGACCGCCTGGGACGGCGTGACCCGTTCCACCGACTCCGGCGGTCTCGGTTTCGGGCTGAAGTGGAACATGGGCTGGATGCACGACACGCTGGAGTACATCCGTCACGAACCCGTGCACCGCAAGTACCACCACAACGAGATGACCTTCGCGATGGTGTACGCGTACAGCGAGAACTACGTCCTGCCGATCTCGCACGACGAGGTCGTGCACGGCAAGCAGGCGCTGGTGTCGAAGATGCCCGGCGACTGGTGGCAGCGGCGCGCGAACCATCGCGCCTATCTGGGCTTCATGTGGGCCCACCCCGGCAAGCAGCTCCTCTTCATGGGGCAGGAGTTCGCGCAGGGCGCCGAGTGGTCGGAGGCGCACGGTCCCGACTGGGGGCTGCTGGATCCGGCGTACGGCGCCGAGGCGGACCACCGGGGTGTACGCGATCTCGTCCGCGAGCTGAACAGCCAGTACCGGGCCACACGCGCGCTCTGGGAGCGGGACGCCTCTCCCGCCGGGTTCGCGTGGGTGGCCGGGGACGCGGCGGAGGACAACGTCTTCGCGTTCCTGCGCTTCGCGGCGGACGGGAAGCCGCTGCTGTCCGTCTCCAACTTCTCTCCCGTGGTGCGGCACGAGTACCGGCTCGGGGTGCCGGACAACGTGCCCGCCTGGCGTGAGGTCCTCAACACCGACGCGCTGTGTTTCGGCGGCAGCGGGGTCGGTACCGACGGCGCCGTCAGGGCCGACGAGGAGGGGTGGCAGGGGTGGGCGGCCAGTGTGCGGATCACCCTGCCACCGCTGGCGACGGTGTGGCTGCGGCCGGCGTAGGCCGGATTTCCGCGAGACCGGGCGCAGGGGGTCGTCGGGCACGTCCCTTCCAGGCTGTTCGTTGTACGGTCGCCGCTTCCGGCATCGATCCCGCAGCGCAGATTGGACTTCCGTGCCCGACATCGTGTCCCCCTGGCCCCACTCCCCCGTCAAGGTCGGCCTGGTCGGCGCCGGCCCCTGGGCGCGTGGGGTGCACGCGCCCGTGCTCGCCGCCGGACCCGAGACGGAACTGACGGCGGTGTGGGCGCGCCGCCCGGAAGCGGCGCAGGAGACGGCGGCGCCTTACGGGGCCGTCGCCGTGCCGCGTTTCGAGGAGCTGCTCGACCGGTGCGAGGCGGTGGCCTTCGCGGTGCCGCCGGACATCCAGGCGGACCTCGCGGCCCGCGCGGCCAAGGCGGGCAAGGCGCTGCTGCTGGAGAAGCCGATCGGGCTGGACGTGCCGTCCGCGCGGCGGCTCGTCGACGCGATCGACGAGGCGGGCGTCGTCTCCCAGGTCGTCCTCACCAACCGCTACCACCCCGTCGCCCAGGAGTTCCTGCGGGCCGCACGGACCATCGAGGTGTCGGGGGCCCGTTCGTGCGGTCTGAGCGGCGCCTTCCTCGGCGGTGACTTCGCGACTCCCTGGCGGCTGGAACACGGCGCGCTGCTGGACATCGGGCCCCATGTCCTGGACCTGCTGGACGCAGCCGTGGGGCCCGTCGTGCGGGTCCGCGGCACCGGGGACCCCCGCCGGTGGGTCGAGCTGACCTGCGAGCACGAGAGCGGTGCGGTCAGCCAGGCGTCGCTGTCCGGGTCGGTCGGCGTGAACCCGGGGATCATGCGGGTCGAGCTCTTCGGGCCCGGGCCCGGGCTCGTGTACGACGCCGCGGACCTCGACCACGACCTGTGCTGGCCGGTACTGCGCCGTGCCTTCGCCACCGCGGTCCGCACGGGAGAGTCCGGCGAGCTGAGCGCCCGCCGCGGCCTCCACCTGCAGGAGCTGATCGCGCAGGCCGCGGGGGCCCTGGAGAACTGAGCGCGCTCGGCCGCAGTCAGGCGCTCACGCTGTAGCGGCGCAGCGCCGGCATCGTCGTGGCCAGCACCAGCATGGACAGGACGACGAGCAGGCCGCCGCCCACGACGGCAGTACGGGCACCGAGCGCCGATCCGGCGGTGCCGTGCAGCACGTCGGCCAGGCGCGGGCCGCCGGCGACGACGACGGTGAAGACGCCCTGCATCCGGCCCCTGAGTTCGTCGGTGACGGCCGAGAGGAGGATGGCCCCGCGGAAGACCATGGAGACCATGTCGGCGACTCCGGCGGCGGCGAGGAACGCCACGGCCACCCAGAGGTTGGCGCTCAGCCCGAAGCCGGTGACGGCCACCCCCCAGGCGATCACCGAGACGATCACCATGAGGCCGTGCCGGCGCGCCCGGGAAAAGGTGCCCGACAGGAGTCCGCCGAGCACCGCGCCGATGGGGATCGCCGCGAACAGCAGTCCGAGCGCCAGGCCCTCGCCGTAGGGCGCGTACGTCTGTGCGGCGAGTTCCGGGAAGAGCGCCCGGGGCATGCCGAGGACCATGGCGATGATGTCGGCGAGGAAGGACAGCAGCAGCACCTGGTGCAGCGAGATGTAGCGGAAGCCCTCCACGATCCCCCGTAGCCCCGCCCGGCCGGCTGCCGCCGTGGCGGTGGCGAGCGGTGGCAGCGCGGGGAGCCGGTGGACGGCCCACACCGTGGCGCACAGGGCCAGGGCGTCGATCAGGTAGAGCTCGGCGAGGCCCACCACGGGGATGAGGGCGCCGGCGAGCAGCGGTCCCGCGACCAGGCCGGTCTGCATGACGGTCGAGCCGAGGGCGTTCGCCGCGGCCAGCTCCTCCTTGGGCACGAGCCGGGCGATGGATGCCTGGCGGGCCGGGGAGTTGAGGCCGAAGAACGCCTGCTGGAGCGCGAGCAGCACCATGAGGACGGCGACCGAACCGAGTCCGGTGATCGCCTGAATCCAGAAGAGCAGGGAGGTGACGGCTATGCCGGTGTTGGTGACGAGGAGGAGTTTGCGCCGGTCCACGCTGTCCGCGATCGCGCCGCCCCAGAGGGCGAAGACGACGAGGGGGAGCAGACCCGCGAAGCTCGCGTAGCCGACCCAGGCCGAGGACCCGGTGATGTCGTAGATCTGCTTGGGTACGGCGACGGCGGTGAGCTGGCTGCCCACGGCGGTGACGATGGTCGAGGACCAGAGGCGGCGGTAGGCGGGCCGGCGCAGCGGCCGGGTGTCCATGGCCCACCGGCGCCACCCGCTCCTCCTCGGACCGGCCGGGCCGACCGGGTCTGCCGGGCCGGCCGGCTCCGCGGCTCCGGCCAGGTCCGCGTCTTTGGCCGGGACCGCCGGGTCCGCGGGGCCCGCCGTGTCGGCCGCGACCGCCGGCCCCGCGTCCTTCGCGTGCCGCTCCGCGCTGTCGTCCGCACTGCCCTTGCTGGTGTCCACGCCCGTCCTGGTTGCTCGATACATCTTTCGATTCGGGTTCACTATCGCCGATGCGGACGGATCGCGGCGCGGTGGGTCGGTCCGTGGACGGCAGGCAGCCCGCCGGTCAGTTCCCGGAACCCGGACCGACGGCCTGGGCGAGCAGCAGCTCCGCCTGCTCGCGGGCCTGCTCCAGCGCCCCGGGGAAGACGCGCAGGCCGAACGCGACGAGGGCACCCTCGTGCAGCAGCATCAGGGTCCGGCCCAGGAAGTCGGCGGTGGCGGGTGCGAGCGGGCGCACGAGATCGGTGAACAGCGTGAGCATCCACCGCTTCTGGCCGATGATGATCGCGTACGCCGGGTGGGCCGGATCGACGATCTCCGCGTGGGCGTTGACCATGCTGCAGCCCCTCGGGCTGTTCGCGTCCATCCACTCGTGCGAGACGTCGAAGACGGTCAGCACGCGCTCCCGCGGCGACGCGCAGACGTCGAGACGAGCGGCCAGGCAGGCGCGCCAGCGCTCGTCGCGGTCGGCGAGGTACTCGACGACGAGCTGCTCCTTGGAGCCGAAGCGGTCGTAGAGCGTCTTCTTGGTGACGCCCGCCTCCGCGGCGATCAGATCGACACCGACCGCGTGGATCCCCCGCTCGTAGAACAGGCGCCCGGCCGCCGCCAGGGCACGTCGGGCCGCGGGGGTCATCGCTACTCGGTGGGGCGTGTCCGCAGTGCTCATCCCTCCATAGTAGACCGATCTGTATACTCGACATCACGGGTATACAGATCGGTCTACTTTTCGGGTCGATCATCCACCTCTGGAGGTGAGCGGTGTCGTGAACATCCTTCTGTCGGTCGCGTTCGTGGGGACCTGGAGCTCCGGTTTCATCGGAGCCAAACTCGGGGCGGGCAGCGCGTCCACCGTCACGCTCCTCATGTGGCGCTTCCTGCCACTGGCCCTGGTCCTCGGCGTCGTCGCCCTGACCGTCACCCGGGCCTCCTGGCGCGGACTGGGACCGCGTGATCTGCTCCGCCAGACCGCCGTCGGGGCGCTGTCGCAGAGCGGCTACCTCCTCACCGTCTACTACGCGATAGAACTGGGCGTCTCCAGCGGGACGACGGCACTGATCGACGGCACGCAGCCACTGGTCGCCGGAGCACTGGCGGGGCCGCTGCTGGGCGTGGCGGTGTCGCGGACGCAGTGGCTCGGCCTGGGGCTGGGCGTGGCGGGTGTCGCCGTCGTCACCGCGGCCGACGCGGGCGCCGCGACGGGCGTCGCATGGTGGGCGTACCTCGTGCCGTTCCTCGGCATGCTGTGCCTGGTCGCGGCGACCTTCCTGGACCGCCGCTCCCGCGCGGACGTCCGTCCGATGGTGTCCATGACGGTCCACACCGTCACCAGTGCCGCCGTGTTCACGGCACTGGCCGCCGCCACCGGAGGTCTGGCGCCCCCGGCGGACCGCTCCTTCTGGACCGCCGTGGTGTGGCTCGTGGTGCTGTCCACGTTCGGCGGCTACGGGCTGTACTGGCTGATCCTGCGGCGGTCCGGAGTCACCAAGGTCAACACCCTGATGTTCCTGATGGCCCCCGTCACGGCGGTGTGGGGTGCGCTGATGTTCGGCGAACACTTCGGGACGCAGACGGTGGCAGGACTCGCGCTCGGCCTGCTGGCCGTCGCGGTCGTGCACCGCGGGGGCCGCGGGGGCCGCGGGGGCCGCGGGGATTACAGGCAGCACCGGGAGCACGGGGATCACAGCGACCTGGGAGATCACGGGGACCTCGGGGAGCACGGGGATCGCGGCGACGGCCCGGACCTCCGCCGGCCCGCGGCGGCGAAGACGCTCACGCCCCGGCGATCAGCGTGACACCGAGCACGATCATCGTCGCGGCGATCAGCGCGTCCAGCACCCGCCATGCCGAGGGCCGGGCCAGCAGAGGGCTGAGCAGCCGGGCGCCGAAGCCGAGCGCGGCGAACCAGACGAGGCTGGCGGTCACCGCGCCGAGACCGAAGGTCCAGCGCAGGGGCCCCCGGTCGGCCGCGAGGGAACCGAGCAGGAACACGGTGTCCAGGTAGACGTGTGGGTTCAGCCAGGTCATCGCCAGGCAGGTGAGCACGGCCCGCCGTCGCGATCCCCCCGCCCCCGCCGCCGAAGCTGTTCCTGTCGTCGTCCCCACGGCCCCGGTCGTCATGCCCTCCGGCGTCAGGGCCGAGGGCCGCAGGACCCGGCGGGCGGCGAGGCAGCCGTACCCGATCAGGAAGAGGCCGCCGATCAGCGCGACCGCGGTGAGTACCGAGGGCCAGGCCACCACCACGGCGCCGACGCCCGCGACCCCCAGCGTGATGAGCGCCGCGTCGGACAGGGCGCAGATGCCCACCACCGCGAGGACGGCGTCCCGGCGCACTCCCTGGCGCAGGACGAACGCGTTCTGCGCGCCGATGGCGACGATCAGGGAGAGGCCGGTGCCGAAACCGGCGGCCGTGGCGGCCAGAGCATTGTTCACGGCGTCCACGCTAGGAAGCGGACCGGGAAGAAGTACAGCTAAAGATTCTTACGTATCCTTAGCCACCGTGATGTCAGAACTTCCCCTCGACCAGGTACGGACCCTGCTGACCGTCGTGGACGAGGGCACCTTCGACGCGGCGGCCGCCGTGCTGCACGTGACACCGTCCGCGGTGAGCCAGCGGGTCAAGGCCCTCGAACAGCGCACGGGGCGCGTGCTGTTGATGCGGACGAAGCCGGTCAGGCCGACCGAGTCCGGCGAGGCCGTCGTGCGCTTCGCGCGCCAGGTGGCCCGGCTCGACCGCGACACCCGGGCCGAGCTGGGCATGTCCGGCGCCGAGGAGCCGACACGGCTGTCGATCGCGGTCAACGCCGACTCACTGGCGACCTGGTTCCTGCCCGCCCTCTCGCGCGTGCCCGCCGAGCCGCCGCTCTGCTACGAGCTGCGCCGCGAGGACCAGGACCACACCGCCACGCTGCTGCGCGAGGGGCTCGTGATGGCGGCCGTCACCTCGTCACCGGACGCGGTGGCCGGCTGTTCCGTCCGCGGTCTGGGCCGTATGCGGTACGTCCCGGTGGCGAGCCCCGCCTTCGCCGGGCGGTGGCTGCGCGGGCGGCCCGGCACTGCGGCGGAGGAGGCCGTCGCCGACGCGCCCGTGGTGACCTTCGACCGGCGGGACGATCTCCAGGACGCGTACTGCCGCACCCTCCTCGGCGGCTCCGGCACCACGCGTGGCCGTCGCGGCGCGAGCGCGGCCCGGCATCTCGTGCCGACCTCCGAGGGCTTCGTCGAGGCCGTCGCCGCCGGCATGGGCTGGGGCATGGTCCCCGAGGTGCAGGCGGCTCCCCTGCTCCGGGCGGGGCGGCTCGTGCGTCTGGCGCCGGACCGGCGGATCGACGTTCCGCTGTTCTGGCAACAGTGGAAGCTCGACTTCCCGGCCCTGGCGGCCGTCGCCGGAGCCGTCGCGGCGGAGGCCGCGGAGGCCCTGGAACCCCTGGCGTCCCCGGGCGGCCACCGGGGCGGCTGAGCGGGCCGCCCGCAGGGCTTCGGCAGCCGGCGACTGCACGGGGTCGGGAGCCTCAGGACGCCGGGCCGGACCCCGTCTCCCGTTCCAGGAAGCTGCTCACCTGGGCGGCGAGACTGTCCATGGCGGAGTCGGGGCGGGCGCCGACCCCGACGGACGAGTCGTGCGGGCCGATGCCGCCCGACCAGAGGTAGCGCTCGGTCCACTCGTCGTCGACCTTCAACTGCACCTGGATGTCCACCAGGGACAGGCAGCTCTCCGGGGCCGCCGCGTACAGGACGGAGGTGACGCGGCGCAGCGGATAGACGTCGAAGCCCTCGATGAACTGCGAGTTGCGCCAGTCCAGAAACGCGCTCTCACCGTCGGTTCCGGTACGGATGTCGAGCTGGCCGTCCTCGAGATGAATGCCGAAGTGTTCCATCGACCGGTTTTCGACGGTCACCCGGAATCGGAAGTAGACCAGGCCCTCGGCCGCGTCGTCCCGCCCGCGCGACGGCTCGGTCTTCTCCAGAGCGTGTACGCGAACGCGCAGGCCGGCATGCTCGTCCTCGTACTCCTGCCAGTCCCCGACCACATTCGGTTCGTACACGGTCCACCTCTCGACCTCAGAGGGCTGCTTCCTATCTGTGCGGGCGACGGGGTGTCAAATGAGCGGAATGGGCTTTGGCCAGGGATTTTGCCGCGCGTGATCGCCGATCAAGCCGTGCGCAGCCAGAACCCGCCTCCCAGGGGTCACCGCCGTCGCCCGGGGGTGCTGCACATCACGTCCCACGGCCGGGGCGGCCGGGGCGGCTCCGGGTGGTCCGGGCGGCGGGCGCGGGGCGGCGTGTTCGAGCCGGGCCGGTGAGCTCCGCGAGTCCGGTGAAACCCCTTTGCAATTCACCGCTCCTTCATTTCCGGGTTCGACATCGGCTGTTTGCGCATTCCTTCTTCCGGTATTCGGGGCCGGTCCCGCTTTCCCGGGACGCCTGCCGCTCGCGGACATTTCGGACCACCGTGTTGACTAAGGGGCCGTCCAGGTGCGGAGATGCTCCTGCGACATGACGGACGACATCGAGGCAGGGCGAAGCGAGCGATGGCATTGCAGATCAGCGCCACGAATCCGGAGCATCCCGCGCTCCTGCTCGACCTGCCCTGGCAGCTGCCCCTGGAGCAGTGGCCGGAGCACCACCTGGTGCCGCTGCCGCGGGGCATCTCCCGGCACGTGGTGCGGTACGCGCGCGCCGGCGCCGAGGTCGTGGCGGTCAAGGAACTGGCCGAACGGCCCGCCCTGCGCGAGTACGAGCTGCTGCGCCGTCTCGACCGGCTCGGCATCCCGGCCGTGGATCCGCTCGCCGTGGTCACCGGCCGCACCGACGAGGCCGGTGAGCCGCTGGAGTCCGTCCTCATCACCCGTCATCTGGGCGGCTCGATGCCCTACCGGTCGATGTTCGAGACGACCATGCGGCCCGCGACCATGCACCGCCTGATGGACGCGCTGGCCGTGCTGCTGGTCCGGCTGCACCTCGCGGGGTTCGCCTGGGGGGACTGCTCGCTGTCCAACACGCTGTTCCGCAGGGACGCCGGGGCGTACGCCGCGTATCTCGTCGACGCCGAGACCGGCGAGGTGCATCCCCGGCTGAGCCCGGGTCAGCGGGAGTACGACCTCGATCTGGCGCGCGTCAACATCAGCGGGGAGCTGCTGGACCTGGAGGCATCGGGCGCGCTGCACCCGTCGGTGGACCCGATCGAGTTCGGCAGGGAGATCTGCCGGCGTTACGAAGGGCTGTGGCGGGAGCTCACCCGGACGTCGGTGTACCCGGCGGGCAAGCACCACTACATCGACCGCCGCATCCGGCGCCTCAACGATCTCGGCTTCGACGTCGCCGAGATGCAGATCGCCCACTCCTCCAACGGCGACACGGTCACGTTCGTGCCGAAGGTCGTCGACGCCGGGCACCACCAGCGTCAGCTGCTGCGCCTGACCGGCCTCGACACCGAGGAGAACCAGGCGCGGCGGCTGCTGAACGACCTGGAGAGCTGGATGGCCACCCAGGAGGACCACGCGCCCGGCGATCCGCTGGGAGCCCGGCCCGAGGTGCTGGCCCACCGGTGGGTCCGGGACGTCTTCCGTCCCACCGTGCGGGCCATACCGCTGGATCTGCGCGGTTCCATGGATCCGGCCGAGCTCTACCACGAGCTCCTCGAACACCGCTGGTACCTGTCCGAGCGGGCCCAGCACGACATCGATCTGGACACCGTCGTCGAGGACTACGTCACGAACATCCTGCCCACGGTGCGGGACACGCTGTCGCCCCCGACGGGCGCCGCCGAGGAGGCCGGTCAGGCCGGCGGGACGACCGCGACCGGCGAGGGCGCGTGATGGACGACGGCGTGGGCCACCGAACCGATCCGTGAGCCCACGGCCGAGCGATGGGCACGCCGGCCGACCACCATCAGCTGGGCCCGTGCCGCCACCGAGAGCAGCACCTCCCCCGCGCTGCCCATCTCGACCTGCTGGGTCACCTTCACGTCGGGGTACCGCTCCAGCCAGGGCTGCAGCGCCAGCTCGAGCGCCTTCTTCTCGTACGGCTCCAGGCCACCCGCCTCGTCGGCGAGCGCCAGTGAACCCGGGCTGTAGGTGAAGACGGTGGGCAGGGCCCAGGCGCGTACCACGCGCAGGGCGGCGCCGCGTGCCGCCGCCGCCTCGAAGGCGAACTCCAGGGCGGCCGCGCTGTCCTCCGGGCCGCCCTGCTGTCCGACGACGATCTCGCGGCCGGCCGCCTCCGTCTCGGCGCGGTCCTGGGCGCGCACGAGAACGACGGGCCGGGTCGCCGCGGCGATGACCTGCTGGCCGACGGAACCGAGCAGGAAGCCGACGATCGCTCCGTGGCCGCGCGAGCCGAGCACCAGCGTGTCGGACTCCGCGGCCGCGGCGGTCAGCGCCTCGACCGGACCGCCGTCAAGGAGGTCCGTGGTCACCGTCAGGCCGGGGTGGCGTCCGCCGGCCTCGTCCGCGGTGCGCACCAGGGCCTCCTGGGCGTCCGCCGCGCGGTCCTCGGCGTCGGACTTCTCCCGGGCGTGCACGATGCGCAGCGGCAGCGAGCGGCGTACCGCTTCCCTGGCCGCCCAGTGCACGGCGGCCAGGGATTCGGCGGAGCCGTCTGCTCCCACGGTGATCGGGCGGGTCATGTGGTGGCCTCCGTAGCGTCGGTCGAGGTGCCCACGCTACCCAGCGGCTCCGCCCGTCCGCAGGGCGGTGCCGTCCGCGGTGGCGAGGGAGAGGAGCTGCCGTCTGCCGGGTCCGGTCGGGGCGGGGCCGTTCGGGGTGCTGTCCATGTGCGCTCCCGGGGAGGAGAACGACGTCAGGACGATTTCGGGACGTCGATGCGGTCGGCGTGACGGGCACGCCGACGGTCTCGGCGGTCGCCGGGGTGTGCGGTCGCGGGCTCCTGTGGCCTGCGGGACGATTCCTACGGCGGGGAGAGGACGCACGCGACGACGAGCGGTGAGGAGTGGGCGGCCATGACCGACCTCCTGGGCTCCCTGCCCGAGGACCACCGGCGGCTGCTCCGTGCCGCGGCGCCCGGCGTCGAGCTGGCCTCCCGGCCGATGCTCGCCACCCTCAGCGACCGGCGCGACTTCCCCGGTGAGTGGCTCTTCGAGCGGAAGCTCGACGGCATCCGCGCGCTGGCGGTGCGCGAGGGCGGGCAGGTTCTGCTGCTCTCCCGCACGGGCAACCGGCTCAACGACACGTACCCGGAGATCGTCGACGCGCTCGCCGCGCAGTCGTGCGCGGACTTCACCGTGGACGGGGAGATCGTCGCCTTCGCGGACGGCCGTACCGACTTCGGCCTGCTCCAGCAGCGGATGGGGCTCACCCGCCGCCGGGACGTCGAGGCGAGCAAGGTCGTCGTGACGTACCACCTCTTCGACCTGCTGAGGCTGGAGGGCGCGGACCCGGCACGGCTGCCGTTGCGCACCCGCAAGTCACTGCTGCGACGCGCCCTGACGTACCGGACGCCCCTGCGGATGACGACCCACCGCAACGAGGGCGGTCCCGAGCTGCTGGCCGACGCCTGCGCCCGGGGCTGGGAGGGGCTCATCGCGAAGCGGGCCACCAGCCCTTACCAGCCACGCCGTTCGGCCGACTGGCTCAAGCTGAAGTGCTCCCTGGAGCAGGAGTTCGTGATCGGCGGCTGCACGGAACCGGGCGGCAGCCGCGCCGGGTTCGGTGCCCTCCTCGTCGGCCACTACGACGGTGACAGGCTGCGGTACGCGGGCAGGGTGGGTACGGGCTTCGACCGCCGTACGCTCCTCGCGCTGCGCGGGGCCCTGGACCAACTCGCCCTCCCCGCCTCCCCGTTCGCCGACCGGGTGCGCGAGACGGGCGCACGCTGGGCCGAGCCGGTGCTGGTCGCGCAGATCGCGTTCACCGAGTGGACACGGGACGGCATGCTCCGCCATCCGCGATTCCTCGGGTTGCGTCACGACCGTCAGGCCCGCGACGTCGTCCGCGAACGTCCGGTGTGAGACGACCCGCCCGGACGGCCGCCCCGGACCGTCGGGCGCGTACCCGGCGGTCCGGGGCCGCGGTCAGTCCCGCTGGGCCCGGACGATCACCAGTTCCTCGTTCGCCTCGCGCGCCGCGAGCCGGCCGGATTCCCTGAGCCAGGGCAGCCGGGAGCGGAGCACGGGCCCGAACGGGATGTACGCCCGGTCGCTGACCGTGGCCGTCAGGCCCGCGTCGGCCAGCCGCCCGAGGGTCTCCTCGGTGCCGCTCAGGGCCGACTGGGCGATGAGCAGGACGCCACCGGGGCGCAGGACGTGCGGTGCCTCGGAACAGATGCGGTCCAGGACCGCGCGCCCGTCGAGTCCGGCGTTCCAGGCCCGCTCGCGGCCCCGGCCGGTCGCCGGCTCCGAGGGCGGCGTGGGCACGTACGGCGGATTGCTGATGACCATGTCGAAGGAGCGGCCCCGGACCGGTTCGAGCAGGTCACCGCGGTGGACGGTGAGGCGCTGCCTCGCCCGCCAGGCGTTCAGGCGGGCGGTGAGCACGGCCCGCCAGGCGATGTCGACCGCCGTGACACGGGCGCCTTTGCGCGCCGCGCAGATCGCCAGGGTTCCGGTGCCGGTCCCGAGGTCGAGGACGTCCATGCCGGGGGCGGGCCCCTCACGGTAGAGGGCCCGGGCGAGAAGGAAGGTGTCGGCCTGCGGTGCGTAGACGCCCGGCGGCGCCACCACCGGTCCCGGAGGGCGTGACGGGTCGACGAGAAAAGCCATGAAGGTAGTCCTCTGTCCGTGCGCCCTCGCGGGTGCGGGGTCAGGTGCACTCGGCCGCCGAACGCCTGGTCGGGCACGTCTTTCCAGCCACCGAGTGCCCCTGGATCACTCCTCCACACCTCGCCCGTCACAGGCGCCCCGCACGCGGACACGGGAACGCCCCCGGCGGTCGTGGGAGGCCACGATGACCGTTCCGGGGGCGTGCCGTGGAGGGGCGCCGTGCTCAGCGGCCGGCCGTCTTCTTCCCCCGCTGGGAGGTCTTGGCGGTGACCTCCTTGGCCCGGCCGGCCATCTGCTCGCCGACGCCCTCGCCCTCCATGGACTTGTCGTCCATGACCCGGCCGGCGGTCTCCTTCATCTTGCCCTTCATTTGCTTGGCCTTGCTCTTCGCCTTGCTCATCGTGTTCCGTCCTTCGAACGAGGGTGGACTGGCGTCTCCACCCTGCGCCCGACGCCCATCCTTCGCAATCCGTGACGTTTCGGCACCCTGCGTGACAGCGGCCGGTCCGGCTGGCCGTGCGCTGGCACGCGTGCGGCGGAGTGCGGACGATGGGTTGCGAGCGTGGAGTCCGGTCGGGGGACGACGCCACGGACCGTGTGCCGCTACCCCGGAGGGGACGAATGACGTCAGACGTGGGTTCGGGTACCGACGAGCCCGGCGGCGGCCCGCACGGGCACGCCCCGTCCGGGGAGGAGTCACCCCGGATCGTCGAACTGCAGGAGGAGATCGGCCGGCTCAAGGTGGCCGTGACGTCCCATGCGGTCGTGGACCAGGCGATCGGCATGATGGTCGCGTTCGGCCGGGTGACACCGGAGCAGGGATGGTGCGTACTGCGGGAGGTGTCGCAGCACACGAACATCAAGCTGCGGAACATCGCGGAGCTGATCATCGTGTGGGGCCAGAAGGGCGATCTGCCGCCCGCCGTGCTGGCCGCCCTGGAGGACGCCCTCGACCGGTACGGCCCCACCCGCCGTCCGGAGTACGGCCCACCCCCGTGAGGAGCGTTTTGTCCGGACTCCGCTGGTTACTTCGGAGAGTGGCAGGCCGCCGGCGAACCGCTCCCGGGAGGGTTCGGCAGTGAGCTCGCCGTGCGGCCGCCCGGCCCGGGAGCACCCCGCGCCGGGCGGCCGCGTCCGTTCACACGGAAGCGGGAGCCCGACCGGCGGGGGCCTGACCGGCATCAGATGACGTCGGGTGCCTGACCGGTGACGGGGGCTCGACCGGTGACGGGGGCCTGGTCGGTGTCCGGCACCTGGCCGGCGTCGTCGGGAGCCTGGCCGGCATCGATGGTTCGACCGGCAACGGGCCTCGGGGCCGGTGCGACACCGGGTGCGGCCTCGGGGTCGGGGTCGAGATCGGCCAGGGCCTCGTCGCGCACCTTGGCGCAGCACCCGCTGAGCAGCCGCGAGACGTGCATCTGCGAGATTCCGAGGTGCTCCGCGATGCGGCCCTGCGTCATCCCCCTGAAGAAGCGCAGGTAGAGGATGGTGCGCTCGCGCTCGGGGAGCGCGGCGATGCAGGGCTTCACGGCTTCGCGGTCGACGACCAGATCGAATCCGGTGTCGGACGCGCCGAGGGCGTCGCCGAGCGCGTAACCGTCGTCGCTGCCGGGCAGTTCGGCGTCGAGCGAGAGGGCGGTGAAGCTGTCCAGGGCCTCGAACCCGGCCCGGACGTCGTCCTCGGTCATCCCGGCGTGGGCGGCGATCTCGGCGACGGTGGGCCGGCGGCCCGGGATGGTCTGGGACAGTTCCTTCGCGGCGACGCGGACCCGGTTGCGCAGGTCCTGGACGCGCCGCGGCACATGGAGGACCCACATGTGGTCGCGGAAGTGGCGTTTGATCTCGCCGGTGATGGTCGGGATGGCGTAGCTCTCGAAGGCGTTGCCGCGCCCGGGGTCGTAGCGGTCGACCGCCTTGACGAGGCCGAGCGCCGCCACCTGGACGAGGTCTTCGACCGACTCCCCCCTGCCCCGGTACCGCATGGCGATACGGTTCGCCATGGGCAGCCAGTCGTTCACCAGTCCGTCACGCAGGGCTTGACGCTCGGCCCCCTCGGGCAGGGTGGCGAGCCGCTCGAAGGCCGCCGCCGTGTCAGGGGCGTCGTCGTGGGGATGCTGCTTGGTCCTGACGGTGATTGGCATGGTGCGTCGCATCTCCCTCAGAGGGTGCTTTCGGAACAGTCACCTTGGGAGGGCGCGCAAAGGGCCCGGCCGGGACACAACCGGGGCAGGCCCGGCTCGCCGGCTCCCACGGACGTGCCTCCGGTCCGAAGCACTATGCATGAATTCCCCCAAAGGGGACATCATCAAACTATTCCTTTCATAGCATGACTTAACGCGTTCGGCCGGTCGTGGAGGGTGACGGAGACGGGTCCCGCGGGGGTCGCGCCGGGCAGTGGCCCGCGTCGAGCGCGTGGCGTACGGACGTCGAGCGCATCGCTGTACGGACCGGGATTTTCCGGGCCCCCAGCCACCCAGGAGGTTGAGGCCACGGTCGCGACCCCGTTGCTCCCGCCGGGCGGGTTCCGCCGGTGCGGCGGGTGAGCGGAAACTCCGCCCGGTGCGGGGGAAGCGGCTCCTCCCGCGGACCAGGGACGGACGTGAGCCGCCGCACGGTTTCGGACGGCGTCGCAGGGTACCCGGTGACCATGGACTACAACGCGACACCACTGGCTGCCTCAGGATCCGCAGTGGGCGGAATCGTGCCGTTCCTGATCGGCGTCATCGTCGTCGGTGGCCTGATCTTCGCCGTCTGGTGGGGACGCCGCCAGCGCGCCGAGCAGCCCCCGCCGCCCCGCCCGGAGGAGCAGCCCCGGCTCCCCGAGTCGGGCCCCGTGGGCGAAGTGCGTGAACGGCGTGAGCCCACCGAGGTGCCGCGGGGCGAACGGTCGGACCCGCACGATCTCGGTGGCGGGCCGTCGCACCGCGCGGCCGACCAGGAGACGCCGACGTGGGACGGGAACAGCGGCGGCGGTTTCGGCAGCGGCGGTCCCGGCCGGACCTGACCCGCACGAACGCCCGCCCTTCGAAGCGCGCCGGAACGCCGACAGGTGTTCCGGCGCGCTTCGGCGTTCCCCCGCGGGGAGACCGCGCAGGTGAGGGGCCCTCGATCATGGGTACCCGGTCCGCATGGAACCTGCAGTCAAGCGCCCGGTCGCGGAACCGGAACTCCCGCCGAGCCGTGGCGAGATCTCCGCGGCGCTCATCGCGTACCTGCGCGGTGCGGGCCCCCTCCCGGACGATGCCGTACTCGCCGGCGCCGACCCGCTCGGCGACGATGTCCAGCTCGCGCTGTACCTCTGTTACGAGCTGCACTACCGCGGGTTCGCCGGAGTCTCCGGCGACCGCGAGTGGGACCCGGACCTGCTGAGGGTCCGTGCGGCGCTCGAACGCCCGTTCCTCGCGGCGCTGCGCGCCGGGGCGAGCCGGCACGACCACGCGGACGAGGCGCTGGACGCGTTGCTCGTGGAGCCCCTCGACGGCCAGGGCGTGTCCCATTTCCTGCAGGACAAGGGCGAGTTGTGGCAGTTGCGGGAGTACGCCGCCCAGCGCTCGATCTACCACCTGAAGGAAGCCGACCCGCACGCCTGGGTCCTGCCGCGCCTGTGGGGGCGCGCGAAGGCGGGCATGGCGGCCGTGGAGTTCGACGAGTGGGGAGGGGGGCGCGCCGAGCGCGTGCACGCCCAGCTGTTCGCCGACCTCATGACCGACCTCGGTCTGGATCCGGCGTACGGGCGCTATGTCGACGCGAGTGGCGCTGAGGCGCTGGCCGTCGTCAACATGATGTCCCTGTTCGGTCTGCACAGGGAGCTGCGCGGCGCCCTGGTCGGTCACTTCGCCACGGTGGAGATCACTTCCTCCCCCGGCTCCAGGCGGCTGGCGAAGGCGATGCGGCGCAACGAGGCGGGTCCGGCGGCCGAGCACTTCTACGCCGAGCACGTCGAGGCCGACGCGGTGCACGAGCAGGTCGTCCGCCGCGAGGTCGTGGCCGGCCTGCTGGAGGAGGAGCCCCACCTCGACGGTGACGTCGCGTTCGGCGTCGATGCCACCGAGTGGCTCGAGGACCGTCTCGCGGACCGGCTGCTCAAGTCATGGCGGTCGGGCCGGACCTCGCTGCGCACTGCCGTATGAACCCGTCGGACCCAGCCGTCCGACGGGGCGCCGGGACGGACCCCGGGACCCGGCCCCGGAACACGTCGTCGAGAGAAAGGCGGTGAACGGCCGTGCCGGACACCCCCGCCGAACGTCCGCGCCGGATCGTCGCCCGGCGCGAGGGCCCGATGCTCGTCGAAGGCCCGGTCGAGATCGAGCTGGAGGACGGCACCACCGTGTCCTCCGACCGCTTCTGCGTGGCCCTGTGCACCTGCAGGCGCAGCCGTATCTATCCCTGGTGCGACACCAGCCACCGCAAGCACACCCCTGCCGCGCGCCCCGCGTCCGACCACTGACCGCCCCGGTACGCCCCGGCGGACTTGAGCCGCACCCGCGGGCCGGTCACGCGCGCTCACACCTTCTCGATAGCACACACATTCGATTCAGCGGGTAGCCTGGAGGCATGTCCACGCACCTCCAGGGTTCACTGTTCGACCAGAGCGACGCCGTCCGCCTCGGCCCGCTCACCGGGCTGCGCCGGACGGTGCTCGGCGACGGGGCGTGGATCGATCTGCTGCCGGGCTGGCTGCGCGGCGCGGACGACCTCTTCGCCCGGCTCGCCGACGAGGTCCCGTGGCGGGCCGAGCGGCGCCAGATGTACGAGCAGGTGGTGGACGTACCGCGGCTGCTGGCATTCTACGGCGCGGACGACCCGCTCCCCCACGCCGTCCTCGACGAGGCACGGGACGCCCTGTCCGCGCACTACGCGGACGAGCTGGGGGAACCGTTCACCACGGCCGGCCTCTGCTACTACCGGGACGGCCGGGACAGCGTGGCCTGGCACGGCGACCGGATCGGCCGCGGCGCGCACCGGGACACCATGGTCGCGATCGTCTCCGTGGGAGCGCCGCGCGACCTGCTCCTGCGGCCCCGGCGCGGTGGCGCCGCGGTGCGGCGTCCGCTCGGGCACGGCGACCTGATCGTGATGGGCGGTTCCTGCCAGCGCACCTGGGAGCACGCGATCCCCAAGAGCGCCCGGGCGGCGGGCCCGCGCGTCAGCATCCAGTTCCGGCCGCACGGCGTGCGGTGACCGCGCGGCGACCGCACGGTCACCGCCGTGACGACGCGCCGCGCGTCACGGCCGGCGCGTCACGGACGCCCCCACCGGCGTACGGCCGCGGCGCCGCCGGTTCCGGGCGGGGCGCGGTTCCTGGTCCGGCAGCCAGCCGAAGGTGAGGCAGCTGCCGACGACACCGAGGAGGAGGCCGATGAGGAATCCGCCCAGGTTCGAGGTCAGCCAGGTGCCCAGAGACGCCAGGACCCCGAGGACCGAGTAGAAGAGGCGCTGCGCGGGGTTGAAGAGGATCAGCAGCCCGCAGATCAGCATCAGGACCGGCAGGAGATAGCCGGCCAGGCCCTGCATGCCGATGTGCATGACGACCTTGAGCGACGCCTTCTGCGTGAGCAGGATCTCCGCACCGCCGAGGGTGAGCAGCAGTCCGCCCCAGAAGGGACGGACCGCGCGCCAGCGCCGGAAGGCGGCCATCAGCACCCCTGGTCGCTGAAGCGGAGCTTCAGGCCGGGCAGCTTGAAGACGGCTGCCGTGGTGGCGTAGTTGGTCTGCCGCAGGTTGCCGATGTGGACGGTGTCGGCCTGCTGGCTGAAGACGCCCTTGGGGCCCCGCGTGTGCGACTTGTCGAGCGTGGAGGCGTCGTTGCCGATCTCGATGTTGTCGAAGGCCGCGTTGCCCGACAGTTCGGTGGAGTCGGTGGTGAGGTTGGTCGCGGAGACCTTCTGCGAGCCGGCGCCCGCGGTGATGAGCAGGTTGGTGCCGCCGAGGTCGACGCTCTGGCACAGCTTCTCCAGGGTCGCCTTCTTGATCGCGGAGACCACCACCAGGACCTGGCCCCCGGTGTCACCCTCGTTGGGGCTTCCCTCGGCCATCCGGTCGAGGGCGCCGAACTGCGCGAAACCCTCGCCGTCGAGGTTGGTCGCGGTGACGGTGAACGGCATGCCGGATATCGCGAACTGCACACCCAGGGCCCCCTGGGCGGTGAGGATCATGAGCCCCGCGGCGACCGCGGCGGCCGGGACGGCCATCACCGCGGCGCGGCGCAGCCGGACCCGCCCCCGTCTCACGGGGCTTGCGGGGGTCGTGGTCGTGGAACCGCTTTCCGGCGCTCCGGAGGGTCCGGGGAGGGAACCGGCGGACGGGTCGGCATCCGAGGACGAGGGCATATGTCTGCTCCCAGGGCATGGTCGACGCGGGACAGGGCTTCGGTTGGCGTTGTCCTGGCGCGGACAGCGCGTACGGCGCACGCCTCCTCGCACTCCCGGTGGGCGCAAGGGCTTTCTCGTTACGCGGTAGTAGCCGCGACGGAAGTTACCCGCGGTAAGCCGCGAGGGTCAAGCACTCTGTGCGAAAAGGGAGTCGGAGATGTGACGACGGCATGAAGGGCTCGGCCGCAGCACCGAAAGGTCTTCCCACCGACCCGGGACGGCGCGGCCCGCACCGGGCGGATCACCGGCCCGGACGCCTGATGGAACGTCAAGTTGCTTGTGGGCTCTTGACGTTGCCCCACACTCAGGTCTACAACTCTCCCTGGCTACGCACGGACCCGTGGCGCCGGGTCCGGCCGGCGACGCACGTCGATTCCCGGGTTCCGTCCCGTCACACGGCCGTCGGCCCAGCATCTGGCCGACGGACCCGTCACACCGTCGGCAGGCAGCCACGCGGCCGACGGCCGCCATCCGCGGACCGACCGCACGGGCGATCCGTGTGCGCTCCTCCGCGGCAGCTCCCGCACGGCACCGGCACGGTCGCTTCCTCCCGGGACCGTGCCCGGTCGCCCCACCCGCCGGTCCCGTGCCGGGGGCCGTCCTTCGACGCCCCCGGCCGGCCGGCACACCGCCGCCGGCGCGTCGCGTACGGAGAAGGCGCGGCGGGCCGGCGGCGGCCCGCTCCCCCACCCCCACTCTCGAGAATGAGGCACCCGTATGCGTACTCGGACTTCCCTCGCCCTGGCCGCCGCCGTCACGGCGCTCACCCTCTCGGCGGCCGGCCCCGCCTCGGCGGCCGACGGCACGGTCCTCACCACCGGCGGCCCCGGCGGGACGGCGGTCGCCGCCGGTGACGTCCTCAGCGCCTCGCTGGCCGCGGGCACGAACGCCACGCTCTACTCCAGCAGCACCGGCACGAGCGGCGTCTCCTGCTCGTCGTCGGCCTTCGTGGCCGAGGTCGTCGACAACCCGGCGGCACCCGGCACGGCCACCGAGTCGGTCACCAGCCACACCTTCGACAGCGCCGGCTGCACCAGCAACGTCGCCGGCGTGCTGGGGGTCACCCGCATCACGGTCGACAACCTGCCCTACACCGCGACGGTCACCTCCGGGGGTGCCCTCACCATCACCCCGGCGGCCGGATCGACCATCCAGACGACGGTCGTCCTGCGCACGCTGCTCGGCAGCATCACCTGTGTCTACCGCGCGCCCGGCATGACGGGCACGGCGGACAACACCGACAACAGCATCTCGTTCTCGAACCAGCAGTTCACGAAGTTCTCCGGCTCGTCGCTGTGCTTCAGCAACGGCTACTTCAGCGCGAAGTACGCCCCGGTCACCGACACCTCCCAGGCGGGCGGCCCGGCGGTCTTCGTGAACTGATCTCCTCCGACGGCCACCCGCGCCCACGGGTGCGGGGCGGGGAGACGGCGCTCCCCGCCCCGCATCCGTGCACCGCCTACTTCAGGTCGCTCTTCTTTATGTAACCCGAGCCGACGAGCACCTGCTCGTAGTTGGCCTTGTCGACACTGACCGGCTCCAGGAGGTACGCGGGCACGACCTTCTTGCCGTTGTCGTACGTCCTGTTGTCGTTGAGGGCCGGCTTCTTCTTGTGGACCACGGAGTTGACCATGTACGCGGTGACCAGGGCCAGCTCACGGGTGTCCTTGTAGACGGTCTGCGACTGCTCGTCGTTCATGATCGACTTTACCGAGGGCACCTCGGCGTCCTGACCCGTGACGATGGGCAACGGCTTCTCCGCGGTGCCGTAGCCGTGCTTCTTGAGCGCGTTGATGATGCCGAGCGACATACCGTCGTACGGGGAGAGGACCGCGTCGATCTCCTGGTCGGCGTACTCCGAGTCGAGCAGCTCGTTCATGCGCTTCTCCGCGGTGGGGCCGTCCCAGCGCGGGGTGGTGATCTCCTTCATGTCGGTCTCCCCGGATCTGACGATCAGGTCACCGCTCTGGATGTACGGCTCCAGGACCTCCATGGAGGCTTCGTAGAAGTAGCGCGTGTTGTTGTCGTCGGGGGAACCCGCGAACAGCTCGACGGTGAACGGGCCCTTGCCGCTGCCGTTGACGAGTCCGAGACCCTCCGCGATGAAGTCGGCCTGCAGCGTGCCGACCTTCACGTTGTCGAAGGTCGCGTAGTAGTCGACGTTGGGCGAGCCGAGGATCAGCCGGTCGTAGGAGATCACCGGCACGTTGGCGGATTCGGCCTTCTCCAGGACGTCGGTGAACACCTTTCCGTCGACCGAGGCGATGACCAGGGCGTCGACACCACTGTCGATCATGGCCTCCACCTGCGCGACCTGGTTCTTCGGGTCGTTGTCGGCGTACTTGAGGGTGGTGGTGTAGCCGAACCCCTTGAGCTCGTCGACCATGTTCTGGCCGTCGTTGATCCACCGCTGGGACGTCTTGGTGGGCATGGCGATGCCCACGGACGCGGCCTTGCCGTCGCTGCCGGTGTCGGAGTCCCCACCACACGCGGTGAGAGAAATGGACAGGGCCGTCGAAATGGCCGCAGCTACGGTGGTGCGGGCGCGCATGCTCATCGTTCCTCACTGGATGAAAGGCAGTCGGTGGAATTCGGCGGCCGGCGGCGCACCGGGGGGTTCCGGTCCGGCCGGACCGGCAGATCGCGTGCCGAGTTCGAACCGAGGCTGCCCTGACGGGGGTTCGGGGCGTCGCACGCGAAGGACCGCACTGCGCGTACGGACCGGACGCGGACGCCTGGTTGATCGGTGCCCGGCCGCATGGAGCCTTCCGGGGTGGGCTGGGGTTCACCGGGTCGCGGTGAAGGTGGAGCGTCAAACCGGAGGGTATGTCTCTCGCGTCGGGGCCTTGCTGGACCCGCACACGAGCAGGCCGGGTTGACCGGCCCCCACGTGCGCGGACTCGAACGTGGGGTGCGCGGGGCAGCGTATCCCGGCGGAGACGCACCGTGACCCTCTTTTGTCACATTGGTTGCGCCGGCGCACGATCGGCTGTGTCGAGTGGGGTGACGCTTATGGCGTTTCCTGGATGATCCGGTGCCAACTGCCGTCCCCCGGTGACTGATTGCTCGTCCGCACGCGCACCGGCGCCACCCCTTGTTCGAGCGCCGCACGCGTCTCAGAGCCCCGCGTCTCAGAGCCCCGCGTCGCAGCACCCCTCGCGCCGCATCAGGCGCCCCACCTCCAGCCAGCCGTCCTCACCGGCCGCCCGCCGCGTGACGGACGAGGACGGCGTCCCAGGGCGGCATCACGGCGGTCACCCGGGGATCGTCGGCGGGCGCGGGGTCCGCGCCCAGGAGGGGTGCGGAGGAGAAGGGGGTGGCGACGAGACCGAAGCCGGCGCCCCGCGCGGTGCAGATCTCCAGCAACCATGACCCGGCACGCTCGCGCATCTCCCGGCCCGCGGGCAACAGCGCCGTTCCGGCCGGACGGGTGCCGGGCCGGCGTGGCGTCAGCCCCTCGTGCCGTGCAGGGTCCGTGCCACCTTCGGGCCCAGCCAGCGCTTGAGCCTGCGCAGCGACTCGACCCGGCCGGCCGCCCGGTCGATCCGGTAGTAGAGCTGCGGCGGCACGTACGGCAGCAGCGGGGAGTGCCGCTGGCCGAGGAGCGCGAACATCTGCGCCGGGGGCAGGGTGATGTACCGCGGCAGGTTCTCGTACCACAGGGCGCTGTGGCGGGCCGCGCTCTGCACGGGCAGCAGCTCGGACTTGCGTGTCCTCTCGTACGCGGCGAACGCCGGGGCGAGTTCGGCCGGCCCGTCCCCGGACCGCCTGCCGAGGGCGTCGGCCAGGGCGATGGCGTCCTCCAGCGCGAGGGTGGTGCCCGCCCCGATGGAGTAGTGCGTGGTGTGGGCGGCGTCGCCGAGCAGGACGACGTTGCCGTGGGACCAGGTGCGGTTGGTGAGGGTGCGGAAGTTCCGCCACTGGGCGCTGCCGCCCGCGGTCGCCCGGCCGATCAGCCGGTGGCCGTCCAGCACCTCGGCGAAGAGCCGTTCGAGGAGGGCGAGGCCCGCCGCCTCGTCGGCCCGGTCGAGGCCGAGGCCCGTCCAGGTCCGGGGCGAGCACTCGACGACACAGGTGCTGCGGTCCTCCCCGTACCCGTAGGCGTAGCACCAGATCCAACCGTGCGGGGTCTCCACGAAGGCGAAGGTGAACGCGTCGAAGACCTTCGTGGTGCCCAGCCAGATGTAGGTGTTGTGCCCGAGCGCGACCTCGGTGCCGAAATGGGCGGCGTGGCGCTCGCGCACCGTGCTGCGGACGCCGTCGCAGGCGACGACCAGGTCGGCGTCGGGCAGCGCGGCCCCGTCGGTGATCTCGTCCTCGAACTCGACGCGCACGCCCAGTGAGCGGGCCCGTTCCGCCAGGATGCCGAGCAGCCGACCGCGGCCGATGCCGAAGCCCTCGTCGCCGTGGTGCCTGGTCGTGCGGTCGCCGACGTGGGCGACGCCCTCGCTCCAGCGGACCGAGCTCTCCCGCACCGCACGCGCCGATTCGGGGTCGCCCGCCGCCAGCTTGTCGAGCAGGCTCCCCCAGTACGTCACGCCCCACCCGTAGGTCGAACCGGCCGGGTCGCGTTCATGGACGGTGATGTCGTGGCCAGGGTCCTGACGCTTCATCAGGATCGAGCAGTACAAGCCGGCGGGCCCACCGCCGACACAGGCGATCTTCAACGCGCATCCCACTGTTCCTCCGGACCACTCACTCCGGGTGGTCGACCGAGAGCACAGCGTAGGTGGGCGGCGAGCCGTGTTCCGGCGCACCGCGCCGCGTGTCGGACCGGTCCGGCGGTGAGGACGGGGCGAACCTGGGCATCCGTACAGCAGCACCGGTCGCGCCAGGGAAGGGCTCATGGACACCAACACGTGGATTCTGGTTCTCGTCGTCGCGGCCGTACTGGCGGTGGCACTCGGGGCGGCGGTCGTCCTCACCGTCCGGCTGGTCCGCACCCGGCGGAACCTGCGTAAGGCGGGGCTGCCGACCGGCCCCAAATGGGTCTTCTGGGGCGCGATCGCCTATGTCGTGCTGCCGACCGACCTGATGCCCGACCCGGCCTACTTCGACGACATCGCCGTACTGCTCCTGGCGCTGAGGTCGATGCGCGCCTCGTCGGACCCACTGCGCTGAGGCCCCCGCGGATCTGCTTGGCTGTGTCCGTCAGGCAAGGACCTCCAGGTTCGGAACGATCATGCAGGCAGACATCCGTCGGATCGCCGACGGCATCCATCTCGTGCACGGCAGCAACACCAACTGGGTGATACTCACCGACGGGGACGCCGTCACCCTCGTGGACACCGGCTACCCCGGCGACCGCGAGGCCCTGCTGGCGTCGCTCTCCGCCGTGGGCAGCGCGCCCGAGGCGGTCGCGGCCGTTCTCGTGACGCACGCCCACAACGACCACCTCGGTTCGGCCGGGTACCTCAGCAGCACCTACGGCACGCCGGTCTACGCCCATCGGGCCGAAGTCCCGCACGCGCGGCGGGACTTCCTCCACCAGGTGTCCGTCGGGCGGGTCCTGAGGAACGCCTGGCGGCCCGGGGTGGTGCCGTGGTCCCTGCACGCGCTGCGGTCCGGTGGCACCGCGCACGTCCCGGTGGCCGGGCCGCGGGAGTTCCCCGGCGAGGGGCCGCTGGACCTGCCCGGCCGTCCGGTCCCCGTGCACACCCCGGGGCACACGGACGGCCACTGCGCCTTCCATCTGCCGCAGGCGGGGGTGGTGATCTCGGGCGACGGGCTGGTCAGCGGCCATCCCACCGCACGGGTGAGGGGACCGCAGCTGCTGCCCGTCATGTTCGACCGGGACCGGGGGCGGGCGCTGGCCTCGCTGGACGTGTTCGAGGCGCTGTCGGGGGATGTGCTGGTGCCTGGGCATGGCCCGGTGCATCGGGGTTCCGTGCGGGAGGCTGCGCGGGTTGCGCGGGAGCGGGGTGTCTGAGCCTGGCCCGGCTCCGGGCCGGGGCCGGGGACCGCGCGGGTGCCCTCCCCTGCGGGCCGGTGGTGGCTTGGCGCGCAGTTCCCCGCGCCCCTGACGGGGCGTCGGGTGGGCGCCTCTAGGGGCGCGGGGAACTGCGCGCTCAGCCACCGGCGGGCCGCAGGGAGGAGTCATGGGGCATGGGGCATCGCCCCGGGGGCCGTCACCAGCGGGCGTGTACCTGGGGCTTGATGCGGCTGTCGTACAGGGACGCGATCGCCGACACGGTCTCCGGTGCGAGCGGCGCCAGCCGCCCCGCCGCCGCGTTGGCGCGGGCCTGCTCCGGGGAACGGGCGCCCGGGATGACCGTGGTCACGCCCGGCTGCTGGACGATCCAGGCCAGCGCCAGCTGCGCCGGGGTGACCCCCTCCGGAGCGAGCGCGGAGAACTCGGCCGCCGCCTCCACCCCGGTGGCGTAGTCCACGCCGGAGAAGGTCTCGCCCTGGTCGAACGCCTCCCCGTGACGGTTGAACGTCCGGTGGTCGTTCTCCGCGAACACCGTGTCCTTCGTGTACTTGCCGGACAGCAGCCCGGAAGCCAGCGGCACCCGGGCGATGATGCCCACCCCGGCCTCCCGCGCCGCGGGCAGCACCCGCTCCAGCGGCTTCATCCGGAACGGGTTGAGGATGATCTGCACACTCGCCACACCCGGACGGGCGATCGCGGTCAGCGCCTCGTCACACGTCTCGACGCTCACGCCGTACGCGGCGATGCGCTCCTCCTCGACCAGCGTGTCGAGCGCGTCGAACACCTCGTCCGACGCGTACACCGGCGTCGGCGGGCAGTGCAGCTGCACCAGGTCGACACGGTCGACGCCGAGGTTGCGGCGCGAGCGGTCGTTCCACGCCCGGAAGTTGTCCAGGACATAGTTCTCCGGGACCTGGTCGACCCGGCGGCCCATCTTCGTGGCGACCAGCACATGCAGGTCGGGCCGCCCGCGCAGGAAGGAGGCGATGGTCGCCTCGCTGCGCCCGTCGCCGTACACGTCGGCCGTGTCGAAGAACGTCACCCCCGACTCGGCGGCGGCCTCCAGAACCGCCAGCGCGTCCTTGTCGTCCACGTCGCCCCAGTCGGCACCGAGTTGCCAAGTGCCGAGTCCGACGACCGATGCGTGCTGTCCTGACCTGCTGAATTCGCGCTCGTCCATGGGGGTCAGTCTGGCACCCGGACGGCCCGGTGCCGTACGTCGCCCCCCGCGCGGCGGGTCCCCCCGGGCCACGACGTCACGCTGCCACCCGGGATTCGTCCCACCGGTGCAACCTGTCGGCGGTCCGGCGCGTAGATAGGGTGCCGATGCCGCGACCCGCGGCGCGGCGCGCACCAGGATCCGCTCGGCGGACGACGATGGGGAGAACGACACAGATGGTCTCAGGAATGACGGTCCGGGGTACGGCGGCGCTGGGGGCGGTCCTGCTGACCGTCCTGGCTGTTCCCGCGCACGCCGCGGCCGCGGCACCCGCCGACGTCGACAGCGGCGCCGTACAGGGGACTTCGAGGGTGGCCGAGGATCTCGCGGCGCCCGACGTCGCGGGGCTGCGCGCGGTGCTGCGGACGGCGCTGACGCAGGGGGCGCCCGGTGCCGTCGCCCGTGTCGACGACCAGGGCACCGTCCACGACGTGGCCGAGGGCGTCGCGGACAAGGCCACCGGGCGGGCCATCGACAACGCCGACCGCTTCCGCGTGGGCAGTGTCACCAAGAGCTTCTCCGCCGTGGTCCTGCTCCAGCTGGTCGACGAGGGCGTGCTCGGACTGGACACCCCCGTCAACACGTACCTTCCGGGGCTGCTGCCCGACGACCGCATCACGGTGCGTCATGTGCTGAGCCACCGCAGCGGCCTGTACGACTACACGAACAACATGTTCGCCAGTACGGTTCCGGGCTTCGAGGCCGTACGCAACAAGGTCTTCAGCTATCAGGAACTGATGACCCTGTCCCTGAAGCAGCCCCTCGGCAGCGCGCCGGGCGCCGCCTACGCGTACTCCAACACCAACTTCGTCGTCGCGGGCATGCTCATCGAGAAGCTCACCGGGACGTCCGTGCAGGCCGCCTACCGCAGCCGCATCATCGAGCCGCTCGGGCTCGCGGACACCTCCTACGTGCACCCGGCGACGGCGATCGACGGACGGCACGCCAACGGCTACCTCACGCCCGACGAGGCCGGTGCGCCGCTCGTCGACTCGACCGAGCAGACCGTGTCCTGGGCACAGAGCGCGGGCGCGGTCATCTCCAGCACCCGGGACCTGAACACGTTCTTCTCGGCGCTGCTCCGCGGCGAACTGACGTCGGCGGCGCAGCTCGCGCAGATGCAGCAGTGGGTGCCGGTGAACAGCACCCAGGGGTACGGGCTCGGTCTGCGCCGGCGTGACCTGTCGTGCGGGGTCTCGGTGTACGGCCACACGGGCACCGTGCAGGGCTACTACACGTACGCGTTCACGTCGAAGGACGGCGGGCGCAGTGTGACGGCGCTCGCCAACACGTCGAACAACGGCACCGTCCTGAACACGATGGCCCGCACGCTGGAGTCGGCGTTCTGCGGCAAGCCGGCGGCGGCCTCGAAGCGTGCCGTCGGTTCCGCCCGGGCCGAGGCGCCCGTGGAGCGGTACGAGGACATCGCCCCGGGCATCGCCCGCGACTGACCGGCGTCGGGTGCCCGGAACCCGCGCACACCCGTGGGGCGTTGTCCCGGCAACGCCCCACGGGGCGTACCCGATGATCCGGCACCCCGACGGGCGGCACGATGAGCGAGTTGGTTCCCGGTGGAAACCTGGCCCTGCCCCGGGGCGTCCTGACCCTGCGGGTGCCCGGCCCGTTCGATGTGTCGGCGCTCGTCACGGACGACAGCGGTACGGTGCGCGGCGACGGTGACTTCGTGTTCTACAACCAGCCGGCCGCCCCCGGCGCACGCCTCGGCGGGGAGACCCTCACGGTCGATCCGGTCGCGCTGCGGGACGGGGCGAGCCGCGTCACCGTCGTCGTCAGCCCCACCGAGCCGGACACCCCGCTGGGACGGCTGCCCGCGCCGTCCTTGCTGGTCACCGGCCCGGGCGGTCGTCTCCTGGCCCGCTTCACCCCGCCGCGTCCGCAGCGGGAGACCGTGCTGCTGCTCGCGGAGATCTACCGCCGCGGCCCCACCTGGAAGCTGCGCGCACTGGGCCAGGGCTACGCCGACGGTCTGGCGGGGATCGCACGGGACTTCGGCGTCGAGGTGAGCGAAGACACCGGCACGGGGCCGGGTGCGGGGCCAGTCCCCGGAGGTACCGGCCCCGGGGGTGCCGGCACGGCTCCTCGGAAGCCGGCCGTCCCGGCTCCCGTGTCCACCGGCCTCGGCCTGGCCCGCGGCGCCGCGCGCACCGCGCTCGGGCACCTCAGGGACGCCGGCGGCGCGCCGGCGGGGGGTTCCGGTGCGGCGGCGCCGGGCGGAGGGGCCCGAGCGGTACCCGCCGGTTCCGGCGGGCGTTCCGCGGGTGCCGGGTCCGTCGCCGACGGCTTCCTGCGGCGGGTGAACTCCGCGCGGGCCGCCGTCGGTTCACCGCCCGTCTCGTTCGACGGGCGGCTGGCCGAGGCGGCGCGGGCGCACGCCACGGGGATGGCGGCGCGCGGGAGCCTGGGCTCCGAGGGGGCGGACGGGATCTCCGTCCACCAGCGGGTCACCGCCGGGGGCTACGCCTATCTCACGATCGGCGAGCACCTCGTGTCGGGGCCGCGGGACGCGGCCGGGTTCGTGGAGTACTGCCTCGCGGACGAGCGGTCCCGGCGGACGGTGCAGGACCCGGCGTTCACCGAGGCCGGTGTGGCCTGCGTACCCGACAGCCGGTCCGGCACGCTCTACTGGACGGCGTTGTGGGCCAGACCCCTGACCCCCGCGGGGCTGGTGCGGACCGCCGCCGAGGTCCTCGCGCTCACCAACGCCGAGCGGGCCGCGGCCGGTCTGCCGCCGCTGGCCGAGGACCCCCTGCTCACCAGGGCGGCGCAGGCACACAGCGCGGACATGGTGACCCGCGCCTTCTACTCCCACACCTCCCCCGACGGCAGCGAGCCCTGGCACCGGGCCGCCGCCGCGGGCAGCACCCGCCGCACCATCGGCGAGAACATCGCCTGCGGCCAGCGTTCCCCCGCGGAGGTCGTGCGGGGCTGGATGGACAGTCCCGGCCACCGGGCCAACATCCTCAAGCCCGCCTTCACCCACCTGGGTGTCGGCTTCGCGGGCGGCGGCCCGGCGGGCACGTACTGGACGCAGTTGTTCGGCGGTTGAGCGGGGCCGCCTCGCACCCACATCATCGCCGCAGGTCAGGCGTGGGTTAACGATGATGACAACGGTCACCGGTGCAGCCTTTGCCGATCTCCGCGAGGTGCGCTTCACTGCGGGAGTCGGACACGGGTCGGACACCGGAGCGAGGGGGACACACATGACCAGCGCGCACCACGGCCACGAGCACGGGCCGGGCGGGCACGGGCCGGACGGGCACGCGGGGCACACGCACGGCGTCACCGCCGACGCGGACCGCCGCTGGCTCGCCATCGCGCTGGCGCTGATCGCCTCGTTCATGGCGATCGAGGTCGTCATCGGCGTGCTCGCGCGCTCGCTCGCCCTGATCTCCGACGCCGCGCACATGCTCACCGACGCCGTGTCCATCGTGCTGGCGCTCATCGCGATGCGGCTGGCCGAGCGTCCGGCCCGCGGCGGTTTCACGTACGGCCTGAAGCGGGCCGAGATCCTCTCCGCCCAGGCGAACGGGCTGACCCTGCTGCTGCTCGGCGTCTGGCTGGCGTACGAGGCCGTGCGGCGGCTGATCGACCCGCCCGAGGTGGAGGGCGGCCTCGTGCTCTGGACGGCCCTCGCGGGCATCGCCGTGAACGTGGCGGCCGCCTGGTGCATCTCCAGGGCCAACCGGACCTCGCTCAACGTCGAGGGCGCCTACCAGCACATCCTCAACGACCTGTTCGCGTTCGTCGGCACCGCGGTCGCCGGCCTCGTGGTGGTGCTGACCGGGTTCGCCCGGGCCGACGCGATCGCCACGCTGGTCGTCGTGGCACTTATGTTCAAGGCCGGCTACGGGCTCGTACGCGAGTCGGGGCGGATCTTCCTCGAAGCGGCGCCGGCGCATCTGGACCCGGACGCCATCGGGGACCGGCTGGCCGCGCACTCGTCGGTCGCCGAGGTGCACGACCTCCATGTGTGGACGATCACGTCGGGGCAGCCCGCGCTGTCCGCGCACGTCCTGGTCGAACCCGTCGCGGATTGCCACACGGTGCGCCGGGACCTGGAGAAGATCCTGCAGTGCGACTACGAGATCGGCCACACCACGCTGCAGGTCGACCACGCCCCCTCGACCGTTCTGGAGGTCCGCACCGGTGGCGGCGCCGACGACGCGCACTGCGAGGCCGCGCACGGTCCGGTGCACCGGGACGAACCGCACCTGCACTGAACCGGGTTCGCCGCGGACGGCCGGGGCCGTGATTCGCCGAGGGCAGAACGCGGTGACCTCCCCGAACCGGGCCGCGCTTCCTAGGGTGGAGTCGTGAGCAGCCACGCGTCGAACCGAGCCCGCGTCATTCCCCTGCGCCCCGTTCCGGCCGCCGAACCGGACGCGCCTCCCCGAGCCGCCGAACCGGCGGATCCGGCGGAACGGGCCCCCAGGGAGCCCTTGTGGCGGGACGTCGTGGGGGACGTCCTGCGGCGTGAGCGGCTCGCGCAGGAGCGGACGCTGAAGGATGTCGCCGAGGCGGCCCGTATCTCGATGCCGTACCTCTCCGAACTGGAGCGCGGCCGCAAGGAGGCGTCGTCCGAGGTCCTCGCGGCCGCCGCGCACGCGCTCGGGCTCGGCCTCGCCGATCTGCTGGCCCTGACCCACCGCCGGCTGGTGCGTCAGGGCCGGTCGCGGCCCCTCGGGTCCCACACCGCGACGCGGCGCACCGAGGCGAGCGCCCGGCCCGGCGACATCCGCCTCGCCGCCTGACGCCCCCTCGGTCCGCATCCCTTGGCCCACGCCCTCGGTCCGCGGCGCCGCCCGGGGCGTACCCCCTAGGCGGCGGCCGTCAGCCGACGGCTCAGCACCTCGTCGGCGAGGCCGTACGCCACCGGCTCCTGCGCGGTGAAGACCTTGTCGCGGTCCATGTCGGCGCGCAGGGTCTCCACCGAGTGGTGGGTGTGCAGTGACAGGACCTCCTCGACCTGGGAGCGGATCCGCAGCATCTCCTTGGCCTGGAGGCTCAGATCGGAGACGGTGCCCCGCGCGCCGCCGCTCGCGGGCTGGCCGAGCAGCACCCGCGCGTGTTCCAGGATGAAGCGCCGGCCGGGGTTCCCGCCCGCCAGGAGCACCGCCGCGGTCGAGGCGGCCTGGCCGACGCAGAACGTCGAGATGGGCGCGCTGACGAAGCTCATGGTGTCGTAGATCGCCATGAGTGAGGTGAAGGAGCCGCCGGGCGAGTTCAGGTAGATCGCGATCTCCCGCTCGGGTCCCGCCGACTCCAGGTGGAGCAGCTGGGCGATGACGACGTTGGCCACGCCGTCGTCGATCTCGGTGCCGAGGAAGATGATCCGCTCGGACAGCAGCCGGCTGTAGATGTCGTACGCGCGCTCGCCCTGCGGGGTGCGCTCGACGACGCTCGGGATCGTGTACTGGCTCATGTCAGAGTCCCATCCGTCGCTTCGAGGAGGCCGGGCGAACGTCGTCCAGGGCTGCGACGACCCGGTCGACCATGCCGTACTCCCGTGCCTGTTCGGCGGTGAACCAGCGGTCGCGGTCGCCGTCGCGGGAGATCGTCTCCGCGCTCTGGCGGTGTGTTCGGCGGTGATGCGCTCGATGGTCTCCTTGGTGAACTGGAGGTTCTCGGCCTGGATGGCGATGTCGGCGGTGGTGCCGCCGATGCCGGCCGAGGGCTGGTGCATCATGATCCGCGCGTTCGGGAGCGCGTAGCGCTTGCCGGGGGTGCCGACGGTGAGCAGGAACTGCCCCATGCTCGCGGCGAAGCCCATGGCGAGGGTGGACACGTCGTTCGGGACGAGCCGCATCGTGTCGTAGATGGCGAGGCCCGCGTGGACGGATCCGCCCGGGCTGTTGATGTAGAGGGCGATGTCGGTGCGCGGGTCCTCCGCGGAGAGCAGGAGCAGTTGCGCGCAGACGCGGTTCGCGGAGACCTCGTCGACCTGGGTGCCGAGGAACACGATGCGCTGGTTGAGGAGTTGGGCGGCGAGGTGGTCGTCGAACCGGGACGGCGGGGTGTCGCCGTCCTCGCCCCGTGGGGCCGGTGCGAGGGTCGCCCGGCCGGAGCCGGGCCAGGTCCTCGGCCCGGGGCCGGGTCCGGTGCTGGTGAGTGCCATCGCTCCTCCTGGTGGTGGCGCGGCACGGTGCGCCGCGGTGTCTCCACCCTCGGTCCGCGGGCGGCGGCGCGGAAGGAATCTCGGCCCGCAGCAGATTCGCCGACGGCAGAGCGGGCGCGCGGGACGGGTGCGGGCAGGACGGACTCGGCGCGGGACGGATTCCGGCAGGGCGCGGACTCGGGCGCGGGCGTTACTTCGTGACGACCAGCGAGAACTCGTACAGGTCGCCCCGGCACAGCGACTCGCCGTACTCCACGACGTGTCCCGTCTCGTCGAACGCCGTACGCCGGACCAGCAGGGCGGCGGAGCCCTCCTTGACTCCGAGGAGCTGGGCCTGGCGGCCGGTCACGTTCACCGCGCGGATCTGCTGTGTGGCGCGCACGACCCGGACGCCCTGGGTGATCTGGAGGGCCTCCGAGAGCGAGCCCGCGAGCAGTGACTCGTCCAGGTCGGGGAACCGCTCGGCGGAGAGGTAGACCGTCTCGATGCAGATGGGGAAGCCGTCGCCGAGGCGCAGCCGTTCGATGCGGTGCAGGGCCGTGCCGGGGTCGACGCCGAGGGCGGTGGCGTGGTGCAGGCCGGCCTCGACGCGTTCCGCGGAGAGGAGTTCCGCGCTCGGCCGGTAGCCGCGCGAGCGCAGGTCCTCGGAGAACGAGGTGAGCGTCGACGTCTTGGTGATCTGGGGGTGGGAGACGAACGTTCCCACCCCCCGCACACTGCGGACGAGGCCGTCCTCGCGCAGCGCCTGGAGCGCGCGCCGGGCGGTGGCCCTGCTGACGTCGTACCGCTCGGCGAGCTGCCGTTCGGTGGGCAGCGCCTCGTCGGGGCGCATCCCCGCGATGTCGGCCTGGAGCCGTCGCCGCAGCGCCTCGTGCTTGTAGGAGTCCGTCGCCGGGCCGTCGTCCGAGAGCCTGTCCTCGACCGTCACATTCACTCCGCGGTTCGCGCCTGTCCGCTACCGCCGGGCGGCGCGGTAGCGGGGCATCAGCGTACGCACCACGTCCAGGGTCTCTCCGGCGGTGTCCGGTCCCGGTGCCGTCGTCCTGCTCCGGCCGGCGGCCCACCGCTCCTCCTGGGCGAGCAGGGACGCCTCGAACTCCTCGGCCCGGTAGGGGGAGCCGGTCTCCATGGCCCGGGTGATGTGCTCGCACCAGCTGCGCCAGCGGGGCAGGTGGAAGGTGCGGACCAGGCCGGCCCAGTGGCGGCCCGAGTAGTCGTGCAGTGTGCTGCGGGTGTGGCCCCAGAGGGTGAGGAGGCGCCGCGCGCCGGCCTCGTACAGGTCGGCCTCGGCGGGGGTGGTGGCCCAGCCGCGCGCGTCGGCCAGCCAGGCGTCGAGCCGGTACTCGGGCCGGGTGGCCAGCAGCGTGTCGAGGTCCTCGACGGTGGCGAGCAGTTCGCCGGCGGCCCGGTGGAAGCGGTCGGCGTCCCGGGCCAGGGCCGCGTCCGCCGCCCGCCACTGCCGTTCGCACGCCACATGGGTGAGCACCTGCGCGGTGACGTCGCACAGGTCCCGGCCGAGCGGGCCGGCGCTGTCCTGGTCCGTCGCCTCGCCGGCCAGCAGTGTCCATGCCTCGGCCAGGCCGGGTGGCACGTCGGGGGACGGCGGGTCGGACAGGTGGACGGGGAGTTCGTGGCGCAGGTCGCCCCGCAGGGTGGGCCGGCCGATGACCACCGAGCCCGGCGGTCCGGGTCCCCGTGCCGTGTACACGCTGTCGTGCAGCAGTTCCCAGGCGCGCAGCAGCCCGGGGGTCGCCCGGCCGTACCTGGCCCGGGTCCATGTCCTGAGCCATGCCCGTACGTCGTCGACGGCGCCCTGCCAGGCGACGTCCGCGAGCAGCTCGTACAGGACCGGGTCGCCGCCGAACGCCTCCATGCTCGCGCCGATCCCGGACAGCGACCGGCCGCGGGCGTCGGCGGCCGCCCGGGCGGGGCCGGTGGCGATCTCGTCGAGTTTTCCGTAGAGGCCGGGCCGTCCGCCGAGGCTGTGCAGCATGCACCACACCCACGGTCTGCCCCGGTAGCCGTCGGTGCGCCGCCAGACCGGCCGGTGCTCGGCCCACAGGTCCAGGACGAGCAGGCCGTCGTCCGGGATGGCGTCGAGGAAGGCGCGGGTCCGTTCCGGGGTCCAGTAGCGGGAGCGGTAGGAGAAGGGCCATGCCTGGAGCACCCAGGTGGCCCGGTCGTCCACGGCGGTCAGCACGCCGTGCACCGCCCGTGCGACCCGGGCGAGGCCGGCGGGGTCGCTCACCGGGGGTGTCGTCTCGATGAACGGGTCGGCGGCGTAGAGGTGGTCGGTGCCGAACAGTTTGGTCTGTTCGGTGAGCAGGGCGGTGCCGAACTCCTCGAAGAGCGGGTCGCGCGGGTCCAGGACACCGACCTCGAAGTCCCACCAGGAGAGGGTGGTCGAGCGGGCGCCCCGGTCCGCGATCAGCTCGCGCGGGAGGTGTCCGGAGAAGCCCTGGAGGACCGGCCGCATGCCCAGGGCGCGTTCGCGGTCCAGGATGCGCAGGGCGAGGTCCACGTGTCCGTCGATCCAGCTCTGCGGCAGGGGGCCGCACCAGCCGTCGAGCGAGGCGAGCCAGTTCCACGGCAGGTAGGCCGGTCCGCCGAGGAAGCGCCGGGCGCCCTCGTCGTCGAGGCCGACGCGCAGCAGGGCCCGCTGCCAGGCCGCCTCCAGGCCGGTCATCGCCAGGGGGGTGGTCACTCCGTGCAGGGCCATCCAGTCGATGTGCCGCTCCCAGCGGGACCAGTCCCAGAACGCGGTGGTGTAGCCGAAGGTGCAGACGTTGAAGTGGTAGCGGTGGCGGTACGGGGAGGTCGTGCGGGCGGTGGTGCCGGTGTGCGGCAGCCGGTCCGGGAGGCGGGGGACGGGGGCGTCCCAGGTGACCTGCGTCCCGCAGGCGGTCCGCAGGTACCAGCGCAGCGCGGAGGCGACGGCGACGCCGCTGGAACCGCGCAGGGTCACGCCGCCCGGCCCGGCGTCGACCTCGTACCAGTCGGGTCCCGGGTCCCCGTGGACCACGTCGGCGGTGAACTCCGCGGCCCGCTCCCCCAGGAGGCGCCGGAGCAGCTGCCGGGCCGCCGGGTTGCCCGCGTCCCGTTCCTCAGCAGGTGTCATCGTCCGGACCGCTCCTGACGGGATCGACGCCGACCACGACTGTGGTACGTACCACGTAACCAGGGAAGGTAGGCGCGCGGCGCGAGGCGGTCAAGGGAAGTCGACCGACTTGACGGTGGGTTGACGGCGGGGCTGGGCATCCCCGAACCGCTCTGGTACGGTCCACAGCCACGTCAGCGGCTCCGTTCGACACCTGGGGTGGTCTCGACACGATGAACGCCGATCTCGTCTACTTCGCAGCCCTCCAGGAGAACCTCACCGCGCTGGCCGACGCCGAGCGGCCGGCGATCGAGCGTGCCGCCCGGGCCGTCGCGGACAGCGTCGCCGCCGGGGGCGTCGTCCACTACTTCGGCAGCGGCCACTCCCAGCTCGTCGCCGTCGAGCCGCTGCAGCGTGCCGGTGGTCTCGCTCCGGTGAACGTCATCGCGGACCCGGCGCTCTCACCCGTCGCCCCGCGCCACGCGGGCGCGGCCGAACGGGTCACCGGCTATGCAGCGGTGGTCCTGCGTACCGCGGACATCAGGGCGGGCGAGGTGGTGGTCGTGATCTCCAACTCGGGGATCAACCCGGTGCCCGTCGAATTCGCGCTCGGTGCGCGGGAGTCGGGCGCGACCGTGGTCGCCGTCACCAGCCGGGCCCACTCCCTGGCCGCCGAGTCGCGGCACTGCGGCGGGCTGCGCCTGCTCGACGTCGCCGACATCGTCATCGACACCCACGGCAGTCCGGGCGACACGGTGGTGCCCCTGGGCGACCTGGCCGTGGGGGCGCTGTCGACCGTGCTGGGGGCGGCCCTCGTCAACGCGCTGACCTGCCGGGCGGCCGAACTGCTCGCCGAACACCACGGGCAGGTCCCGCCGTTGATCGTCAGCCAGAACACGGACGGCGACGCCGAGCGCCACAACAGCGCGTTGCTGAAGCGGTTCGCGGACCGTTGTCCCAGGGGCTGACGGAGTCGTCCGCCCGACGGGACCACGCAAAGGAGGCCGATGATGGACAGCTCACACCGGGTGCGCCGCCGCGTCGCCGCGACGGTCTGCGCCCTCGCCCTGGTGCTCCCGCTCGCCGCGTGCGAGGCGCTCACCCCGGGCAGTTCGACGGCGGCGCCCGGCCCCACCGGCGTGCCGTCCTCGACCGCCGTGCCGGACGGGGACATCACCCTGCGCCTGCAGTTCGCCGACGCGCCCCTGATGGTCGACGCGCTGATCGCGGCGTTCGAGGAGAGACACCCCGACATCGGGGTGGAGCCGCAGTACAAGACGTTCTCGGACTACGTCCAGAACCTCAAGCTGACCATGACCTCCGACACCGCGCCCGACATCGCGCAGTACGCGGTCGGTATGACCGACCTGGCGGCGGACGGCCACGTCCTCGACCTGGCGGCCTACCGGGAGGCGTACGGCTGGGACGAGGCCGTCCCCCCGGTCAGCCTCGACCAGCTCACCGCGGGGCGGACCAGCGAGGCCACCGGCGGGCGGGCCCTGTTCGGCGTCCCCGCCGGCCTGTCCATGACGGGCATCTACTACAACAAGAAGCTCGCCGAGCGGGCCGGGATCGACGGCCCGCCGAGGACGCTGGCCCAGTTCGAGGAGCAGCTCGCCGCGGCGAAGGACGCGGACCTGACCCCGCTGGCCGTCGGCGCGCTCGACTCCGGCGGCCTGCACCTGTGGGCCGCCCTGCTCAACCAGCTGATGCCCACGGACGAGTACTGGGACTGGGTGAACGGCAGGAAGGGCGCCACGATGGAGAACCCCGCGGCGACCGAGGCCAGTGAACTCATGGTCGAGTGGGGCCGCAAGGGCTACTACGACGAGTCGGCGAACGGCACCGCGCAGGTCGACTCGACCGCCCGGTTCGCCAAGGGCGACAGCGTCTTCCTCATCAACGGCAACTGGGCCGCCGGTCAGTTGGCGACCGTCATGGGGGACGACGTGGGCTTCTTCCCGATGCCCGGGGTGCGGGCCGGCTCCCCCACGGTGGCGTCCGGGTTCAGTGTCTCGTACGCCGTGTCGTCCGCGACCGAACACCCCGAGGCGGCGGGCGCGTTCCTCGATTTCCTGACCTCTCCCGAGGCGGGCCAGATCATCGGCGACAACGGTTTCCTGCCGCCCAACCCCGAGGCCGTGAAGAAGCCGGCGGGCGTGCTCGCGGACATCGCGGAGGGCCACCGGCGGGCCGTCGCCGACGACGGGATCACCACGTTCCCCGACTTCGCCGCGCCCGCGATGCTCGACCGGCTTCGCTCCGGCGTCCAGAAGCTCATCGCCGACCGCACGGGGCCCGCGGACTACCTCGACTCACTTCAGGACGAGTGGGAGGACCATCATGGCGAGTAGCCCGCCGGTCCCCGGCCGGGAGGTCCACACGGGGGAGGTCCACGCGCGGCGGATCCGCGGGCGGCCGGCCCTGCGGCGGCAGGTCCGGGGACCGAGCCGGTGGCGCGGGTACGTGTACGTCCTGCCCGCCCTCGCCGTCTACGTCGCGTTCGCGGTGCTGCCCGCCCTGCACACGGCGTACCTGTCGCTGTTCGAGTGGGACGGCGTCACGCTCGGCGACTGGGTCGGCCTCGGCAACTACGCGGAGATCTTCCAGGATCCGATCCTGCGCCGCTCGGTGTTCAACGCCCTGGTCCTCGTGGTGTTCTTCTCCTTCGTGCCCATCGTCCTCGGCCTGCTGTCCACCGGCCTCCTGGCCCGTCACCGGCGGCCCGGCATGGGGGCGTACCGCTTCCTGTTCATGCTGCCGCAGGTGGTGCCGCTCGTCGCGGTCGGCGTGACCTGGCGCTGGCTGTACGGGGACGACGGGGTGGTCAACCAGGCGTTCCGCGCGGTGGGGCTCGACGGCGCGACCCGTGCGTGGCTGGGTGACTTCGGTGTCGCGCTGATCGCCGTGGGGCTGGTCGGCACCTGGGTGCTGAGCGGCCTGTGCATGATGCTCTTCCTCAGCGGCGTGCAGAAGGTGGACCCCAGCCTGTACGAGGCTGCCCGGATCGACGGCGCCGGGCCGGTCCGCGAGTTCGTCTCCGTGACGCTGCCGCACCTGCGCGGTGAGCTGGCCGTCGCCATGACCGTCACGACGGTGGCCGCGCTGGCCAGCTTCGACATCGTGTACGTGACGACGAACGGCGGCCCCGGTGAGCAGACGACGGTCCCCGGCCTGCTCGTGTACCGGCTGGCGTTCTCCGAGGGCAAGGTGGGGCTCGCCGCGGCCCTGGCCGTCGTGCTGGGCGTCCTGATACTCGCGATCGTCTACCTCATCAACCGTCTGTCGAGGTCCGAGACATGAACACCGTCGCGCGCTCGGAACGCTGGTCCGGCTACGCGCTGCTGACCGTCATGGCCATCGCCGTCGTGATCCCGTTCCTCAGTGTCTTCCTCGCCTCGCTGCAGCCCGCGGGCACCCCGGTGGTGGGTCTGACCTGGCCGGAGCGGTGGAGCTGGGACAACTACGAGACGGCCTGGTCGGTGGCCGGGTTCTCCGACCTCATCCGGCACAGCCTCGTCATCGCGGTGGGGGTGGTCCCCGCCTGCCTGGTCCTCGCCGCGCTGGCGGGCTACGCGCTGGGCACCATGCGGCTCCCCGGCGGCAACGCGGTGGCGGCGTTCTTCGTCGCCGGGCTCACGATCCCGGTGGAGCTGATCGTGGTGCCCCTCTACTTCGACCTGCGGGGCCTCGGTCTGACCAACTCGTACCTGGGCGTGATCCTCGTGGAGATCGCGCTGTTCATGCCGTTCAGCGTGTTCTGGATGCGCACCCACTTCCGGTCGACGCCCACGTCGCTGGTGGAGGCGGCGCGGATCGACGGAGCCTCGCCTGCCACGATCCTGGTACGGATCCTGCTGCCGCTGGCCCGCCCGTCTCTGATGACGCTCGGCCTGCTCGTGTTCATGTGGTCGTGGAACCAGTTCCTGCTGGTGCTGGTCCTCATCCAGGACACCACCAAGCACACGGCGCCCGCGGGTCTCGGCTTCTTCGTCGGCCAGAACAGCACGGACATCCCCACACTGGCGGCGGGGACGATCATCGTGATGCTGCCGATCCTGATCCTCTTCGTCGTCTTCCAGCGCAGCTTCGTCGCGGGCCTGCTCCAGGGGGCGATGAAGGGCTGATCGGGCGGAGGGGAGGGACGGGCCGTGCGGGTCAGGCCGCCTGCGAGGAGTCCGGGTGCGTGCGGGGCCGGGGCGCGGCCGAGGCCCATTCGAGGACCAGGCGTTGGTACTGGCGCCGCTGCTCACCGCTCAGTGTTCCGCCGGCCCGGAGCCACAGGGCCCGGATCTCTTCGTTGACCTCGGCGGCTGATCGTTGCGTGGCTCCTGGCGCACGGCGGTGAGTGGTGGACATACCGTGAATCATACGGGGCCCCGCGTGAAGACCATGTGAGTTGACGCTGTGATCCGTACCGCCTTCGACCGCCCCCGGCGCCGGATCGGGGGACGCCCCCAAGCGGATCCGGAGACGGCCTCAAGCGGTTCCGGAACCCAGCACCAGCACCTGGATGGCCAGGACGGCGCCGCCCCGCGCCCAGTCGTGGAAGTCGGACACCTTGGTCTCCAGGTTCACCGGATCGGCCTGAGGGTGGCGGTGGGCGAGGACGGTCTGCTCGACCACCGGGCCGGCGACGTCGACCAGGCCGACGCCCTCTCCGGCGAGGAGGATCTTCTCGGGCACGGCGAAGTTGGCGATCTGCGCGACGAGGGTGCCCAGGGCGCGGGCCGCCTCGTCGATGACGCGGGCGGCCATCGGTTCGCCCTCGGCGGCCAGCGCGAGGATCTCCTCGTACGAGACGTCCCGGCCGGTGGCGGCCCGGACCTGATAGCGGATGCTCGGGATGGTGAGCAGCGAGATGGCGCTGCCACGCCCGCCCTCGGGGGTGAGCGGGCCGTTCGGGTTCACGATCCAGAAGCGGCCGACCCCCCGCCCGTCCTCGGCCGTCACGACCCGCCTGCCACCGCTGACCAGGCCGTAGCCGAGGCCCGCGCCGATGGTGAGGACCGCGAACCGGTCGAGGCCGCGGCCCGCGCCGAACCAGCTCTCCGCCTCGACGAGCGCGTTGACGTCGTTCTCCACGACGACGGGCAGGTGGGTGCGCTCCTCCAGGAGCCGTGCCAGGGGGACGTCGTGCCAGCCGAGGAACGCAGACTCGTCGACGACGGAGCGGTCCGAGGCGCGGCCGCCCAGTCCGATGCCGATCCCGGCGAGGTCGGGGAAGGTGCGGGCGAACTCCCGCGTGGCCGCGTGCAGCACGTCCACGACGTGCTGCGGATCATGGCTGGAGAGCGGCAGGTCGTGGCGGGCCACGATGTCGCTCCTGAGCGTCGTGACGACGCCGTAGACCATGTCCTCGGTGATCTTGAAGCCGACGAAGGTGCGGGATTCGGCGACGATGTCGAGGGGCTGGGAGGGGCGGCCCTGCCGCGCCCCGGGGAGTGCGCCGCCCTCGGCGACCTCGACCAGCAGCCCCGACTCGGTGAGCGGTTTGGTGAGCCGGGTCAGGCTGCCCGCGGACAGGTCGAGCCGCCGGGCGAGGTCGCTGCGCGACAGGGGGCCGTGGGTGAGCACCTCGATGGCGACGGAGCGTTCACCGGGGCTGAGCGGCAGCCAGCTGGCGGCGCGTGCGGTCATACCGATCCCTTGCGTCATTTCTTTTGGCACTGAAGTAATGCCCTCACCCTAGGACGTTCCGACCATCGGGAAAAGACAGGTGCACGCCCCTTGACGGCTGGATTCTTTCGACTCGAAAGTAAGTGGGGCCGAGGACGAGCCGCAGACGAGGGAGTCTCCCGATGACCGTCGCCTCCAGCAGCCCACCCTCGCGTCTGCCTCCGAGCGACGTCGAGAGCACAGCGCCGAAGCCGGGGACCGGCGGGAAGCGGCAGCGCGACGGCGGCGGCCACGGCGACGGGCCCCTCGCGGCGCTGTTCGTCGCACCCGCCATGCTGGGGTTCCTGGTCTTCCTGCTGTGGCCGACCCTGCGCGGCATCCAGCTGAGCTTCACCCGCTTCAACCTGCTGACCCCGCCGGAATGGATCGGCCTCGACAACTACCGGCGCATGATCGACGACCCCATCTTCTGGGACTCGCTGAAGGTCACCGTCGAGTACGTGTTCATCAACATCGGCGTGCAGACCGTCTCGGCGCTGGCCATCGCCGTCCTCCTGCAGCGACTCACGCAGTCGGCGGTGCTCCGGGGCATCGTGCTGACGCCCTACCTGATGTCGAACGTCGTCGCGGGCATCGTCTGGCTGTGGATGCTCGACACCCAGCTCGGCATCGGCAACGAGATCATCGCGGGCCTCGGTCTCGACCGCGTCCCGTTCCTCGCGGACAAGACGTGGGCCGTCCCGACGATCGCGCTGATCAACGTGTGGCGGCACGTCGGCTACACCGCGCTGCTGCTCTTCGCCGGACTGCAGGCCATCCCGAACGACATGTACGAGGCCGCGAAGGTGGACGGCGCGAGCGAGTGGCGGATGTTCCGGCGCATCACCATGCCGCTGCTGCGGCCGGTGCTGGCCGTGGTGCTGATCATGACCGTGATCGGCTCGTTCCAGGTCTTCGACACCGTCGCCGTGACGACGGGCGGCGGCCCGGCGAACGCCACCAACGTGCTGCAGTTCTACATCTACGGCTCGGCATTCGGCCGCTTCCAGTTCGGCTACGCCTCGGCGATGTCCGTGGCGCTCCTGGTGGTCCTGAGCGCGATCACCGTCCTGCAGTACCGGATCACCCGCGCCGGACAGACCGACCTCGGCTGATCGGAAGGAGACACCGTCATGGCTGCCGCGACCGCCACACCACCGGCCCCGACGCCGCCGACACCCCGGGCGACGACTGTACGGCGACGTGCCAGGCCCCGGCCCTCCTTCGGGCGGGTCGTGGCCTGGGCGGTGATGGGGGCGATCCTGCTGGTCACCCTGTTGCCGTTCTACTGGATCCTGCGGACCGCGCTCTCCTCCAACACCGGCATCGCGGCCGACCCGACCTCGCCCCTGCCGGCCGACCCGACGGGCGGCGGCTTCGCCCGGGCGCTCGGACTGCAGTCGACCAAGGAGGCCATCGCGCAGGGCGGCGCGGGCGGCGGGCTCGACTTCTGGCGCTACCTGCTCAACTCGGTGATCGTCTCGACGATGATCACCACCTGCCAGATCCTCTTCTCCGCGATGGCCGCCTACGCCTTCGCCCGGCTGCGGTGGCGGGGCCGCGACACCTTCTTCGCGCTGTTCCTGGCCGGGCTGATGGTCCCGGCGATCTTCACCCTGCTGCCGAACTTCGTGCTCATCAAGCGACTCGGGCTGATCGACTCGCTGCTGGGGATCGCGCTCCCGACGATGTTCATGACGCCGTTCGCGGTGTTCTTCCTGCGCCAGTTCTTCATGAACGTCCCGCGCGAGGTCGAGGAGGCCGCTCTGCTCGACGGCGCCGGAAAGACCGGCATCTTCTTCAGGGTGCTGCTGCCGATGGCCTCCACCCCGGTGATCACCCTGGCGGTGCTGACGTACATCACCTCCTGGAACGACTACTTCTGGCCGCTGATGGTGTCGTACAGCGACGGCTCCCGCGTGCTCACCGTCGCACTGGCCATCTTCCGGGCACAGACCCCGCAGACCGGGGTCGACTGGTCGGGGCTGATGGCGGCGACGCTCATCGCCGCGCTCCCGATGCTCACGCTCTTCGCGTTCTTCGCACGCCGGATCGTCAGCTCCATCAGCTTCACCGGAATCAAGTAGGAGGCACCCGATGCGATTCCGTAGGCCCGTCGCGTTCACCGGAGCGCTGGCACTGTCCCTGTCCCTGGCGGGATCCGCGCAGGACGACTCCGCCGGCTCCTCGTCCCACACGGTGACGTACTGGCTGTGGGACGCCAACCAGCTGCCCGCGTACGAGGCATGCGCCAGGGACTTCGAGAAACGGAACCCCGGCCTGGACGTGCGGATCACCCAGCTGGGCTGGGACGACTACTGGACCAAGCTCACGGCGAGCTTCATCGCTGGCACCGAGCCCGACGTCTTCACCGACCACATCCAGAAGTTCGGGCAGTTCGCCGACCTGAAGGTGCTCGAACCGCTGGACGACCTGCCCATCGAGGACTCCTCCTACCAGCCGGGACTCGCGGCCAACTGGGTCGGACAGGACGGCCGCCGCTACGGCGCCCCGAAGGACTGGGACACCGTCGGACTGTTCTACAACAGGAAGATGGCGAAGGCGGCCGGGATCTCCGCGGAGGAGCTGAACGGGCTCGACTGGAACCCGCGGGACGGCGGGACGTTCGAGAAGACGATCGCCCGCCTCACCGTCGACAGGAACGGCAGGCGCGGTGACGAGCCGGGCTTCGACAAGGACGACGTCAAGGTGTACGGCCTGGCCACCAACGGCGGCGGCGACGGCGACGGGCAGACCCAGTGGAGCACCTTCACCGCCTCGGCGGGCTGGACCTACACGGACGAGGAACGCTGGGGCAAGAGGTACAACTACGACAGCGAGACCTTCCAGTCCGTCGTCGAGTGGTACTTCGGCCTGGCGGAGAAGGGGTACATGACGCCCTTCACCGACTGGAACTCCCAGTCCAACCAGGCCAACACGCAGGTCGCGTCGGGCAGGGCGGCGACCGCGTTCGACGGTGCCTGGATGATCTCCACGTACGCGGGGTTCAAGGGCCTGGACATCGGCAGCGCCGTCACCCCGGCCGGTCCGACGGGCAAGCGGGCGACCATGATGAACGGCCTCGCCGACTCCGTCACCAAGGGCGCCCGCAACAAGGCGGGCGCGAAGAAGTGGGTGGCCCACCTGGCCTCGAACGCGTGCCAGCGGACCGTCGGCGGCTACGGGATCGTCTTCCCCGCGACGCCCGAGGGCACCGAGGCCGCCGTCGCCGCGTACGAGAAGAAGGGCATCGACGTGAGCGCCTTCACGCGGCCGGTCACCGACACCCGGGAGTTCACGACCTTCTCCTACCCGATCACCAACTACGCGGCGGACGTCCTCGCGCTGATGAAGCCCGCCATGCAGGACGTCTTCGCCAACGACGCGCCCGTCGGCGGCCTCGACGAGACCAACAGCCAGATCAACCTGATCCTCGACCAGTGAGCACGCGTCCCGTGCGCACCGCCCCGTGGACAATCCCCTCAGTGAGAGGCACCCCCCTTATGACGTTCTCCCTCGGCATCGTCGGCGCCGGACAGTTCTCCGGCCAGTTCGCCAAGCTGTTCCTCGCCCACCCCGGTGTCGGCGACGTGTACGTCACCGATCTGCTGCCGGAGCGGGCCGAACGGCTGGCGGCCGCCGAAGGACTGTCGGGAACCTTCCCCTCGTACCAGGCGATGCTGGAGTCGGAGACGGTCGACGCCGTCGCGATCTTCACCCAGCGCTGGACACACGGCCCCCTGGTCGTCCAGGGGCTGAACGCCGGCAAACACGTCTACTCGGCGGTACCCATGGCGATCACGCACGACGAGATCGCCACGATCATCGACACGGTACGGGCCACCGGGCTGACCTACATGATGGGTGAGACGAGTCAGTACAACCCGGCGACCGTCCATGCCCGCGACCGGATCGCGGACGGCGCCTTCGGGCGGCTCTTCTACGCCGAGGGCGACTACGTGCACGACATGGACCTCGGGTTCTACGAGGCGTACCAGTACAGCGGCGGCGAGAACTGGAAGGCGACCGCCAGCTACCCCCCGCTGCTCTATCCGACGCACTCGGTGGGCGGGGTCCTCGGGGCCTGGCGGACGCACGCGGTGAACGTGTCCGCGATCGGGGTCAGGGACGACCGCGGGGACGGGGTCTTCGACGAGGAGATCAGCCAGTTCGGCAACGACTTCTCGAACGCCACCGCGCTGTTCGAGGTCGCGGGCGGCGGCTCGTTCCGTACGAACGAGTTCCGGCGGGTCGGCTACCCGTCGCACATCCGGGAGTCGCGTTTCCGGTTCTTCGGGACGGAGGCCAGCATGGAGCAGCTCGCCACGGTGGCCTTCTGGCAGGACAAGAAGGGCGTGAAGGACATCAGTGAACTCCTGGAGCCCAAGACCACCCTCTCCCCCGACGACCCCTCCCTGCGGCACATCGCGCCGGAGCTGCGGTCCGCCTTCACCTCCGGGTCGGCCCCGGTGCACGACCGGGCCCGGCTGCCCCGGGAGTTCGACCATCTGCCCAACGGCCACGAGGGCAGCCACCACTTCCTGGTGGACGACTTCGTGACCGCCGTCGCCACCCGGACCCTGCCGTCGGTGAACGCGTGGGTGGCCGCCCGCTACACCCTGCCGGGCATCGTCGCGCACGAGTCGGCGCGGCAGGGCGGGGTACGGCTGGAGATCCCGGACTTCGGGGACGCCCCGGCGGCGTGACGTCCCTGTAGGGTCCGGCCGTTCCCGGGGTCGCCACGGGAGCGGCCGGCCCGGTCGGGTGCCCGGCCTGCTCGGCTCAGGTGCCCGGCTTGCGGCCGTACACGTAGACGTCGTCGTTCTTCTTCAGCAGCGACCAGTACTTCTTGGCGTCCGTCTTCGTCATGTTGACGCAGCCGTGCGAGCCGGGCGGGTTCCACATGCTGACGCCGACCGAGTGGAACGCCTGCCCGCCGTCGAAGAACTGGCTGTACGGCATCGGCACGTCGTAGATGGTCGAGACGTGGTCGATGTTCCGCCAGTAGACCTTCTTCAGGCCGGTGCGGGTCTCGTAGCCGTTGCGGCCCGTGCGCACCGGCACGGGACCGTACACGAGGGTCTTGCCGTCCTGGATCCAGCTGAGCTGGAGCGTCAGGTTCACGCAGGCGATGCGGCCCTTGTTGACCGGGCACTTGCCGGCCGCGTTGGGCTTCTTGCCGACGGCCTTCTGCTTGGTCATGAGGTCCATCACGCCCCAGGTGACGGGGCCCGCGTACCCGATGTTCGGGGTGATGCCGTGCTTGGTCTGGAACGTCTTGATCGCCTTGCAGTCGGCGGCGGACTGCCTGCCGTCGACGGGCCGGCCGAGGAACTTCTCGACCTGCTTCTGGTACGGGCCGCTGCTGGTGGTGCAGCTCGCCGCGTGCGCGGGCGCCGCGCCCAGTGCGACGGTCAGCGGCGCCACCAGCCCGGTGACCCCCAGTGCGACGGCCATCCGTCTGCGTATGTCCCCCATGATCGGGCCCTTCCTCTTCGGTTCCCCGCCGGTTCCTCTTCGGTCCGGTCGATCCGTGCCAGCTAGACGCACGCGGGGGGACTTGGGTTGTGGGCGCGGAGGCGGCCGAGACGAAACGGTGACATGAGCATGCGTGCGTTCCGGGTCCCGCCGAAGGCATATAGGCGCGCGGGCCCTTCCCCCCTCCGTCCCGCTGTGTTTGTCTGGGGGCCGTTTTCGGTGGCTGGGGCGGGAGTTCCCGTATGGGCAAGCCGTGGATCGTCGGACTGTCGGCGGCATTACTGCTGCTCACCGCGTGCGGAGACCCCTCGTCGGACCCCGGGGCCGCGGCCACGCCCTCGTCCCCCGCGGTGGGTCCGACCACGCACCAGCGCCCGGCCGCCACACCGGGGCGACAGACGGAACCCGGAGCCGGGACCACGACCGGAGCCGGTTCCGGGTCAGGGGCCGGGGACCGGGCCGAACCCGCCGGCCGCCCCACCGTGCTCTACCTCGGCGACTCCCTCGCCATGGAGAACCAGCGGGTCCTGGGCGGACTCCTGCGGGACGGGATGAAGGCGCGCTACACCAGCGCCCCCTACTCCGGCACCACGCTGTGCGACTACCTGGAGGGGACGAGCGCGGACTCGCTCGTCCCGCCGAAGGACAAGGCGGCCGCCCTGGTGCGCCGTCTGCGGCCGGACTACGTGGTGCTCCAGTTCTGGGGCAACGCCTGGGGCTACACACCCTGCATGGACGGCATCACGTACGACAGGGCGCGGAAGAAATACTTCGCACGCCACAGCGCCGACGCCGAGCGTCTGACCGACCAGATCGCGGGCGCCGCGAGCGGGACGAAGATCGTCTGGGTGCTCCAGGGACCGGACCCCATCACCCCCGACCGGGTCCGGCGGGTGAACGCGGTCTACGAGCGGCGGGCCCGTGCTTCCGGCGACCTGCTCGCGGACGCCGGGAAAGCGGTGAGCCCGGCCGGCGCCCGCTACACGTGGGCCCAGTATCTGCCGTGCACCGCGTACGAGCGTGCGCACGGGCCGTACTGCACGCAGCCGGGCAGTGGCCGGACGGCCCTGCACCGCGACGACGACTACCTGCACTTCTGCCTGGCGCGCACCACCTCGACGCCCAAACCCTGTCCTGTCCGCTCCCCCGGCATTCTTCGCATCACCCGGGCGATCGCCGGGACGATCACCGCGGACCGGGCCGCGGCGGCGAACTGACACGGGTCTGCTGCGGAGTGGACGAGGACCGGGCGCGGGCCGGGCGCGGACCGGATCGTCGTGACGAGGGCGGCTGCCTCACTCCCCGGCGTACGCCTCCTCCAGGGCGGCGATGTCGAGCTTGTGCATCTTGAGCATGGCTCCCATCGCGCGGTTCGCCTTCTCCTGGTCCGGGTCGGTGATCATCTCGGTCAGCCGGGTCGGGACGACCTGCCAGGACACGCCGAACCTGTCCTTCACCCAGCCGCAGGGCCCCTGCTCGCCGCCGCCCTCGGTCAGCGCCTTCGAGTAGTGGTCCACCTCCGCCTGGTCAGCACAGTCGATCTGGAAGGAGATCGCCTCGCTGAACGTGAACTCCGGTCCGCCGTTCAGCGCGACGAACCGCTGGCCGTTGGCCACGAAGTCGACGGTCACGACGGAACCGGGGGTCCCGGGCCCGACCTCCGTGTACCGGCCGACCCTGCCGAGCTCGGAGTTCTCGAAGAGCGAGACGTAGAAGTTCGCGGCTTCCTCGGCCTGGCCGTCGAACCACAGACACGTGGTGAATCCGTCGGTGCTCATGGGTACCTCCTGGGGCGGGAACGCTGTCATCTGTACCGACCGGAACTCGGCGGGAAACTCATCGGTGGCGCGGGCGGCCGTTGCGGACGGGTGCCTGCGGAGGCCGCCGGCCGGGGGCTCCGACGCCGTCATCCGGCGCAGTCGCCAAGGCGCTGACCTGGCCCTTTATTCACCTGCCCGGGCCGGCGGCCGGAACTAGCATGACCCGTCATGACGTCCCCGCACAGCGACCGTGTCCAGCCCTTCCGCATCGACATCCCCCAGGCCGACCTGGACGATCTGCACGCGCGCCTGGACCGCACGCGGTGGCCGGACGAACTGCCGGGGGTGGGCTGGGCCTACGGGATCCCGCGCGCCTACCTGGAGGACCTCGTGCGGTACTGGCGCCACTCCTACGACTGGCGCGCGGCGGAGGCGCGGCTCAACGAGTGGCCCCAGTTCACGACGGTCGTCGACGGCGCCGATCTCCACTTCGCGCACATCCGCTCGCCCGAACCGGGCGCCACCCCGCTGGTGGTCACGCACGGCTGGCCCGGCTCGATCGTCGAGTTCCTCGACGTGGTGGGCCCGTTGACCGATCCGCGCGCGCACGGCGGAGATCCCGCCGACGCCTTCCACGTGGTGGTGCCGAGCATTCCCGGGTTCGGCCTGTCGGGACCCACCCGGGACACCGGCTGGGAGTACCGGCGCATCGCCGCCGCGTTCGCCGAGCTGATGAGCAGGCTCGGCTACCGGCGGTTCGGCGCACAGGGCGGCGACTGGGGCGCGGCGATCTCCCGCGAGCTCGGCCGTACGCACCCCGAGCGGGTGATCGGCGTCCATCTGAACCTGCTGCCGGGCGCCCACGCCACCACCGAGCCGACTCCGGAGGAGCTGGCCGCGCTGGGCCCCCGCGAACGCGAGCGCACCCGCGCCTCGTGGCGCCGCCACCAGGAGTGGACCCGCGAGCGCCAGGGGTACGCCGATCTCCAGTCGACCCGGCCGCAGACGCTCGCCTACGGCCTCACGGACTCGCCCGTCGGGCAGCTCGCCTGGATCGCCGAGAAGTTCAAGGAGTGGACGGACTCGGACGAGCGCCCGGAGGACGCGGTCGACCGGGACCAGCTGCTGACCAACGTGATGCTGTACTGGCTCACGGGCACGGCCGGTTCGTCCGCGCGCGTCTACTACGAGCGCGCGCACGCGGCGGGCGGCGGCGCGCCCGCGCAGCCGTCGGCCGCGCCGACCGCCCTCGCCGTCTTCCCCCGGGACAACTTCATTCCACTGCGGCATGTCGCGGACCGCACGAACAGCATCGTGCGGTGGACGGAGTTCGACCGGGGCGGGCACTTCGCGGCGATGGAGGAACCGGAGCTGCTCGTCGAGGACGTACGGGCGTTCTTCCGTCAGCTGCGGTCTCCCGCGTGAACGGCGCCGGAACCTCCGTACCGCCCCTGGAGGCTGTGGCCGGCGGCCGACTGCGTCGTCGTGTCGGAGGCGTCGCCGGGCGCGGGTGCGTCGTCGGGCGCGGAGGACTCCGGCGGCGGCGGTTCGGACGAGGGTGACCCGCTCTCCGGGGACGGCGGCGACGGCGTGTCCGACGAGGTCGAGGGGCAGGGGTCCGCCACGGCACCGGGCGCGGACGCGCAGGGCGGAGAGGCCGACGACGGCGGCAGGGAACTCGTGGAGGGGGACGGCCGGCTCGCTGGAGGCTCCGTCCTGCGGTCCTTGCCGCCGGTGTCACCCTTGTGCCGTGTGAACCAGTCGCCGCTCTCGTCGTGGAGCACGAACCGCTCGACGGGCCGGGGCGCGGGCGAGACGACCACGACGTTCGACGGCCGGTACGACGGCCAGGGTTCACCGGTCGTCCTCGGCCTGGTCTTCAGGGCCACCGGCGGCAGCAGCGGGTTGCCGCAGGCGCAGCGCACCCGCGGCACCCCCCGGTCGTCGACGAGGACCGCGGTGCCGGACTGCAGGACGGCCTGGTAGGCGGTGGCCTTCCCGTCGCGGAAGCCGTGGTTGGTGACACGGGTGTCCATCCGCAGCTGTACGGGGGTCAGGGCGCGCAGCTGCGCGGGCACCGAGGAGGGCCGCAGGCCGAGCACCGCGGCGAACGCCTCGTTCTTGGCCGGATTGCGCCCGAGCTCCGAGATCTGCTTCTCCACGTCGCAACTGGCTGTTTCCCGTGAACCGCCGTAGAGGCCGGGCGCCGAACCGTCCACGCCCCGCGTCACCTCGGGCGACTCGGAGGTGTCCGTGGGCGACGGCGTCATGGGGGCGGTGGAGCTGTCGCGCGCCGTCGACGCGGTGAACGGGTCGGGGCCCGAACTGCCCGCCGCCTGGAGGAAGACCTCGCCGTCCGAGCCGGTGGCGGTGCTGGTGTCGTCGTCGGGCCGGGTGAGGACGACGGCCAGGACGACCGCGACGACGACCACGGCGGCGATGACGGCCATCCGTGGCACGGACTTCCACCAGGGCCGGCCGGGCCCCTTGCCGTCCGCCCCCGGGCCGGACTCCCCCGGCCCGCCGGGCAGACCGGGGCCACCGGAGCCGCCGACGGAGGAACCCGAAGGTCCGCTCGGACCCGACAGGGGGCCGGACGGCGGTCCGGTGGGGCGGCCGGAAGACGGCGGTTCGACGCTCACGAGCTCCTCTTCCCGAAGGGTGGACACCACGGCACTTCACACACGTGCCACCGTTTTGCCCGTTTTCAACACGTTGGAGCCCATTGTGTGCTCCGGTTCGGTACCGCCCGCAAGCCGACGCGGTCGGCCCTCTCGACGGGCGCGCGGGCGCGGGCCTGCTTAGCGTGGCGGAGTGAGCCTCCAGACAGCCCCTGACCAGGCGGTGTCCCGACACGGCTGGGTCCACGCCCTGGCGACGGTCCTCGCCGGGCTGATCGCCATGATCGCGGTGTCGGCGCTCGGGCTGTGGGCGGCGGGCGCCGCCGACCTGCCCGACGGCGCGTTCCCGCGCGTCGTGGCCGCGACGACGGTGACGGCGGTCGGGGGGTCCGTGAAGTTCGCGGGGAACGCCGGGGCGCTCGCCGAGACCCGGGCGGCCCTGACGGTGATCCCCCTTTCGGTGGCGTTGACCGGGGCCCTGGTCGTCGCCACCGGTTTCCTGCGGCCGCTGCGCCACCGGGCCGTCGCGGGAGCGCCCGAACTGGCGGGCTGGGCGGGCAGGATCGCCGTCGTGTGGCTGCTCGCCCTCACCGGGCTCGCGCTGTCGGCGCGCCGGACCTTCGCGATCTCTCCGGGCGACGGCACGCTCTCGGGCGTCGGTGACCTGTTCGGCGCGTCGCCGCGGGTCGGCTTCGAGGCCGAGGTGCTGGTGACCCTGCTCTTCGGTCTGCTGTGGCTGCTCGGTGTACTCGTCCTCGCGCTGCTCGTCTCACCGGGTGCCCCGCTCCCGGCCCGCCTGCTGCGTTTCCAGGAGGCGGTGCGGCCGGCCGCGTACGCGATGGTGGCGCTGCTGCTGACGTACGTCGTCCTGGGGGTGGTCGTCGCCCTGGTGGTGGCGGTGACCCGGGGTCATGCGGCCCAGACGCTTGCCGTGGTCCTCCTCGGGCTGCCGAACCTCGTCTGGCCCGTGTTCACGATCGGTCTGGGCGCCACGTGGGAGGGCCGCGTCGAGGGGCCGTTCGGGCTGCCGATGCCGCAGGTGCTGGACAGCGTGCTGCGTACGCCCGACCTCGCCACCCTCGATCTGGGCACGCTCGCCGAGCAGGACGGCAGGGTGTGGTGGCTCGTGGCCGTCGACACGGTGGTCCTGCTGGCCGTCGCGTTCCTGATGGCCTCGCGCTCCCCGGCCCGGACGCGGGCCTGGCAGCACGCCGTGCACATGGCGGTCGCGCTGGCGCTCACGGTGCTCACGGTCTGCCTCCTGGGCCGGATCGACGCGCACTACGGCCTGTCGCTGCTCGGCATCGGGGACGTGGGCGGGGGCCTCTCCGGCGAACTCTTCCTGCGTCCCGTCCTGTGGAGCGCCCTGGCCCTCGCCCTCCTCTGGGGCCTGGCCACAGGCTTCCTGAGCGCCCTCCTGGCCTCCCGCACCCCCCACCACGGCCCCCACCCACCCGCACAACAGGCAACACCTACTGACCCAGCGCCCCCAAAGGCGCCCTGAAGGGGCGCGGGGAACGGCGCGACAAGCCCCCATCCACCCGCACCCGACAATCGGCCCGCCCAACCCTCACCACCCCACGCCGGGAAACACGGCCCGCGCCCACCCCGGCGGTCCGGGGGGCGCGGGCGAAGCCCCGGTCCCCCCGGACCCGCCGGGCCCAGCCCCACCCACCGCAGCCGCCCGCAACGCCGCCACAAACGCAAGACACGACCCATACCGGTCGTCACGGCTCTTGGCCAGCGCCTTCGCCAGAACCTCGTCGACGGCACCGCCGAGCCCGCCCCGCACCCCGCTCACCGCCGGAGGCACGTCGTACTGGTGCGCCCACAACAACGCCATGTCGTCGTCCCGCTGGAAGGGCGGCCGCCCCGCCAGGGTCTCGTACACGACGCACGCGAGGCTGTAGACGTCGCAGCGGCCGTCGACCGGACGCCCGGAGATCTGCTCGGGGGCCACGTAATCGAGCGTGCCGACGAACTGCCCGGCGGTCGTGAACCCGGTCAGGGACAGCGACTTCTTGGTGAGCCCGAAGTCGGTCAGGTACACGTGCTCGGGATGGTCGCTGTCCGTGCCCGCCGCGACCAGGATGTTGCCGGGTTTGACGTCCCGGTGGACCAGGCCGTGGTCGTGGGCGGCGTCCAGCGCGGACGCCACCTGGACGGCGATGCGGGCGGCCACGGCGAGCGGCAAGGGCCCCTCCCTGTCGAGCAGATGACGCAGGTCGCGGCCGGCGACGTACCGCATGGCGATGTAGAGGACCCCGTCCGTCTCCCCCGCCTCGAAGACCGGCACGATGTGCGGGTGGTCGATGGCGGCGGCCACCCGTGACTCATGGGTGAACCGTCTGCGGAACGTGTCGTTGCGGGCGAGTTCCGGGGCCAGCAGCTTCAGGGCGACCGTCCGGTCCAGGCGCAGGTCCTTGGCGCGGTAGACGACGGCCATCCCGCCCCGGCCGACCTCGCACTCGATGCGGTAGCCCGCGATCCGCTCGCCGGTCAGGTCGGCGGGCCGTCCCGCGTGCGGGCTCGTGCCGGGTGACATCACCCGTCACCGTCCTTCGGGACGAGCCGGGTGGGCGCGTGCCCGATGTCCTCCTCCGCCTCCGCGCCGCCCACGACCTGCGTGGGCTCCGGCCCGGCACCCGGCACGACCTGCGTGTGCGCATGCCCCACGGCGGCGGGCGCGCCTCGCCGCTCGGGCGACCCGTGTGACTCGGGCGGCTCGGCCGGCCGGGACGGCTCAGGACCCGCCGCGGACCGTCCGGAGGGCGCCGCGACGGGCACGCCGCGGGCACCCCCGGCGTTCGGCCCCGCGCCACTTGGGCCCGTGCCGCCCGGGCCCGTGCCGCCCGGGGCGGGAGCCGCATCCGGGACGACGGCCCCCGCCCCGGTGGCGCCCTCGCCCCCGCCCCCGCCCCCGGCCCCGGCGGCATCGAGCGGCCGCGCCACCGCATACGTGCTCAGTCGCGTGCCGTCGCAGTACACCCACCGCTCGTGCTCGGCCTCGTACAGCCAGACGGCCTCCCCCTCGACGACGATCCCGACCCGCATGCCCCGGGTCCGGGTATGGAACGCCTCCCGGTCGAGGTGTCCGGCCGCGAGTTCCGCGACGGCCTGCCGGTAGCGGCCGAGCGTCTCCTCGGCGCGGGCGAGCAGCGGACCCGGGTCGGCGGTCCGGGCGGGCGGCTGTGCGGCGGCGAGCGGCTCCTGCGGTACGGCGACCAGCAGCCGGCCGTCGACCCACGCGGACCAGCCGTTGGCGCACAGGACATGCCCCCAGTCGCCGCGCCGCTCGACGAGCCGGACCGGCAGGAGGGCGTCGAGGGGAACGGTGGGCCGGACCGGGTCCGGGGCGTCCCAGGCGGGCATGCCGTCCTGCGGGACCACGTGCGTGGGGCGGAAGCCGGGAGTCGTCATCGCGCCTGCTTCCTACTTGCGCATGACTTCGGGTTCGTGCCGGCGCAGCAGCCGGGCCACCGCGTACCCGAAGACGGCCGACAGGACGACGAGCATGCCCATGTTGAGCAGCCAGACGCCCGCCGAGTGCCGGAACAGCGGGTCGGCCGTCAGGTCGCCCGGGACGAGCCGGGCCAGTCCGACGGTGCCCGCCATCGCGCCGAGCGCCCACCGCGACGGCACCAGCCACGACAGCTGTTCGATGCCGGGGACGCCGTCGAGTTTCAGCAGCGCCCCGCAGAACACCACCTGGACGATGGCGAGGAGCACGAGCAGGGGCATGGTGACCTCCTCCTTGCGCACCAGCGCGGAGACGAGGAGGCCGAGCATCATCGCGGTGAAGGCGAGCAGGGCGACGGCGACCGTGATCTCCGCGAGGGGCGGCATGACGACTCCCTCGCCGCCTGGCGCGTTCAGGTCGACGCCGAGCAGCGCCACCAGGGTCAGGACGACGGCCTGGAGCACGGTGACCGTGCCGAGGACGACGACCTTGGACATCAGGTACGCCGATCTGGACAGGCCGACGGCTCGTTCGCGCTGGTAGATGACCCGTTCCTTGACCAGTTCGCGTACGGCGTTGGCCGCGCCCGTCAGGACGCCGCCGACGCAGAGGATGAGGAGCGCGTTCATCGCCGTCTCCTGCGTGAGCCTGCTGCCCGCCAGGGCCCGGGCCATCGCTCCCATCACGAAGGGCAGGGCGATCATGATGGCGAGGAAGGTCCGGTCGGCGCTGAGCGCCGCCGCGTACCGGCGCACGAGCGTGCCCAGTTGCGAGCCCCAGCTCTGCGCCTTGGGCGGCCGGGCGACCGTGCCGGGCGCGGGGTCGGCGTCCGTCCGGGGCAGGCGCGGCTGGGCGCTGGAGTCGACGATGTAGCGGCGGTGCTGGAGCGACGCGCGGTAGTCGCCGGCCCAGTCCCGGTCCTGGTCCCGTTCGAACGCCTCGAACGCCTCCGGCCACTCCTCGTGGCCGAAGAAGGCGAGTGTCTCGTCCGGTGGCCCGTAGTAGGCGACCTTGCCGCCGGGGGCCAGCACCAGCAGCCGGTCGCAGACGTCGAGGCTGAGCACGCTGTGCGTGACGACGACGACGGTCCGCCCGTCGTCCGCCAGTCCGCGCAGCATGTGCATCACGGAGCGGTCCATGCCGGGATCGAGGCCGGAGGTCGGCTCGTCGAGGAAGAGCAGCGAGGGCTTGGTGAGCAGTTCGAGGGCGACGCTGACGCGTTTGCGCTGGCCGCCCGAGAGGCTGTGGATGGGCTGCCCGGCGCGCTGTGCGAGGCCCAGTTCGCGGATGACCTCGTCGACGCGGGCCCTGCGTTCGGTCTTCGCGGTGTCCTGCGGGAAGCGCAGTTCCGCGGCGTACGTGAGGGCGCGGCGCACGGTGAGCTGGGCGTGCAGGATGTCGTCCTGCGGTACGAGGCCGATGCGGTGGCGCAGTTCGGCGTAGTCCCGGTACAGGTCGCGGCCGTCGTACAGGACCGTGCCGCGGTCGGCGGGGCGCTGTCCGGTCAGGGCGTTGAGCAGGGTGGACTTGCCCGCGCCGCTGGGCCCGACGACGGCCAGCAGGCACTTCTCCCCGACGGGGAAGGAGACGCGGTCCAGGAGTGTCTTGCGGCCCCGGTCGACGGCGACCGACAGGTCCTGCACGTCGAGCGAGACCTCTCCGGAGTCGACGTACTCCTGGAGCTGGTCGCCGACCAGGCAGAACGCGGAGTGGCCGATGCCGACGATGTCGCCCCCGTCGACGCGCGCCCGCTCGACGGGCTGTCCGTTGAGGAACGTGCCGTTGTGGCTGCCCAGGTCGACGATCTCGTACGTCCCGTCCGGCAGTGCGCGCAGCAGCGCGTGCCGCCGGGAGACGCTCAGGTCGTCGACGACGAGGTCGTTGTCGCCGCCGCGGCCGATACGGATCGTGCGGGCGGGCAGCGGGCGCACGCTGGTGGGCTGCCGGAAGGTGCCGGTCGCGGCGGGCACGGAGACGGCCGAGGGCCGCTCGGGGGCGGGCGGGGGCCGGTCGGTGAGGACGGCGCACGGGCCGTCCGTGGGGGCGCCGAAGCGGATGACGCTGCCGGCTCCGACGTCCCACTCGTGGACGCGGCGGCCGTCGGCGTACGTGCCGTTCGTGCTGTTCTCGTCCCACAGCGTCCAGTGGTCGGTGCCGGGCCGCAGGACGGCGTGGTGCCAGGAGACCCGGGCGTCCTCGATGACGATGTCGCAGAGCGGGTCCCGGCCGACGTGGTAGGCGTGGGCCGGGGTGATCAGCGTGGAGCCCGTCTCCGTCTCCAGGACGAGTTCGGGCGCCGCGGACCGCTCTCCCATGCCTGAATTCTAGCCATTCGTCCCGATGCACGCCTGTTGTGCCGGATCAGGCGGCCGGGACGGACAGGTAGGGCAGGGTGCGCCGCATCCGCAGGGCGTCGACCGACTCCGCGAGCAGTTCGTACTCGGTGGTCTCGTCGCTGGTGGCGACGCGCAGCAGGTGGCCGGCGGCCAACTCCTCGGCCGCGCGCTCCTGTTGTGCGATGTCGCCGCACCAGTTGCGCAGCACGACGGGCACATCGGGCGACGTGCCCGCGACGGGCGCCATCGAGTTCGGCGGGAAGTACGGGGCGTCGGGGTTCGGATCGAGGCGCTCGGCGATCCAGGACGCCCGGTCCCGCAGCCACCACATGGCCAGGGCCAGGGTGGGCGCCCGGTACGTGCCGAGCGGTACACCGACCCACATTCCGCCACAGACTCCGTACGCGGTGACGTGGCACAGGAATTCGTCGTGCACGATCACTCCCCCAGTACGTGTGCTCGCTGCCTGCCGGCCTTTCTCCCGCGGCTCGTGCTGCCGTGCACTGGCGCTGTTCCTGGTGGATGGACCTAACTTTCGAGTATCGCCACTCCTGACACAGTGTCACCATGCCTTTCCAGCCAGTCTCCTGGCATATTCGTGGCGCCGGTTCGGCCGGGGGCGACGGGCCCGTTCCGGCCAGAGCCCCGGCAGAGGGGGCTGGACCTATCTCGTCTGGCCGGAGTCGGTGGCGTTCTCCGGCACCCGGGGCCTGGCCAGGGTCCGCGGGACGATCGAGGGTCATCCCTTTCCGAGCGCCTTCATGGCGCTCGGCGACGGCACCCACAAGCTCCCTGTGAAGGCCGACGTACGCAAGGCGATCGGCAAGGGGGCCGGGGACACCGTGACGGTGCGGCTGGAGGAGCGCGCCACGCGGTGACGCCGCCGCGCCGCGCCCCGCAGCCGGGGCGGCGGGGCGCGTCGGTCACGCACGTCGGCCCGCCGGTGTGACACCGGCGGGCCGACGTGCGGCTCGTACGAGAATCCGGGGGCGCGGACCCGGGGCACTCAGGGGCGAAGGCCCGGGTGCCGTGGGTGGCGGCCGGAGGGGCGTGCGGGTCAGGCCGTCGGCCGCTGGACGATCTCGTCGATGCGGGTGAGCTCGTCCTGCGAGAACTCCAGGTTGTCCTTGGCGGCCACGCTGTCCTCCAGCTGCTGCGGGCTGCTCGCTCCGATCAGCGCGGAGGTGACCCGGCCGCCGCGCAGCACCCAGGCCAGCGCCAGCTGGGCCAGGGACTGGCCGCGGGACTTCGCGATGTCGTTCAGGGCGCGCAGGTCCCCGACGAGCTCCTCGGTCACCTTGTCCGCGCTCAGGAAGGGGCTGTCGCTCGCGGCCCGCGAGTCCTCCGGGATCCCGTCCAGGTAGCGGCCGGTGAGCAGGCCCTGCTCCAGCGGCGAGTACGCGATGGAGCCGACCTTCAGCTCGTCGAGCGTGTCCAGGAGCCCTTCCTCCTCGGGGCGCCGGTCGAGCATCGAGTAGCGCGGCTGGTGGATGAGGAGCGGGGTGCCCAGCTCGGCCAGGATGCGGGCGGCCTCACGGGTCTGCTCCGGCGAGTAGTTCGAGACACCGACGTACAGCGCCTTGCCCTGCTGCACGGCCGAGTGCAGGGCGCCCATCGTCTCCTCCAGGGGAGTCTCCGGGTCGGGGCGGTGCGAGTAGAAGATGTCGACGTGATCGAGGCCCATCCGCTTCAGGCTCTGGTCGAGCGAGGACAGCACGTACTTGCGGGAGCCCCATTCCCCGTACGGGCCCGGCCACATGAGGTAGCCCGCCTTGGTGGAGATGACCAGCTCGTCGCGGTACGGGCCGAAGTCCGCCTTCAGCGCCTCGCCGAGGGCCGACTCGGCGGCGCCGGGCGGGGGCCCGTAGTTGTTGGCCAGGTCGAAGTGGGTGACACCCAGGTCGAACGCGCGCCGCAGGATCGCCCGCTGGGTGTCCACCGGCCGGTCGGGGCCGAAGTTGTGCCACAGACCCAGGGAGAAGGCGGGCAGCTTCAGGCCGCTGCGTCCGGTGCGCCGGTAGGGCATGTCCGCGTAGCGGTCGGTGTGTGCGGTGTACAACACGTTCTCCAGAGGGGTCGGTACGGAGTGGACCGCTGTCCACTCTCGCCTGCCCGGCCGACAGCGGTCCAACAGGAGAATCGGATGGGATTCAGCGGATACGCTTCTCAATCATGGAATTGCGCCACCTTCAGCACTTCGTCGCGGTCGCCGAGGACCAGCACTTCACCCGGGCAGCGGAACGTCTGATGGTGTCGCAGTCCGGTCTGTCCGCCTCCATCCGCGCGCTGGAGCGCGAGCTGCGGGCCCCGCTGTTCGTGCGCACCACCCGCCGCGTCACGCTGACCGAGGCGGGGCGGGCCCTGCTGACCGAGGCGGAGCGGATCCTGGCGCAGGTCCGTGCCGCGCACGACGCGGTGGCCGCCGTGCAGGGCGTGCTGCGCGGCACGCTCTCGCTGGGCACCGAGCAGTGCATCGCCGGTGTGCACGTGGCCCCGCTGCTGGCCGGATTCCGGCGGCAGCACCCGGACGTGGAGATCCGGCTGCGGCAGGCCGGCTCGGGCGCCCTCGCGGAGGACGTCGCCGCGGGCCGGCTGGACCTGGCGTTCGCGGTGACGACCCGCGCCGACACCGAACAGCTGCGCTGTCTGCCCCTGACCCGCGAGCCGATGACGGTCCTGTGCCATCCCTCGCACCGGCTGGCGGGCGGCGGGCCGGTCACCCCGTACGAGCTGGGCGGTGAGTCCTTCGTCGACTTCCACCCCGACTGGGGGCCGCGCCGCACCACGGACGCGGCCTTCGCGGCGGCGGACGTGCACCGCACGGTCGCCCTGGAGGTCAACGACGTACACAGCCTCCTCGACCTCGTCGAGGAGGGCCTCGGCATCGCCGTCGTACCGCGTCACTTCGCCGAGAAGCGGCCGGCCCTGCCGGCCTTCCCGCTGAAGGCCGACGTCGAGACGCCGTACGAGACCGTCGCGATGCTTCCGCCGCCGGAGGCGACCAGCCCGGCGGCGAGGGCCTTCATGGCCCTGCTCGGAGCAGGGGATCCGGCCCCCTCCCTGGACGGCGCCCTGCCGGTTTGACCTGGTCCGGAGGAGATGCCCTAGATCCCGTCCGGAGCGGCGGGCTGCAGCAGGTCCCACCTGTTGCCGTACAGGTCCTGGAAGACGGCGACCGAGCCGTACGTCTCGTGCCGCGGCTCCTCCAGGAAGGTCACGCCCGCGGCGAGCATCCGGGCGTGGTCGCGGGCGAAGTCGTCGGTGTGCAGGAAGAAACCGACCCGGCCGCCGGTCTGGTCGCCGACCCGGCCGCGCTGCGCCTCGTCCTTGGCGCGGGCCAGCAGGAGCCCGGTGCCGTGTCCGCCGGTGTCCGGCTCCACGACGACCCAGCGGGAGCCGTCGGGGCGCGGAGTGTCCTCGGCGAGCCGGAATCCGAGCGCTCGGGTGTAGAAGCGGATGGCGTCGTCGTAGTCGTCGACGACGAGGGCGACCAGGGCGACGCGTCTCATCGGAGCCTCTCGGTAGGTATGCGGTTCGGACAGGCAACGTGCAGTTATACGTAACACGCGAGGATACGGCATCGATGCGCGGCAACCGGCCAGGGCCGTGCCCCGCCCGTCCGGCCGTTCCCCGGCTGCTGCATGCTGGAGACGAGATCGAGCGACAGGAGTGACTCACCATGTCCGAGATGCCCAGGTCGACCGGGGCGCCCGCCCGGCAGAACGTCACCTTCCCGAGCGGCGGGAGCACCGCGCACGGTTACCTGGCCCTGCCACCCGCCGGACGAGGGCCCGGCGTCATCGTGATCCAGGAGTGGTGGGGGCTGACCGACCACATCGCGGACGTCACCGAGCGCCTGGCGAAGGAGGGCTTCGTGGCGCTGGCCCCCGACCTGTACGGCGGCAACGTCGCCCACGAGGACTCCGAGGCGCTGCGCATGATGCAGGAGCTGCCCGTGCCGCGCGGGGTCGAGCTGCTGTCCGGCGCCGTCGACCATCTGCTGTCGATGCCGGAGGTCACCTCCGACACCGTCGGCTCGGTCGGCTTCTGTATGGGAGGGGGCTTCGTCCTCCACCAGGCGGCCACCGATCCGCGCGTCAGCGCCGCCGTGCCGTTCTACGGCGGCATCGCGGGCGAGGGTCCCGACTTCTCCGGCCTCAGGGCGCAGATCCTCGGCCACTACGGCGAGCGCGACGCCTCCATCCCCCTCGACTACGTCACCACTCTCGGCGAGACGATCCGCGAGCAGTCGGGCATCACCCCGGACTTCCGCGTCTATCCGGCCGGCCACGCCTTCTTCAACGACGGCCGCCCCGAGGCCCACGACCCCGAGTCGTCGGCCCTCGCCTGGCAGCGGACGGTCGACTTCCTGCACGCCAGGCTGGGTTGAGCACGGGCTGCGCCACGTGCGTGGCTTCCTCCGGCAGAACCAGGGGAAGCCACGCACGTCACCACGCGCACGCGATCAGTACGTGTACGTGTTGAGTGTCGCCACCGCCGAGAACGGGTTCCCGAGGTCGTACCGGTCCACCGCGAGGAAGTTGGGCTTCTTGCGGGCCGCCGGCTGGCAGAACCGCTGGGCCCGGTCGGTGAGTTTGGTGTTGTCGGTGCCGGCCGTCGAGGCGATCGCCGCGTCACGGAAGTGGTTCATCACGAAGAGCGGGCGGAAGGGCGGTGCCGTCGAGGTGAGCGGGATGTTGGTGCCGGCGTCGTACCAGCGGCTGTAGCAGGACCAGTCGGAGCTGCCGAGGCCCGAACCCATGGACCAGTAGTTCTCCACGGTCCACTCGCGCTGGTACATGACGCCGAAGCTGTCCCGCGTGAGCCCGGCGGACTGGTCGGCGGAACGGCTGTGGTCGGTGAAGAGGAGCAGCCGGTCGTTGGCGGCGACCAGGTCCGCGATCCTCGGCCAGCCGTTCGCGCGCACGCCGCTGCGGTCCGGGCGGTAGAGGACGTCGGACAGGCCGTTCACCCGGGCCAGTTCATCGCGCAGGACGCCCGGGTCGACGTAGTCCTCCAGGAACACGGTGATGATCTCGTTGGGGTTCTGCCGCAGGAAGTCGACCATGCGCTGGATGTCCACGTTCAGCGCCACCGGCCTGCTGACGAGGGTGCAGCTGTTGTGGCAGAGGATCGCGCCGTCCGGGGTCTGGTGGATGTCCAGCATGAACCCGCGTACGCCGTCGGAGAGTTGCTGGTTGATGCCGCGGCTCTGGTTCGGGACGAGGTTCACGAAGGGCGGCGCGAACCCGCCGTCGACGCCGTTCGCGTAGGCGTTGTGGGAGGTGAGGAACGTGACCTGGTCGAGGGTGCGGCGGTCCGCCGACGGCATCGGGGAGGTCGGGGAGGCCACCGGCGTCAGGTACCAGGCCGCGGGGTCGCCCGCCGCGCCCACGACCAGCTGCGCGGGGTAGTTGGCGCCGGACGGCTTCGCCCCGACGGTCAGGTACTGGTCGGCGCCGGGCACCTTGAGCCGGTACCGGTCGGTGCCCGTCGGGCTGATCTCCCACGCGGCGTCGGCGCCCGCGCAGGGCACGGTGCGCGCCTGGCCGCCCGCCCGGCCGAGGCAGCTGCCCGCCGCGTCGGTGTTCTCCAGGACGTACGACGCGCCACTGGAGCGGAGCGTCCACTGCTGGCGGTCCTCGTTGCCCTTGGGGTTGCGCTGGACGACCGCTCCCCCGCTGTCGGCGGCGTTCAGTCCGGTGACCGCGCTCTGTACGTAGAAGGTTCCGGCCGTCGGCACCTCCGCCGCCCGGGCGGGAGCGGCCAGGGCGGTGGTCAGTGCCGCCGCGGCGGCGGTGAGGGCGAGCAGGGGGCGGTATCTCGGCATGGCTGTCGGATCCCTTCGGCAGCGCGGCGGCGCCTGGTCGGCGGCCGGAGAAGTGGGGGGTCTGCGCGGGCCACTCAATCGGCTTGGTATGTACCGGTCAATAGCGCGAGCCGTCCGGGCGCCGACGGGGCGGTTACGCCTGGTGGTCTGCCGCCGCCGGCCGCGCGTTGCGCGGCTCACCGGGAGCGTGGTGTTTCACGGGCCGCATGCCGGGCACCGCGGTACTCCTACGGGGAAGCACGAAACGATCACCGGGCCAGGAGGCTGAACATGAACGACGAGAGCAGCATGGCGGACGACGCCTACCAGCCCACGGGAACCAACGAGGAGCAGGAGGACGCCTCCCCGCTGGATCTCCAGGATGCCATCGACGAACGTACGTACGACGACATCCTCGACGAGGGCTACTCGCCGCCCGAGAAGCCGCTGGGTGTCACCAAGACCGGCGTCACGGCCGCCGAGCAGCACGAGGGCGAGAGTCTCGACGAACGGCTGCGCCAGGAGGTCCCGGACGAGGAGGTCCCGGTCGGCGACGGCATCGGCGACCTGCCCGGCGGCGAGGGCGAACCACTGGACCCCGAGGCCGGTGACGAGCGCGCGGGCCGCCTGGTGGCGCCGGACGAGGGCGCGCACACGGACACGACGAAGGAAGCCGTCGCCTCGGACATCGGCATCGATGGCGGAGCGGCGGGCGCCGAGGAGGCCGCGGTGCACCTCGTGCCCGAGGAGGAGGAGCTGCCGCCGACACCTCTGCGGCAGGACTGACGTACACCCGCCCCTTCGGCGGCGACGGCCGTGGTGCCCGACGGAAATCGCGTCGGGCACCACGGCCGTTCGGAGGTCTGCGCGGAGGAACCCGGGTACTCGGTGTCCGCGGGGTGACGACGGCAGGGACGGGACAGGACGGAGACCGCGATGGCCGCACGGCGACTCTCGGCCGCACAGACGGTCGCGGACGCCGCCGCGCGCGCCGCACCCGGCGAACTGCCCCGCATGCTCTGTCTCTCGGTCCGTGACGTCCTGGCCGTCGACGGGGCGGCGCTGTCCCTGTTCACCGACACGCCGTCCCGGCAGCTCCTGTGCGCGTCCGACGCCACGGCCCTGCGGCTGGAGGAGATCCAGTTCACCGTGGCCGAAGGCCCCTGTATCAGCGCCGCTTCGGAAGGTGTCGCGGTGGTGGGCGGCGGGCTGCGGCAGCACGTCACCCGTTGGCCGTTCTTCGGGGCGACCGTCGTCGCGGAGCTTCCCGAGGTGGGGGCGGTCCACGCGTTCCCCCTGCGGGTCGCCGATCAGACACTGGGCTGTATGGAGCTGTACACGCGCGGCGAGGACGCCCTCGACGGCCCCACGCTGCGGGCGTGCGCCCAGGTCGCCGACGCCGTGGTGCGGGCTCTTCTCCCCGCGCGCACCGCGCTCTTCGACGACTGCGCGTTCCCCCAGTGGCAGCCGGTGGACGTCGTACGGGCCCACTGGTCCTCGACCCATCTGGCCGTCGGGGTCGTCGCCGCCCGCTCCGGTATGAGCATCGCCGGCGCTCTCGCGACGATGCGGGCGGAGGCGTTCAGCTCCGGGCGGACCCTCGCGGAGATCACCGCGGCCGTCCTCAAACGTCCGCCCTCCGCATGAGCGGCCACAGCCCGGCCGTGCCGGACCGTGGCCGAGGTCGGCCGCGCCGCTCGGTCAGTGCTGGAACGCGGCGGCCCGTACGTGCTTCATGACATGGCTCGACACCCGGTAACGGCCGTTGGGCACGTCGCGGGACTTGGTGACGTGCACGGTGAGCGGGCCGGCCCATTCGTAGCCCATGGTCTCGCCGTGGCGCAGGAGGCTGTCGGTGAGCACCTGGTCGATCCGCTGCCCGTTGCGCTCGAGTTCCTCGTGGGCGAACTCGGCCAGTTCGACGTCGTAGGCGTTGGGCACGACGGTCCGGCTCTCGCTGCACACGACGATGTGGTCGTCGCACTCCTTGCGCAGGGCCTCGACCAGTTCGACGGGCTCCTTCTGGCGGAACTGCGCGAGCAGCGATCCGCCGAACCGTTCCAGCGCTCGTTCCAGACCGGTGAGGGTGCTCACGGCTGCCGCACCCCCCGCTCCTCGAAGTCACCCGGCACCTCGTCGGCGGCCCCGGTCCTGCGACGGCTGTCCTCGGAAACGGTCATGGTGTGCGGCTCCTCGCTCGGGCGTGGTGTGTCGTGGTGTTCCGCTCTTCTCGGCGGGTTCCCGGGCAGCCGCGTTCAACGCGTCCCGTACCGGGATGCCCCCGGGCCCTGCCGTCCCCTTCCGCGGCAGGGCCCGGGGACGGTCTACAGAAGGTCCCGGGGCACCTTCTCGTTCCAGGTGCGGGAGAAGACCCGGCGCCCGCCCTCGTAGCCGTCCAGGGTGGCGTCCACGAAGAAGTCCCGCTCGTCGCAGCTCAGCCGGGTGCTCGTCTCCACGCGGACGTCCCAGTCGTCGCGCCGGAACCGCATGGTCCAGGCCGACTCCCCGGTGACCGAGGTGAAGTCGTCGGCGACGGAGGTGTAGCGCTCGTAGGCGCGGCGGCCGACGTCGAGGCCGATCTCGTCGAAGTGGACGAGCCCCTGGTCCTTCACGATCTCCAGCTCGGCGCGGTAGTCGACCATGTCGCGCTTGACCTCCCACCGTGCGTCGGGCGCGGTGAGCCGGGTCGTGCCCACCGGGGGCGTGCCCTCGGGCTCCTCGAAGGGGTCCGCGGCGATCTCGTCCGGTGCGTCCGTCGGGCGTACGGGGAGCGTGAGGGTGCTGGACCCCTCGTACACGCTCAGCAGCGCCGGCTCCGGGGGCGGCCAGGCCAGCGGCCAGTACGACGTGGACAGGGAGAGGCGGACCCGGTGCCCGGGCGGGAACGCCTGCGCCACTCCGTTGAGCTGGACGGTCGCGCGGTAGCGCGTGCCCGGCTCCAGGGGCTCGGGGTGTTCGGCGCTCTCCCGCCGGGTGATGTTGAGCAGGCCGTAGGTGACGCGGGTGGCGGAGCCGTCGGGACTCACGTCGGACAGGCGCGCGGCCACCATCGCGACCGGCCGGTCGGCCGACAGATCGAGTTCCACGGTCGGCGAGCCGAGGATCTCCAGGCGTTCCGTCAGCGGCTCGGTCTCGAAGACGAGGGAGCCGCCGTCCTCCTCGCGCTGGTCGTAGGGCAGGTCCGGGGGCGCGTTGTAGGAGGCCCACTTGCCCGCGAACTGGCCGACGGACAGGGGCGATCGCACGGTCATCGCGGTGTCCGCGCCGGCCGGCCCGACCTCGGCGCCGGTCCCCTCGCCGGCCGCGGCGGGGTCCTCGGCCGGGGTGCCGATGCGGTGCCGGGTCAGCGGGTGCGTGACGGGACGGATGTGCGGGGACGGCCAGGTGGGTTCCGCGACCCAGCGGCCCGGCCGCTCCTCGTACGAGGTGGACGGGGGCACGCTGTCCTGCATCCAGGTGCGCAGCATGGGGCCGTCCATGACGCCGTTGTCGGCGCCCTTGAGCCAGTGGTCCCACCACCGCACGACTTCCTGGAGGTAGCCGATGGCGGGCCCGGGCTCTCCCAGGTGCGGGAACTTGTGCGACCAGGGGCCGATCAGTCCCTTGCGGGGCACGTCCAGGTGGCCGAGCAGCCGGGTCACGGCGTTGGAGTAGCCGTCCGCCCAGCCGCTGGACGCGAGGACGGGGCACTGCACGGCCGAGTAGTCCTCGGAGACGGAGGCGTGCCGCCAGTAGTCGTCACGGCGCTGGTGGCGCAGCCAGGGCAGGACCCAGGGGCCGGTGTTCTCCAGGCGTTCGTGCCACATGTCGCGCCAGCGGTCGCCGACCACGGCCGGGTCGGGCGGAAGGGTGGCGTAGGCGAACATGGTGCCCGCCTCGGCGAGGTTGTCCGACAGCATGGCGCCGCCCATGTAGTGCATGTCGTCGGCGTGCCGGTCGTCGGTGAAGGACGCGATGACGATGGCGCGCAGGCTCGGCGGCCGCCTCGCCGCCACCTGGAGGGCGGCGAAGGCTCCCCAGGACAGGCCCATCATCCCGGTGGCGCCGTCGCACCAGGGCTGGTCCGCCAGCCAGGCGAGGACCGCCTCCGCGTCGGCCTGCTCCTGTTCCAGGTACTCGTCGGCCAGCACCCCTTCCGAGTCGCCGGTGCCGCGCAGGTCGACGCGCACACAGGCGTAGCCGTGCCCGGCGATGTAGGGGTGGTGCATGGAGTCGCGTACCGAGGTGAGGTCGCGTTTGCGGTAGGGGATGTACTCCAGCACCGCGGGCACGGGTTCGTCGTCCGAGGAGGTGGGGCGCCAGACGCGCGCCGACAGCCGGATGCCGTCGGGCATCGGGATACGGACGTCCTCCTCTTCCTTGGTCGCGTACGGCAGGTTGCTCACGTGACGCATGTGGTGGACTTGCTCCTTCGTCGTGCGTGGTCGTCAGCGGGGGCTCTCGTCGAAGGTGAGTCCCAGTGCGGCCACGCAGTGGTCGTACTTCGCGCGCAGGTCCTCCTCACTGTTTCCGCCGGTGAAGATGTGTGCCAGTTCGTAGCTGTAGCTGTCCTGCTGGGACAGGTCGGAGAGGACCTGCCCCTCCTCGGTGGTGACGTCCACCCGCACCCCGTCGGCCTCGCGCTCGATGCGGGCCAGGTCGTCGGGCGAGGGCACGTCGCGCACGACCCCGTCGGTGAACCAGCGGTAGTACCACTTCGCGGCCATCGCGTACGGGCCCTTGCGCTGCGGCATGCCCGGGTCGTCGCCGAGCGCGAGTCCGAGCATCGCGTGGTGGTTGGGCACACCGTCGACGTACTCGAACAGCTCGGCGTGGGACTGGGAGTGCCGGGGGTTGATCTCCAGCAGGTTGATCTGCTGTGTCTTCGGGTCGTAGAAGTACTCCACGCTGAAGGTGGCCGACTCGAAGCCGATCTGGCGCATGACGCGCCGGGTGACGTCGTGCAGCTGGGCGATCACGGACGGCGGGAGCGCCGAGGGGTACTGGTGACGCTGGAAGCTGGACGTGCCGGGGTAGTTGATGGAGTCCAGCACGCCGTAGACGGTCACCTCGCCCCGGTGGACGTATCCCTCGACGGCGACCTGCAGGCCCGTCATCGCCTCTTCGGCGAGGCAGACCTGGGCGCCGACCCCTTCCATCTCCGGCGGCAGTTCGAGCTGGTCGAGGATGTACTCGAAGGGCCGGCCGACCCGGGAGATCCCCTCGCGTATCTGACGGACCGCGTCACGGAACTCGTCCATGTCCTTGACGCCGAAGGCCAGTTCGGAGGAGTACGAGAGCGCCGGCTTGAGCCACATCGGGAACGACACGTTCTCCGGCGGCTGCGGGTCGTCGGAGTCCAGGTCGACCCGGCCGAACCGCGGATGCCTGTCGGTGACCTTCTGCTGTTCCAGCCGGCTCCAGTACTTGTGCTCGCACTTGACCACCGACTCCAGGCCGGTGCTGCGGGTTCCGTAGCGCTCGGCGAGGATCGGCACGAGGGTGCTCACCGGGAAGTCCCAGTAGCCGACGATCGCGTCGATGCTTCCGTCGAAGGCGTCCAGTTCGGCCCTGGCCCTGTCGAGGAGTACCGGGACGGACACCTCGCCGCCCTGCAGCTCCTCGATGGTCAACAGGCGGTGGTAGCGCAGCGACCTGGCCTGCGCCGCCGCGTTCAGCGTCGGCAGGTTGGCGTCGTCGAGACCTATCACGAAGACGTTCTGTACCTCGGTCGTGTTCTTCTCCGGCATCGGTCACCTTCCTGTTCTCTTCGGTCACCCGATCACTCGGATCGCTCGGATCCCTCGGATCGTCTGGATCACCGCGGAAGGTCGGGGGGTACCCCTGTGCGGCGGCGCGAATCCCGCTGACGGCGATCACCGTGTTCGCAGGTGTGATGTCGGCCCCCGGGGACACCCGTGGCCGCATGGTCACGCAGTGGCGTTCCAAAGCCCTGCTCGGGGCATCGACGGCACCACCTCGTGGGACCCCCTCGGCCGACCGCGGGGGCACGTCGGTACGGCACATGGGCCGTCCAGGCCGTCATTCCGCGAGTGTGGGACATATGCGGTGAAATAAGGGCATAGCTTGCTAGAAATTCTCGTACGACCCAGAGGAGTGAACGATCGTGACGGACGTATCGAGCACCGGCCCCGCCCCGGACGACGACCGGGAGGTACTCACCAACCGGCAGGGGCACCCGGTCTACGACAACCAGAACCAGCGCACCGTCGGCGCCCGCGGCCCCGCGACGCTGGAGAACTACCAGTTCCTCGAGAAGATCAGCCACTTCGACCGTGAGCGCATCCCGGAGCGTGTCGTGCACGCCCGCGGGGTGACCGCGTACGGCCACTTCGAGGCGTACGGAAGCTGGGGCGACGAGCCGATCAGCCGCTACACCCGCGCCAAGCTCTTCGCGGAGCGCGGCAAGCGCACCGACCTCGCCGTCCGCTTCTCCACGGTGATCGGCGGCCGGGACTCCTCCGAGGCGGCGCGCGACCCGCGCGGTTTCGCGGTGAAGTTCTACACCGAGGACGGCAACTGGGACATGGTCGGCAACAACCTGGGCGTGTTCTTCATCCGGGACGCGATCAAGTTCCCGGACGTGATCCACGCGCTCAAGCCCGACCCGGTCACCTTCGAGCAGCAGCCGCGCCGCATCTTCGACTTCATGTCGCAGACGCCCGAGTCCATGCACATGCTGGTGAACCTCTTCAGCCCGCGCGGCATCCCGTCCGACTACCGCCATATGCAGGGCTTCGGCGTCAACACGTACAAATGGGTCAACCAGGAGGGCGGCACCGTCCTGGTCAAGTACCACTGGATGCCCAAGCAGGGCGTGCGCAGCATGACGGAGGAGGACGCGGCGAACGTCCAGGCGCAGGGCCTCGGCCACGCCACCAAGGACCTCTACGAGGCGGTGGAGCGCGGCGAGTACCCGGAGTGGGAGCTGCTGGTCCAGATCATGGAGGACCACGACCACCCCGAGCTGGACTTCGACCCGCTGGACGACACGAAGACCTGGCCCGAGCAGGACTTCCCGCCGAAGCCGGTCGGCAGGATGGTGCTCGACCGGATGCCGGACAACTACTTCGCGGAGAACGAGCAGATCTCGTTCGGCACCGGTGTCCTGGTGGACGGCCTGGACTTCTCCGACGACAAGATGCTCGTCGGCCGGACCTTCTCCTACAGCGACACGCAGCGCTACCGGGTCGGCCCGAACTACCTCCAGCTCCCGGTGAACCAGGCCAAGAACGCGAAGGTCCGCACGAACCAGCGCGACGGCCAGATGGCGTACCACCAGGACACGGCGGGCGAGAACCCCATCGTCAACTACGAGCCGTCGATCACCGGTGGTCTGCGCGAGGGCGAGTACCCCACGCACGACGAGCAGGGCCCGGAGATCCACGGCCGGCTCACCCGCAAGCGCATCCCCCGCACCAACGACTACCTGCAGGCCGGCCAGCGCTACCAGCTGATGGAGCAGTGGGAGCAGGAGGACCTGGTCAAGAACTTCGTCGACCTGCTGTCCCAGTGCGACCGGCCGGTGCAGGAGCGGATGGTCTGGCACTTCCTGCTGGTCGAGAACGAGCTGGGCCTGAAGGTGGGGGACGGACTGGGCATCGCGCCCAAGGACGTGGCCCACCTCAAGCCGCTGGCCAGTCAGGACCTGACCGAGGAGGACCGCAAGCGGCTCGAGAACCTGGGCGAGAACCCGTCCCGGGACGTCGCCGGGCTGACCATGACCCACTGCGTGCCCAACGCCCGGCACACGGTCACGCGCTGAACGTCCGGAGACGGGCGGCGCGCCGCCGCGTGACGCACGGGCGACGCGACGGTTCCGCGGCCGGTTCACCACCGGCCGCGGAACCATGTGCGTCAGGACGTCAGCAGTACAGGTTGTTGCCCGGGGTCGTGCCGAGGATCTGCGTGAACCGCTGGTAGTTGTTCACCCGGCTCTGCACCTGGGCCGGGTTCTTGCCGTCGCACTCCAGCGAACCGTTGATGGAGCGGATCGTGTGGCCGAAACCCGCGCCGTTGACCATGGCGTTGTGACCGGTCATGGAGCCGGGACCGGACTGCGTGTTCCAGTACCACAGGCCCGTCTTCCAGGCCACCGCGGCGTCGTTCTGCACCAGCCAGGGGTTGTTCAGGAGATCGATGCCGAGGGCGTCGCCCGCGGCCTTGTAGTTGAAGTTCCAGCTGAGCTGGATCGGCCCGCGGCCGTAGTACGCGGCCTGGCCGGCCGGGCAGCCGTAGGGCTGGCCCCAGTCGCAGTAGTGCGGGTAGTTGGCGGTGTTCTGTTCCACGATGTGGACCAGCCCGCCGGTCTCGTGGCTGACGTTGGCGAGGAAGGCCGCGGCCTCCTGCCTCTTCACCGTGTCGCTGCCCGTGTTGGCGAAGGCCGGGTAGGCACTCATCGCCGCCTTCAGACCGCTGTAGGTGTAGAAGCCGTTGCGGTTCGGGAACATCTGGTTGAACTGGGCCTCGCTGACGACGAACCCGGAGGGGTTGGTGGGTCCGTTGTCACAGGCGTACGGCTCCCAGTACCAGGTGCTGATCGTGGGGTCGTAGCCCGGGTTGTCGTGCTCGGCTATGTACGCCTTGCCGTCGGTGTACCGGACGATGTTCCCGGTCACGTAGGACTTGCCCGCCACCCAGCTCGGGTAGCTCGAACAGGCCGCGGCGGACGCGCCCGACGCCGGCAGGAGCACCGGCGCGGCGGTTCCGAGGACGATCGCGGCCACGAACGCGGAGAGACGGCGTCTCGACACAGGGACCAACTCCTTCACGGAGCACGGTCGCGCCCGTACGGGGGCAGCGCGGAGCTGACCTTGTACGCGCTGCCGGGGGCACCGGCCGCGGCGCACGGGCGGCCGTGGTGGGGGGTGTGGAGGCACACTCCACCACCTTGGTCTGGACCAGTCAAGGGTGTAGACCAGTCAACCCGGCTCGCGGACAGGCCACTTCGGCTCAGCGGCTTCGCACGGCGGGCCCGACGGGAACGGGCGTGTAGTGGTGGGCGCGGACCTTGCGCAGCCACGCCTCGACCGGGGCCTCGTCGGGCCGGTCCGGCAGGGCGCTGCGGGTCCCGTCGAAGGCCGCCTCGTAGTGCTGCAGCAGGGGCAGCGCGGCCATCGCGTCGGCCGCCACCTGCTCGCCGAAGCGGTGGTACTCGTCCGGGTCCTCGACGCGGACACTCAGGCTGCCGGTGGCGTACAGCTCGAAGCCCTGGTGGCACAGACGTTTCAGGTGCCGGGCGTGCTTGGCGGTGCGCCTGCGGGTGTCCGCGGGATCCGCGGAGTCCGTGGAGGCGGCTCGACGGTCGTAGAGCCGCTTGAACTGCTGGGTGGCGTAGCCGAGGTAGGCGTCGCGCACCCGCTTCGCGCAGAGCAGGGTCGTCCGGATACCGATCAGCTCGTCGCCGAGCGGGGTGCGGACCTCGTACAACTCGTCGGGCAGCCACACCAGTTCGACCACGGTCGGGTTGCCGCGCAGGGCCAGCCTGCACCACTTGGCCGCCTCGTGCAGCGTCCTGTCGGGTCCCGTGGTCACGTGGGACTCCTTCGGCCCGTGCAGGCCGTGGAGGTCCTCGGTGGGGGCGGCGAACATGCCGAGCCGGTCCACGTCCGAGCCCGGCCGGGCCAGGCCGTACGCGGTCGAGCCGACGATGCCGGACAGCAGGATGTTCCTGGTGGTCACGGCTTTCCCCCTCTCCCTCACCGCCCCGCCGCCTCGTGCGAGCCGGGCGGCTCACCCAAGGTCATCACCCGGGGGACGGCCGCGTACAGCGATTTTCGGGGGCGGGACAGGGGGACCCGCACGGCCCGGCCCACGCCGGGCCCCGGCACTCGGCACTCAGCGGAACGACGGACGACCGGGGCGCCCGAGGCGACCCCGGTCCGCCCGTCCCGGCGGCACCGCACGGCCGCCCCACCCGGCGCCTGGGGCGTCAGTCGTCCTCGCGCGCGGGAACGACCACGAGGAACGCGTCCGACTCCAGATCCATCACGACCGCCGCCGGCTCGCCCTCGGCGCGGCGTCGCGCCGCGTACTCCTCCGCGGGCCACGACCCTCGCGGGGCTCCGGCGGGAAACTGCTCCAGCACCTTGGCACTCATGACGGCTGACCTCCCGTGTCCACCAACGACTCTCCGTGGAACCGTCTGCCCGCGATCGGCCGGTGCATGTACGGGTGTCCCGCACCTGACGCCGACGCGGTCCTGCCCCGGCCGACCCGTATGGCCCACGCCCCGCATCCGCCCGGGGCGCCGTCGGGGAAGGGCTCACACGCAGGACGCGTACGGGCCGGGCGGCCGGACAGGACCGAACAGGAGGGCCGGGACACATGAGCGGTGACGACGCCGGAGCCGGGCTGCGCTGCCTGGTGACGGGTGCGACGGGGTACATCGGGGGCCGTCTGGTCCCGGAACTCCTCGCCGAGGGCCACCGCGTGCGTTGCATGGCCCGCTCCCCCGGCGCGCTCCGGGACCATCCGTGGGCGGCCGACGTCGAGGTGGTCCGCGGTGACGTCACCGACGCCGACTCGGTCGCCGCGGCGATGCGGGACATCGACGTCGCCTACTACCTGGTGCACGCCCTGGGCACGGGCAAGGGCTTCGAGGAGACCGACCGCCGAGCGGCGCGGATCTTCGGGGAGCGGGCCCGCGCGGCGGGCGTACGCCGGATCGTCTATCTGGGCGGGCTGACGCCCGCCGGGGTGCCCGGCCGTGAGCTGTCGCCGCATCTGCGCTCCCGCGCAGAGGTCGGCCGCATCCTGCTGGACTGCGGCGTCCCGGCCACCGTGCTGCGGGCGGCGGTCATCATCGGTTCGGGTTCGGCCTCCTTCGAGATGCTGCGGTACCTCACCGAGCGGCTGCCGGTGATGGTCACCCCCAGCTGGGTCCACACGCGGATCCAGCCGATCGCGGTACGGGACGTGCTGCGTACGCTCGTGGGCAGCGCGCGGATGCCGGACGGCGTCAACAGGGCCTTCGACATCGGCGGCCCGGAGATTCTGACGTACCGTCAGATGATGGAGAGGTACGCGGCCGTGGCGGGTCTCCCCAAGCGGCTGATCCTGCCCGTACCCGTGCTGACCCCGAGGGTCTCCAGTCACTGGGTCGGCCTGGTCACTCCCGTGCCGCGGTCCATCGCGCGCCCGCTGACCGAGTCGCTGCGCCACGAGGTCGTCTGCCACGAGCACGACATCGCCCGGTACGTGCCCGACCCGCCGGGCAGGCCGATCCCCTTCGACGAGTCGGTGCGCCTCGCCCTGCAACGCGTCCGGGACGCCCGGGTCACCACCCGCTGGTCGTCCGCCTCGCTGCCGGGCGCCCCCAGCGACCCCCTGCCCACGGACCCCGACTGGGCGGGCGGCAGCCTCTACACGGACCGGCGCGAACGCACGGTCGACGCCTCGCCCGCGGCCCTGTGGCGGGTGATCGAGGGCATCGGCGGCGACAACGGCTGGTACTCCTTCCCCTCCGCCTGGGCCGCGCGCGGTCTCCTGGACCGGCTGGTGGGCGGCGTCGGACTGCGCCGGGGCCGCCGTGACGCCACACGCCTGCGGGTGGGCGACTCGCTCGACTTCTGGCGCGTCGAGGAACTGCAACCGGGCCGGCTGCTGCGGCTGCGCGCCGAGATGCGGCTGCCGGGACTGGCCTGGCTGGAGATGTGGGCCGACACGGACGACGACGGCCGCGTCCGGTACCGCCAGCGGGCCCTCTTCCATCCGCACGGACTGCTCGGCCACGCCTACTGGTGGGGCGTGTCACCGTTCCACGCGATCGTGTTCGGCGGCATGGCCCGCAACATCGCGCGCGCCGCCGCCCGGGCGGACCACGCTGCGGACGCGCCCCTCCGCACGCCCGCCGGCTGAGATCCCCCCTCCCCCTTTCCCCCTTTCTCTCCCTCTCTCCCTCTCTCCCTCTCTCCCTCTCTCCCTTCCCTCCCCCCGTCCCGTCCCGGAGTTGCGGAGTTCCGTCATGAACGTCTCGGTCGTCCTGTTCACCTCCGACCTGCGCCTGCACGACCACCCGCCGTTGCGCGCGGCGCTCGACGGCTCGCGCACGGTGGTGCCCCTGTTCGTGCGTGACCGGGCCGTCGACGAGGCCGGCTTCGCCGCTCCCAACCGGCTGGCGTTCCTCGCCGACTGTCTGCGGGACCTGGACGGGGGCCTGCGCGAGCGCGGGGGCCGGCTCGTGTACCGCTCGGGCGACCTCGTCGACGAGGTGTGCAAGGTGGTCGGCGAGGCGGATGCCGACGAGGTGCACATGGCGGGCGACGTCAGCGCGCACGCCCACCGGCGCGAGGAGCGGCTGCGGACCGCACTGGAGTCCGACGGACGCCGGCTGCACGTCCACGACGAGGTGGTCACCGCGCTGTCACCGGGCGCGATCACGCCGGCCTCCTCCGACCACTTCGCCGTCTTCAGCCCGTACTTCCGGCAGTGGGAGCGCCGTCCGCAGCGTCGGGTGCTGGGCCCGCCCCGCACCGTGCGCGTGCCGGAGAACATCGGTTCGGACCGGCTCCTCTCGCGCGCGGAGCTGTCCGGCCTGTCCGAAGGGCTCGCCGCGGGCGGGGAGCGGGAGGGCAGGAAGCGGCTCGCGGCCTGGCTCCGCTCCGGGATCGGCGCGTACGAGAACGGCCACGACGATCTGGCGGGGGACAGGACCTCGCGCCTCTCCCCGCACCTGCACTTCGGCACGGTGTCCCCCGTCGAGTTGGTGCACCGGGCGCGGAAGGCGGGCGGACCGAGCGCGGACGCCTTCGTACGGCAGGTCGCGTGGCGGGACTTCAACTACCAGCTTCTGGCCGCGCGGCCCGCCGTCTCCACCCGGGACTACCGCACCCGCGACGACCGGTGGCGGTCGCCGGACGCCGCCGCGCGGGACATCGAGGCATGGAAGGCGGGCCGGACCGGCTATCCCCTCGTCGACGCGGCCATGCGGCAGCTGCGGCACGAGGGGTGGATGCACAACCGGGGCCGCCTGCTGACCGCGAGCTTCCTGGCCAAGACGCTGTACGTCGACTGGCGGGTGGGAGCCCGCCACTTCCTGGACCTGCTGGTCGACGGCGACATCGCCAACAACCAGCTCAACTGGCAGTGGGTGGCGGGAACGGGCACCGACTCCCGGCCCAACCGGGTCCTCAACCCGGTCCTGCAGGCCAAGCGGTACGACCCGCAGGGCGCGTACGTACGGCGCTGGGTTCCCGAACTCCGGGGGCTGGAAGGTCCTTCCGTGCACGAGCCGTGGAAACTGCGGGAGGCCGAACGCGCCACCTACGACTATCCGCGGCCCATCGTCGACCTGGCCGACGGCCTGGCACGCTTCAGGCACGCCCGCAGCCGTGAGTGAGTGTGAGGACGGACAGTGCCTCACGCAGGCTCGGTGGCCTCGGCATGCCCTGCGCCGACCGTCCTGCCCACCCGGGGCCGCCCAGGACGACCATCGGCTGCCTGCGGGCGCCCTTCACTCCCCACTGCGTGGCGGCGACGTGCCGGGCCAGGGAGAAGCTCGCCGTGGAGCGGACCTGCGCCCACAGGAAAACGGCCGCGGGTCCCAGGCGGCGCACCGCGGCGGTGAGCGCCTCGGCCGGCACCGCCGCGCCGAACATCCGGGTGGGCAGGCCCTGTTGGGCGAGTCCGGCGTTCAGTGCCTCCAGCGGCAGGGTGTGCTGCTCGCCGGGGACGCACGCCAGGACCACGGGCCCCGGCGCGGTGTCCGACAGGCCCGCCCGGCACAGCGGCGTGACCCGGCGCAGCGCGGTGGACACGTGCCAGGACAGCAGGTGCTCGACCTCGACATAGCGGTCGCCGGACGATGCCCATCTGCGCCCGACGGCGTGCAGGGTCGGCATCATCACCTCCTCCCAGGCCACCGTGAGGCCGTACCGCTCGACGGCGGAGGTCAGCCGGCCGTCCAGGGCGGGGGCGTCGAGCCGGACGGCCGCCCTGGCCAGTCCACGGCATTCCTGACGTGCGTCGCCGAGGGGCAGGGCACCCGCGGCCCGCGAGCGCTCGCCGCTCGCGGAGGTCCGCTCGTCCGCAGGCATCCACTCGGCCGCGGGCGTCCGCTCGTCCGCCGTGAGGACGGCCGCGGGCACGGCCGTACCTGCTCCGGCGGCCCCCTCCTTGGCGGCGCGTGCCGCCTCGGCCGGTGGCACTCCGGCCGAGGTGAGCCGGCACATCGCCTCCAGCACCGCCACGTCCCGGGACGTCCAGCGGCGGTGCCGTCCGTCGGCGCGGACCGCCGGGCCGACGCCGTACCGGCGGTCCCACGAGCGCAGCGTGGTCGGTGACACGCCCAGCCGCCGGGCCAGTTCCCCGGTCGTCATCCCCGTGCCGCCCGTCGTCTCGTCCATGGGCCGACTGTACGACGCACAATCGATGCGGTTTGCCGCCTCTGTCGTTCCCCTCCCAGGATGGCCACGACGGGGCGCTCTCACGGGAGTTGGCCCGGGACCGGCCGGCGGTGACGGGGCGAGCGGCCGGCCCGACGGCGGTGGACCGCCGTGGCGCCCCTTCGAACCCCCTCCCGGAGCAGTCGGCTGCTCCGGGAGGGCCCGGCGCCGGCCCGCCGCGCTCCGCCCCTCGGCCGGCGGCTGACGGCCGCGGCACCCCCTCCCTGACGACCGACGGCGGCTCCCGCTACACATAAAGGGGAAATAAGAGCAGAATGGACATAAGCGGCGCCTGTCGCTCACCGCACAGACGCGGTCGGGGCCGCAGAGAAAAAGGAGTCGCGTCATGGCCAACGTCTCGAACACCAGAGGTGACATCGCAAGCCACCCGGACGTACCCGAGATGCGGGATCGGTACGCCCGCATGCTCGGCGGTCGCGATGTGGCGCTCGTGGACGGACCGGTGTTCCTGCTCGGTCTGTACTGCGCCGCTTCCCCGTGGATCCTCCACTACACGACGAGCCAGCCCGCCCTCGTGATGCACAACCTCATCATGGGCATCGCCATCGCCGTGCTGGCTCTCGGCTTCACCACCACCCCGGCGCGGATGTACGGCCTCAGCTGGGCCATGTGCGCGATGGGCGCCTGGATGATCATCTCGCCGTGGATCGTGGGCGACAGCCCCGACGCGGGTGTCGTGCTCAACAACATCATCATCGGCGCACTGACCCTGATACTGGGTTTCCTGTGCGCGACCGCTTCGGCGAAGAGCACGTCAAGGGCGTAGCAGGGCGTCCGCACGGATGAGGGCCGCCGGCCGGCCCGCACACCGCGGGCCGGCCGGCGCACGCCCCGGAACCGCCGCCACGTTCCACCCCTGACCGCTACGGCACCAGCCACGGCTCCTGCGGCAGGGGGCTGCCGGTCTCCAGGAGCGACTTCAGGTTGGCCAGGACCGCGGGCCAGCCCTGCGAGACCTCCTTGACCGCGACCTCGTCGGCGAGGTCCTCATGGGTGACGGTCAGCCGGACGATGTTGCCGTGCGGCCGGATGTCGTAGGTGACCCTGGAGTGCTTGTCCGCCTTCCCCTCGTCCTCCGGTGCGGCCCAGGTGGCCACCAGACGGGTGGGCCGCTCGCTCTCCACGACGGTCCCCACCACGTCGGCGGTGCCGGAGCCGTCCGTGCGCCGGTGCTCCCACCGGGAGCCGGGGCGCCAGTCCTCGGAGACGTTGCTGTGGCCCCAGTACGCGGCGGTCAGGTCGGCGTCGGTGAGCGCGTCCCAGACCTTCTCGGGCGTGGCGGCGATATAGGTGACGTACACGTAGGTCGGCTGGTCGGTCATGTCTTCCTCGGCTCGTCGCTTGAGTGCGCTCAGCGCCCGCAGGCGCGGGCGCTCGAACTTGTCGATCCACCGCTCCTGGATCTCGTGGAGCGGTACGGGGTTGAGGTAGTGGAGCTTCACCCGCCCCCGCCGCACCGTGCTGACCAGGTTGGCGGCCTCCAGGACGGTCAGGTGCTGGGTCACCGACTGCCGGGTCATGGCGATGTGCCCGCAGAGCTCACCCAGCGTCTGCCCGCTCTGCTCGTGCAGCCGGTCGAGCAGTCGCCTGCGCGTCCCGTCGGCCAGCGCCCTGAAGACCAGGTCCGTCGCCGGGTCCCCGGTGGCCCCCGGACCGTCCTCCGCCTCTGTTCCCTCATCCGATCGCACACTCAACGTTATGCAGGCAAATGCCTGCATGTCAATCACCGATACGCGCCGGCCGGGGGCGCTCCACGGTGTCCGAGTGGGCGTCACGCGCCCTTGGCCGCGCGCCCGTGCGCGGGGCAGGATCGCCCCATGGACAGTCCGCTGACACTCGCCGCACCCGCGTACCTCCGGCTCGTAGGAGAGGGAGTTCACCTGCGCGAATGGTCCGAGGACGATGTGGACGCGCTGATCGCCGTGTACGAGGACCCGGAGAGCGCCCGCTGGACGCCGGTGGCCTCGCCGTTCGACACGTCGGCGGCCCTCGTCTACCTGGCCGAGGCCAGGGAGGCGCGGGCGGAGGGGCGCAGGGTGCAGCTCGCGATCACCACGGACGGAGTCCTGCCCCGGGGCGAGGTGCTGCTGTTCCGCAGCAAGGCCGACGAGCGGGACGTCGAGATCGCGTACGGCGTCGGCGCCGCCCACCGCGGCCGTGGCCTGGCCTCCCGGGCGGTCCGTCTCCTCGCCGCCCACGCCGTACGGCACACGGGGGCCCGCCGTGTGGTGCTGTGCATCGAGGAGGCCAACGCGGCCAGTGCCGCCGTCGCCCGGGCCGCGGGGTTCACGCTCACCGACGACGAGCCCGTGCTGCGGACGTCGCGGGGACGGGAGATCGCGCTGCTGACGTGGAGTCTGACCGGCACCCCCTGAGCGGATGGCGGCGTCGGCGGTTCGGGCGCCGGACAAAAGGTGTTGCAGGGCGTTCTCCGTCACGGCTAGCGTCTGCGCGCTTCCCGCGCTTCCCGCGCTTCCCGCAGTTCCCGCAGTTCCCGCCCGATCGTGACGGAGACGTCTTGTCGTACCGCATCACCGCGCTCACCGACCCCGAGCCCGCCGTGTCCAGCACCCGGCTGGCCTGGCTCGCGTCCGACGACGAGGGGGCACCTGCCGGGTCGGCCTTTCTGCGGCTGTTCAGCAAGGACGGGCAGGAGCATCTCGCCGAGCTCGACATCGCCGTACACCGTTGCGAACGGCGGCGGGGTGTCGGCACCCGTCTGCTGGAGGCGGCCGTCGCGGCGGCCCGCGGGGAGGGGCGCCGCTCGCTCCTCGCGCAGGCGGTGGACGGCGCGCCCGGCGACCACTTCCTGGCGGCCCGCGGATTCCGCCGAGTCCTCGCGCTGACCTACGCCAGACTGCCGCTCGCCGACGCCGACCCGGACCGGATCGACGCCCTCGTCCGACAGCCGCACGAGGGCTACCGGTTGACCGAGTGGGAGGGCAGGGTGCCGCCCGAACTGGCCCGGAGCTTCGCCGCGTCGCGGCGGGCCATGGACGACATGCCGATGGACGGCACCGACTACGGCACGGTCGTCTGGGACGTGGACCGCGTCCTCTCGGCCGCGGACGCCGTCGCCGGGCGCGGTGAACTGCTGCACACCGTCGCCGCGCTGGACACGGCGGACGGGTCGGTCGTCGGCTTCTCCGAACTGGTCGTGCCCGGCGACGGCCGGGGCGACGGACAGCACTACGGGACCGGTGTGCTGCCCGAGCACCGGGGCCACGGGCTCGGCCTGTGGATGAAGGCCAGGGCCGTCCGCCGCGCCCGCGAACGCCACCCGGAGCTGAGCGGGCTGCTGACCGACACGGCCGACAGCAACACACACATGCGGGCCGTCAACGACGCGCTCGGCTATCTGCCCACGCACAAGGCGGTGGAGTACCAGCTCGATCTGTGACCGGAGCCGGCCCGACCGGCACGCCTGAGCGGGGCTCCCGTAGCCAGGCTCCCCGAACCGGGCTCCCGGCACCGCGTGCCGCCACACGGCTACGGCGCCGCGCGAACGTACGGCGTGGTCGTGGTCAGCGGTACGAAACCGAGTCGCTGGAGGATGGGCCGGCTCTGGTCGGAGGCGTCGACCTGGAGATACGGGTAGCCGCGGTCCGCGGCGATGCGGGCGCGGTGGGCGACCAGGGCGCGGTAGATGCCCCTGCCGCGCCATGCCTCGACGGTGCCGCCGCCCCACAGGCCCGCGAACCGCGTGCCGGGGACGAACTCCATCCGGGCCGAACTGACCGGGACGTCACCGGCGAGGGCCACCACCGCGACCACGGTGTCCGGGCTCTCCGCGAGTTGGCCCAGCAGCTGGTGGCGGAGCCGGGCGCCCGACGTGCCGAACGCCTGCTCGTGCACGTCGACCACCAGGTCGACACCGGCCGCGTCGGTGACGGGCCGCACCTCGACGCCCGGCGGGGGCCCGGCGTCGAGGTCCAGCTCGCCGGCCTCCGCGATCATCAGGGTCTCCGCCGGCTCGGGGACGAACCCGGCGGACCGCAGACGCTCCCCCAGGTCGTCCGGCCGGTCGTGCCCGTACAGCTTCCACTCGAACTCGCGGCCCAGCTCGGCGAAGTAGCGCGTCTGCTCGGCGATCGCCGCGTCCGCGTCGGACTCCCCCAGGTCCGACCAGAGCACTCCGTTCCACCCCTGCCCGGGTCCGACGTGCCGGACCACGCCCCCTACACGCTCCACGACGGAGTCGGGTCCGTAGGGTTGCGCGCCCTCACGCATCTCCCGGTCGAACAGTGCCAGTACCGCTTCGTGATCCATCCGGCCACTCCAGCATCCGCGGACCGCCCCGGGCAACGGAGTTTCCGACCGCACCGGCGGTGATCGGACGTCTGCTCCCCCGCCCCGGACGGCCGGCGAACACGGGGCACGACTGAGCCGTACCTGAGGGGGCAGGCGGGAGGGATCGGCTCACCGCCACCGAGGCCAGGAGATGTGGTGTCGCACGACCTGTCAGCCTCCGCACCACCCGGCTCCGCACCACCTGACTCCGCACGCCTTGCGCCCGCCGCGTCACCGTCGTCACCCACGTCACCCACGTCACCCACGTCACGGGAACAGCGGACCGGGGCTTCGGCGAAGCCGGTGTCCGCCCGCAGCAGGGACCCGTACTTCGACAACGCGAAGTACCTCACCCTCGTACTGGTGGCCTGCGGGCACGCCTGGGAGCCCTTGACCCACGGGAGCCGGGTCGCCACCGCCGCGTATCTGACCGTCTACGCCTTCCACATGCCCGCCTTCGCCCTCGTCTCCGGCTACTTCTCCCGGAGTTTCGACATGGCGCCGGGTCGGGTGCGCCGGCTCCTGACGAGCGTCGTCGTGCCGTACCTGGTCTTCGAGACCGCCTACACGCTGTTCTACCGGTGGGCGCGGGACGATCCCGGCTATCCGCTGAGTCTGCTGGACCCCTGGTACGTCATGTGGTTCCTGGTCGCGCTCTTCATCTGGCGGCTGACCACCCCGATCTGGCTGGCGCTGCGCCATCCGGTGCCGGTCGCGCTGGGGTTCGCCGTGCTCGCCGCCGTCTCACCGGATCTGGGCGGGGACGTCTCGATCCAACGGGTCCTGGGATTCCTGCCGTTCTTCGTCCTCGGCCTGACCCTGCGCGCCGGGCACTTCGAACGGCTGCGGACGTGGCGCGTACGGCTGCTGGCGCTGCCGGTCGTGGCGGCGGCCCTGGTCACGGCGTACGCGGTGGCGCCCTGGTTCGGCGCCGGGTGGCTCTACCACCGGGGCAGCGTCACGGGCCAGGGCGTCCCGGCCTGGGCGGGGCTGTTCACCACTCCGGCGCTGTTCGGCCTCGCCCTGGTCCTGACGGCCTGTTTCCTGTCCTGGGTGCCGGGGCGGCACCTGTGGTGCACGGCGCTGGGCGCGGGGACGATGTACGGCTATCTGCTGCACGGTTTCGTCATCAAGGCGTCCCGCTTCTGGGACTGGTACGACCACCCCTGGCTGCACACCACGGTCGGTTCACTGGCCGTCACCGCGGCCGCCCTGGCGCTCGTGACCGCGCTGTGCTCCGCTCCGGTCCGCAGGGTCTTCCGGTTCGTCGTCGAACCGCGCATGGAGTGGATGTTCCACCGTCCCGACGCGTCGGCGCCGGCCGGCGCACGCTCTGACAGACCTTGACCGGCAGGGGTCCCGGACGGGCCTGCCCCGTACGAAGAGGGCATGGTCGCGCGTGACGTACGGAGGGCCGCACCGGTCCCGGGACCGGTGCGGCCCTCCGGCCACGCTCGCGGGCCGGGGTGCGGGTCAGCGGCCGGTGCCGCTGCCGCGCTCGGAGCGCTGTACGGCGGCGGGCCGGAAGCGGCGGTACAGCAGCGCTCCGCCCAGCAGGAGCGCTGCGCTCGCGGCGACCGTCGGGCCCGTCGGGCCCGCACCCGTGTGGGCGAGGGAGGCGCCGGGCACGTCCTGCGGCAGGGTCCGCGGCGTCTCGTGCTCCACCGGGTCCGCCGGCTTCACGGGCTGCTTCGACGGCGGGGCCGGCTTCGGGACGGACGGCTCGGCCGGCTCGGACGGCCGGTGCGGCCGGTCTCCGGACGTGTTCGAGGACTCGTTGCCGACAGACGGGTTGCCGATGCCGACGACACTCACCGCGTTACCGGTGACGTTCACGGGCAGCTGGACCGGGAGGTGCACTCCGTTGCCGCTGATCAGACCCGGAGAATCCTTTTCGCTGCCGTCCGCGACGGCCCCCGCGGAGCCCTGGTGGCCGCCTCCCCCGTAGCCGCCGTCCTCGCCACCGCCCTTGCCGCCCTCGTTGGCGCAGCTGTTGCCCATGGCGGGGTTGAGGAGTCCGACCACGTTCACGGTGTTCCCGCACGCGTTCACCGGGACGTGCACCGGGAGCTGAATGGTGTTGCCGGAGATCGCCCCGGGCGAGTGGGCCGTGGCGCCGTCCGCCGCGGAGTCCGCGTGCGCCGGCGTCGCCAGGCCCACGGCGCCGGAGGCGGCGGCCGCGAGGATCAAACCATTTCGGGCAACCCGTTTCATAGGTTCCCTGCCTTCCAGACTTGGTCGCGGGGCACTCGCCCGCACCCTTGGAACGCGGGCGGACCGAGCAGGTTATGGCTCGCCCGCCATTCGACCCCCTTCGAGCGGACGCCGAGCGAAGCGCCGTTCGAACCGTCCGTCGCTGCGCCGCGCAGGATAGGGCCGGTTCCGCGGTCCCGCTCGCCCGGAGGCGCGGCCGTGGGCGCGCCCGTATCGTGATCGAGGGGGAATTCCCGGCCGCGCGCCGGGACGTCCCGGGAGGCTTGTGATGCTGTCGACGCACCAACGCCGTGCCTTCGTCTGCGCCATGACGCTGGCCCTGCTGGGAGCGGGGCTGCCGTCGGTGGCGGCGGCTGTCGCGGAGCGACCCGATCTGTCCCGCTTCCACGACCAGAAGATCACGTGGTCGGCCTGTCCCGACGACACGCTCTCCGATGACCTGCAGTGCGGGAAGGTGACCGTCCCCCTCGACTACGCGCACCCGAACGCGGGGACGCTCGACCTGGCCATGGCCCGGTTCAGGGCGACGGGCGAGTCCAGGGGTTCGGTGCTGCTGAACTTCGGTGGCCCCGGCGGCCCGGGCGTCAGCGAACTCGCGGCCGGCGGCGAGGACTTCCTGGGTCTCACGGACGGCTATGACGTGGTGACCTTCGACCCGCGCGGTGTCGGCCGGAGCTCCCCGGTCAGTTGCGGCGAGGGCATGGGCGCCACGGACCCCGACGCGGAGGCCGACGCGGACGCCGGCACGGAGACGGAGGCCGACGAGGGCGACGATCCGCGGGCCGCTCTCGAGGCGCTGCGCAAGCTCGCCGCGGACTGCGTGAAGCACTCCGGGCCGGTGATGCGGCACATCGGCACCGTCGACGCCGCACGCGACCTCGACGTGATGCGCGCGGCGTTGGGCGACAAGAAGCTCAACTACCTCGGCTTCTCGTACGGGACGCGGCTGGGCGCGGTGTACGCCGCCCAGTTCCCCGGGAGGACGGGCCGCATGGTCCTCGACGGCGTGGACACCCTCACCGAACCGCTGAGCGAGCAGGGCGTCACGGGCGCGCGGGGTCAGCAGACCGCGCTGGAGGACTTCCTCGACTGGTGCACGGAGGACCTCAACTGCGCGTTCGGCCAGGACCCGCGCTCGGCCCGCGAGGACGTGGTCCGGCTGATCCGCTCGCTGGACGAGGAGCCGGTGCCGTCGGACTTCGGCATGCCGTTCTCCGGTCAGGACCTGGTCGGCGCGATAGGCCAGGCGCTCTACAGCAGGGAACTGTGGCCGGCCCTCTCCCAGGCGCTCACCTCCCTGGTCCAGGACGGGGACACCCGGGGCATCATGGGCTTCTCCGCGGGCGGCGGCGCGGTCCCCGGCATCGCCGGCGTCACCGCGGACAAGGACGGGAACGGGGGTCTCGTCGACGAGGGCGACATCCCCTTCGACAACCTCCCGGCCGCGCTGATGGCGATCAACTGCGCGGACGACCCGGACCGCCCCTCCGCCGGCCAGGTCACCGAGGACCTGGACAGGATGCGTGCCGCGTACGAGCGGGCGTCCCCGGTCTTCGGCCGGTACCGGCTCACCCAGGCCCTGATGTGCTACGGCCGCCCCAAGGGCACCACGTACATCCGTGAGGAGGTCCGGGACGTCGACACACCGAAGATGCTGCTCGTCGGCACCCGCGGCGATCCGGCGACCCCGTACCGCTGGACCACGGAGACGGCGGACCGGCTCGGGTCGGCGGCCGTCGTCCTCGACAACAAGGGCGAGGGCCACACCGGTTACTCCTCCTCGAAGTGCGTGAACCGGAAGGTCGACGACTTCCTGCTGTACGGGCGGCTGCCGGCCGACGGGAGTTCGTGCGGCGCGGAGGAGTGAGCCGCACACGAACCCCGCGGGCCGGGGGGATGCGGGGGCGGGCGCGGTCAGAAGCGGTCAGAAGTCGACCGGGTCGCGCACAATCGGGCACGTCATGCAGTGTCCGCCGCCCCGTCCCCGCCCCAGCTCCGCGCCGACGATCGTGATGACCTCGACCCCGGCCCTGCGCAGCAACGCGTTGGTCTGGGTGAAAGGTGTGGACCCGGTCCATGATGGCCGGGTAGAGGGTGACGAGGTCCCGGTCGGCGAAGGTGAACACGGTGTCGAGGTGCGTGGCCGCCCGCAGTCTGAGCATGCCGACGACGATGACGTGCTCGGCCGCGCCGTTCGCGAACAGGGCGGCCGCGACCTGGGTGATCGCTTGGCGGGAGGTGCGCTCGCTCATGCCTCCCCGAATGCCCGTGTGACGATTCGGTCATATGGTGCGTCTATGGAGCACCTTCTGAGTCCTGCCACCCTCGCCGAGCTGCGTCGTCCGCGGCCCTATCCCGCGGTGTCGGTGCTGACGCCGACCCACCGCAGGGAGCCCGACAACGCGCAGGATCCCGTCCGGCTGCGCAATGTGCTGGCCGAGGCGAGGAAGCAACTGGAGTCCGATCCCGCGGTCACCCGTGAGCGGCGCATCGACGTCGTCGAACAGCTCGAACAGGCGCTGACCGAGGTCGACCTGGCCCACGCGGAGGACGGCCTCGCGATCTTCGCGGCTCCCGGGGAGCACCAGGTGTGGTCGCTGGCCCGGACCGTTCCGGAGCGGGTCGTCCTCTCGGACACCTTCCTGACCCGCAATCTCGTCGCCGCGCAGGCCGCCGAGAGCCCGTTCTGGGTGCTGACCGTCTCCGCCGACCGGATCGCGCTGTGGAGCGGCGGCGGGCATGTCGTCGAGGCCGCCACGGCAGGCTTCCCGCTGACGCGGAGCCTGGAGGATCCGGACGCCGAGCGCCAGGAACGCGTCGGCGACGTGCCGAGCACCTTCCGCGACGAGCAGATGCGCCACTTCCTGCGGGACGCCGACACCGCCCTCGCCGGTGTCCTGCGCTCCGCGCCGCGGACCGTGTACGTCGCCGGTGAGCAGTCCGCGCTCTCGCTGCTCGGCGAGGTCGGCACCGTGACCAGGGACGCCGTGCACGTCCCGCACGGCGGGCTCGGACACGCCGGGGCCGAGGCGGTGTGGCAGGCGGTCCGCCCCCTGGTCACCGCCGAGCACCTCCGGCTCATCGACACCGTGACGCTCGAACTCGAAAGCGCCAAGGGGCGCCGGGAGTTCGCCGCGGGCGTCGACGAGGTGTGGCAGAACGCGACCGCCGGCCGGGTCCGGCTGCTGGTCGTCGAGGAGAACTACCGCGTGACGGTACGCGACGACGGCGGCGACCATCTGGTCCCGGCCGGCAGCGACGACCTCGACGCCCGGGACGACATCGTGGACGAGATCGTCGAACAGTGCCTGGAGACGGGCGCCGAGGTCCGCTTCGTACCGGACGGAACCCTGGCCGAGGCCGAGGGCATCGCGGGAGTGCTCCGCTACTGAATCCGGCACCGCGGGCCCGACCCGGCATCCCCCACCCCCTTCACCTTCACTTTCACCTTGACTCCGACGAGGACGGCACGCGATGAACACACCCCTGCCCCGTGCGCCCCGCCGTCCCGGCCGCACGCGTGCGGCCGTCCTCGCGGTGGTGACCGCGGCCGCCCTCGCCGGTGCCGTCACGTCGTGCGGCACCGGCGACGACTCCGGCGACTCCACCCCGTCCTTCAGCGAACGCCCTACGCCTCCCGACACCGCGTCCTTCTCGGGGACCGCCCCCTCCATGAAGGAGTCGGCCGTGGAGTCCGCACGCGCCTCGGCCTCCGCGGCGGCGTCCTCGGCCTCGGCCGCCGCCTCCGCCTTCGAGGCATCCGTGTCGGCGGAGGCGGCCCGCGCCGACAAGGCCGCCGAGAACGAGCTCAAGGACGTCGAGGGCCCGGGCAACGCGATGTCCGAGGTCTCCATGACCGGCAGACCCAGATCCGAGACCGGCGGACTGCTCGCCGTCGTCGTGAGCATCACCAACAAGACCGACAGCGAGGCGTCGTACGCCGTGCGGATCGACTTCCTCGACTCCTCCGGCAGGACGGTGGAGACGAGATACGCCGGAGCCGAGGATCTCGCCCCCGGTGACCGCACCCAGTCCCTCGCCGTCAGCCGCAGACCCGCGGACCCGGTCCTCACCCCGAAGCTGTCCCAGGCCCAGCGGTACTGACCGGGGACGTGCTCGAACGGCCCCGGCCGCACGTCGTAGCGTCGGTGGGCCAGTTGACGGACAGGCCCGCAAGGACAGTGGCATATGCCAGAGGCACCACCGTGTCGTGTGTTGCCAAATCCCTTACAGGGCGTCGCGGGCTGTGCAACAGTCGTAACGGTCCTTCCCGCTGCCTTGGTCGTACCGTGCCTGTATCGGAGTACGTCATGCCGTCCCATCTCTCGGCGGACCATCCTGCCGCCCAGCCGCCTCCGCACGGCACGGTCGACGCGCTCATCTCGCAGACGCGTCGGCTGCGGGGCGACATGGACGCCGTACGACGTGACGCGCCGGCCGACGGCACGGACCCGCAGGGACGCTGGCAGCGCGCCCTGTGCGACCTGGCCGTGCACCAGCTCGACGACCTCGACGCCCACCTGGCACAGCTGAGGGACGGCCCCCCGCCCGCGCCCGTCGAGGACGAGGCGGCGTCCTCCGCGGCAGGGTCCGAACCGGCTTCCTCCCCCCGGCCCGGCTCACTGCTCAGCCGGGTCGGCAGCGCCGAGTGGAACCTGCTGACGGACGAGGTGAGCTGGTCGGGAGAGCTCTACCAGATCCTCGGCCGGGACCCCGCCGCTCCCCCGCTCACCCTCGACGAACTGCCCTCGGTCGTCCTCGACGAGGACCGCCCGGGACTGACCGCGATGGTCACGGACTGTCTGGTCGACGCCAAACCGATCGACGGGGAGTTCCGCGTGGTGCGCCCCGACGGCGACGTACGGACCGTGCACGTGATGGGTGAGCCCGTGCTCGACGTGGACGGCAGCACCGCCTCGATGTGGGCCGTCCTGCGCGACGTCAGCGAGCTGCGGCGCAGCCAGCGGACCGTCAGCGAGACCCGTGACTCGCTCCAGCGGCAACGGCACGCCGCGCAGACCGAACGCCGTCTCGCGGTCGAACTGCAGGAAGCCGTCCTGCCGCCGTGGCGCGGCTCCCCGATGCTCCCGCGGCAGGGCCCGGGAACACTGGAGCTCGCCGCCCGCCATCTGCCCTCCTCGTCCGGCACCCTCATCGGCGGCGACTGGTACGACGCCCTCGATCTCCCGGACGGCGACACGCTGTTGAGCGCGGGCGACCTCACCGGTCGTGGAGTCGCCGTCACCTCCGGCATGGCGATGCTGCTCGGCGCGCTGCGCGGCATGGCCGTCGCCGGCACCGAACCCGGCCGGCTCCTGGGATGCCTCAACCAACTGCTCGACGCCTCCGCGCAGCCGGCCCTGGGCAGCGCGGTGTGCTGCCGCTACCGGCCCACGTCCCGGACCCTCGTCTGGGCGCAGGCGGGACACCCCGCCCCGCTGCTGTTCCGCAACGGGACGGGGCGCGCGCTGACTCCGCCGGACGGCGTCCTGCTCGGCGCCACCTCGGGTGCCGTGTACGGACAGGCCGAAGAGGCGCTCGAACCGGGCGACCTCCTGCTCCTGCACACCGAAGGACTGGTCCCTCCGCGAGGAGGGTTCCCCCGGCCGGACGCGGCCGGCGGCGCGCAGGACACCGCGGCCGTCAGCCGCCTCCTCGCACTGGCTCCCCGCTTCCGCGAGGCCCGTACCGCACAGGACTGCGTACGGACGGTGGTGGAGGAGTTCGGTGAGACCACGGAACGCGACGACGACGCCTGTGTGCTCGTCGCGCGCGTCGCCACCTGACCGGGAACCGGGCAACCTTCGCCGCCCCGGACAGCTCGAACGACCTATGTGTCACCTGAGGCACCGCTGGTACAGCGCACGGACCCCCTATGCCCGTGCGTTGTTGGTGCCCCTCGGCTTCAACGTGCCCTTCGGCAGCGACAGTTTGATCTCCTCCCGCAGGTCGCTGATCTTCGGATAGCTGGAGTACTGCCCCGTCAGCCGGTACATCTCACGGAGCCGGTCCCAGGTGCGGTGGGACGAGTTCGAGCCCATCGACGTCAGGGCCAGCCGTGCGTACCGGTCGGCCTGCTCGGGGTCGTCGGCGATGAAGCAGGCGGAGGCGAGCGACAGGTGGTCGAAGATCTTCGACCGGTCCCGTCCCTTCTCCCGCAGGGCCAGCGCCTCCTTGGCGTGGCGCTGCGCGACGGCGGCCGCGGCCGGGTCGTGCTCCGCGAGCGTCCGGTAGGCGAGGGCCTGCATCCCGTGCATGTCCGCCTCGTCGAACAGCTGCATCCAGCTCGGCGGGGGCACGTCACCGTGGTCCGAGGAGAAGAGGTCCTCCGCCTCGCCCAGCGTGCGCCGCATGGCCTGGGCCTTGCCCATCGACGCCTGCGCCCACGCCTCGATGGTGTAGAGCATGGCCCTCGTACGCGGCAGTACCTCGTCGCCGGAGCCCGACTTGGCGAGCTTCATGAGGTCGAGCGCGTCGTCGGGCCGGCCGAGGTGCACCATCTGGCGGGCCGCTCTGGAGAGCGCCTCGCCGGCGCGGGGCCGGTCACCGCCCTCCCGTGCCGCGTGCGCGGCGATGATGAAGTACTTCTGCGCCGTGGGCTCCAGACCGACGTCGTGCGACATCCAGCCCGCGAGGACGGCGAGGTTGGCAGCGACGCCCCACAGGCGTCGCTGCAGATGGTCGGGGTGCCGGTAGGAGAGCATGCCTCCCACTTCGTTGAGCTGTCCCACGACAGCCTTGCGTTGCAGACCGCCACCGCGGGCCGCGTCCCAGGCCCGGAACACCTCGACCGAGCGCTCCAGTTCCTCGATCTCCTGCGACCCGATGGGGGCGGCCTCGCAGCGGTCGAACCCAGCGGGGTCGGCGTGCAGGGGATCGTCGGTGTCAGGGGCGTCGGCCGCGAGGGCCGGATCGGTGTGCAGCCACTCGTGCAGGGAACTGCTGAGTGTGGATCCTGCGGCGAGCGCGGCGCCCGCGCCCACCAAGCCGCGTCGGTTGAGCATGAGGTCCATTCCCGTGAATTCGGTGAGGACCGCAGCCGTCCGCTCGGGCGCCCACGGCACACCGTCGGGATGCTCCGCACTCCCGCCGCCCTGCCGTCTCCCCGCGCGCCCGCGCCGGACCAGACCGAGATCCTCGATGGTCACGACACGGCCGAGACGCTCGGTGAACAGCGCTGCCAGCACCCGCGGCACCGGATCGCGTGGGACCTCTCCCATGTCGATCCACCGCCGTACCCTCGAGGTGTCCGTCGCCAGCTGGGGGTGGCCCATGGCCGCCGCCTGCCGGTTGACCATTCTCGCGAGTTCGCCCTTGGACCAGCCGGCCAGGCCGAACAGGTCCGACAGTCGGGTGTTGGGTTGTCCGCTCACGTCAAGCCCCCAGGTTCTCGGCTGAGTTGACAGTAACCGCCTGTCAGTTGCTGAGCGACTATTCGCCAGGGTTCGCCAGGGCACGCCAGATGGTGTGCCACCGGGCGAAAGGTGTCAGGTAGGAACGCGCCACCCCGACCCGGTCGCCGAGGGACATTCCCCAGGGTGCTCCAGGGCGGCCGGGTCGGGTGGCGCGGTACCTCGCCGGCACACGAAGGGATCTGTTTCGCCCATGTACACAGCATCGTCCTCCGTGTCCGTCCCACCCCGGTCGCTGCACGCCCGCCCGGCAGGCGGCGGCCCCTATCTCGACCCCGCCCGCCCGACGGCGGCTCCCGTGCTCGGCGCCGGCCGGTCACGGCGTGTGCCGGGGCTCGGCACGCAACCGCTCAGCGGGAGACTCGACTTGTCCGGCCCCCAGGGCGCCCAGCTGCGTACGGCGATCGCGTCGGTGCACCGGATCTGTCCGGAGTTCTCTCCGGTACAGGTGCTGCGCCGCAGCGGACGCTCCGTGCTCCTGGTCGGTACGACAGGACGCAGCACCGCCGTGGCGAAGTGCTTACTGGACCACTCCCCCATGTGGGCCGACCGGATCCGGCACGAGATAGCGGCGTACCGCGCTTTCGTGCGGCAGCGCCCGCCGGTGCGGGTGCCCCGTCTGATCGCGGCGGACCCGGACAACTGCACCCTGGTGATCGAGCGGATGCCGGGACGCGTGGCGGCGCTGCACCGGCATCCCGCGGAGGCACCGCCCCGCGCGGACATCAGGGCGGCGCTCGGCGCGATCTGCCGGCTCAACGCGTGGCGGCCGCCGGCCGGGACGTTCGACGCCCCGCTGGACTACGCGGTACGTATCTCCCGGTACCACGAGCTGGGGCTGCTCACCGACCGGGACATGGGTGACCTGCAGAAGCTGGTGCACGGCATCGCGCACTCGGCCGGCCGCCAGGGCATGGGCCAGTTCTGTCACGGCGACGCCCTCCTGTCGAACATGCTCCTCTCCCCGGCCGGTCCGGTGCTGGTGGACTGGGAGCACGCGGGCTGGTATCTGCCGGGTTACGACCTGGCGACGCTGTGGGCGGTCCTCGGGGAGGCGCCCGCCGCCCGTCGGCAGATCAGCCAGATCGCCCAGTCGGCGGGACCCGCGGCGCGGGACGCGTTCCTGGTGAACCTGATGCTCGTCCTCACCAGGGAGATCCGTACCTACGAGACGGCCGTGCAGCGTTCGATGCACGAGACGACCCCGGCGGCACCGGGTCCGGCCCACCCGGGTGCTGCGCCGTCCGGTGAGGAACAGCGGCTGCTGCTGAGGCGGCTGCACGACGACTGCCAGATGGCCCGCAGGGCCGTGCGCGCGGCGGTCGGTACTCGCTGACGGGGACGAAGGTCCGCGGTGCGCCCAGGGACAGCGGCGCTTCGCGGACCTTCGTCGTGTCCGGACCTCCGCCTCGGGCCCGGCGTCCACCCGGACCCGCGCCGAGCGTCGAGCGGCGGCAGAGTGGTCTACTCCACTGACGCCTCGCAGCCCGGGTCACCGCCGCCCGGCGCCGGTGACGGCCGCCGCTGACGTGCGACATCGCGTGCCGCTGGGGGCGATTGACGGATGGTCGGAGAGCCGGTACCACTGACGCACACCCGCCCCCGTACGTCCCGTCACGCCCGCTCGTCCCAGGAGGTCTGCCTTGCGAGGATCCCCCACCGACCCCAGTCCCTCCGCCCGGCACCGGCGTGCCCGCCGGGCCGCGGGGGCCGTCGCCTCGGCCGCTCTGCTGCTGCCTCTGCTGGGAGCCGCACCGTACGACGGCGCCGGGCGGGGGTCCGCGCCCTCCGCCCGTCTGCAGAATGCTTTCGCCGAGGCGTCCGCCCGGTACGACGTGCCGCAGAGCGTGCTCCTCGGCGTCTCCTACCTGCAGTCCCGCTGGGACGACCACGCCGGGGCGCCCAGTGTCACGGGCGGCTACGGTCCCATGCATCTGACCGACGCCCGCACGGCGATCGCGCGGAGCACGGCACCGCACCACAGCGACGGTGAGGACGCCCGGGGCGACGAGTCACGCGGCACCCTCCTCCCAGAGGCGAGGATCCCGGAGGGCACGCGGCTTCCGGCGCGTCTCACCACGTTGACGAAGGCCGCCGAACTGACCGGCATCCCCGCGGAACGGCTGCGCACGGACGCGGCCGCCAACGTGGCGGGCGGGGCCGCGCTGCTGGCCGCCGCCCAGAAGCAGCTCGGCGAGCCGCTCGGTGACGACGCGGCCGACTGGTACGGGGCGGTGGCCCGCTACTCGGGCGCCGACGACACGGCGACGGCGGCGACGTACGCCGACGACGTCTTCGACGTGATCCGCCGGGGCGCGCGGCGCACGACGGACGCGGGGCAGCGGGTCGCGCTCGGCGCGCAGCCGCAACTGCGGCCGGTGACCGCGCAGGTGCGCGGGGCGGGACTGCGGGCACCCGCCGCGGGCGAGACCGAGTGCCCGGCGACCGTGTCCTGCGAGTGGATCCCGGCGCCGTACGAGGAGTTCGGGGACGGCGACTACGGCAACCACGACCTCGGCGACCGGCCGGCGTCCCAGAGCATCGAGTACATCGTCGTCCACGACACGGAGGGCGCCTGGGACGGCGTCCTCGACATGGTCCAGGATCCGACCTATGTGTCGTGGCAGTACTCCCTGCGCTCCACCGACGGGCACATCGCCCAGCACGTCAAGGCCAAGGACGTGGCCTGGCACGCCGGCAACTGGTACATCAACGCCAAGTCGATCGGCCTGGAGCACGAGGGCTTCCTGACCGCGCCCGACACCTGGTACACGGAAGCCATGTACCGGTCGTCGGCCCGGCTGGTGAAGTACCTGTCCAGGAAGTACGGCATTCCGCTGGACCGGCAGCACATCCTCGGCCACGACACCGTGCCCGGCACCACGACCGCGACCATCCCGTCGATGCACACGGACCCGGGCCCGTACTGGGACTGGCGGCACTACTTCGCGCTGCTCGGCAAACCGCTGCGCGCCACGTCCGGACCGAAGGGCGGGCTGATCACGGTGGCGCCGCGGTACGAGAGGAACAGGCCGGTGTTCACCGGCTGCGCCACCGCCGGTGAGCCATGCCCGGCGCACGGCTCCAGCGCCGTACGCCTCCACACCGGACCGAGCGAGGACGCCCCGCTCGTCAAGGACATCGGTCTGCGGCCCACCGGGGCGGACTCCACGACCGGTGTGAACGACGTCGGTTCGCGGGTCTCCACCGGCCAGCAGTACGCGGTCGCCGGACGCGACGGCGACTGGACGGCGATCTGGTACCTGGGCCAGAAGGCGTGGTTCAAGAACCCGCGGAAGCAGCCGACGGCGGTGCACGCGGCCGGTGCCGTCGTCACCCCGAAGGCCGGGCTGGCCGAGATCCCCGTCTACGGGCGCGCGTACCCGGAGAAGGAGGCGTACCCGGAAGGTGTGCCGGTCCAGTCGGTCTCGCCGCTGCCGTACAAGCTGCTCGCGGGGCAGAAGTACGCGGTCGGTGACAAGGTGCCGGGCGAGTACTACTACGCGCCCACCTTCGACACGACGCCGCACCGGGTGGTGCGCGGTTCGGACATGTACTACGAGATCCAGTTCGGGCACCGGGTGGCGTTCGTACGGGCCGCGGACGTACGGGTGACGCCGTCCGCGTAGGCCGGCCGGTGACGGGGGCGGCCGGCGGCCCGGGTGGCCCGTCGGCCGCCCCTGTCAGGATTCGAGGCGGCGCAGCCGTTCGGCGTCGCAGGTGCGCGGGCAGGTGGCGCACGCCTCGGCGGGCCGGATCGTGTAGTAGAGGCAGCAGCCCATACGGGTGCGGGTCGGGTGCCGCCGGCCGTCGCTGCCGGTGAGGTGGCGGAAGTCCGCCCCGCCGGGGAAGGGCGGGACGGCGGAGGGCAGCAGCGCCGAGGCGGCCCGTACGGCGTCCGGTTCCCGGCCGAGCATGCGGCCGAGGTACCAGATGCCGGAGACGAGATCGTCGGTGACCAGGCCCCACAGGGCGCGCGGACCGCGCCGGACGTACGGGCCGATCGCGGTGAGCAGCGGTTCCATGTGGTCGGCGACGGCGACCCGCAACTCCGCGCGCAAAGCGCCCTCATGAGGAACCGTCAGCACCCCGGGCAGCGTGGCCGCGGGGTCGTCCGGGAGGCAGGCCAGGTCCGGGCCGGGGCTGATCTCGAAGACGCCGGACCCCAGGTCGATCCGTACGTCCTCGGGGCGGACGCGCGGCACCCGGCCCGTGAGGTACCAGACGCCGCTCATCAGCAGGCCCACCGACCAGGCGTAGTCGTGCAGGGCGCGGGAGGCGGCGACGTCACGGCGCGGGACGTGGTCGTAGCGTTCCCGGATCCGGGAGTCCTCGGCCAGGAGGAAAGTTTCCAGAGCCTCGCGGTCCTTCGTCAACTCGGCTCCGCCGACCCCCGTGCGGGTGAATCGTGAGGCCGGGTCCGCCACGCGTACCGTCAGTGCCGGGCACCGGTCCGTGAGTTGCCGGTAGGCGTCGGTGAGCAGGCCGGACACGGTCGCGGTCCCGCCGGTCGACGGAGTCTCCACGGCCACGGTCATCGGTACTCCTGGGCAGGGGGCGGAGCGAGAAAACGAGGTAAGGCTTACCTTAGTATAGAGATCACCAACAGCAGTGCGTGACCCCACGCCTGACGCGGCCTCAGCCAGGGGACCGCGACCCGACGGGCCGCACCCGTGGTCCGCCACCACCGCCACCGCCCGTCCCCGAGCAGAAGTTGTTCCGTCGCATGCGCATGTACTTGCTCGCCCGCAACCCGACCGACTCCGTCACGGAAGGGTTCCTGCCGGCCGCGGCACGGCTCGGCCTGCGGGTGACCGTCCTCACGGACCAGCCGGACGCCCACCGGCGCGCGTATGCGAGGGCCGGCGGGATCGAGGTCCTGGAGTGCGACGTCCTCGACTTCCGCTCCGTCGTCGCCCGGGTCTCCGCGCTCGGCCGTCCCGACGCGGTCTTCACCAACAGCGACCACCTGCAGATCCAGGCCGCGCTGGCCGCCGCCTACTTCGGCCTGCCGGGCAAGGACTGGCGTGTCGCCCTGCGCACCAAGGACAAGGCGGAGATGCGGCGCCATCTCGCCTCCGCGGGCGCCGACACGGTGTGGTCGGCCGAGGTCACCGACCACACGGACGTGGCCGCCCTCGACGTGCCGTACCCGTGTGTCGTCAAGCCGCGCGAGGGTGTCGCCAGCGAGGACGTCGTACTCGTGACGGGACCCGGGGAACTGGTGGCGCGGTGCGCGCTGATCCGCGACCGCCGCCCCGGGGCCGCCCTGGTCGTCGAGGAGTACCTGCCCGGGGAGCTCTACACCCTGGAGACGCTCGGCGACGGCCGGGTACGCCATGTCCTGGGCGGTTTCCACACCGTGGTGTCCCCGCCGCCGTACTTCATCGAGGAGCGGCTCACCTTCGTCGCGGCCCATCCCGAACCGGTCGTCGCCCAGGTGCTGGCGCAGCTCGACGCACTCGGCGTCGGGTTCGGCGCCTGTCACACCGAGTTCGTGGTGCACGAGGGCCGGGCGAGGATCATAGAGGTCAACTACCGCGCCATAGGGGACCAGTGCGATCTGCTGCTGGCGCGGCTGCTGGAGATCCCGCTCTTCGAGCACATCCTGCGTACGCACCTGGGTGAGCCCCTGCCCGCGGACCTCGGCGCGCGGCGCGACGGTGTGGCCCGGCTGGACTACCCGTGCGCCGAGCGCGCCGGGACGCTGACCGCGGCCCCCGCCGCGGCGGAACTGAGCGTCGGCGGCGTGTCGTTGACCTACCGTCCGCTCAGGGCGGTCGGTGAGCGGCATGAGGTGTACCGCACCAACCGCGACTTCCTCGGCGTGGTGCGGGCGACCGGTACCGACCAGGAGGCCGTGGACAGCGCCGTGACCGCGTTCCTGGCCGGGCAGCGGTGGGAGATCCAGCCGTGACGGCTCGCGGAGCCGGCCTGCCGGACGAGACAGCCGATGCCGCTCAGGGCGAGCTGGTGACGCGTGTGCTCAGCGCGCTGCTGCGGGAGGACGTGGTCGGACTGCGCTCGGCCGGCCGGCTGGTGCACCGGCCGGACGGCGCCTGGTGGCAACGGCCGTGCGAGGACGGGCGGTTCCTGCTGCTGCCCGTCGTCGAGGACGGGTTCCAGTGCGAGTACGCCGCCCGGCTGCCGTTGCTCGTCGCCGAGTTCGGGGACCCGCTGGAGCCCGGCGATCCCAGGGAGCCCGGCGCGCCCGAAGAGCCCGGAGAGTCCGGCCAGTCCGGCCAGTTCAGCGGATCCGCGTCCGTCCGCTACGAGACGTGCGAAGCGGTCCTCGGCGTCCTGCGGGCTCTGGCCCACCCCCTCGACCGGGCGGGATTCGACGCCTTCGCCGAGGAGTGCCGTCAGACGCTGACCACCATGCGCCTGCACACCGCGGTCCGCGACGAGGTGTTCGACCGGCTGACGGCCCGTCACGGCCCCCGGGTGAACGACTGGACGGGGCTGAGCGGCGGGCCGGCGTACGACACCCTCGCCGCGCACCTCGACCACCCCGTCTACCCGACCGCACGCGGACGCGCCGGACTGGACGAGACGCACCTGCGGGCCTACGCGCCCGAGTCGCACCCGCGCTTCGCGCTGCGCTGGCTCGCGGTGCCTCAGGAGGCAGTGTCCGGGACGTTCCCGGACCGCTGGCCCACACCCGCGGCGCTCGGTCTGCCGGGGCTCGACGGTACGCATGTGGCGCTGCCCGTCCACCCACTGACCGTCGGCGCCCCCTTGCGGGGCGCCCTGCGCGCCACCGGTCTGGAAGGGCGGGCCGTGCTCGCCGACCGCGCCCACCTCGAAGCCGTGCCGACCCTGTCGATGCGTACCGTGGCCCTGACCGACGAGCCGTCCCTGCACGTCAAGCTGCCCCTGGCCACGGCGTCCCTGGGGCTGCGCAACCGGCGGACCATCAAACCCGGCACGCTCGTCGACGGGGCCGCGGGACAGCGTCTGATCGAGCAGGTCATCGTCCGCGAGCCGCGCTTCGGGGGCACGATCCTGCACGCCGAGGAGAGTCGGTACGCGCACGCCGGGCACGAACTGCTCGCCGCGCTGTTCCGGCGCCACCCCGAGGGTCTCCAGGATTCCGTCGTCGTGCCCCTGGCCGCCCTGCCGGCCGGGGCACCCGGCGGACGGCTGGTCGTCGACCACCTGGCCGACCGCTTCTACGGCGGTGACCTCCTCGCGCTGCTGGACGCCTTCCTGACCCTGCTGCTCGACTGGCAGACCACGCTGTTCGGGTACGGGATCGCGCTCGAATCGCACCAGCAGAACATCTCCATGGTCCTCGACCGGCAGCACGACGGCCGCACCCGGCTGCGTCTGCTGTTGAAGGACAACGACGGGCCGCGCATCAACGGCGTGCGGCTGAGGGAGCGCCTGGGGGACGCGGCCCCGGGGGCCGGGGACTTCGACGACGCCCGGACCTTCGCCGCGGGTGACCAGCCGGTCGTCGACCTGTTCACCACCGTCACGGTCCATCTGTGCGCCGGCGCCTACGCGTTCGGGTTCGCCCGGCACGGTCGCGCGCCGCTCGCGGTACTGCTGCGGCTCGTGCGCGACCGGCTGGCCGAGGCGATCGAACGGCTCGGGACGGGAGCGGGTGAGCCCGGTGCCGTGCTGCGTGCCCAGGTGCTGGACGCGCCGCGCCTGCCGGTCAAGGCGATGGTCACCGCGGGAACGCTCCTCAGCAAGGAACGTTCGGGCGCGGCGGACATCAACAAGCACTACACCACTGGGCCCAACTACCTGCTGCGCGCCCGGAGTCCGGCATGAGGGGTGCGACCTGGCCCCTCGCGGGTGCCCCGGCACCCGTCATGGGTGCCGCGGCGCGGCGCGGCCGACCCCCTCCTGCCGCGACCGCGTAGGCGCGCCCCTACTTCGCTCTCCCCGTACCCGCTGAAGCCGCACGGAGCCGCACATGCCCTCGCTGACCGAGACGCTCGGTAGCACCCCCCTCGCCACCCCCGGCCCCGCCGCCGGTCCCGCCACCGAGGCGCACCTTCCCGGCGCGGACGAGGTCGTGGCGCACACCCTGCTCAACTGTCTGGTGCGCGAGGTGTCGGCTCCCGAGCAGCAGATCGCTGTCACCGACCGCCATCTGCTGGTACGCCTCCCCCGCCGTGGTGTGCTGCTGCGTGTCGCGCTGCGGCGGACGTCGATGCTCGGCGCCCACCGCTTCACCGGCCCGGTGAGTGAGCGGACGGCCGACGGCGGCTGGAGCGGGATCGGCCGGCGACGGCTGGCGGAGCTCACGCGGGAGGAGCTGTTCCTGCGTACCGGGGTGCGCAACGAGGAGTTCCTGGACCAGGTCGACTCCAGCCACCGGATCGTCGCGGCGGCCCTCGACGTACGGGCCGCCGACGGGACCGCACCGGCGGACACCCCCGTCGCCGCCTACCTCGCCTCCGAGCAGTCTCTGCTGTTCGGGCACCGTTTCCACCCCACGCCCAAGGCGCGCACCGGGGACGCGGACTCCTGGCCCGCCTACGCGCCGGAGGCCGCCGCGGCCTTCCCGCTGCGGCACCTCGCCGTCCGCGAACACCTGATCGCGCAGGAGTCGGCGGAGCCCGGCGCCCTGGACGCGCTCGACCGGGTGGCCGTCCCCGCGGGCTACCGGCTGTTGCCCGCGCACCCCTGGCAGTACGCCATGCTGCGCGAGCACCCGACGCTCCGTGCGGCTCTCGGACGGGGGGAGGTCCTGGACCTCGGCCCGGGCGGCAGACCCTTCGCGGCCACCGCGTCCGTGCGGACCCTGTACGACGGCGAGTCGTTCCTGAAGTTCAGCCTCAACATCCGCATCACCAACTGCTGGCGCAAGAACGCCGGTTACGAGCTGTCCGGCGCCGTCGCGCTCACCCGGGTGCTCGCCCCGGTGCTCGCCGACCTGGCCGACCGGTTCCCCGGCAGCGCGGTACTCCGGGAGCCCGCGTACCGCAGCCTCGCCCTGCCCGGTCCGGACGGAACACCGGACCGCGAGATGCTCGAAGGGTTCGGTGTCATCGTCCGCGAGGGTCTCGGACGCCGGCTGCTGCCCGGGACCACCCCGCTGCTCGCGGCGGCCGTGGCGGACGAGTACCCCACCAGCCCCGCACACGTCTCCCGTCTCCTCGACGGGGCCGGCCCGCAGGCGGCGCTCGACTGGTGGGCGGCCTACCTCAGACTGCTGGTGCCGCCCGTCCTCGCCGCCTACTTCGACCACGGTCTGGTACTGGAACCCCATCTGCAGAACGTGCTGATCTGCGTCGACGGCGACGGCATGCCCGCCCAGGTCCTCTTCCGGGACCTGGAGGGCACCAAGCTCGTGCCCGAGCACCACGCCGGGACCCTCGCCTCGCTGCCGCCCGAGGTCGCGGGCCCGATGACGTACGACGCGCGGCGCGGCTGGGACCGGGTCGTCTACTGCCTGCTCGTGAACCACGTCGCCGAACTGCTCGCCGCCCTCGCCGATCTGCATCCGCGCACCGAGGCCGCGCTGTGGGCGGAGGTCCGCGCCACCCTGCGGACGTACGCCGACCGGTACGGCTGCCCGCCGCCGCTGGCCGCGCTGCTCGCGGGCGTGCCGCTGCCCGCCAAGGCGAACCTCCTCACCCGCTGGGAGCGCAAGGCCGACCGCGAGGCCGGATACGTCCCTCTGCCCTCTCCGCTCGGCGAGGGCATCCTGCGCCACCCGACCGGGAGCACCCGATGACCACCGCGACCGCCGCCCCGTCCCTCACCGACGCCGTACGGGAGCGCGTGCTGTCCCTGCCGGCGGGCGAACTCCCCGCCTACGTGTACGACATGCAGGCGCTGCGCGTACACGCCGAGGCGGTGCGGACCGCCCTGCCCGGGTGCGTCGAGCTCTACTACGCGGCGAAGGCCAACCCGGAGCCGGAGATCCTGGCCGCGCTCGGCCCGTACGTGGACGGCTACGAGGTCGCCTCGGGCGGCGAACTCGCCCATGTCGCCGGGGCGGTGCCGGGCCGCCCGCTGGCCTTCGGCGGACCCGGCAAGACCCCCGCCGAGATCGTGGCCGCGCTGGAGCTGGGGGTGCGGCGCTTCCATGTGGAGAGCGAGCACGAACTGCGCATGCTGGCCGGCCTCACCCGGCAGGTCGCGCCGGGGACCCGGGTGGCGGTGCTGCCGCGCTTCAACCTGCCCGTGGCCGCGGGCTCGCTGGCGGAGAGCGCCCTCGCGATGGGCGGGCGCCCCACCCCCTTCGGTGTGGATCCGTCCCGGGCGGACGCGGTGGTGGGTCTGCTCACCGACGGCTCCTGTCCGCAGCTCGAACTCCGGGGTGTGCACGCGCATCTGGCGAGTGGCCTGCGCGCTCCGGAACAGCTCGCGGTGGCCGGGTCGATCGTGGAGTGGGCCGTCCGGCTGGCCGCGCGGCACGGGGTACGGATCGCCGAGGTGAACGTCGGTGGCGGTATGACGGTCGACTACGCCACCCCCGAGGAGCGGTTCGACTGGTCCGGGTACGGAGAAGGGCTCGCCCGGCTCGGGGCCCGGCACCCGGAGCTGACGCTGCGGGTCGAGCCCGGCCGCGCGCTGACGGCGTACTGCGGCTGGTACGCGACCGAGGTGCTGGACGTGAAGCACAGCCACGGCGAGGAGTTCGCCGTCGTACGCGGCGGCACGCACCACCTGCGCACGCCGGCGACCAAGGGACACGACCAGCCCTGCACCCCGCTCCCGGTCGAGGACTGGCCCCATCCGTGGCCCCGGCCGGCGGCGCGGGGCGAACGCGTCACCCTCACCGGCCAGTTGTGCACGCCGAAGGACGTCCTGGCCCGGCACGTCCCCGCATTGGGGCTGCGGGCGGGCGACCGCGTGGCGTTCGCGCTCGCGGGCGCCTACGCGTGGAACATCTCCCACCACGACTTCCTCATGCACCCACGGCCCGGCTTCCACTTCCTGGACCGTCACTGACCCTCCTTGCCGACCATACGTACCGGCGCCCCGCGACCGCCCTGAACGTCGTCCCGCCGTCCGGCAGCAGACCGCTGCGGACGGTGAGGCGCCGCGCCCGGGAGGCGGTCACCGTGACCCGGGTCGCGCGGCCGTCGGCCCAGTCGATGCCGACGGTGGCGCCGCCGCGGGCGCGCAGGCCGCGCACCGAGCCGTGCCGCCAGGCGGCGGGCAGCGCGGGGAGGATCTCGATGACGCCGTGCTGGCTCTGCAGCAGCATCTCGACGATCCCGGCCGTGGCTCCGAGGTTGCCGTCGATCTGGAACGGCGGGTGCGTGTCCCAGAGGTTGGGCAGGGTGGAGGACGTGAGCTGTTCGCCGAGCATCCAGTGGGCGTGGTCGCCGTCCCGCAGCCGCGCCCAGAAGTTGATCTTCCATGCCTTGGACCAGCCGGTGCCGCCGTCCCCTCTGGCCGTGAGCGAGACCCTTGCCGCGTCCGCCCACTGACTGTCGGGCTCGATCTGACGGCCGGGGTGCAGCGCGAACAGGTGGGAGAGGTGGCGATGGTCGTCCTGCGGGTCGTCCAGGTCCGCCTTCCACTCCTGGAGCTGGCCCCAGGAGCCGACGCGCAGGCCGGGGTCCAGGTCGGCCAGCGTCCTCTCCAGCCGGTGACGGAACGCGGCGTCGTCGCCGAGGGTGCGCGCCGCCTCCAGGGTGTCGGTCAGCAGGCCGTGCACGATCTGCTGGGACATGGCGGCGCCCGCGGTGAAGTCGCCGTGCTCGGGCGAATGGCTCGGTGTGACGACGAGTGTTCCGTCGCGTGGATCGGTGCGCAGGGTGTCGAGCCAGAACTCCGCGGCCTCTTTCATCACGGGATACGCGGTGGAGCGCAGGTACTCCACCGAACCGCCGAACCGGTAGTGCTCGTAGAGTTGCCGGGTCAGCCACGCGGCCGCCTCGGGGAACCAGAAGGCCGTGGACCAGTCGTGCACGCCGGTGAAGCCGTACGGGTTGGTCTCGTTGTGCACGACCCAGCCCCGCGAGCCGAACATCTCCTTCGCCGTCCGGCGTCCGGGTGCGCGCAGCGCCTCGACGAAGCGGTCGTAGGGCGCCGTCGTCCCGGCGAGGTTCGCGGCCTCGGCGGGCCAGTAGTTCATCTGCAGGTTGATGTTGACGTGGTAGTCGGCGGACCAGGGGGGTGAGGTGCTGTTGTTCCATACGCCCTGGAGGTTGGCGGGCAGCGAGCCGGGGCGCGAGGACGCGATGAGGAGGTAGCGGCCGTACTGGAAGAAGAGGGCCTCCAGAGCGCGGTCGGCGGCCGTGGTGCCGCCGGTGTAGTCCGCCAGCAGGCGGTCCGTCGGGATGTCGGGGGCCTCGGCGCGGAGGTCCAGGGCCGCGCGGCCGAACAGGGCACGGTGATCCCGTACATGACGGGCCATCAGTGTCCCGTAGCTGTCGCCGGCCTGGTCGACGGCCCTGGTGACGGCGGCGTGCGGGTCCTCGCCCCGGTACTCGGGGTACGTGTCGGCGTAGTCCGTGCCGGCGGCCAGCACGAACCAGGCGCTGTCGGCGCCGGTCACACCGATGGTGCCGTCGGGGTGGGAGGTGACCGTGCCGCCCTCGGCGTGTACGCGGAGCTGGGCCTCGAAGCGCAGTCCGTTGTCCGCGAGGGTGCCCCACACGGTCAGCCTGCCGCCGGCCGCGGTGGCGGTGTAGTCGTCGCGGGGCGAGCTGTGGCGGAACGTGCAGGTGACGCTGCCGGGCCGGTCCGCGCTCAGCCGTCCCACGAGCACCCCGTCGGGGTACGAGGCGAAGAACTCCCGCTGGTGTCGCACCTGTCGGTGGGTGTAGACGACGGTCGCGACGGCGTCGGCGAGGTCCAGTGCGCGGCGGTACGTGTCCGGTGGCGCCGTCGGTGCGTCCGGGACGTCGATGTGGAGGTCGCCGAAGATCTGGTGGGCGCCGTAGCCGACACGGGACTGGCCGAGTTCGGCGGCCACCGTGTCGGGGTCGAGCCGGGTCCCGGCGTCGATCCTCTCCCGCACGGCGGTGAGGGCACCGGGACGGGCCGTACGCCAGTTGCCGTGGTCGTAGCCCTGGACCGAACCGGGGCCGCCGGTCCAGAGGGTCTTCTCGTTGAACTGCAGCCGCTCGGAGGCGAGGGTGCCGAACACCATGGCACCGAGGGCGCCGTTGCCGATCGGCAGCGCTTCACGCTCCCAGTCGGCGGCCGGGGCGGCGTACCAGAGGGACGTGGGCCCCGGCGACGGGACCGACGAGACATCCGCCGAGACGTCGGACGACGCCGAGGCATCAAACGACACGGCCCGCGACACATCCGATGTATCCGCAGCCCGGTCCTCCCCGGATGCGGGATCCCCTGCCTCGCCGACGAGACCTGTCGCTCCGCCATCTGCGGTTTTAAGGGTGGCCCTTCGGGAGGACGCGTGGGTCACCTGCGGATCGCGTGGTTCACGTACCAGAGACGACATGACCCCTGACGCTAGAGGTCCGATCACCCGAGCGACAAGGGTCATGACAAAGACAGACGGCAGGCGGGCGGGGGCGCCCCACCTGGGAGGTCGCCGGGGCCGCCGGGGTCGGTCAGCCCTGCTGGAACAGCTCCGCGGGCAGCGGCTTGAGCAGCGCGTACAGATCGTCGGTGATGGGGCGGTCCCACGCCGCGATGGTCACCAGGACCTTGTCGCTGCGGTCGAACTGCACACAGGAGATGCGCGTCTCGGAGAGCTTGAGGCGGCGCACGATCAGGAGGTTGTCGCCCTGCATCACCGGCATGTCCTCGGCGCCGACGACGGTGACCTCCTCGTCGTTCTCCAGCGCGAGCAGCAGCTGGGCCACCTCGAACGGGACCTCTCCGTCGGCGACGTCCCGGGCCGGGGAGCCCTCCGGAAGATTACCGATGATCATCGCCGGACCACGGCCGCCGAACAGGTCGTAGCGCAGGAACACACCCTGACAGCTGCCGTCGGGTGCGGGCAGCAGGCCCGCGCCGAGGTTGCCCGGCCAGTCGCCCGGATCCATGGCCAGAACATCGAAATCCGGCCCGGTGGGAGTGGCGCTGCGGCGGCGGAGGAAGGACATGCCGCAATGGTACGTGCACCGGGGGGTCGTCCGCCGTGGGGGCGAGGGCCGCCGCGCCCGGCTGTCCGCCCTCACGCGTCGACGGCGGGGCCGCCATCCCGCCGGTCGTCGGCCTCCGCACGACCGGAGCGGGGCGTACGGGTCGCCGGGTGTCGGCCGCCGCGGTGCGCCGGGACACGGGAAGTCATCGTCCGTTCGCCACCGCGCAACGCGTCCGCGTGCGGGACGCCACCCCGTGTTCGCCGACGTCCGCCGGGGCGAGGGACGCGGGTCCCTCCCGGCGTCACCGGCGGGAGCGTTCGGCCAGCTGTTCCAGCAGGGCCACGGCCTCGGCCGCCCGCGCGTGCGGGACGAAGAGGTGGTCGTGGTGGAAGCCGGCGACGACGTTGCAGCTCAGTCCCGCTTCGGCGAGTGTCTGGGCGACGGCGGCCGTGAGGCCGACGGCGTCCAGCGCCGAGTGGATGCGCAGAGTGATCCAGCCGGCCACGTAGTCGTAGGTCAGGCGTGCGGCGTCGGCGTCCTCCTGTTCGACGACGAGGGTGAGGCCCTCGTCCTCGACGACGGTGACGACGGGTGTGAGACCGGGGGGCGCCGTGACACCGGGGACGGTGGTGAAGACGTAGCGGCCGGGGTGCAGGGCGGGTTCCATACCGCGCAACAGCCGGCCGAGATCGTGTTCCGCGTCCGTTCCGCCACTCATGCTGCTCATGCCGGGAGGTTATGCCGTCTTCTTGTGCCGTTCGTGGTGGCGGGCGACACGAGCGCGGTTGCCGCACGAAGGTGTGCACCATTCCTGGCGCGGATGGTCCTGGAGGAAGTAGCGCACACAGCGTGGTGCGTGGCAGGCGCGCAGCCGCCGTCGGTCGGGGCCCGCGAGGAAGGCGACGGCGGCGCGGGCCAGGGCGGCGCGAGGTCCACGCCGTCGTGCAGCGGTACCTGGCGTACGACGGGGTCGGCGCCCCCGGTCCACGTGAGGACGGGGACGGTGGGGGCCAGGGCCGCCCGGGCGTTCAGCCGTTCGACGGCGTCGCGTGGCGGCATCGGTGGGGCCGCGCCGGCGGACCCGGGCAGGGCCGGGCGCACGGCGTGGGCGAACAGGCGCGCACGTCGGCGCGTACCGCACGTACCGCGGCCAGTGCGGCGTCGTCCGCGGGGAGCCCGGCGGCCCCGCCCGCCGCGGCGTTCCCGGCGGTCCGGACGGCGCCGACCGGGTCCGGTGAGGGCTGGGACAAGCAACTGCTCTGGCCGTGAGCCGGGGACTTCTGCGCAGAGGGACGTACGGGCCGCTCGCCACCGGCCGGCCCGCGGGCTCACCCCACGGCGGGCTCACCCCACGGCGGTGGGGGGCCCCCCCCCCCCCCCCCCCCCCGCCCCCCCCCCCCCCCCGGCCCCCCCCCCCCCCCCCCCCCCGGCCCCCCCCCCCCCCCCCCCCCCCCCCCCCCCCCCCCCCCCCCCCCCCCCCC
>NZ_JBIAQL010000022.1:0-102784 GCF_042889045.1 Streptomyces sp. NPDC002701
TGGGGCGGGGCCCGCGGGCGGCGCCCACCCCTTCCCCGACCATTTTGCTGTGCTATTTGTTAGGGTTCTATCTTTCGCGGTGGTTTCCGGGGCCGCCCCCCCCCCCCCGGGGGGGGGGGGCGCCCCTCCGGCAGGAAGCACCCCCCTCGCCCCATCCCCCCCTTCACCCCCCGATGTTCGTGAGGAAGTGAGATGCGCAGATATCGCGTCCCTCTGTACACACTCTTGGTGAACGCCCTGGTGGTCGCGCTGGCCGCCACCCTGAGCCTGACCGCCTCGACCCAGCGGGCGCAGGCCGCGACGGTCACCGTCCAGGCCGAGTCCTACGCGGCCCAGTCGGGCGTCACGTTGGAGGCGACCGCGGACATGGGAGGCGGGCAGAACGCCGCGTTCCTCGCCGACGGCGACTGGATGCGGTTCGACAACGTCGACCTCGGTACGGCCGGCCGGCTGACGGTGTCCGCCCGGCTCGCCTCCGCTGTCGGCTCGGGCACGGTGGAACTGCGTACCGGCAGCCTCACCGGACCGCTCCTCGCGGTCGTCCCGGTGTCCCCGACCGGCGGTTGGCAGACCTGGGCGACCCGGGAGACCGAGGTCTCCAGCCACCCCACCGGCTCACAGACGGTGTTCGCCGTACTGCGCGGCACGGGGTCCGGTGACTTCGTCAACATCAACTGGTTCTCCTTCGTCGGCGAGGGCGGTGGCGCGGCGCCCGGCTGGGTCCCCGTCGACCAGGCCAAGTGGAACGCCCAGCTGAGTCAGTTCCGTGCGATGACACCGGCCGCGGTGCCCGCCGGTGTGGTCCGGGTTCCGGAGTTCAACGCCACCTGCACCTACAGTCACTCCAAGCCGGACGACCCCATCGTCCTGCCGGGTCTGCCCGGTGCGTCCCACATGCACAGCTTCTTCGGCAACGAGAGCACCGACGCGTTCTCGACCGCCCAGTCGCTGCTGGCCAACAAGCCGACCAGCTGCACCCCTGCCGAGGACCTTTCGGCGTACTGGATACCCACCCTCTACGAGGGCGACAGGGCCGTCGAAGCCGAGGGCATGATCGTCTACTACGGTTCCCGGCTCCCCGACCCCTCGGCGACCGTGCCCTTCCCGGAGGGATTCCGCATGATCGCAGGTGACGCCAAGGCGCAGACCCCCACCCCGGCGGGATCGACCGGCCAGTACTGGTGCTCCGGCGAGGGCGGCGAGATCGGCCGCAGCGCCGACGGCAACTGGCCGGTCTGCGCCCCGAAGGCCCACCTCACCCATCAGCTTGTCTTCCCCGACTGCTGGGACGGCAAGAACCTCGACAGCCCCGACCACAAGTCGCACGTGGCGTTCACCTACGACGGCAAGTGCAGCGGCGCCTACCCCGTCGCCATCCCCAACCTCTCCTTCGTCGTCAGCTACCCGACCAGCGGCAGCAGCGCGGGCTTCCGGCTGGCCTCGGGCATGGCGTCGTCCATCCACGGCGACTTCTTCAACGCCTGGGACAACGCCGCTCTCGGACACCGCGTGAAGGACTGCATCAACCAGAAGGCCAAGTGCAACTCCGCCGGCACGTTCTGACCCTGTGGTCGGTGTGCGCCGCGGCTGTGGCGCTGCTGGTTGTCGGCTGCACCGCGCAGCCGACAACCAGCGGTATGTCGCCGGGAGCCCCCGCGTCGCGGACGGCGGCCTTCAACGCGACAGACGCCGCCTGGATCCTGCTGATGATCCCCATGGCCGAGCGTGCCCGGCAACTGACCGACCTGGCTCCCTCCCGCGCGGCGGACCCGGCCGTGGCCACGCTGGCGGCGAAGACCGGCTCGTCACTGCGCGAGGATCTGCGCCGTCTGCGCGCCGCACTGAAACTGTCAGGTGTACCGGACACACACCCCCACGAGGGGCACGACATGCCCGGCATGGTCAGCCTCGGGACCCTCGACAAGGCGGCCGTCAGGAAGGGCCGCCCGTTCGACCAAATCCTCACCGATGCGCTGCGCGCCCACTTCACCCAGTCCCGGGTGCTCTGTGCCGGCGAGCAGAACGAGGGCAGCGCCGTCGAGGCGACGGGACTGGCCGCAGCCATTGCGAGGAGTGCGGCCCAGCACATTTCCGCGTTGGAAACACTGCGATCTGTGTAAGTTTGCGGTAAATTAGGTATGTAAGCCTGTGACCTGGAGAACCATCGCAGAAGCTCGGGTGTCGCGGCCCCATCCAGCCGCTGGGGCCGCTCCCGAGGCCATCATCCGGGCGGCGTCCGGACGTTGACAGCCCTGCTCATGGTCATGGGCAGGTTGTCCAGAAGATCCGCCTGCGGCCTGGCCTGCGGGATCTTCCTGACATCGGTGTCCACGTACGTACGCACCGGCAGCTGGAGGCTGTACGGATCGACCCGTTCGGGTGGCCGCTTCCTGACACATTTTCGAGGACGTGTGTGGATTCCGTGTCGCCGGGCACAAGGGCTATCGCACCGAGGTCCTGGTGTAGTTCGGAGCCAGGGCCTAGAAGTCCAGGGGAATTTGGACCGTTGTGAAGCTCATACGCACACGCGTCTGAGTCGGACCTGACGACAGGAACTCAAAATGATCATTCTTGGGCTTATTCTGCTGATCATCGGCATGCTCGTCGGCATGGGGCTGCTCACGACGATCGGCGGCATCCTCATCCTGGTGGGCGTCGTCCTGTGGGTCCTGGGTGCGACCGGCCGCGCGGTCGGTGGACGCAAGCACTTCTTCTAAAGGACAGGGCGCCTCACCACATCGCTGTGACGAGTGACGGCCTACCCTGCCTGGACCCCCATCGGCAGGGGCCGTCTCTGTCCGCTCGGCCTTGACGGTGAAGGTTTCGCCATCCAAGCGGCCACTACTCGGCCGAACAGGCTCGGCCAGCGCCGCACCTGCTCGTCCATCCGCTACGTCGCCGACGTCGATCCGGATATGGCCCGGGCGTGAGCCACGCCCGGGCCGCAGGTGCGTCTTGCGCAAGTGCCGTCTCGGCAAGCGCGGCAGCCACAGCCTCAACGAGTGTCGCTCATCCGGCGCTGAAGGCGGGGTAGTCGGTGTAGCCCTCGGAGTGTCCGGCGTAGTGGGTGTCCGGGTCGTCGTCCGCCAGCGGGTGGCCCTTCGCGAAGCGCTCGACGAGGTCGGGGTTGGCGATGAAGGGGGCGCCGAAGGACACCGCGTCGACGACGCCGTGGCCGAGGATCTCGTTGCCGAGGGCCTGGGTGAAGCCGAGGTTGGCGACGATGTTGCCCTGGTAGTGGGCGCGGTAGCGGGAGAAGAGGGCGATGCGCTCCTCGATGGTGCCGGGGGTGCCCAGGAGGTGCAGGTAGGCCAGGCTGTTGTCGTTGAGCTTCTTGAGCAGCTGGTCGTAGTCGTTGAGTGTCTCCTCGTCCGCGGTGAACACCGTTCCGCTGGTCCAGGCAGGGGACATCTTCACGCCGATACGGTCGCTGTCCCATACGTCACTGACGGCGTCGAGGATGTCGAGGAGGAGTTTGGCCCGCTTCTCGCTGCTGCCTCCGTATGCGTCGGTGCGCTGGTTGAGACGGGGGTTGAGGAACTGCGGGATCAAGTGGGACACCTGGGCGTGGAGTTCCACGCCGTCGAAGCCGGCGCGGCGGGCGTTGTCGGCCGCATGGCGGTAGTCGGCGATGGTGTCGGCGATCTCGGCGGCGGTGTAGGCGCGCGGGGTGAGGGTGTCTTTCGGGCCCGAGGGGGTGAAGGACTTCTCGCCGGGGTTGACGGCCGAGGGCCCGGCGGGCAGGCGGCCGCCGAGGTGGTCGGGGTGGGAGGCCGCTCCGACGTGACCGAGCTGGGAGACGATCCGGCCGCCCGCCTCGTGGACGGCTTCGGTGACCTTCGTCCAGCCGGCGGTCTGTATGTCGGTGTAGATGCCGGGGACGTTGATGAAGCCGATCGCGTCGGGACTGACCCAGGTTCCCTCGGTGACGATCAACCCTGCGCCGGCGCGCTGCGCGTAGTAGGTCGCGTGCAGGTCGGTGGGAGCCAGCTCGGCGTTGTGGGCACGGGCGCGGGTCATGGGGGCCATGACGACGCTGTTGGGGAGCTCCAGCGCGCCGAGGCGGACGGGCTGCAGCAGGGGCTGGGTGGTCATGAGTAACTTCCTTGTAGCGAGGGGCGAATGAGGAGGGGGACTGGCAATGGGCGAGAGCCCGGCTCAGTCCTGTTTGAGGGCGTGGAGGGCGGAGAGCGGGCCGCCGAGTTGCATGAGGCGTCCGCCCTCGCGCAGGGAGCCGACGTCGACGGGGGCGAACCCGAAGGACGCGGTGAGGTCCTTGACGGTCGTCTTGGCGTCGGCGTCGTCACCGGCGAGGAACAGCACCTGGCGTCCGGCCTCATGGCGCGGGTCGGCGGCGATGTACTGCCCGTAGAGGGTGTTGAACGCCTTGACGACGCGGGCTCCGGGCAGCAGTGAGGCGACGTGTTCGCTGCCGGTCAGCTCGCCCAGGTCGGCGATCTTCGGGTGCGGGGGAGGGGACACGAACTGGTTCGTGGCGTCGATGACGATGCGCCCCTCGAAGGGCGGCAGACCGGCTGTCGCGTCCGGGATCTGGGGCCAGCCGACCGCGAGGAGGACGAGTTCCGCCGCGGCGGCTTCCTGCGGAGTGCCGGCGTGAACGAGCGGTCCGAGTTCGTCGGCGAGGCCGGCCAGGGAGGCGGGGCCGCGGCTGTTGCTCAGTACGACCTCATGGCCGTGGGCCACGGCATGGCGGGCGATGGCCTGGGCGACGGTTCCGGCGCCGAGGGTTCCGATTTTCATGGCGGTGCCCTTCGTGGGGTTCAGGATGCGGGGCTGGTGAGCAGGACGGTTCCGCTCTTGCCGGGGCGGCGGACGTGGTCGACGGCCTTCGCGAAGTCGGCGAGGTCGTAGTCGGCTGCGACCTCGAAGAGGTCCGGCGTGGTCGCGGCCAGACGGGCGGCGAAGGCGACGTCCTCCGTCCGTTCCGCAGGTGTGCGGGTCAGCCAACGGGTGATGGACACGCCCCGCACGGTCAGGCCCCGCGGGGCCAGTGCGAGCGACTCCAGCGGCGTGCTGCCCGAGCCGAGCTGTCCGTAGGTGATCAGCGTGCCGCCGTCGCCGAGCAGCCCGGCCAGCTCACCGGTCAGGGATCCGCCCACCGCGTCCAGGACGACCTGGGCGCCCCGGCCGCCGGTCGCGTCCCGGACCTGGGCGCGCCAGTTCGCGTCGGCCGTCGAGACGGTCGGCAGGTCGGGGAAGCGCTGCCGCAAGGTCTGAGCCCCTGTGGCGCTGCGTACCAGGTTGACCAACGGGATGCCGTGTTTGAGCGCTGCGGCGATGACCAATTTCCCCACCGACGAACCGGCGGCCGTCTGCACCACCGGACCTGCCTGGCCGTGCTGGGCGTCCTCGACCGCCCGCAGCAACGTGAGCAGGGTGAGCGGGTTGACCAGCATCAGGGCCGCGGTCTCGTCGCTGACGCCCTCGGGCACCGGCACCACCAGCTCGGCGGGTGCCGTGACGAACTCACCCCACGCTCCCGGCACCGGGAAGAACGCAACCCGCTGACCGGACCGCAGATCCCGCACGTCCTCGCCGACGGTCTCGACGACGCCCATCCCCTCCAGACCGGGGGTCCGCGGCGCGGCGAACCGCTGCCTCGGCGCGCCCGGGAAGCCTTCCACTCCCGCCAGGTCGCCGGGGTGGACGGGCCGGGACAGCACCCGCACCCGCACCTGCCCGGCTGAGGGCGCAGGGGGCGGCTGCTCGCTCAGGCGTAGCACCTGCCCGGCCTGTCCGTGCTGGTCGTAGACGATGGCGCGCATGACTCTCCCGTCCATGGAGTATTAATGATGGCTGTCATCAGAACTCTTGCTATGATGAGAGCCGTCATTGAAAAGGTCAAGTCGAGAGCGACGCGAAAGGACGGCCATGCCGCGCATCACCAAGGAGGACAAGGCCCGCAACCGGCAGAACATCCTCGATGCGGCCGGCCGCATGTTTCGCTCACAGGGCATCGACGCGGTCGGCATCGCCGAGCTGATGAAGGAGGCCGGACTCACCCACGGCGGCTTCTACAATCACTTCGCCTCCAAGAACGACCTGGTCGTGGAGGTGTGCGGAGCCTCCTTCGCCGCCTCACTCGGAACCCTGGCCCAGACGGTCCAGGACGGCCCGGACCAGGACGGCTCCCCGCTCGAGCGGGTCGTGACCGGATACCTGTCCACCGCGCACCGTGACGCCCCGGACGGCGGCTGCCCCTCCGCCTCCCTGGTCACCGACGCCGCACGGCACAGCGACCCCGTGCAGAGCGCGTACGCCGCAGGGGTCGAGGGCTACCTCACCGGTTTCGCCGCCGAGTTCCTGCGCGAAGCCGAGGAGAAGGGCCACGCCCTCGACCCGGCCGAGGCCCGCCGCATGGCGATCCGCCTGCTCAGCGAAATGGTCGGCGCGCTGATGCTCGCCCGGGCCGTACGCCACGTCGAACCCGAGCTCTCCGACGAGATCCTGCGGACCGCCCGCAGCCATGCTCTCGACTGACGCCACGTCAGGAGTCAGGCGCAGCAGGCAAATTGCACTGCCCGATGGTTTGCGCTTCCCCCGGCAGTTCCGGCCCGCATCCGCAGGTCCCCTTGGCTGCACGCCGTCCCGAAACGCTACGCATGTAACGCATGCAGCGGAAGGCTGCGGATACACATCGCGCTCCACCAGCGCGCGCCGAATCCATCGACTACCGCTCGCCATTCCGGGCTGAGCCCGGCAGCCTGGCGTCGGGTGTTGCCGAGGAACGCCCCGGGCCTCGGGCCCCGGGGCCTCCTGCTCGCCCTGCCCACCGACGTCCACGTCGACCCGTCCGTTGATTACCGTACCGGCGCCACCGTCTCGCCCTCCCCGGGGAGGGTGCACCGAGGGTCTTCAGCAGATATTGCTGTGCGGACATTTCAGTCGATCCCGGAGGGGAGCAGCACCTTTGGCCGGGCATCATGGCGTGGTGACGACTTGGATGCGCTGCTACTGGGACACGGAATCTGACCCGGGAGGCTGCCGTGCACAGTTGCAGCCAGCGGCTCCTGGTCGACTGCCTCGCGAGTGTGGGAGTGGAACTTCTGTGCCGGTGACCGTGGGCACCCTGGACATCACCGGCGCCGGAACCAGCGGCTCGGTGGTGTCCGCCTCGGGCGTCGGCCGCCGGGCTCCATGGTGGCCGACGCCCGAGGTGGATCAGTTGCGGGGTGTGGTGACCGGCGGGCCGGTGACGGTGGCGAGTTGGAGTTTGGTCTCGTCCTCGCTGCCGGGGGCTGCGGTCATGATGACGATCTTGAGCTCGCAGTCGCCGTCGGTCAGGACGTCGCAGTCCACCGTGACCGGGCCCACCGACGGGTGGTCGATCGTCTTGTGGTCCTCGCGGTGTGCGGCCACCTGTCCGGTCGCCCACAACTCGGCGAACCTGTCGTTGCCCGCGTTCAGTTCACGGATCAGTGCGGCCAGGCGGTTGTCCCGGGGGAAGCGGCCGGTGGCGCGGCGCAGGTCGGAGACGACGGCGGCGTCGGTGGCGTCGCGGTCTGTTTCGGTGACCGGCCACAGCGCGAGGTGGGCGGGCCCGTCGTCCACCGGGAACCTGTCGCGGGCGAAGTTGCGCAGCCGCGGTGGCGCGGCGGAGGGGTCGCCCAGCAGGGCGGCCCACCCGCGGTTCCACCACACCAGTTGCCAGTCCGCCGCGAACACGGCGACCGCCACGTCCCCGAGGCGGGCGAGAACCCGCTGCACGCCAGGCGGAAGATGGTCGGAGATCGTGCCGTCCGCCGGTGGTACGAGCTGGGCGAGCAGGTACAGGTGGTCGCGCTCGGCGGTCGACAGCATGAGGGCCCGGGCCAGGGACGCCACCACCGATGCGGAGGGTGTCGTGGCCCGACCCTGTTCCAGGCGCACGACGTAGTCGACCGACACCCCGGCCAGGTCGGCCAGCTCCTCGCGCCGCAGCCCGGTCGCCCGGCGGCCGTGTGCCACCGGCAGCCCGGCGGCCGACGGAGGCAGCCGGTCCCGCCACATGCGGATCATCGCGCCGAGTCCGGTTGCGGGTGCAGTCGCCATGGGACCCATGATCCTGCATCCGGGGTGACGAGGGGGGATGCCAAGGTGGTACTGGCCTTCCTACCGGCGAAGTGTCCCTGGCCCGCCTGCCGGCCCGGGACCACTATCGAACGCATGACGATCACTTTCATCACCGGAGCCAACAAGGGTCTCGGCCGTGAGACCGCCCGCCGCCTGATCGAGCACGGCCACACCGTGCTCGTCGGAGCCCGCGACCGTGAACAGGGGGAGGAGGCAGCCGCCGCACTCGGTGCGCGCTACGTCCCCATCGACGTGACCGACGACGCGTCCGTGGCCGCCGCGGCCGCGAACGTCGCCGAACACGAGGGCAGGATCGACGTCCTGATCAACAACGCCGGGGTGCACGGTCCGCTCGGCGATCCCAGCGACCTCACCGGAGCCGACGCCCTCGCCGTCCTCGACGTCAATGTCATCGGCGTCGTCCGTACCACCACCGCGTTCCTGCCGCTGCTGCGCCGCTCGGCGGACCCCGCCATCGTCAACGTCAGCAGCGGCATGGGCTCCCTCGCCCTCACCCACGACCCCGAACGGCCCGAGTCGCACGCCTTGGCGCCGCTGTACACGTCCTCGAAGGCGGCACTGACGATGCTGACCACGCAGTACGCCAAGGGGCTCAAGGACATCCGTGTCAACGCGGCCGACCCCGGTTACACCGCGACCGACTTCAACGGCTACAGCGGATTTCAGACCGTCACCGAGGGCACGGACGCGATCGTCGCCCTCGCCACCGAGGAACCCGGCGCCGGCACCGGGCGCTTCGTCTCCCGAGACGGCGAGATGACCTGGTCCTGAGACCGGCTCGGGCCATACGCCCCGGGGACGACAGCGATGGACAGGGAGGGCGGGCGCCGCATCTCCTCCCACGGCAGCCGGCACCCTCGTGCGGTGCGACATCCGGCGCTGCAGATGACGTGGTATCTGGGGCCATCTGAAGATGCGCAGGCTTGTATCGGTGCAGGTCCGCCCACCTGGTGAGAGCTTGCACGTGAGTCGGCATCCCCCGGGCACACCTCTCGCCCGACCGGTCCTTGAGAAGAAGGCGACGGGACGGACGGGTCGACCGAGCGTGTGGCGTGACGCTTCCACGAACGCCTCACCAACAGCGGCTTCAGGCAGTCCACCCACCCTCACGGCGCCTTCGTCGTGGTCACGTGCATCCCGGTCGGCGCACGTGATCAGACGGAGGCCGCCTCGGCGTCCGGGACATGACCATGTCGGCGAAGCAATTCGAGACGCTGATCGAGGCGTGCGGGCCGCTCAGTCGGGCAGCGCGACGGTGAGGTCCACCTCGACCAGCTGCCCTGCGAAGCCCAACTGCGCAACTCCCAGGAGCGTGCTGGCGGATGTGAAGGCCGGGCCCAGGGCGGAAGCGGTAAGCCGGTGCCAGGCGAGGCTCAGGTCCTCCCTGTCATCGCTCCGCACGTAGATCACTGAACGCACCACGTGCTGCGGCTGAGCATCCACCGCCGCAAGGGCGGCGAGTGCGTTCACGACGACCTGATCGACCTGCACGTCGAGGGAGCCCGCGCCGACGAGAGAGCCGCCCTTGTCGAGGGGGCACTGCCCCGCCAGGTACGCTGTTCGGCCGGTCTCCACCACAGTGATGTGGTGGTAGCCCGGCGTCTCATGTAATTGGTCGGGATTGATACGGCTGATCTTCGCTGTCATGCCACGAGTCTGACCAGTCTGCGTCCGACACGCACCGAATTTTTTCCACATTGCTTACGTGGAGAAGGGCGCCAGCGGCCTGCTGCTCACTCCGAAGCGCGAAGTGGAGGGCTACGTCGATTTCAGCGAGATCGGCGAAGCAGCCACCAGCGCCGCTGGCCTCTCCCTGGCCAAGGCCGTCAACGCCGGCGCAGGCCGGAACGGCAGCCGCCGCAGCATGCCGAAGGGCGCAGCCAAGAAGCCGTAGCTCACGTCCTGCACCGCTGCCTCGAGCCTCCGTTCACGGACCGGTCACGGTGACCGTTGCGCGAACGCCGGCGACGCGTGTGCCCCAGTACGCCGAGGACCTGCCGGGATGGGATCAGAAAAGACGGCGACCTGCGGAGTCCTGATCACTCCGGTGGGCTCGTTCGACAGGCGTAACAGCACAGTGCTCTTTTCCGGCGGCACTCGACGGATCTCTGGTCGTTGCGGGTCATGACGTGATGGACGCCGACGGTCAGCGGATCTCGTTGTCGGGATGCTGCGCGTCGTAAGCCTGGCGGGCATGGGCGATGGTGTCTCGGTGCTCGAGTGACCAGTCGGCCAGGGCCTTGACGAGGTGGGTCAGGCTTGCGCCGGTCTCCGTGAGTCGGTAGTCGACCTGGGCGGGCACGGTTGGGTAGACGGTCCGAAGTACCAGCCCATCGCGTTCCAGCCGGCGCACGGTCAGCGTCAGCATGCGCTGGGAGATGCCATCCACGGCACGCTGAAGTTGCCGGAAACGCCGCGTCCCGTTCGCAAGCTCGACGATCACGAGGACCGACCACTTGTCGCCCACGCGGTCGAGAACATCGCGGATCCCGCAGTCGGGGTGGTCCGGCTGCCCGCACGGTTCCAGCTCTGCGGGCTCAGCGGTTACATCGGTGTGCGTCACTGACATGAAACTGCCTTCTTGTAGGCCGACCGCAGCCGGTTCAGGATCGCCGTAGTTACTGAAGAGAACCACGGTAGGAGATCGAACCGCAATGATCATGGTGACCGGCGCGAACGGACAGCTCGCCTCCCTCACGCTCCAGGAGTTGGCCGACCGGAAGGTGCCCGCCCTGGGAGGCAGCCGAACGCCCGCTGACGGGCAGCGCCACCTGGACTTCGACGACCCCACCAGCCTGGACCTCACCGGTGTCTCGACGCTGGTCCTGGTCTCGGCCGGATACGCCGAGGACGACCAGGTCATCGCTCGTCACCGGGCGCTTGTCGACGCTGCGGTCCGCGATGGCATCGCGCACGTGATCTACACCAGCCTGACCGGCACCGGAGATCACCTCGGGTTCGCGCTGGCCCACCGCGCCACTGAGGACCTGGTCAAGGCCAGCGGTCTCGGGTGGACGATATTGCGCAACGGGCTCTACGCCGAACTCTTCGGAGCGTTGCTGACGTGGACACCCGATGGCCTGGAGTCAGCCTTTGGCGATGGCGCTCTCTCTGCGGTGGCTCGGGCGGATCTGGCCGCAGTCGCAGCCATCGTTGCCAGCGACGCGACCTTGCATGTCGACGAGACCTACGACTTGGTCGGCGACCCGATCACCGCCGGTGACGTCGCTGAACGTCTCAGGGTCGCCCACCGAGCGATCGGGCTCAGCGAGTACCGCGCCCGGCTCCTCGCGGACGACGCACTGCTGCCGTTCCAGCCGCCGATGCTCGCCTCGATCGTCACCAACGTCCGCCATGGGTTCCTCGCCAACTCCAGCCCCGACCTCGTGGAACTGCTCGACCGCCCGCCCACTGACGCGCTCGCCGTCGCGGCGGACACCGCGACTGCGATGCGTCCCGGCGCACGCTGACGCGGATGGTGCATGCAACGCGCCGCTGGCCCTCGAAGGTGGCTTGACCTCTGGCCTACTGGATCGCTTCTCGGCTTTTCACGGTCAGCCCGCAGCGATCTCAGCGGAGGACGTGGCACGGATCGAGGACCTACGTCGCACGCGCAAGTGATCCGCTTCCCGGATCGCTGTCGAACTCCAAGACGGGGACATCGAGGTCAGCGGTACTGAATACCGGACGGTCGGCCCAGGACCTCTTCCTGGTTGCCGAGGAGGTGGTCGACGACAGGAGCCACGAGGGCCTGCGCACCCTGCTCCGCGAGGAAGGCGTCACGTGGCAACGCGTGAAGCCCTGGAAGACCTCAGAGCCTTCGTGAGCAGGGCTTCTGCAGCCTGACCTGCAACGGCACCTGACCTGCAACGGTAGTGGTGCCCCTCACCGCGGGTGCAGGAAACTCCGGACGTCGTCATAGCCGTCGATGGCGCGGCTGTCCACGTCTCTCGGGTCCGCCCCGGCTCGTACGGCCAACGACTCCGCCAGCGCCAGGGCGTCATCACCGAGACGCCCGAAGCGTCGAGCGGTGTGCCCCAGGCACAGGCCGGCCAGCCCGAGCAACGGACTCCCCGACACAGCCCGCATCCCGACCTGCACACACCAATGCTCCACGAACTCCGCGTTGTCGTCGTTCAACGTGGTCCCGACCAGGACTTCGGCGGCCTCACCCTCCGCCGAGCGGTCACGCAGAGCTCGCTCCAACGTCTCGACCACCACCTCGTGGGGCAGAGCGGAAGGGTTCTCGAAACGCAGACGAGAATGCACCCCGCGAGACTACGCGGGTCGTATTCAGCAGCCGCCCGCGGCCGCCCCATCCCGCAAGGCGCGGCAAACGTCTGAGCGGGAGTTCAACCTCGCGTGGGACGCGGGTCCTGCGGGGCGGACCGTACGTTCTGGGGACACGAAGCGGCCGGAGGATCACCCGGCCGACTGGCCTCCGTCCAGGGGGCGGGCCGTAGGCCGTGACTCGTGATCGGCGCGATCACCCACCGTCACCATCGAGAGGACCACTGGCCGCTGCGGTCGGTACCGAAGCAACCGAGGGGTCCCGCAGTCGGGGGCCGCATCGCCACGGGTACCCCGGGAGATCAGCCGCTGAGGGCTTGGGCGAGGGCGGGGTGGCAGTCGATGAGCTGGTCGAGGCCGACGATGCCCAGGACCCGCTGGACCGCTTCCTGGGCGCCGGCGATGCGCAGCCATCCCCCGGTGCTGCTTGCGGCCTGGTGGGCGGTGATGAGGGTGTTGATGCCGGTGGAGTCCATGAAGGTCACGCCGCTGAGGTCCGCCACGATCCGCCAGGGCGCCGCACTGTCCTCGACGGGAAGCAGCGCCTTGAGCCACGCATCTTTGACGCTCTGGTCGATCTCACCGCGCAGCGTGACGACCTGGATGTCCTTGACGGTGGTGCGAGTGATCGACAGCGGTCGGGAGCGGTCTGGTTCCTGGATGTCTGTCAACGTGTCCCGTTTCCTCGACTGGGCCCGCTGAGGGCTTGGTTCGATCAGCGCTGAAAGCCTCTCCCGGTGTGACGGCGAACGGCTGTTCGGTACTTTAGCCCGCGCTGCGCGGGGACATGCGGGCGAGGGTGCCGGGTACACGCTCAAGGGTGGAAAGGGGGCAGAAGGTGGACACGGTGGAGTCGGTGAAATCCGGCCCCGAGGACGAGGGTGAGGACCATGTGATGACCGGTGCCCCTCCGATCCGGGACAGTGTGGCCCTGACCGGTGACAGCTCCGTCATCGCCCGGGCCCGTCACCGGGCGGCGGATTTCCTCGTGGGCGTGCGGATGGAGCACGGTCTGCCGGTGTCGGCGCGAGCGATGGACCTGACCCAGCTGGTGGTCAGCGAGTTGGTCACGAACGCGTGCAAGTACGCGTGTGGGCCGGTGCTGATGGATCTGCGGATCACGGGCGCCGGGGAACTGGTGGAGGTGGTGGTGTGGGACAGCGATCCGGTGCTGCCGGCGGTCCGGGCCGCTGACGCCGGCAGGGTGGGGCAGCACGGCCTGGAGATCGTCATGGCCGTCGCGCAGGGCTTCGAGATCCAGCGGGAGCCGGTCGGTAAACGCGTCACCGCCCGGATCGCTCTGCTGGATTGATCCCGGCGGGTACGTCGAGGGATGCCGCCCCCGGACAGCCGACTGTCAGCGCGGGGCCATGCACCACGGCGCTGCCACAAGCGGGACCGGGACGGAAGCTCTGGTCCGCAACTGGCTGGTGCCGGCGCAGGAGCGGGGATTGGAGACTCACCCGGAGAGCTCGGCCTGCCACGGCCGTGGCCACTGCCCCGACGGTGGCGGATCTCCCGCAATGCCCAGGTCACGCCGCGCGCTCTCGTAGAAGGCATCACGTGCCGCACTCGCCAGCTGATGGGCCTTGGTCCACATCTGGGGGTCGACTGGCTCCTCCCGTACGAGCAACTCGATGGTCCAGATCGTCTCGTGCCAGCGCCGCGCCGCTGCGATCGTCGCCGCGTCCCCGACGAGCAGGACGGACTCCCACTCCGTGGCGCGGTGGGACTCCGCGTCGGCGAGGAGAGGCAACCCATCGGCCGGCGACAACGGATGGGCCACGTCCGCGTATCCCAGGGCGGCGCCGATGCGCTGGGTGAGGCGAAGCTGCGCCTTGAGAGCATTGGCGTAACTGCCGTACGTCTCGAAGCGTTTCTCGTCCCATCGCTCCTCCCGCTGCCGCTTCCACCGTCGACGCTCGGTCAAGCTCTGTACCGCGTACGAACCGAGCGTACCGACCACGACGCCTATCAGAGCGGGCAGTTGATCCACGAGCGCCACAGTTCCTCCTTCGCCGCATGCCTGCCGCCGCACGTTCATCGCTCTGCGACCGGGAACCCCTACCCATCTTCACTGTGAAGCACCTCGGCTCGGTGGGACGCTGAACGGTGCCTACAGCACGGGAGGAACCTGTTGCAACCTTGGCCCGGGGCTCGCGCGAGCATGCCAGGGGAGTGCGGGAACACCACCGAGAACCATGCCGACAGAAGGCGGCGGCGCTCCTCCCCGCGACCCGCCTCGGCAACGACCTGCTCGACCAGCTCAGGCGGCCACGACCGGGGCACGTTCCCCGGCCCCACCCCCGACCGTTCCAGACGCGATACCGACACGAACGGCCCAAGCCCTGCAAGGCGCCAAAGCAACGCCACTGTCACGCCTGACGCGAGGGCCCGTTCCCACGGTTGATGGCAGCTTCCACCGCAGTGCCGATGCGGCGCAACGCTGCCAGGTCACGGGGCTCAAGCTCGTCCATCAGGTACTCGCGGACCGCTGCGACGTGTCCCGGTGCCGCTGCCACGACCACCTGACGGCCGGCCTCGGTCAGCGTCGCGACGGTACGCCTGCCGGGGCCCGGAATCCGAGCCCGCTCGATCAGCCCACGCTTCTCCAGCCGGCCGACGACATGCGAGAGCCGTGACAGTGACGCCGACGTCCTGGCGGCGAGTTCGCTCATCCCCAGCGTGCGTTCCGGCTGCTCGGACAGCACCGACAGCACCATGTACTCGAAGAACGTCAGTTGCGATTCGCGCTGCATCCGCGAGTCCAGGGCAGCCGGCAGACTGATCATGATCGCGGAGTTCGCCAGCCATGCCGCCAGTTCGTCGGGGCTCAGCCAGCGCGTCTCGGCGGCCGGCCCGGTGGGCGCATCGGCCGGCTTCCCCGTTCCGGATGCTTCTGTTCCGGACGCTTCCGTCACGGACCCCTCCGTCCCTTCAGCAGGATCGCTCGCGGGTTCCTTCGTCGTGGCCATGTCTACCACTCTACCGCCTTTCTTGACGCATCAAGTACGATGTGTTTCGATGTTGACGCGTCAAGTTCTAACCTTTCCCCGAGTCCAGGGGGAGGTGTGACGCAGATGGCCGACCGAAGGAGGGACCAGGATGCGGACCACGTATCTGGGCAGGCTCAAGGTGCCGCGTATCGGCCTGGGGGCGATGGGCATGTCGGCGTTCTACACAGGCGCGGGCCGCGACGAGGAGGAAGCCGTACGCACCATCCGTCGTGCCCTGGACCTGGGCGTCACACATCTGGACACCGCCGAGGTGTACGGGCCCTACGTCAACGAGGAACTGGTGGGCCGCGCCGTCGGGGCCCGGCGGGACGAGGTGGTTCTCGCGACCAAGTTCGGCCTCGTCTCCCACACCGGGCGAACGGGTCCGGACAGTACCCCCGCCAACGTCCGCGCGGCTGTCGACGGCTCCCTGCGGCGGCTCGGAACCGACCGCATCGACCTCTACTACCAGCATCGAGTTGACCCCCGCACTCCGATCGAGGAGACGGTGGGAGCGCTGAAGGAACTGGTGAGCGCGGGCAAGGTGCTGCACATCGGACTGTCGGAGGCATCCGCAGCGACGATCCGCCGGGCGCATTCGATTCACCCGCTGGCCGCCGTCCAGAGCGAGTACTCACTGTGGACCCGTGACCCGGAGGCCGAGGTCCTGCCCACGCTGCGGGAGTTGGGGATCGGGTTCGTTCCCTACTCGCCTCTCGGACACGGTTTCCTCACGGGCGACATCCGCTCTCTCGACGGACTGGATGCCGGCGACTGGCGCCGTACGAACCCGCGGTTCACCGGCGAGAACTTCACTCGGAACCTGCGCATCGCCGACGAGGTCCGCGAGGTCGCCGACGAGGTCGGCGCGACGTCCGCGCAGGTCGCTCTGGCCTGGCTGCTCGCACAGGGGGACGGCATCGCGCCCATTCCGGGCACCAAGCGTGTCGACCGACTCGAGGAGAACAGCGGTGCTGACGGCATCCGGCTCACCGTCGATCAGATCTCGCGTCTTGACAGCCTGAGGCCGGCGTCCGGCGACCGCCATGCACAGGCCGACATGGCTGCCGTCGACCTCTGAGAGCGTCTCGAGCGCGACCAGGTACCAGCTGACAGACCTACGTAATAGGCGGTACGGAATTGCCGTACCGCTGTCGCAAGCCGTTGAACGGAGTATCGCAGCATGTCGAGCAATCAGATTCGGGTGGGCATCATCGGCGCCGACACTCGGGCCAGTTGGGCGGGCGCGTCGCATGTTCCCGCGCTGGCGGCCCAGTCCCAGTTCACCCTGGCAGGCGTGGCGACCCGGCACGAGGAGAGCGCCCGCCGCGCCGCTGAGACCTTCGGCGCCAAGCGCTGGTTCGCCGATCCGTTCGCGCTCATCCACGATCCGTCCATCGACCTCGTCACCGTCGCGGTCAAGGTGCCGGCCCACCGTGAACTGGTACTCGCGGCCCTCGCGGCCAATAAGGCCGTGTACTGCGAATCCCCTCTCGGCACGACCCCGGCGCAGACCGAAGAAATGGCTGCCTCGACCGGTTCACTGCACACGGCGATCGGACTTCAGGGCCGGCAGAACCCCTCGGTACGCCGTGCGGCCGAAGTCGTCACCCAGGGCCGGCTCGGTCCGCTGCTCTCGGCCCGAGTCACCGCGACCACCTTCGGAAACGGACCTGAGTCGGTGAGCGCGTACGAGTACTTCGACAAGACAGCTGCGGGAGCCGGCTTCCTCACCATCGCCGCTGCGCACGTTCTGGATGTCATCGAAGCCGTTCTCGGGGACATCACCGAAATCGACGCCCGCACGGAACTCCTCTGGCCGGAAGTCAAGTTGGTCGACACCGGCGCGACGACCGTCCGGGAGGTCCCGGACCATCTCGACACCATCGTGAAGACCTCGTCCGGTGCCCCGGTGGGAGTGCAGATCCTGGCCGGCGTGCCGGTGCCGGACGCCCACTTCAGCCTGGAGGTCCGTGGATCGGACGGCTGGCTGAAGCTGACCGGCAAGCACCCTGCGGGCGTTCAGGTCGGCGACCTCGCGCTGTCGTCGAGCGTGGACTTCGACCCGCCGGACAGACCCGTCGCCACCGGCACCGGACCCACCGCCGCTGACATCTGGACGGGCGCATCCATCAACGTCGGCGAGGTCTACGCCAGCCTGGCCCGCGACATCACCAACGGGACCCACCACACCCCGGGGTTCCAGCATGCCGCGCACAACAGCCGCCTCATCGCCCGAGTGGAACAGGCCGCTCGTACCGGCGTCCGGAGCTGACCGTACCGCCGTGTGAGCGCGCCGATGTCAAGGCGAGGACGAGCTGCGCGCTCCCGCCGTCAGGGAAGGCTGAGGGGGACAGTGATGGCGAGGTGGCCGTCGCTGTCCGGCAGCGGAGGGCTGAGGGCGTCCATGCAGGTGGCCAGGGAACCGATCACCCGCTGGGTGAAGTCCTCGTCCGCGGTGGCCGTGCCGTGCGGGGCGAGCCGGTATTCGTCCTCTGTCGGCGGGTTGCCGCCGAGATAGCGGGCCGTATCGGTGCTGACGGCCCAGCAGGCCAGCGACACCTTCGCCTGATGATTCGTCGTCTGCCGCACCCGGATGTGGGCGCACAAGGTGAAGCCGTCGCCGCCCAGGGTGACGGTGTCGTCGAGTTCATGATGGGGCGAGCACCGTGTCATCAGTTCGCGTACCGCCGGTTGTACGACGCTGATCGCCATGGGCTCGGCATAGACCATACGTAAGCCTCCTCGTCTTGGGCGCTGGCAGCATCGCATGCGGCGGCGGGCCGCGACCAGAGTGCCACCACGGCGAAAGGCCCGGTCCCCTGCCGCACCGAACTCGGCTCGGTGCCTAGGCCCTTGTGGTGGGTGGAAGGGTTCAGCAGCAGTCGCAGCCGGGGTGGCAGCCGCAGGCGTTCGCGTCGGTGGACGGCTCTGCCGCAACCGTGGCCGTGGGGGCGCAGCAGCCCTTGCCCTGCCAGGCGTCGCGGCCTTCCTTCGCCGCGATGGCGGCGATGAGGAGGGCGGCGATCGGGTCGGCCCAGGACCAGCCAAGGGTGGCGTTGAGTGCCAGGCCGACCAGGAGGACGGCGGAGAGGTAGGTGCACAGCAGCGTCTGCTTGGAGTCGGCGATGGCGCTGGCGGAGCCGAGTTCGCGTCCGGCTTTGCGCTGGGCTGCGGACAGGAACGGCATCACGGCCAGGGAAAGAGCGGCGATGATGATGCCGGGGATGGAGCGTTCCGCCTCGCCGGTGCCGGTCAGGGCGCGGGCGGCGTCGAGGGTGACGTATGCGGCGAGCGTGAAGAAGGAGACGGCGATGATCCGCAGGGTGGTCTTCTCGCGGGCCTCGCGCACGGCGTGCTCACGGGCGGAGAACTGCCAGGCGACCGCGGCGGCGGAGGAGACCTCGATGACCGAGTCGAGGCCGAAGCCGATCAGGGCCGTGGAGGAGGCGATCGTGCCGGCGGTGATGGCGACGATCGCCTCGATGACGTTGTAGGTGATGGTCGCGGCGACCAGCAGCCGTATCCGCCTGGCCAGGGCTTCGCGGCGGGCCGGGCCGGGAGCGAGGGATATGGAGAGGTCCGCGGTCATCAGCAGCAGCCCTTGTCGTCGGCGTCCGCGCAGGTGCGGTCGCTCTCGACGGCGACCACGGCGGTGCGCAGATCGTCCAGCGCGTGTCCGAGCCGCTCGTCGGCCAGCTCGTAGCGGGTGCGGCGCCCGTCCGGGACGGTGACGACCAGGCCGCAGTCGCGCAGGCACGCCAAGTGGTTCGACAGCCGGGTGCGGGAGATGCCGAGGGCGTCGGCGAGGTCGGCCGGATAGGCCGGGGCGTCGCGCAGGGCGAGCAGGATGCGGCAGCGGATCGGGTCGGCGAGCGCGCGGCCGAAGCGGGCCAGCACCTCGATGTCGGAGGCAACAGTCAGCACACCACGACAGTACACAACTTCATGAATTCAGGGAATCGTGGATCATTGCCTGATGGCTCGCAGCATCCCTGATCACTGTGGGGTGAAGGCGCCTCGGGCTCTGGTGTCGTCGATACGCACCCGGTCGGCGAGCTGGGCCAGGATCTGCTCCGGCTACAGACCGGTAGGGGCAACGATCGCACGCAGTCGACGGCCGGCACCGGCAGGCAGCCGCACCGGCGTCGTCAGCTCGTCGCGCGCCTCCTGCCACTCCTATCTCGCGCCGCTGCGCTTTCGCGACTTCGTCCGCGCCGGACTGCAGCACACAGTGAACGGCACTCCCGTCGGCGCTCTCCGGCGACCGGACTCCTCCGCTGCACTGGCTGACCTCGCCGGGCCAGCGGGCGACAGGCCGATGTTCGCACCCGTGCCGGACGGCTTACGCCTTCGGCGCCGCGACGCGGGCCGCCCGCGCAGCCGGCCGGATCGGGTACGGGGCGACAAGGCGAGCCGAAGTCACGGCATCGCCTTCAGGCGGTCTACGCGGTTGTGGCGATGCCGCCGTCGACGGGGATCACAGTGCCCGTGAGGTATGCGCCTGCCCGGCTCGCGAGGAACACGGCGACACCCGCCATGTCGTCGTCGCGGCCAATCCGGCGCAGTGGCGCCGACGCCGCGATCGCCTCGCCGAACTCATCGAGGGTCGCAGCCATCATCGTCGACGGGAACGGTCCGGGTGCCACGGCGTTCACCGTGACGTGCTGCGGTCCTAGTTCCTTGGCGAGCACTCTGGTGAGGTGATGCAGTCCCGCCTTGCTGCTGGAGTACGAGTAGTTGGGCCGCTGGGGGATGTGGATGGCGGCGATGCTGCCGATGTTGATGATCCGCGCGGGATCGTCGGCGGTGCCCGCCTTGCGAAGTGCGGGCAGCAGCGCCTGGACCAGCCAGAACGGCGACTTCAGGTTGAGGTCGACGACCGTGTCCCAGGCCGCGTCCGGGAATGTCTCCAGCGGCTCGTCCCACAGGGCGCCCGCGTTGTTCACGAGGATGTCGAGACGCTCCGAGTCGGCGGTGACGAGGTCGGTCAGCCGCCGACACTCGTCGTGACGGGACAGGTCGGCGGGGATGGCCCGCACCTCACCGAATGGGGACAGCTGTTCCTGCGCCTGGGCGCACGCTTCTGCGTTGCGTGAGCTGATGACCACGCGGACGCCCGCTTGGAGGAGGCCACGCGCGATCATCATCCCGATGCCTCTGGTGCCACCGGTGACGAGCGCGCGCTTTCCGCGCAGATCGAAGAGTTCTGCGTGCGTGGTGAATTGCTTGTCTGCCACTTGCCGTCTTTCGCGTTGGTCGTGCGGGACACCGGCGAGACTCTGTTGATACCGGCATGCCCTCGACGCTATGGCCCTGGCGTGCACTCCAAGCAAGCGGAACAGGTAAGAAATCCGCAGGGTGCTCCCGCGGGGCGGCGTCCGCACCTCTGGGTGCTGTCGAGCCGCGTGGCCGCGCGGGCATGGCCTCAACTGTCTGGGTACCGCTGTGCGGCATGGGCCTCTGCCCGACGAGTAAGAGGCCACCTGTGACGCTGCCGGCATCAGTGGGCCTCTTCAGCGTCGCCGCTCCAGGGTGAGAATGGCCTTGCGATCAGCGCTTGACGTTTTGGGCCGCGCCGGTCGGCCAGGACCTGCTGTCCGGCTGCGCCGAACAGGCCGCCGCGGCCCGGGTGCGCTGGACGTGCTGCTGCGCCTGGACCCGCGACAGCCGGCGTCCCGACCCCTCGCCGGTGTCCGCTCGCTGCTCCGTACGTCACCGCGCCGGCCCTCGTCCGGGACGGCGCCCGGGTAGGGGGGCGTGGGTTGGCGGGCGGCCTGCTGGGTGGGCAGGCCCCCTCCTGCGGGCGGCTCCTGACGAGGACTGGTGTCGGTGGCCGCGGGACTGCTGAAGGACGTGGTGGACGCCGAGCACGCAGGGCACCGGTGCCAGGAATCAGGCCGCGAGAAGCTCCTGCTCGCGCTCCGGCGTCTTGGCCTTCGGCTTCTTGTTCGGCAGCGAGAGCCGGAAGACCTTGTGCCACGCGGAGAACACCTGCTTGGGCAGCGACCCGGTGACGTACTCCAGCTCGTACTTCTCGAACAGCGCGCGCACCTTCACCGAGACCTCGGCGTACCGGTTGCTCGGCAGGTCCGGGAACAGGTGGTGCTCGATCTGATGGGACAGGTTGCCGGTCATGAAGTGCATGGCCTTGCTGCCACTGATGTTCGCCGAGCCCATCATCTGGCGCAGGTACCACTGGCCGCGCGTCTCGCCCTTGATCGACCGGCGCTCGAAGACCTGCACGCCCTCGGGGAAGTGCCCGCACATGATCACCGAGTGGGACCAGAGGTTGCGTACCAGGTTCGCGGTGAACGTGGCGGCGAGCGTGTTGAGGAACGACGGGCCCGACAGCAGCGGGTGGATCACGTAGTCCTTGAGCACCTGCTTGCGGATCTTGCGGCCCACGGCCCTGGCCCGCGCGCGGAACTCCGGGTTGTTGCGGCGGCGCTTGTGCAGGTTCTTGCCGAGCTCCAGGTCGTACGCCGCGATGCCGTACTCGAAGAAGCAGGCGTTGATGAAGTTCCACAACGGCTGGCCGAGGTGGAACGGGTGCCACTTCTGGTCCTCGTCGACGCGCATGATGCCGTAGCCGAGGTCGTTGTCCTTGCCGATCACGTTGGTGTACGTGTGGTGCAGCTCGTTGTGCGAGTGCTTCCACTGCTCGGACGGTGAGACGTGATCCCACTCCCAGGTGGTGGAGTGGATCTTCGGGTCCCGCATCCAGTCCCACTGTCCGTGCAGGACGTTGTGACCGATCTCCATGTTGTCCATGATCTTCGCCACGGACAGACCGGCGGTGCCGAGCAGCCACGCGGGCGGGAAGATCGAGAACAGCAGCACGCCTCTGCTGACCAGTTCGAGCTTGCGCTGCGCCGAGATGACCTTGCGGATGTAGGCGGCGTCCTTCTCGCCGCGGTCGGCGATCACCTCGTCGCGGATCGCGTCCAGTTCGCGGCCGAGTTCCTCGATCTGCTCCGCGGTCAGGTGGGCGGTGGGGTCGATGGCGGTCAAGGTGCTCCTACCGTTCGATGTCACATGGGCCCGCCGCTGCGGACACGCAGGTCTGGATGAGGACGCCCGGCTCGGCCTCGGTGATCTCGCCGGTGCGCAGGTCGCGGACGGCGCCGGTCTTGAGGGGCGTGACGCAGCCGAAGCAGATGCCCATGCGGCACCCGGAGGGCATGAGTACGCCGGCCTCCTCGCCGATGTCCAGCAGCGGCGTGGCGCCGTCGGCGTCGACGGTCTTGCCGGTGGCGCTGAACGTGACCTCGCCACCGCCGTCGCCGGCGACGACGATGCTGGGGCGGAAGCGCTCGGTGTGCAGGCGCTCCTGCACGCCGTGCTCGGCCCAGTGCTTCTCGGCGGCGTCGAGCAGGCCCGCGGGCCCGCAGGCCCAGGTCTCGCGCTCGGCCCAGTCGGGCACGAGTTCGCCGAGACGGGCGATGTCGAGCATGCCGTCGGTGTGGGTGTGCACCTCGGTGAGCCGCAGCTTCTTGTCCGCGACCAGGCCGTGCAGTTCGTCGCGGAAGATCACGTCGTGCGGCTGTGGCGCGCAGTGGACCATGACGACGTCGTCGAGTTCGCTGTCGCGCAGCATGCCCATCACGGGTGTGATGCCGCTGCCGGCCGTCAGGTAGAGCACCTTGGCGGGCTTGGCCTGCGGCAGCACGAAGTCACCGGTCGCCTGGTCGAGCTGGATCAGGGTGCCCGGTTTCGCCCTGCGGACCAGGTGGTTGCTGACCTTGCCGTCCGGGATCGCCTTCACGGTGATCGTGAGGCGGCCGTCCCGGCGGTTCGTCGGCGAGGTGATGGAGTAGGCCCGCCACAGGCGCACCCCGTCGACGTCGACCCCGATCCGCACGTACTGACCGGCTGTGTGGCCGCGCCACCCCCGTCCCGGCCTGATCACGACAGTCGCGGCGTCACCCGTCTCGGGGTGCACGGCCTCGATGCGCCCACGCAGGTCGGCGCTCGCACGCAGCGGGCTGACCAGGTCGAGGTAGTCCGACGGCAGCAGTGGCGTCGTGACCATCTCCAGCAGTTTCCACGCTCTGCTGCGTAGGGCGGTACTCGTCATGACTCCAGCTTGCTGCGCCACAGGGCGTAAAGTCCTGACCGCAGGATGTGAATCTGGTCGGCTGAATTGTTCGCAGGGAACAAAACGTGAACCATGCAATCCGGAAGGCCAGCGAGCTGGCCCTCGACGAGACGACGGTCACCGCGCTGCGGGCCGCGCTGAGGACCACCGCCGAGGAGGTCGTCCAGGCGATCATCGACGAGGTCCCTTCCTACGCCAACGCCCTTTCGGGCCGCATGGGCGGCACCATCCGACGAGCCGTCCGTACCGCTCTGGGGCACTACCTGGACCTCGCGAGCGGGAACGCCACAGGCGGTGACGCCGGTGACGCAGCCTACGAACTGGGCCGCGGCGAGGTGCGCGACGGCCGTTCGATGGACGCTCTGCTCAGCGCCTACCGCGTCGGCGCCCGCGTGGCCTGGCGGTGCCTGGCAGCGGGTGCCGTACCCGCGGGTCTGCCCGCCACCGACGTCGCCAAGTTCGCCGAGCTGACCTTCGCCTACATCGACGAGCTGTCCGCCGCCAGCGCCGCGGGCCACGCCGACGAACTGGCCGCCCGGGGCAGGGCCCACGAGCGCCACCTGGAACACCTGGCCCGCGACCTCCTCGCCGGCGCGAGCCCGGATGTGCTGCTGACCTCCGCGCAACGGGCCGGGTGGCAGCCTCCGGTTTCGCTGACCGCGGTTCTGCTGCCCGCCGCCCAGGCCCGGCCAGCCTACCGCGCGCTCGACCCGAGCACCCTCGTCCTCGACGATCTGCCGGACGCCACGGGTGTGTTGCTCGTCCCCGATGCCGACCGGCCGCACCTCTTGCGGCAGTTGACCGGCCGCACCGCCGTGGTCGGCCCGGCCCGGCCATGGACCCGTGCGAGCGCCTCGTACGCACGAGCCATACGCGCGCGCTCCCTCTCGCCCGACATTCGCGACACCGAGGACCACTTGCCCGAGCTGGTGCTGAGCGCGGATGTGGACGCGTTCGCAGACCTGCGTGCCCGAGCCCTCGCGCCATTGCGGACCTTGCCCGACGCGACCGCACGGCGGCTGGAGGAGACGTTGCGGGCGTGGCTGTTGCACCAGGGCAGGCGGGAGGAGGTGGCGGCGGCGTTGTTCGTCCATCCCCAGACGGTCCGGTACCGGATGTCGCAGCTACGAGAGCTGTTTCCGGATCTCGCATCGCCACACCGGGTCCTTGAACTGACGCTGGCGGTCGGTCTCCAGGCCGACTGACACGTACTTCGACCGCCCAGAACCGCGTTCGCAGGCGGTCCAGCTCGACGGGATGCGGTGGACGATGCACACCGGCTCGCGCGTCGACGCGCCTACCGGACCTCTGGTCGGTGATCTGGGCTGCTATGCCCTGGAGAGCGGCGTCCATGGCGTCGCGGAGGACGTTGTCCTGGCACGATCTGACCCGCGGGGCCGCGATCGCTCGGCGTCCGAGAACCGGCCGTCGTCTTCCTGGGTGCGGCGTTCCCAGGTGAACGGCGGCCTGGTGTGGGGATGCGGGGGCGACGACTGTGGTTGCAGCGCCGAACCGTTTCGGGGGTCGGCGGTCTCCTTCCCCTTCGAGAATGGATGTGTGCCATGTACCTCGACGATTCCGTACGCAAGGGCCTGCTGGACCGGCTGCGCGCTTCGGCCGGTGACCGTGGCCGACGTGTTCTGCTCACGGGTGCCACGGTGGTCACGATGGATCCGTCACTGGGTGTGCTGCCCACCGGTGATGTGCTGCTGGAGGACGACGTGATCGCCGCGGTGGGTGAGGACCTGCGATCGCAGGGCGCCGAGACGGACGCGGTGGTGATCGACGCGTCGGGCTGCATCGTGGCGCCGGGGTTCGTGGACACCCACCGGCACGCCTGGGAAACGCAGTTGCGCCGCGTCATGCCGGACGTCGACGACCTGGGCGGCTATGTCACCACCACCCTGCTGGGGTACGCGCCGGTGTACCGGCCGCACGACATGTACGTCGGCACCCGGCTGGCGGCCCTGACGGCGCTCGACAGCGGCATCACCACCATGCTCGACTTCTCCCACAACTCGCGCACGGCCGCTCACTCCGACGCCGCGGTGCGGGCGCTGGTGGACTCGGGTATCCGGGGCGTGCACGCGGCGATGGCCCCACACTTCGGCGACTGGGACAAGCAGTGGCCCGCGGACGTGGGGCGGCTGCAGAAGGAGCACGGCAACCGCCTGCTCACCTTCCGCATCGCAGCTCTGGCGACGGGTGAGATCGCCGGCCCGGACCTGGAGTACGGCCCGCGGCTGGCTGCGGCGGCCCGCGAGCTGGGTGTCGCGGTGAGCGTGGACGCGGTCTTCGGGCCGGCGTCGTCGCAGGCGATCCTGGAGTGGGAGCGGCAGGGGCTGCTGGGCCCGGACCTGACGCTCATCCACTCCACCGGTCTGACCCCGGACGCGTGGCGGGCCATCGGCGACAGCGGGACGACGATCGCGCTGGCGCCCACCTCGGACGCGCAGATCGGCCTGGAGTCGGCCATCCCCGCGATCGACGAGGCACTGACGGCCGGAGTGCGGCCAGGGCTCAGCATCGATGTGGAGGTCGCCCTGGCCAGCGACATGTTCACCCAGATGCGGGCGCTGCACGCGATCCAGCGGATGCGCGCGGTGAACGCCGCCTACGGGACGGATGCCGAGCCGCGCCGGATCAGCACGTCCGACGTGCTGGACTTCGCCACGCTGCAAGGGGCCCGGACGAACGGGCTGGGCGAGGTGACGGGTTCGCTGACACCGGGCAAGCAGGCCGACGTACTCGTCATCCGCGCCGAGGACGTCAACAACATGCCGCTGAACGACGCGGTGGGCACGCTGGTGCTGGGTACCGACGCCCGCAACGTCGACACCGTCTTCGTCGCAGGCCAGGTGCGCAAGTGGGGCGGGCTACTCCTGGACGTCGACCTCGCCGCCCTGCGCGAGGAGGTCGCTGCCTCCCGTGATTACGTCCTGGGTGCCGGTGCCGGTGCCGGTGCCGGTGCGGGTGCCGGTGCCTGACCCGCGCCTGGCACCCGCACGTGCCGACGGCGCCTCCGCAGGGCGTGGCCGGTCCGGCTGCTGGTCGGACACAACGCGAAGCGCGCGCGGTCCTGTTGCGAAACCAGTTCCATGTGCTCCGGATGCTTGATCATCCAGCTGCGGACGAAGGGGCAGCAGGGGAGCACCTTGAGATCGCGTTCTTTGGCCGGATCGAGGGCGCTGTTCACGAGCAGACCTGCGAGGCCGCAGCCCGTTACGGATCAAGAGGCCCATCTCGTGCGGGAGTTCTCTGACTGGATCCTCACGCCGGTCGACGCTGCGGCGGCGGACGCATCCTGAACGCCGCCCACTGCTGAGCCTGGGTGCTGCACACCCAGGAGATCCGCGGCCTGGTACCCGGAGGTGACACGGGCGAACGTGGATGTCATGAATACGCATGACACCCCTTCTCCCGTCCCGCACCCCTACGTCGGCATGTGGGTCACCGCCGACGGACACATCCGCCAGGAACTGCTGTCCAACGGCCGCTACGACGAAGCCCGCGGCACCCGGCGGAGTGCGTACACGGGCAACTACACCGTCACCGGCGACCACCTCGAGTACGTCGACGACACCGGCTTCACCGCTACCGGAGACGTCCGCAATGGCGTCCTTTACCACGAACACCTGGTCCTGCACCGAGAGGACGAGGTCCCGGCCCACGACGACGGCCGCTGAAGCAAGTGCGCCGGGCGCGCGTACATCTTTCTTGGGCATCGCCCCCTGCCCGCCTCGGAATGACCCGGGGTGCGTACGACGGCGTCCTTCGGCCCGGCCGGTGTCGGGCACGTCATCGGCTTCTTCACCGCAGGCAGTGTTCAGTGGCGGGACAGCGCCTCGGCCACGGTGGTTTGGGAGGGGTCGATGGTGATTCGCCCGTCCTCGATGTCCCACAGTGTGTTCTGCAGCAGCCGGGCCAGGGTCCAGCCGGCGGCGCGCTGGCGGTCCAGCCCGAGCGCCTCGGTCAGCAGATCGAAGCGGCGCCGCACCACCCGGGGAGTGTCCCCGGCGGCGTGGTGCTTCTCCCAGCCTGTGTCCAGCGCCGGCCACAGGTCGAAGCCCGGGTCGCCGATGAGGGGTTCGGGGTCGATGGCCAGCCATGGCTCGCGCTCGGCAGCGAGCACGTTGTCGTAGTGCAGGTCCCAGTGCAGCATCCGGTCGCCGGGCTCGCCGACCAGCTCGGTGACTGCCGATGCCCAGCTGCGCAGTCGCCGCCGGTCCTCGGGGTCCGGCATGGCGGCGACGGCCGTCGGCACGGACGCCAGCATGTCGCGCGCGACGTCACCGAGGCCGTGCAGGCCCTCGGGCGTCGGGACGGAGTGCAGCCGGGTCATCAGTCCGGCCAAGGTACTCATGGCCACGTCGTCATCCTCGACGGAAGCCAGGGTGCGTGAGCCGTCCAGGCGTTCCAGCAGTACGGCGCTGCTTTGCGGGTCGTGGTCGAGCAGCCGCACGATGCCGTCGCCGTTCCACGCCCGCAGCCCGATCAGTGCGGCGGTCGTCTCCTCGCGGGGCATCTGGAGTTTGAGCGCGGCGCGGGTGTCGTCCGTGCGGCGCACCGGCACAACCAGTGATGCCTCGCCGGACGCGATGCCGCCGTCGCGCTCCAGTTCCCATCGGTCGAGCAGCTCCGCCACCAGCGCGGGCAGCCGGGCGATCCACGTCCGTTCCTGTTCACCACCGTTCCTCGTGTATGACGCGACCAGGGCGTCAGGGACTTCGATACCCTGCGGCGAACTCATGGGGTTGTCCTTCCGGGGGAGTGGGCGTTCCACCGCGACCACCGGTGATACCGAGGGTCATGAGGGGGCTGCTTCGGGGATGCGGGGTTAGTAGGGATCCTGGTCGGGAACGGGTGCGGTCGCCGTGTGATCATCGGTGTGTGTGAACTTCTTCCGCCTGACCAGGCCGGCAAAGTGATCACAGGACGAGCATGAGCTTGCCGCCGGGGCGCCGGGCTTGGCTGAGCTTGGCCGCTTCCTGGATCTGTTCGAGGGTGTAGGTGCGGGCGACCGGTACGACCAGGATGCCTTCGCCGGCGAGCCTGGCGAACTCATTCATCTGGTCGTAGCGGATCTCGGTAGTGATCCGGACGCCCAGTTCGGCTGCGGCGGCGAAGTCCGAGACGGTGAGGACACGGCCGGGATCTCCGGTCAGCCCGATCAAGGTCGGTAGCGAGCCGCCGGCCGGACTGGGCTGGTCGACGCGGTCGATCCGGCCCCCGGCAGGCGTGGTGTCCAGGGCGCGGTCCACAGGGCCTGGGGTCAGGGCGCTGACGCGTTCAGCCATGCCCTCGCCGTAGGCGGTCACCCGGGCGCCGATCTCTTCCAGGGCGGCGGCCCGAGTCGGCCCGGCTGTGGCAATCACCCGTATACCCCGGTGCAGCGCGAAGCGCACCGCCGCCTCACCTACGGTGGTGCCCGCGCCATGGACGAGCAGCAGCTCACCCGGCTGAACTCCAAGGTCGTCGAGCGCGCGCCATGCCGTCTCGGCCGCCATCGGCAGCGCGGCGGCCTGCTCGGCGGTTACGCCCTCGGGAATGCGTGCCCAGGCCGGCATCAGTGCGTACTCGGCAGCGCCGGCCGTCGGGCCGTCGAAGGTGGCCGGGCCGAACACACGGTCGCCGATTCGGACGCCGTCGACGCCCTCGCCGAGCGCGTCGACGGTACCCGCGACCTCGAGGCCGAGACCGCGCGGCAGCGGCGGCAGATGGTCGGCGAGGAGACCGTCGACGACGTGCCAGTCGGCCGGCGTCAGGCCGCACGCCCGCACAGCGATCCGGATCTGGCCGGGTCCCGGCTCCGGCTGTGGGACGTCGCGGAGCAAGATCACGTCCGGGGAACCGAAGCGGTCGAACTGAAGAGCCTTCATGACGATCTCCCGGCTGATAACAGCATCTGTTGTCATTGACCGTATCAGTTGATAACAGCTCCTGTTGTCGTACGCTGTGGGTATGCCGCGATGGGAATCAGACGCACAGGGCCGGCTCGAACACGCGGCGCTCGAGCTGTTCGAGACGCAGGGGTTCGAGCGCACCTCGGTCGCGCAGATCGCAAGCACCGCCGGTCTGAAGGAGCGCTCCTTCTATCGCTACTTCCCCGACAAGCGGGAAGTCCTCTTCGCCGGCAACGAACTCGAGGCCCACCTCGTCGCCCAGGTCGAGGCAGCCGACCCGGGCCTCACCCCGATCGAGGCGCTGCTGACCGCGCTGGGAACCGCCGAGGAGATCTTCCGTCCACGCGAGTTCCTGCTGCGCCGGGGAAGAGTGATCGCCGCCAACCCGGCACTGGCCGAGCGCGATCTGATCAAGCTCGCCGACATCGGCGACGCGCTGGCACCGGCGCTCGAGCGCCGCGGCGTCGAGCCCGGGAAAGCTCGCTTCATCATTGACGTGGTACTGGCGATCCACCGGCGGGCCATGCCCCGCTGGCTAGCCGAGCCGGACACCACCCTCGCTCAGCTCATGGCTCAGGCCGCCGCCGAGCTGCGCGAAGTGGTCGCGCCACCAGCTCCGACGATCCGCTGAGTCGGCCGCAAACACGCCTCGCAATTAAGCGTGGAACCGGCTGTCCCGGAAACGGCCTTGGCCTGGTCGCGAACTGCACGTCCTCAGGTATCCCGGCCATACGGCGCCGCTCGGGGTCGTTGGACCAGGAGTGCTCGTCACCGATCGGCCCGAGGGCCTCCGTGATCCGCTGGACCTCGTGGCGCCATTGAGCGGCGTCGACACTGGCCACCCAGCCGGTCAGCAGTCCCGATCCGTCTTGGAGTACACCCGGACCTCGTGCCGTTCGGAGACGAGGTGGTCGCCGCACAGCCACGTCGACCAGACGTGGTTCAGGGGTACGTGGTGGTCGGCCTCGAGTTCGTAGGACTCGGCGTCGATCGAGGACGTCGACAGCTTGTCCGCAGCGGCCCAGGTCGACGTCCGGACGTCCTTCATGTACAGCTCGGCTGCCGCTCAGGGCAGCTCTTCTGTGAACGCGGCGGCTGCCTCGACCTTCTGGTCGAACGTCATGACCGTACGAAGGTTGTACGCGGCGGCGTGCTCCCGGAGCGCCAGGCGCCGGCCCCGCGCCCTTTTCGACGCCCGAAGCGTGGGATGGAGCTTGTTTCTGAACCTCGGATGCGTGACGAGCATCAGCCCTGCAAGGGTGGGGGAATGCCGACTCGTGGATATCTCAAGGTTCTGGCCCATGTTCTGTTCATCGTCGGCCTGGTCATGTTTTTCATCAACGCCGAGGCGGTCATGAACGGAAACGCCGTCGAGTGCGACGGCAGCCCGATGAGACCAGGTCAGTGGTGCACAAGCTTCAGCGGCGGCGGAAGCGTCAGCTACGACGAGGAGAAGAAGAACGAAGCCCGGGGTGAACTCGTCGGCTACGCCGGGGTTGGCCTCAGCATCCTTGGGATCGTTCTCTTCGTCGGCCACGGGATAACCGCGCGACGAAGTAGGCGATGACGCAGCGGCCAGCGGTTCGCACATCGGCAACGGTCAGGGTGACGGCTTCACGAACGGCGCACTTTCGGTCTGACGGGTCGGAGGACCCTCTGGCGTGTGCGAACGAGGTTCGAACGCAGATACTCAGGCAGCCAGGACCGGGCCTCGTTCCCATGCCTGGTACCCCCGGCCGAATTTGAGATCCGCGAGTGCCGGCGCTGAACTGGACAGTCCGGCCCGAGTACCGCCTGCCCCGGACAGGAAATCTGAAGACCCACACCCTGCACACCACGGCCTACCCGTACGAGCCGGACTCTTGGCTGGCTCACCTGATGGAGATCGCCGCCGTGGCGGTCGACTAAGCGTCCGAGGATGAGGAGCGCGACGCAGCCGAGGCGCGCGCCTTGTCTTCCGGCGTACCTGAGGGCGTGGCGACCCCGACACTTGCTTCGTCTCGGGAGAGATCCTCATCGGGAGGCTCGCGGAACAGTGCCCGGCGCACGGCCGGTCCCTGTGCGACCTCCTGGCTCCGGACTGTCGCAGCAGCCACCGGCGTCCCGGCTGCCTGGCGGGCGTTGACTGGATGGACCTGTCGCCGGCCCTGCGACGAGGACGGTTCGGCCGGTCGACCTGGCCACTGGCCGGGGTGGGCTGACTCGGGCCAGCCGACCCAGGACCAGACGAAGCACCTTCCAGCACGTCCGACCCTTCGGCCGGGCCCCAACCCTCGCCTGTGCTCAGCGAGGAGCGGTACCGCTCGGAGGCTCTGCTCCCAGGAGCGCGAGGAGCCCGGGGAATCTCTTCTCGATGTCCGCGCGTCGTAGCCGGATGCCCTTGCGGTTGCCGTAGTCGATCTCGTCGACGAGACCTGCCTCGCGCAGGACGCGGAAGTGGTGGGTCTGGGTCTGCTTCGAGATCGGAAGATCGAACGAGTTGCAGCCCCGCTCGTTGTCGCTGCGGTCGGCGGCCAACTGCGTCATCACCGAACGACGGTGCTCGTCGGCGAGGGCGCGAAACACCGCGCCCAGATCGAGCGCATCGGCCTCCGGGCCGACCAGGTTCTTCCCGGGCACGCGGCACCCCCTTCAGGTACGACTTGAATCGTACCTGAAGGATGTGCTCCACTGAGGTACGAAATTCTTCGTACCTTGGTTCCGGTCGCGCTGCCCCGTGCCGCCGCGCCCTGAGGCCCGGCCCCCCGGCACTCGCCGGGGACCTGGTCATCGAGACTCCGAGAGGTCATCGTCATGAAGAAGCCCGAGGTGCTGATAGTCGGTGCCGGAATCGCAGGGCCCGCACTCGCGTACTGGCTCTCCCGGAATGGCTACCGGCCGACGGTCGTCGAACATGCCCGGCAGCTGCGCTCCGGCGGTAGCGCGATCGTCGTCAAGGGGCCCGCGATCCCGGTCGCCGACCGCATGGGCATCCTCCCGCAGCTCCGCGGGCTCGCCACCCGCAACCGGTCGCTGACGCTGCTCGACCCCGGCGGCAGGCGAATCCTGCAACTCCTGCTCGCCTCGGACGAGGCGCCGACGGTCGAGGTGACCCGAGCCGACCTGTCCGAGGTGCTCCACCGGTCGGCGCAGACCGAAGCCGAATTCTTGTTCGACGACACGGTCACCGCTCTCGACCAGGACGGAGGCGGGGTCGACGTCACCTTCCGGCGGTCCGCGCCACGGCGTTTCGACCTGGTGGTCGGTGCCGACGGGATGCACTCCACCGTACGGCGCCTGGTATTCGGACCCGAGCGGCAGTTCGCGAGCGACCTCGGCCTGTACGGCGCCACCGTGCCGCTGGAACCCGACGCCATCGAGGACCCGAGCGAGATGACGATGCTGACCGTGCCGAACCGGATGCTGGTCGTCCACCCCTCGCGGACCACTCCGCTCGCGATCTTCACCTTCCGGGCCGCACAGCCGGCGCCCCACGACCGCAAGAACATCGCCCTTCACAAGCAGACTGTGGCCGACGCCTACGCCGGCGTGCGGTGGCGGGCACCGGAACTCGTGGCGGCGTACCTCGACCACCCGGCTCCGTTCTTCGACCCCCTGACCACCGTCCGGGTGCCCTCGTGGTCCCGCGGACGGGTCGTACTGCTCGGGGACGCGGCGGCGGCGACAGCCCTGCTGGGCGACGGGTCCAGCATGGCGATGGCGGGCGCGTACGCCCTCGCCGAGGAACTCGCCGCCCATCCCGGCGATCACGCCCGCGCCTTCGCCGCCTACGAGTCGCGGCTCCGCCGTGAGGTAGGTCCGCGGCAGCGACGCGTCGGTCTGCTCTCCAGGCTCATGGTGCCCCGCACCCGGCATGGCCTCGCGATACGCAACGCGGTGGGCCGCGCGGCCGGTCGCACGAACCGGATCGCCTCTCGCGAAGCCGCGAACCGGTAGACCGGGTCCGCACCGACCGGTCCCCGGTCGGTGCGCAGTTCCGCGGCAGCTCTTGGCCGGGTCGGCGCCGCTATGTCCGACGAGCCCGGCTCGGCGTGGTAGGTCATCGCCGGTGCGGCAGATCGGCTGCTGTCGGCCTCACCCACCGCTCCGGGCGCTCGACCACGACAAGGTTGCTGCCGGTGGCTTCACCCCCGCGCGACGCGGAGGTGGAGTGCTTGGCGGACAGGGCAACCTGCCCGCTGCGCAGGCCCGTGCTACCGCTGTTCCCCGGCGGCAGCGGTCCGTAGGGCCAGCGCGTCCAGCACTGCCGCGTGCGCCTGGTCCACCGTGATGTCCAGCCCGATCTGGTCTTCGACGACGTTGATGGTGAACGTGAAGAACGAGCAGCAGCCGCTCTCGCGCTCCACCAGATCCCGCACCCGATCCTCGACGCCCGGCCCGCCTGCCAGGTCAAAGCACAGGCGGAGCGGCGCGGGTCGGGACAGCGAGGTCAGCCGCTCGGCGAACAACGTGTCCCACTCGGCGACCCGCAGGGTCCTCTCCTCGGCGGGCAGCGTGCAGGACTGCGGCACCCACGCCAGATCACTCATCGCACTCACTCCCGTCATGCGCGCCCCGCAGGCGGGGACACCTCCGACGGTAAACGTGTACCTGGGTACTTGCACGCACCGCTCTTCTTGCTTGCCATGGGCTGGGAGCGGCGGTTGGCGTGCGCGGGGTGGGGAGGGCGGCTGGTCGAGGCGTCAGACTGTGTGCGTGTCCGTGGTGCCGTGCCATTCGCAGAACAGGACGGTGGCGTCGTCTGCCAGTCGTCCTTGGTGGTAGTCGAGAACGGCGTGCATGAGGCGGCGCAGGGTTTCGGCGACGGGCAGGTTGTCGGCGTGGTGGCGGATGATGAAGTCGGTGAAACGCTGCACGCCGAACTCCCGGCCGTCGCTGTCGCGGGCTTCGATGATGCCGTCGGTGAACAGCAGCAGCCGGTCGCCGGGTTCCAGCTGTTCGGTGCGCTGCGTGACCGGCAGGTTGAATCCGCTGCCCATCGGGCCGGCCGGCGGGCAGTACAGCGTGCTGGCCCAGCGGCCGCCGCGGATGAGCACCGGAAGCAGGTGGCCGCGGTTGACCCAGGTGAACTTGCCGGTGTCCAGTTCCAGGTCGGCGAGGATGCCGGTGGCGTAGCGGCTGTGCCCGAACTGTTCGACCAGGGTGTTTTCGATGGCCGTGCTGGCCTCGGGGATGGTGGCGCCGACGCGGCGGTAGCTGCGGCAGGTGGCCATCGCGAGAGCGGCGGTCAGGCCCGCGGAGGTGTCGTGACCCATGGCGTCGAAGACCGCCAGGTGCAGGACGTCACCGGCCAGCGCGTACTCGAAGGCGTCCCCGGCCACCTGGTAGGCCGGTTCCATGAAGGCACTGACGGTGGCCCGCTGGTCGGAGAAGGTCCGCGGCGGCATCATGCTCCACTGCAGTTCCGCCGACACGCCCATCGGCCGGGTCCGGGTCAGCCGGGCGTGGGAGTCGCTGTTGGCCCGCTTGGAGACCAGCAGGAGCCCGGCCATCGACGCCAGCGCCCGCATCACCTCCTCATCGGGCCTGTCCCCGTCGCCGGGGCCAGGTTCGACGTGCAGGACGCCCAGACGTTCTGTGCCGTCGAGCACCGGCACCCAGCATGCCCCGCCGCGGGCCGGTGAGACGATCTCGGTGATCTGGTACGCGCGGCCCGGCAATGTGCCCTCGATACGGTGCTCCTGCCCGCCCTTGCCGGCACTCAGGCCGATGCCGGTGACCTCCCGCAGCAGCTCCTCCTGAAGATCCGCCACGAACAGCCGCGCCCCGCCCGCACCGGCCCTTACCGCCGCGGCATCGAGCAGAAGGGGCACCTGCTCGAACGGCGCGGTGTGACTGGCCTCAAGCAACTCGCTCAGCGCCCTGGCCAGATCCTGTGCCGTCATATCCGTCGACACAGCCCAGGGCCGTCGCTGTTCAATTCGTCCGTCATGACCCATCCCTTGCAAATGCAGGCCCGACGGGGCCCGCGGCTCGATACACATGTCACCGGGGGACCACAGGACTCAGCCCGAAGGAACGACACCAGCGCGAGCGACCCTTCCAGCCCGATGAACGGGGCCGGTGGGACGACGGCCTTCACCAGTTTCTCACCGCGGTGCACCCTTTCGGCAAACGGCCTGCCTTCGGCGGGCACGACACGCACCGGTCAGCAGGCGCTGAGGCGGACCCCTTGCGAAGGCCAGGCCAGGCCAGGCAGGCGGCATGGGGAGGTGGCGAGGGCGTGCGGTCGGCGGCTGACGTCAGCGTTGGGAAACGCCCCGTTGGCCGGGGAGCCAGCGTCGGGATGAAAGGAGCAATCAGGGCATTTGTTCTTCGCGACCGTGTCGGCTGGATCTCGGCGCTGGAAAGCAGTGCGGGCGCGAGAGTGACACGAGGAAACGATGGCTGCCTTACCGAACCTTCGCATTTTGTGGCGATATGGCAACTATAAGTAACATTGCTTGTCCGGGGGAGAAGCAAATGGGGGCGACGTGACCAGGGACGAGCGGATCACACAGGACCGTGGCCTGTGCGGCGAAGCTGCGCGCCCCGATACGGGCCGTTCTTGAGCAGGGGGCCACACAGAGCGCTCTCGCCAAAGCCGCAATCGTTGCGCCGTCCACGGCCTCGCGGTATCTGAGCGGGGAGCGGGTCGCTCCGGCCGACTTCGTCGAGAAGTTCGGGACCTTCCTGTAGGGCCGTGGATTCCCGCTGTCGCGGGAGGAGGGCGCGGAGCTCAGCGCGTTGCGCCGCGCGGCGCAGAAGACTGGCCCGCACCCGGGCAACCGCGCGTTGTGCCGGATCGAGGAAGTACGAGCGGGTCAGGGATAAGCGCACCCGCAGCGAGGAGTGGCGCCTGGCAACCAGCGAAGAGCTGACGGAGCTCGCCGATCAGCTGGGCGAACTGCGGCGGGAGTTCGGCGATGTCCGCGCGCGGGCGGAGTCTGCCGAGACGGAGCGTGATGAGGCACGGGCGGCCGCCTCCGGGCAGCGGGAGCAACTGGCGCACGCCCGCAATTACTCCCGGCAGTTCGCGAGTGAGCCGGTGGAGCGGCGGCACGAGGTCCGGCAACTGCAGCGTGAAGTGGCGGTGCTGCGCCGCCAGGTGGAGCGGCTGCGGGACGAACCGTCCCTGAGCTCCGAGCGGAGCGTTCCCAGGGCGTCAATGCAGTTCACCGCAGGGGTCGCACCAGCCGCACACCGTACGGCGAAGGTTCAAGAGGGGCGCAGCAGCGGCATGGTGATTCAATATCCATGTTTGCGGAGTAGTTGCCTGTCTGTGCCTGGGCGGTGGTGGCGCAGAAAAGGGCTGCGGTGGCTCCTTCACCTCGGTCACTGGTTCGCCCAGAAGAATAGCCTCCTTTGAACGGGCCGAGCCCGTCCTGCGTCCCAGCTGAGGCTGTCGTTCACAGACTCGATCAGCTACCGCACCGACTTGGGGAGAGGTTTGCCCTTGCGGCCAGGTCGTTCTCGAGATCCTCGGCAGTGAAAAAGCCGGGAGTAGGACGCGCAGTAACCGCCCGTGCTCATCGTTGATCTTCGCATGCAGTGTGGTCGGCAAGGTGTGCAAGTTTTCGTTCGCCACGCGACCATCTTGGCCGTCCTCTTCTCGCTCCTGGCGTCAGCCGAGGTTGGATTCTGAGGCAGTGATCCACGGGGTCACGGTGTGGTAGCCCTGGGGAACCGGCTTGACGGACATCTGACTGCCTCCTGGGGTGCGAGTGCCTCAACGGGGGATGACGCTAATCGTCATCTAGGTCAGCTCCGGTCCTAGATTTCACCGGGAAGGCATCAGAGAGACAGCGGAAAGGATCTGCGGGACGAGCCCGCCAGGCATAGGACTTGAACGTCGGACCGTGAAGGCGGGAAGCCGCGGACGCCACCTTGCTCAATTGGTCGGTGCGAAACGGCATCGTGGACGGCGGATGGGTTGGCTGTAAGCGCAGATCCACCGCAGCCACCGGCAGCTGGTTCCGCTGTGGTGCGCGGCGGGCACGGTGAGCAGCCGCTGGCTGTGCTGGTCGGCCAGTACGGTGCAAAGCCGGTTGCAGAGCATGATGCTGACCGTCACCGGCATTGCAGACCTGGAAGGTGCCGAGCAGCAGGAGGCGCTGATCTGGTTGCGAGAGGGCCTGGCCTGGCCACGGTGGCGCTGAGCATGATGTCCAGTGCCGTGACCACGGACGTTCCCGGTGTCGGCGCTCGTGCCGTCGGCCTGTCGGTGTGGAGGTGAGGGTTCAGCCGACCTCGTTGCGGACGGCGGCGTCGAGGTCGGTGGCCGTCAGGCCGAAGGTCTCGGCGGTCTCCGTCGCGTCCATGTGGAACGGCGCGTACCACTGGTAGTCCATCTCGGCCATCTCGCGGGCGATCGGCACGATCAGTCCGGCCGTACGCGTCACGGAGCGCGGTATCTGGATCAGTTTGACCGGCGGGCGGCCTGCCGCGACGGCGTAGCGCCGCGCCAGCTCGCGAATGGTGACGGCCGGCGGGGACGGCACGTGCCAGGGCCGGCCCCACGCGCGTTCTTCCGAGGCCAGCGTGACGAGGGCCTGTGCCATGTCGCCGTTGAAGGTGAAGGTGTGCGGCATGTCCAGGTGGCCGGTGATCCAGGCGGCTTTTCCTTTCTGCAGGGCCGACTTGATGAGCAGGGAGTAGATGCCGTTGGCGTCCTTGCCGATGTAGTCGGAGCCGCGGACCTCGACGGTGCGGATCCCCCCGGCGAGGGCCTGTTCCCACATGCGTCTGCGCAGGCGGCCCTTGTGCCCGGTGGCGGCCATGGGGGTGTGTTCGTTCATCCGGCCACCGGGCTGCGGACCGTATGCGTAAAGGCTGCCGGTCAGCGCGAGGACGGCGTCGTTCTCCTTGGCGGCGGTGATGGCCGCCGTCTGCAGGGGCGGCAACAGGCGCTCCCACACCGTGTACGAGGGTGGATTCGCGCAGTGGTAGATCACTTCCGCGCCGCGGGACAGCTCGGTCAGAAGGGACGGGTCGGACGCATCGGCGGCGACCCGGTCGACCAGCTGGTGCTCGGGGCCGGAGCCGCTGCGGGTGACGATCCGGACGCTCTCGCCGCGCTCGGCGAGCAGACGAGCGACGTTGGTACCGATGGAACCGGCACCGATGATGACGTGCTTGGCCATGACGGTTTCTCCTTCTCCGGGGTATCGGTCAGTCGTCCACGCCGGAGCCGGTATAGGTGGGTACGTCGGCGAGCAGGCCGGCGATCTGCGGGTTGAGCTCGTTGCGGCGCCGGTGCAGCTCCTGGATCTTGGCGTTCAGGTCAGGGTCGCCGTCGTCACTGACGTCGAAGATCTCCAGCCGTTCGACCAGGTGCAGCCCGAGGTGGTCGGTCTGGTAGGTGGTCGAGTGCGTCAGATAGGCGAAGAGCCCGTCGAGATGTTCGACGACGAACACCGCGCCGTACGTGTAGTCGCCGCCGTGGTCGCGGCCCACGACGAAGGACTTGACGGCGGGGTTCGACCGGCCCTGGTTGCGCCAGCTCTCCAGCACCTCCTCGATCTGCTGAGGCGTCGCAGTGGCCTTCATCGTGACTCTGTTGATGTGGTGAATCATGATTTGCTACCCGTTCCTAACGGCGTTAGATTTTCTAACGGCGTTAACTATGACGCGCATCGCCGACGCGGTCAAGGCGGTGACTAGTGTGCGAGGACACCATCGAAGCGAAGTGACGGACCATGCCGACCAGCACGAGACGGGCCCGCGAACGGGCGAACACCCGGGAGCGGATCATCGAGGCCGCGCTGCACGTCCTTGAGGCCGAGGGCATCGCGGCCCTGACGATCCGGCGCATCGCCACCGACGTCGAATACTCCGCGCCCGTCGTCTACCAGCACTTCGCCAACAAGGAAGCGCTCGTTCTGGAACTGGTCGCGCACGGCCATCACCTGATGCTGAGCGAGTTCCGCCAAGCGGCGCAGGAGCCCGATACGGACCGGCGTATGACGCGCATTGCGTCACAGTACGTCCGGTTCGCCGGAGAGCATCCCCACCTCTTCCAGGTCATGAACGACCCGGTGGTCGACGCGGACGAACGCCGACGCGTCGCGGAACCGGTCATCGACGTCCTCAAGGAGCTGCTCACCTCCTGGTCGGCCGCGCACCACGTGGTCCTGACCGATTTCGACCAGGCTTGCGAGATCCTCTGGGGCACGCTGTACGGCATCGCGTCGCTCAGTCACCTCGGCAACGTAGGCAGCGATCGCGCCCGCCACCTCGCCGAACAGGCGCTCCACGCGATCCTTCTCGGCTGGCGGACCGAGGCGCCGGCACGCGGTCGACCGGCGAGCGGCCAGGTGCTCTGACCGCTCTGGTTCGCCGGGTTCTGGAGTCGCGAACTGCGCGACGTCGAACGTCGTGAGGCGGGCTAGTGGTCCCGCTGACGAAGTCGAGTCCAGCGGCCGGCAGCGCTCCGGCGACAACATGACGGACGCTGCGCCGTCGCTACGACGGACACTGCGCCGTCGACACGGCGAACACGACGAGACCGCGAGGGTATGTACTGACAGGTGTCTGCCTCGGGCAGGCGCCGGCCGCGATGCTCGTGGCATGACCAAAACGAGCGTCCCGATCACCGTCTTCGCCCGTACGACATCCAGCCCCGCGCACACCTACCAGGTCATCGTGCCGATCGACCTCGCCCGGGTGTTCAAGCCGTGGGGGCCCTTCCCCGGCGTCGCGGAAGTGCGCGACCAGACCGGCACCTGGAACCGGCCGGGGACGTCGCGCCAGACCTGGTTCACCGACGGCTCCAAGGCCGACGAGCGGCTTACCGAGATCGCGGAGGGACACGGGTTCGCCTATGAGCTGAGTGGCTTCACCAACGTGCTGGCCAAGCTGGTCTCCGGGGTGCGCGGCGAGTGGTCGTTCCTGCCCGATGGGACCGGCACGTCGATCCGGTGGACGTACGACTTCCGGCCGCTGCCGGGCCGCCGCTGGATCGTCGCGGGACCGTTCAAGCCGCTCTGGACCCGCTACATGCGCGCTGCACTCACCAGGATGGTGACCGTGGTGCAGGAAACGCCCGGTGGCATCATGGAGGAGTGAGCGACCTGAGCTTCGGCGCCCTGCTGCGCGGCTGGCGCGACCGCCTCGACCCGGCCGATGCCGGCTACGCCCGGTCGGCCCGCCGCCGCGCCCCTGGCCTGCGCCGCGAGGAACTCGCCGAACTCGCCGGCCTCTCCGTCGAGTACGTGCTGCGCCTGGAGCAGGGCCGCGCCACCAGTCCCTCCGCGCAGGTGGTCTCGGCCATCGCCCGCGCGCTGCGGCTCGCCCCGGCCGAACGCGATCAGTTGTTCCGCGCTGCCGGCCTGCTCGCCCCGCGCGACCACACCGTCGGCACGCACGTGCCGCCGAGCGTCCGCCGCCTTGTCGCCCGCCTCGGTGACCTCCCGATCGGCGTGTTCGCCGCCGACTGGAGCCTGCTGTGGTGGAACGACATGTGGACGGCTCTGCACGGCGACCCGTCCGGCCTGGCACCCGCCGAACGCAACCTCGCCCGCGCACTGTTCGGCACGGGGGAGGGGCGCTGGCACCTGTACCCCCTCTCGTCGGCGGCCGGGGAGTACGCGTTCGAGACGGCGATCGTCGCGGACCTGCGCGAAGCGGTCGCCCGCTACCCGGCCGACCCGGAGCTGGCCGCGCTCGTGGACGGCTTGCGCAGGACCTCGCCGTTCTTCGGTGAACTGTGGGCCGTGGCAGGCATGGAGCAACTGACCGGCGATCTGAAGACGATCAGCCATCCCGAGCTTGGCGACGTCACCCTGGACTGCGACGTGCTGACCTTGCCGGGAGCCGACCTGCGCATCGTCACCTACACCGCGGCCCCGGGAACCCGCGGCGCCGACCAGCTCGATCTCATGCGTGCGTCCCGGCTGAGCGAGGCCCGCTGACAATCGGAATCCAGCCGGCCAGAGCCGCCGGATCGGCGAAGAAGGTGCTTCGGCTGGCGCCGCGTTCCGTCGATGTCCTCGACGGGGAACAACCCGGTCGCCGACACCCGCAGTCCCGGGTTGGCCTGCGTCACGATCTTCGGCGCACCGCCGACGAGGAAGGTGTACTGCACGCCGGCCGCCGGATCGGCCGACCACGCCTGCGACCGTCCGCGACGGGTCGCACCACGGGGAGGGCCGGCTCCAGATGTGAGAGGGCGTTCCGCGAGCCGCAGGTTCACCAACTCTGTTCTGAAACAAGCGAGTTGCAGTGTGACGCGAGTGAAATCCGGGAAGAGATGACGCACGGCTGTCGGGACGCGAAGAGCTTGCTCGACATGTTCGAACAGGCCCGAGCGCCGACCATGCGATAGGAGACCGATCAACGATGCTCACGCGTGTACGGAGCAGGATGCAGGCGGCCGCGGTCGCCCTCTCGACCGTTGCGGCTCTCGCTCTCGGCGCGACCGCCACGACCCACGCCACGGCGGCCCCGGCGCTCGCGAAGGAGGGACCGACCTCGGTGGCGTACGTCGAGGTCAACAACAACAGCATGCTGAACGTCGGCAAGTACACCCTCGCCGACGGTAGCGGCGCCGTCTTCGACGTCGCCGTGATCTTCGCGGCGAACATCAACTACGACACGGGCACGAAGACGGCACAGCTGTACTTCAACGAGAACGTGCAGCGCGTCCTCGACAACGCCGCCACCCAGATACGGCCGCTGCAGCAGAAGGGCATCAAGGTCGTCCTGTCGGTGCTGGGCAACCACCAGGGCGCGGGCTTCGCCAACTTCCCCTCCCAGCCTGCGGCTTCGGCGTTCGCCAAGCAGTTGTCGGACACCGTGACCAGGTACGGCCTCGACGGCATCGACTTCGACGACGAATACGCCGAGTACGGCAAGAACGGCACCGGGCAGCCCAACGCCAGCTCGTTCGTGCACCTGGTGACCGCACTCCGCGCGAACATGCCGAACAAGATCATCAGTCTCTACAACATCGGGCCGGCCGCGTCCCGGCTGTCCTACGGCGGCGTCGACATCTCGTCCAAGTTCGACTACGCCTGGAACCCGTACTACGGAAGCTGGCAGGTCCCCGGCATCGGCCTGCCCAAGTCGAAACTGTCGCCGGCGGCCGTCGAGATCGGCAGGACGTCGCAGAGCACGGTCACCACCCTCGCCCGCCGCACCGTGAGCGAGGGATACGGGGTCTTCCTGACGTACAACCTGAACGGCGCCGACCGCAGCGCGGACATCTCCGCGTTCACCAGGGAGCTGTACGGCAGTGCCGCCGTCTACACACCGTAAAGCGGGCACACAGGCCGCACGGTACGGCCGACCGTGACCGATGTCCGAGGAGGCGATCGCGCCCGCGGCGCGGCCAGGTGGTCTTCGACGTCGACCTCGTTGAGGTTCGCCCGGCGGCCCGGCGGCCTTCGCCGGGGCGCCGGGCCCGCACGGTCCTCGACCTCGCCGCGGCGGACGCCGCGGCCGGTCTTCTGCTCGCCGAGCGGCTGTGGGCGAGTCCTCGGATCGGTCAGGTCGACGTGCACCTGCACGCCCGGTTGCTCGCCACGCGACCGGCCCACGCCGCAGGCCCAACCCCCACGGACTCCGCCGGCATGACGCGACGGGGCGGGGAACGTCATAGGTTCAGGGTGCGGGGGCGGGCCGCATCACAGCAATGCTGCGATGCCCTCTCGGGTTTCCGGCAGCCCGGCCGCGCGGAACCACAACCAATTGCCGCGGATGTTGCCCGTCGCCTCGTCGGTGTCCACGAACGCCCGCAGCAGGGCGCGTTGGGCGGAAGTGAGCGCATGGGCCGAGTCGTAGCCACCGGGAAAGGCTCTGAACAGGATCGGCCCGCGTTCGAAGTCGACGATGGACCGGTTGCTGGTGGCCACCATGGCGATGGCCACCGGTGCCACCTCCTCGAACGAGGCGGCCAGGTCAAGGGCGGAACGCAGCACAGTGAACCGGAACCACCCATCCACCCCGTACAGCGGCTCGGGGAACCAACCGTCTGTCGTGTGGGGGTCCCGCAGTGCGTCGAGGAGCACGGCGAGAGCGCGTGGCCGATCGTCTCGGACGGGCCCGAGCGCGGCGCAGACCCGCACGGCCGGATCGGCGTCGGCGAGCAGGTCGGAGGTGTCCATCCCCCACAAGCTCAGCGCCCGCGCCACGGCGGCGCGCTCCCGTCGGCCCGTCATGGCGCTCAGCTGGGCCCGCAGCAGCGCGGCGGCGCGCGGTATCCGGTCGGTGAGGGCGGGGGCACAAAGGAGCGGCACGGCGGCGCCGAGGGCGGTTTCACAAACGCGGGGGTCGGGGGAGGAGAGGAACGGCTCGACGGCGTCGTACAGGACGGGTCGGATGTCTCGGCACGCCTGCACTGCGGCCAGTTCCTCGGAGGTGCGCTCGCTTCGCCTGTCCTCGTGCCAAGGCTGCCACTCCCAGTTGGCTCGATCCCGCGCCGGATCCTCTCCGTAGGCGGCTGACTCAGCCACTTGCCCCAGCCAGCCGAGCAGGGAGACCCGCAAGCTGCGTGGTGGACCGTCGTCCCAGGGGAAGGCTCCCTCGCGCTCGGCGGGGCCCACGGGATGGTCGAGGATCGCGGCGACGAACAATGCCACGGGCGCGGTGACCGTGTACAGCGAGCCCTGATGCAACACGCCCATGCCCAACGCGGCCAACGCCTTGGACCGCACCTCGGGATCTTCGTCCACGAGGGAGCACAGGGAGGCTGGTGTGTCCTCTGCGGAACCGTAGGCGTGCCGGTGGGCAGCCCAGTCCGTCTCCACCAGTAGTTCTCGAGCCGCTGCCGGCAACCCGCTCAGGACCCGCGCCATGCGGGCGCTCTCGCTTTCCGTCATGCACGCACCCTGCCAGCACCCACCGACAACCCCCTCCCCAAGGCAACTGCGGCGTGCCCGAGGCGGCCGGCGTAGACCGGGTAGACGGACGCCTCCTGCCAGCAGGCAAGCAAGGTCTACGCTGTGACCTGCGGCCGCCGCCTGACCGTTTGTCTGCACGCACGGGTGGCCGCACCCGTCTCCACACGGCGTCAGGTCGCGCAGCGTCTGCCCGCCACCCTGTGTATCGGAGGGCTTGTGCAACGTGGCGAAGTCTGGTGGGTCCAGTTCGACGAGCGGAGGTTGGTCGTCCTGCTCTCAGGAGACGACGCGTCCGGGTTCCAGGTGATGCAGGTCGTCGCTCCGGCGGGCCTCGACATCAGCGGTCTGGGCATCGAGGTGACGGTCGGCGCCGCTGAAGGGCTGCCGCTCGAAGGCGTGCTGCGGCTCGCGTTCCCGCGTCCGGGCTTCACCCCGTGCACGTGGCTGACCACCGTGTCCCGGGACGACCTGATGGAGCGGGCGGCCGTCCTGTCCTCCACGAAGCTCAGCGAGATCGACGATGCCCTCCGACGCGCTCAACAAGCACAGGAGTGGACCCCGGCAACGACAGCGAAGCTCAGCGATATGAGGGACGCCCTCCGTCGCGGCGAACTCGGGTAGACGGAGAAGGAGCCGAACCGCAGCCCGGTCTCGGGATCGAACAAGGCACGGCAGCACGGCTTCATGGCGTATGACAGTAAGGGTTCTGAGGGGCTCTTGCATATTACTGGCAACGGCAATATTTTGTTGCGGGATGCTGATCGGGTCACTTCCACCGGGCACTTTCCAACGCGCCTTTCCCGGGCGTGCTTCCGGGTGTCGGTATGGTTCGCTGCGCCCGGAACGGACCTGTCCCGCCGGATTCACGATCGTTGGAGCACCAGCACAGTGCCGAAGCCGCCCATACCGATCGCGGATTCCGAGACTGGTTCCGGACATCGACCGTCCATTCTGCTGGATGTCGCCTTTCTGCGACTCTGGTCGGGTGCGACCGCGTCAGGGCTGGCCACCTGGGCCCTGCCGTTCGTGCTGGGACTCGCGGTCCTCGACCGCACGCTCACCGCCACCGACCTCGGGTTGCTGCTCGCGGTCCGCACCGTGGGGTTCCTCGCAGCTGTGCCGATAGCCGGTGTGCTGGCGGACCGGCACTCCCGCCGGGGAGTCGTTCTGTGGGCGGGACTGGTGTCGGGGGCCGCGGCTCCGCTGATGGCCGTCGGCCTCGGCCGTTCGGTCCTGCTGATGGCGGTAGCCGCCGCCGTGGCCGGAGCGGGGCAGGGTGCGTGCCGTCCGGCCTACCAGGCCCTGACCGCGGAAGTCGTGGATGCGGACCGACGGCAGCAGGCCAACGCCGCCATGACTCTGGCGGTGCGGGTCACCACCCTTGTCGGGCCCTCGTCGGCCGCTCTGCTCGCCCTGTTCCTCGACACCTGGGCCCTGCTGGTGGGCATCGGACTGCTCTGGCTGGTCGCCGCACTCGTTCCTGGGCGCGGCACGCGATCCGGCACCGCGCCGACGACCGCCACCGATCACGAAGGAGCCTCGTCTCCCGAATCCGCGAGGAGGACTTCGTTCTTGGAGGACTTCGCCGAGGGCCTGCGGGAGGCTCGTCGGCATCCGTGGTTCCTTGCGGGTCTGGGCGCGTTGACGGCTGTCATCGCCACCGGCTATTCCGCGACCGGGGTCGCTCTGCCACTCGTGAGCCGTGACGAATACGGCACGGAAGTGGTGCTCGCGGGTGCGATGACCGCCTACACCGCCGGGGCGCTGGCCGGTGCTCTGCTCGTCGCTCGGTGGCGGCCGCGCTCGCAGGGCTGGGCCGCCCTGGCCGGTCTGGCGGTGTACGGGTTCGCGCCGCTCAGCCTCGTGTTCGCCGTGCATCCCGTCGTGGTGATGGCCGCTTACGCCGTCGCCGGGATCGGCATCGAACTGTTCAACGTGCCGTGGTTCACCGCCACCCAGCGCGAGGTGTCACCCGACAAACTGGCCCGGGTCTCCTCCCTGGACTTCCTGCTCTCCTACGGCCTCGCGCCTCTCGGACTCGCCTTCATCGCTCCGGCGATCGACACGTTCGGGGCGCGAACGGTGCTCGCGGTGTGTGCGGTGACCTGCTTCGTCGCCCCGGCGGTCGCCGCCCTCGTGCCCAGCGCCCGCCATTTCTCCCGTCCGGCCAAGACATTCTCCCGAGCCGTTCGGGAGGGCTGATCCGCTTCCCCACCCCGCCCCGCCCTGCCTCGTCGAACGACGATGCGCCATTCGGCCGACTCAGGATGGGCCAGATCTTCCGAAGTGGCCGCGGGCGATGGCCAACAAGGCCGGATCGGCGTCCGCGCAGACGCTGCGGACGCCGGGGAGCCGGCGCAGCAGGCGGGCGGAAATGCTGCCGGTGCCGCAGGCGAAATCGAGGACGAGCTGGGGGCGGCCCGCCACGGCCTCGACGGCGCGGCGGTCATGACGCGGAAGCGTTCCTCGCGGTCCGGCATGTACCACTCCTTCCGGTAGACCCCTACGTGAGGCGGGTGGCCGGCAGCCGTCACGACAAGGAGCGACCCGCCTTGGTCGAGGCGGCCGGGTGCGGCTCGCCGGGGAGGAAGGTCACCTGAGGTGCGCCCGTGCGTGGATGGATGACGACCTCGCTCGTCACGCCGTAGACATGACCCAGTAGCTGGGGCGTGAGGATGTCGGCGGGTGGGCCGGAGGCGGTGACCGTGCCGTCGCGCAGGACGTACAGCCGGTCGCAGTAGTAGGCGGCGAGGTTGAGGTCGTGCAGGGCGACCAGGACCGTGGCCGGCAGGCGGCGCAGCGTGTTCAGGACGTCCAACTGGTGCCGGATGTCGAGGTGGTTGGTGGGCTCGTCCAGGACGAGCAGGGACGGCTGCTGGGCCAGCGCGCGGGCGATGAGGACGCGTTGGCGTTCGCCGCCGGAGAGGCGGTCGAAGGGGCGGTGGGCCAGGTCGGTGGCGTCCACCGCGTCCAGGGCCGTCTCGATCAGGTCGGCGTCCTCGGGGGTGTCCCCGTCGAGCAGCCGTTTGTGCGGGGTGCGGCCCATGGCGACGACCTCGCGCACGGACAGGTCGAAGTCGGCGCCCGATTCCTGTGTCACCGCCGCCACGGTCCGGGCCAGTTGCCGCACGGGCAGCGACCAGGCGTCGGTGCCGTCGACCCTGACGCGGCCGGTCACGGGGCGCAGGACGCGGTAGACGGCGCGCAGCAGGCTGGACTTGCCGCTGCCGTTGGGGCCGACGAGGCCGATGACCTCACCGGGGTGTGCGGTCAGGGAGACGTCCTCGACGAGGCGGTGGGCGCCGGCGGTGAGGGTGACGCCGTCGACGACGAGTTCGGTGGCGGTCATGCCCCTCCTCGGTCGCTGGTCCTGCGGGCGTCGCGACGCATCAGCCACAGGAAGAACGGGCCGCCGCACAGGGCCGTGAGCACCCCGACTGGTATCTCCATGGGCGCGGCGACGATGCGTGCGGCGATGTCGGCCCAGACGAGGAAGACCGCGCCGCCGAGGGCGGCGGTCGGCAGGACGCGGCGGTGGTCGCCGCCGACGGCCAGGCGGACGATGTGCGGCAGCATCAGCCCGACGAAGCCGATCGGCCCGCACGCCGCCACGAGGACGCCGGTGACGAGGGAGAGCAGGACGAACATGCGGGCGCGGAAGCGGGCCACGTCCAGCCCCATGGTCGTGGCGGCCTCCTCGCCGGCGAGCAGCAGGTTCAGGTTGCGGGCCTGCACCATGAGGACGGCGATGCCCACCAGCAGGGCGGCGCTGGGCAGCCACAGGGTGTCCCAGTTGACGCCACCGAGTCCGCCGAGAGTCCAGGCGAGGACCGCGCGGGCCTCGTTGCCCCGGTCGGTGGTGAGCAGCAGCAGGTCGAGGACGGCGGTGAGCACCGCGGCGATGGCCACACCGGACAGCACCAGCCGTGCGGACGTGATCCGGCCGCCGGTGCGGGCGGTGGCGTAGACGAGCAGCAGTGCCCCGAGCGCGCCCGCGAACGCGGCGGCCGACAGCGACGCCGACCCGAACAGGGTGACGCCGAACACGATCACCGTGACGGCGCCCAGTGATGCCCCGGAGGAGACGCCGAGCAGGTAGGGCTCGGCGAGCGGATTGCGGATCAGGGCCTGCAGGGCGGTTCCGACGACCGCGAGTCCGGCGCCGGCGACGGCCCCGAGAAGGACGCGGGGGGCGCGGACGTCCAGCACGATGGTCTCCCGCGCCGGCGACCAGTCCGGTTCCGTCCAGTCGGCGCCCAGCGCGTGCGTGACGATGCCCCACACCTGGCCGGGCGGCACCTGGACCGAGCCGATCGCCAGGCCCGCCGTGGCGGAGGCGATCAGCAGGACGGTCAGGACGACGAGTGTGACGGTGAGACCGGCCGGCCCGGCCCGCTTGTCGCCCTGTTTCCTCGGTTTCACGACGCTTTCGGTGGCGGTGGCGGTGACCGGGGCCGTCACGCGAAGCTCTCGGGATGGAGACCGCGGGCGAGGTCCTCCACCGCGTAGGCGGACCGCACGCCGACCAGGGTGGCGGTCAGCGGCAGGACGACGAACCGCTTGTCCCTGATGGCGGGCACGTCCTTCAGGGCGGGCTGGGCGAGCAGAAACTTCTTCTTCTGCTCCACACTGCCGGCGCCCGCGTAGTCGTAGATCGCGATGGCCTCCGGCCTGCGTTCGACGACCTGCTCCCAGGAGACGTCACCGAAGACGTCATCGAGGTCGGCGAAGACGTTCTTGCCGCCGGCGAGCCGGATCAGCTCGGTGCCCAGGCTCTTGCCGCCCGCGGTGAAGGCGGCCTTGTCGCCGCTGTCGTACACGAAGACAGGCACCTCGGGCTCGTCCTCGACGGCGGTGGTGGCCTTGTCGACCCGTGCCCGGAGGCCGGAGACGAGCTTGTCCGCCCGGTCGGGCACGCCGAAGATCCTGCCCATGGTGCGGATCTCGTCGTAGGTGTCCTTCATCGTGACCCGCTTCTTGCCGCAGTACTCGCGGTTGAGGTGGGTGTCGATGCCGGCGTCGGCGAACGCCTTGCGGGAGCGGCCCTCGCTCTCGGTGAAGGCGCTGCCGTAACCGCCGTAGACGAGGTCCGGCTCGGCGTCCAGGACGGTCTCGAAGGACGGTTCCTTCTTCGCCAGTTGCGGGATCGACTCGTAGTCCTTCTTCAGCTCCGGCAGGGTGGCGGAGTCGGGGAAGGCGGTGCCGACGATGTGGTCCCTCAGGCCGAGGGCGAGCAGGAGTTCCGCCGGGTGCTGGTGGATGGTGACGACGCGCGCGGGCGCCTTGTCGTACGTCGTCCGCACGCCGCAGTTGTCGATGGTGACGGGGAAGCCGTCGGCCGGCGAGGCCGTGGCCTTCGCGTCCTGGGCGGTGTCCTGCGAGGATCCGCAGCCGGCGGTCAGCAGGGCCACGCACAGGGTGACGGCCGCGGCCCCGGCGCGCAGGGCACTGTGTCGGCGGGCAGGGGTGAACAGCGGGGGACGGGACGTACCGTCGTACACGTGAAGCCTCCTGGGGAGTCCGCGCTCCTCGGATCGGGCCCGCGACAGGCCAGTGTCCTGACTCCCGGATCGACGCTCCCCCTTGCCTTCCCGCGCGGCGCGCAGTGGCGTGTCGAAGGGTGCACTCCCCGGTCACAGTGGCGGGACCGTGCCGGATTCGCACCGGCTTCCTGTCTCCCGTCGCGGCGATGACCCGGTGATACTACGTTCCGCCCGGCTCGCGGCAAAAGGGCGTACGGATCCGCGCGCGCCACGCACGCCTTCGCCGCTCTGCGTCACGCCTCGCGGACCGCCCGCAGTACCAGCCGCTCGGCGTTCTCGTCGTAGGGGCGGCCGTCGAAACCGCCGAAGACCTCGACCCTGCCGAAACCCGCCTCCTCCACCATCCTCCGCAGCTCGACCGCGCTGTACACGAACCACACCAGCGTGGCGCGCGTCACCCGCTCGCCCCGGACCAGGATCCAGTCGCTGCGCAGCCGGGCCCAGTCGTCCAGGACGGTGTCGGTCTGCACCATCAGGTCCTCGCCCCGCTGCACCACCTTGGGCGGGGTGACCTTGCGGGCCAGCAGTTCCTTGCCGGCCAGGTCCAGGACGAGGGTGCCGCCGGGGGTCAGGCAGGTGTACATGGTGCGCAGTACGCGGGCGTTGTCGGCGGGATCCTCGAAGTAGCCGAAGGAGGTGAACATGTTGAGGACGACGTCGAAGGCGCCCGGTGCCTCGTAGGTGCGTGCGTCGGCCTGCACGTACGTGACCCGGTCGCCCGTGTCGGCCGACCGTTTGCGCGCCCGGTCCAGCATGGCGGGACTCAGGTCGACCCCGGTGACGTCGTGGCCGCGGCGGGCGAGCGGGACCGTGAACACACCGGGACCGCAGCACAGGTCCAGCACCCGGGTTCCGGTGGGGAAGGCCAGCAGGGGAGAGGTGTCGAGCAGTTCCTCGGCCTGCGCGTGGCGTTGCTCGGAGAAGAGGAAGTCGTGGAACTCGGTCCAGAAGTCGTCGTCCTGGAACCCGCCCGTCCGTGTCATGCGGTCTCAGTGCTCCTTCGTCGTCATCGTGCAGGTGGTGGTGCGGTGTGCGGTCGCGGAACGCCGGCAGTACGGGGAAGCACCGTGCACCAGGCGCCGAGCGGCGGTCAGCAGGCCGGAGCCGGCCGTTGTTTCCGTCGTCTTCGGCGAGCCCGTGAGCCCGTGAGCCCGTGAGCCCGTGAGCTCGTGAGCCCGTGGAGCTGCCCGACCCGTACTCCGCCGACAGGGCCGGCCGGGTGCCTACCGTCAGAACGGCCAGGCCGGCCCGCGGCGGTCCGTCGAGCGCGGACGGCGTGGCCCGCAAGCCCTTCCCGCCCGGCGCTTGTTCAGCCACCCGCATCCCCGGTCCGCGGGAACGGCTCCGTCAGCACCCGTACGGCATTGGCGGCGGCCACCGCGTGGTGCGTGGCCAGCTCGGCGCTCTCGGCCTCCGCGTAGACGATGCCCGCGTAACCGCGGCTGTCGGTCAGGTGCTCGACGGGGTCGCCGACTGACCTGACCGGGTACCAGGCGGGTGACCCCGGCATGTCCGCCAGGCGGTCCAGCCCGGCGACACCCGTGAACACCCCGGGCGCGGCCGGGTAGCCCAGGACGAAGGCGACCGCCGGGCCGCCGGGCAGGTCGGCGTCCATGAGGCGGGGACGGCGCCCGAGCGCGGCCTCGATCATCGCCGCGTACACGTTGACGCCCAGCGCCCGGCACATGCCCTCCCCGACCAGGGCGCCGCCGATCCGGGGATTGATCTCGACGACCTCCGGCCCGCCGGCGGTCAGGACGAACTCCACGTGCGCGAAACGATCGGTGTAGCCGACCGCCGCGAGCACCTCGCCGAGCCACCGCTCCAGCACGGCCCGCCGCGCCTCGGGGAAGGCCACGGGAAACGCGGTGATCTCCTCCCGGAAGTACGGCTCCGGTGACATCAGCCGACTGGAGACGCCCAGCAGCCGGGTCCGGCCGGCCCAGGTGAGGGTCTCGGCGCTGTACAGCGGCCCGCTGAAGTACGGCTCCGCGAACAGCCGTCCTTTCAGCTGCCGCCCGGCCGCCTCGGCCAGGGCCGCCTCCAGCTCCGGCTCGTCACGCACCAGCCAGACGTTCTGACTGCCGGTGCCCGCCGTGTCCTTCAGGACGGCGGGCAGGCCGACCTCCTTGAGCGGCACGTTCCCCGATTCCGTCCCGGTCGCCTCCACGGCGCGCCCGCGCGTCAGCCCGGCGTCGTGCAGCCGGTTGCGTACGGCCGCCTTGTCCCGGGTCAGTCGCAACACGGCCGGATCGAGACCGGGCAGACCGAGACGGTCGGCGAGTTCCGCGCCCGCCAGGGTCCAGGTGTCGGTGGAGCTGATCAGACCGCGCAGCCGAGGTGTCCGGTGCAGCAGATCCGTGAGCCCTTCCACGTCGAAGGTGTCGGTGACGACGACGTCGAGGGCGTCCGCCGGAAGCCTCTGCAGCTCGTACGAGTAGTAGGCGCGGTCGCGTGTCAGCAGGGTGAGCCGCTCGCCGAGCACCTCGGCGGCGCGCACCAGGTGTCCGAGACCGAAGGTGAGTGACTCCAGGCACGCCACGGTCATGCCGCTCGCTCCTTCCCGCCGGCCGGGTCGGCGGTGCGCCGCCACGCCATCCTGGACCAGGGCATGGACATCTCCTCGGGGGTGGAGACCTCGACCGGCTTCAGCGCGGCGGGGTCCAGGGCTTCGGTGTGGCGGGCGAAGACGCGTTCGACGTAGCGGTGTCCGGTGTCGGCTCCGATCACCAGGTGCAGCCGGTCGGGGTGGCGGCGGGCCTCGTACGTCGCGGTCAGGTATCCGGCGCCGGTGGAGAGTCCGGCGAAGACGGCGTGGTCGCGCAACAGGGCGATCGTGCCGGACATGGCGTGGGTGAAGTCCAGCCAGTGCACGGCGTCGTAGAGGTGGTGGCGGACGTTGTCGAAGACGATCGACGACCCGATGCCGGCGATGATCGCCTCCGGGTCGTGGTGGTCCTGGCTGCCGAAGGTGACGCTGCCGAACGGCTGGACGCCGACGAGGCGCACCGAGGGGTCCGTGGCGCGCAGGCGCTCCACGAGGCCGCCGGTAGAGGCTCCCGAGCCCACCCCTCCGACGACGGTCAGCGCGGTGGCGGGGAACGCGGCCGTGATCCGGTCGGCCACCTCGTGGTAGCCGAGGTAGTGGACGTCGTCGTGGTACTGGCGCATCCAGTGCCAGTCGGGATGGTCGGTCAGGAGCTCCCGCACCCGCCGCACCCGCAACTCCTGGTCCAGCTTGAGATTCCTGGAGGGGCGGACCTGTTCCACGGTGGCGTCGAGGATCTCCAGTTGGGCGCGGGTGGCGGTGTCCACGGTGGTGGAGGCGACGATGTGGCAGCGCATGCCGTAGCGGTGACAGGCCAGCGCCAGGGCGTAGGCGTAGATGCCGCTGGAGCTGTCGATCAGGGTCTGTCCCGGGCGGATCGTGCCCCGTTCCAGCAGGTGGCGGACGGCGGCGAGCGCGGAGTAGATCTTCATCGACTCGAACCGGACGAGGACGAGGCCGTCTGTGAGCCGGACGAGATCGGGGACCTTCAGGGCGTCGGCGATGTGGGGGTGGGTCACCCATAGCCTCCTCGGGCGAAGGAACACTGGTGGCCGAGCGAGTGGAAGAAGGCGGACAGGTCGGATTTCAGGTCTGTGTGCAGGCGTCCGGGGAAGAGGTAGCCGATCAGGCATCCGGTGTGGGCGACGAAGATGCCGTCGGCGCCGAACCGCTCCCGATGGGCCAGCATGCTGTCGAACGTCGCCTTGGGCAGCACGCTCTGCGACAGGGTCGCGCTGGCGGTGGCGGCCCGGGCGACGGCGGCCGGATCGCCGGAGGCGAAACCCTTCAGCAGGTCGGTCAGGCACCGCTCGTACTCCTCGCCGTGCCGCCGGTAGTGCGCCAGCAGCAGGCCGGTGACGGCGGAGGTGTCCACCGTCCCGGGCTCGGTGAGGTACGCCGTGTGGAAGCCGATGTCCGTGCCCAGGCGCCGCACCACTTGGTGCCGGCCACTGAGGTACAGCGCGAACTCGTCGAGGAAGACGCTGTCGGCCCGCTCGACCGCGGCCAGGATGCCGAGGACCACCTCCGTGTCGTACGGCAGGGCGAAGAGCCGGAACAGGCAGCGCAGGGTGGCCACGATGTCGGCGGTCGAGCTGGCCATTCCCACGCCCACCCGCAGGTCGGAGTGGGTACTCCAACGGCCTGGCGGCAGCGTGAGTCCGAAGTGTTCCAGGAAGAGCCGGGCCGCGTTCGCGGACTTCGCACCGACGGGTGGTGAGCCCGGCGGCCGGGTGTCCTGAGTGAAATGCGTCCAGGAGTGGCGGTCCACGGGGAACGACACGATGGCGATGTCCGGCTCCGTGTCCGCCCGCAGCGGGCCCTGGTACAGCTCGCGCAGTGTGCCGTGGCAGACGCCGGACACGGTACGGCCCGTCACGAAACCCTCCTCCGTACCGCCGACCCGGTCCTCGAGGTCACCGTGCACCACCCGCACATCGCGTACGGGGGCAGTGGCAGGTCTTCGGACTCGTGGGCTCGCTCACCGGGGACACCGGTCACCGGTGGGCACCTACCGACCGTCGCTTCCCCGGCCCCCACACGATCGGGCCCAGTGCTGTTGACGGCTTTCGTTCCCACTCACCGCTGCGGGACAGTCCCGGATTCCCACCGGGTTCCCTCTTGCGTCGCGCCACCGGACCCGGAGGGACAGGAGGCTCGAACCGACTGCGGGCATCAGCGTAGGGTGGCTCCCGCCGATGCGGCAGGGGCGAGACGGCAGTTGTCCGAATGCGATCGGTCGGGTGGTAACGGGGGCTCGAGACGATTCGGCCGGTCGGACGATGACTCTGGCCGGATGTGCTCTCCGTAATCCCGGTCACACCCCGCACACTGGTGCGTCGACGTCACCTGCACCTCTCCTCGGAAGACCGCGCCCGGAAGGCCCAGGATGCTGCCAGAGACGACGCCGGAGGACGGCGGCACGACGGTCCCGCCGCCCGCCCGTGACAAGCGCCCGCCCGAGCGCGTCGTCCTGCGTGCCGACCTGCGTTCCGCGCTCCCCGACGCCACTGCCGCCGTCCTGGTCACGGCGGCCGTCTTCGCGTTCCTGTACGCCCGCGTGGAGTCGGGTGACTCGGCGACGGTCGCTGTCATGCCGTTCATGGATGACGCCGGCACGTACTGGATGTATCTGCTCAGCCAGGCGTTCGGCTGGTCGGGCCTGCTGTGGGCCTGGGGCACGGTCATGCTCGGTCTGCTGCTGTCGGGGCCGCGTCCCGCCCGGTTGCCGGTGTCCCGGCAGGTGCTGGAACGCTGGCACCGCACCACGAGCCTGACCACGATGGCCCTGATGTTCGCGCACGCGCTGATGTTCGCGGCGGAACTCGTGCGCTACGAGGCGGAGTTGGCGTGGCTCGAACGGCTGTGGGCGGGATTCGCCGACACGTTCGTGCCCGGCTGGTACGACTCGGGCACCGGCCGGATCGCCATTCCGCTGGGTCAGGGTGCTCTGTATCTGGCCGTCCCCCTGGGCCTGCTGTTCTACGTCCGCCACCGTATCGGCGCCAGCACCTGGCGCCGACTGCACCGCTTCGTCATCGTCGTGTACGTGCTGAGCGTGTGGCACACCCTGCTGTACGGCACCAACGTCTGGTACGGCGAGTGGCCGCGCACCGTCCTGTGGCTGCTGCAGCTCCCGGTCGCGGCGCTGCTGCTGGCCCGGCTGTTGCGGCCTGCCCGTCGGGCCGAGCGACTGGCTGCACCGACGCGGTGCGAGGGCGTGTCGCTGCCGGGCTGGGTGACGCGGGCCGCCGGCCGGGTGGCCGCCGGGGCCGTTGTGGTGGGCCTCGTCATCGTGGTGGCGTCCGGCCACGACGGCGGCCGCGAACGCCCGGCCGAACCACCCGCGACGAGTCCACACGAGCCCGAGTGACGCACGGCCGCGCGCCTCGGAGCGCGGCCGGTGTGGTTGGGCCTGGTGAACGACCCGGACGCGACGGAGGACATTGCAGACGGAAGTCCATCGCCCGGGGCACCTGAACGGAGGTGAGCAGCCAGGAGCGGCCTCCGGGGGCACCCGTGGTGACCGCACCCAGCCGTTCTCCGGCAAGCCCGCTGCCGTGCGAGCCGAACGGGTCGGCGAGTTAGTCATCCACATCCCGGCTGGCGAGGGCCAGCGCCGCGGTGAAACCGGCGCGCGGCCTTCTGCGCCCGAAGCCGGCCCCGCAGCGCCTTGTCGCTCTCGCCGAGATCGTTCGCCGCCTTCTGTACCCGCGCGGCCGCGGCCGAGGGGGCGGCAGCGGCGCCCGTACAGGGCAGGCCCGCGGCGCCCGGCGCACACCGTTCAGCTCCTCACCCCTGATCTGGCCTGCGACGTCCCGGCTCGGCTTCAACCGCGCCTGGCACTGGGGCGGTTGCCTGGGTCATGCCTCCAGGTCCTCCGTCACGGGCAGGCACTCGGTGAGCAGGTCGACGACGTCGCGCCAGGCTCGCTGGGCGTGCCGTGGGTGGTGGCCGACGCCGGGGACCGTGGGGTGGTCGACCGGGGGGTAAGGGAAGGCGTGCAAGGCTCCGCCGTAGACTGTGAGGCGCCAGTCGACGCCCGCGGCCTGCATCTCAGCGGTGAACGCGTCCCGTTGCGCGGGCGGCATGATCGGGTCTTCCGACCCGACCCCGGCCCACACCGGGCAGCGAATGCGCGCCGCTTCGCCCGGTCGGCCCGTGATCAGCCCGTTGACTGTCCCGATCGCCCGCAGGTCGACGCCGTCGCGCCCGAGTTCCAGCGCGACGGCGCCCCCGGTGCCGTAGCCGACGGCGGCGATACGGTCGGGATCGGTCCGCGGCTCGGCGCGCAGCACGTCGAGCGCCGCATGACCGATGCCCCGCATCCGGTCCGGATCGGCGAGCAGCGGCATGCAGCGGGCCAGCATCTCCTCGGGGTCACCCAGATAGCGCCCGCCGTGCAGGTCGAAGGCCAGTGCCACGTATCCCAGCTCGGCGAGCGCATCGGCCCGGCGGCGCTCGACGTCGCTGAGCCCCACGCCCTCGGGCCCGATCAGGACCGCGGGCCTGCGGTCGACACCGGCCGGGAGCGCGAGGTGCCCGATCATGGTCAGACCGTCGGCCGGGTACTCGACCGTACGCGTCGCAATCTCCGTCATGAGACGGGACTGTAGTGATCGTCGAGACCGGTCCGGCCGATGTTCTGCCACTGGCAGAACAGCACGGGTGTCCCACTGAAATGCGGAAGGGGCCCGGTGCCCAAAGTTTCAAGATCACCCCGTTGCCCTTTGGCGTTTGGCGCGCCCAGCGCGTCGGCTTCGGGTGGCGGTCCGCCGGGTCGGCTTCATGGGGTGGCCTGTTGGGACAACTTCCCCTTGCGCAGGGTGAGTACGCGGTCGGACTGTGTGGTCAGTTGTGCGGAGTGGGTGACGACGATCACGCATTTGCCCTGTTCGTGGGCGAGTTCGCGGAAGATGTCGCTGATGCCCTGGGCGGTGTCCTCGTCGAGGTTGCCGGTCGGTTCGTCGGCGAAGAGGATGTCGACGTCACAGGCGACCGCGCGGGCGATGGCGACGCGTTGCTGCTGGCCGCCCGAGAGCTGCAGAACGTTCCGTGTGGCCATCGCCTTGTCCAGTCCGACCTGTTCGAGGAGTTGCAGGGCCCGTGCCCGGCGGCTTCCCGTCGCGGGTTTGACGCCGGTGATCTCCATGGCGGTGGTGACGTTCTGGAGCGCGGTCATGTAGGTGAGGAGGTTGTACTCCTGGAAGATCGTGGCGGCGTGTTTGTTGCGGTAGCGGCCCAGGCCCAGTTTCGTCAGGTCCTGGCCGTCGAAGGCGACCGTGCCCTTGGTGGGCGTGTCCAGACCGCTGGCGAGGCTGAGCAAAGTGGTCTTGCCGCTGCCCGAGGGGCCCAGGATGGTGGTGAACGTGCCGCGCTCGAAGGCGCAGTCGATGTTCTTGAGAACGGTGGTCCTGCGGCGCTGACTGACGTAGGTGTGGCTGATGCCGTCGAGTCGCAGGACGGGGCCGGTCGCGCTGGCGTGGCTCATGGTCGGGTCACTTGCCCTTCGTGAGGATGGAGCGGGGGCTGAGCCGCAGGACGGAGGCGGCGGGTATCGCGGTGGCCAGCAGGGCTATGCCGAGGCCGGCGCCGCCGACCGCTGCGAGGTCGGCCCGGTCGAGGCGGATGGTGATCCGGTCGATCGGGTCGGCGTTGTCCACGGGCCTGTCGTCCGGGTCGATGCCCTCGTCGAGGCCGGTGCGGCCGGGGGCCGGGGGCTGCCAGGAGCCGATCCGCTGGCGGGCCTCGGTGGCTTCCTTGCCGAGCAGTGCCTGACCGGCGCTCTGCGTCAGGTTCTGGGCGAACAGTGCACTCAGGCCGACGGCGAGAGCGGCGACCGCGACGATCTCGACGGCCTGTTGGGCGATCAGCCTGGTCTTGTTCTCGCCCATGGCGAGCAGCACCCCGTACTCCCTGCGGCGCTGTTTCACGGCGAGATCGACCAGGAGGGCGAGGACCGCGGCGCCCGCCACGACGATCAGCCACATCGCGAGGGTGGCGGTGGAGCGGATGCTCTTGAGAGGGCCCGTCATCTGCTGGATCGCCTTGTCGTTGGCGTCCAGTGCGAATCCGTCGAGCGCGGAGCCTGCGACCCGTCGGGCTTCGTCTTTGAAGCGGTCCAGGTCGTCGGCGTCCCGGAGGAGGAAGGTCGCTCTGCCGACCTGGAGCGGGCCGCCGGAACGGGAGTTGAGCCGGGTGAGGCCGCCGACTGTCGCGTACAGCATGTTGGCCGGGTTGACGCCGTACTCCGGTTCGGGCTCGGATCCGGGGCGGGGATCGCGGTAGACGCCCGTGACGGTGAACTCCGCGGTGGCCTTGCCCTCGTTGGCGCCGAGGGTGACCGTGGAGCCGACTCCGAGGCCGTTCTTACGGGCCAACCGCTCCTCGATGAGGAGCCGCTTCTTGTCCTGGTCGGCGGCTGTCAGGTGCCGGCCGGACAGCATGGTGAACCTGCCGCTGCGGAAGTCGGACAGGAGGCCGGTGTCGAGCACGCCGACGCCTGCGGTGCCGTCGGGTCCCATGGTGTTCGCCACTCCGTCGGTGACGAGTTCGGTGCCCTTCTTGAGGATCGCCCGGTCCCACATGGAGTAGGTGTACTTCTGGACCTGCGGCAGGGCGCCCAGTTCGTCGACGGTCGAGGCGGCGATCTGCGGTGCCTGCACGCCGCCGCCGCCGCTGCCCAGCTGGCCCATGTCGATGTCCAGGTTGACCTCGGCGCCCACGGAGCGCCTGGCCTTCTGCTCGGCCTGGGCCGTCGCGTCGTCGATCAGTACGCCGGCCAGCACCATCACGATGATGACGAGGAAGGCGGCGAGGGTGATCAGTGTCCGGCCCTTGCGGGCCCACAGGCTGAGTCCCGCGCGTTTGACGAAGTTCATGGAGGTCGGCTTTCTGGGTCGGTGCGGGTGGGTGGCTACGCGCCCTGGATGAGGATGGAGCGGGGGTGCAGGCGGAGGATCACGAGCCCGGGGGCGGCGGTGGAGACCAGTGAGATGCCCAGGCCGATGCCGGCGACCTTGCCGAGGACCACAGGTCCGACGTCCATCGCGGGTGGCTTGACCGTCGCGCGCGGTGCGCCGGCCGCCGTCACGGACTCGCGCTGTCGGTCCCCGAGCAGCGCGTCACCCAGTTCCTGGCCGGCGAGCTGACCCATGAGGGCCGCGAACGCGACGGCGGGCAGGGCCACGGCCGCCACCTCCAACAGGTGCTGTCCGACGAGCTTCTGTCTTGTCTCGCCCATCGAAAGCAGCACACCGAGTTCGACGCGACGCTCTCTGACCTGCAACATCACGATCAGGCCCAGGATCAGCGCACCGGCCAGGGTGATGACCCACACGATCAGCTCGGCGAACGTACCCACCTGCTGAATCGGACGGACCTGGTCCTTGTACGCCCGGTCGTTGACGCGGAAGTCGAAGGTTTTCGCGCCCAGCAGCCGCTCCGCCTCGGCGCGCAGACGCTCGGCCTGCTCCGGAGACCCGATCCTGAAGACCGCTTCATCGAGGGCTGCCGCTGTGCCCGGACGCAGTTCCTGGGCGACGCGCATCGGTACGTACAGCGTGTTGCCGGGCAGTTCCTGCGGCGGTGCCCAACTCGGCGGATCCGGTGTCGGGTCGCGGAAGACGCCGACGATCGTCAGTGGCAGGGTGCGTCGGCTGTCGGCGGACCAAACACGGATGGTGTCGCCGACCGTGAGCCTGTTCCGCTCCGCAAGGCGTCGCTCGACGACGGCCACCCGTCGGCCGCTGTCCTCGGGAGTGATCCCGCGCCCGGTCGTGATCCTCGTCGAACCGTAGGAGAAGGGCAGCAGCATCCCGGAGTCCCGCACGCCGTTCACCGCCAGAAGACGCCACGCCCCGTCCTCGCCGCGCGTGGCCGGGGGCTTCGGCTGATCGGACTCCAGCGGTTCGGCGCCGCGTGCCTCGGTCTCGACGGGCAGCAGTGGGTTGTACCTGTTCACCGGTGCCGACGTACCGAGTCGGTCCGCGACGGCCGGGGTCAGTCCCTTCCCCCTGACCGTCACGTCCACGCCGATCGTGCGTTGTGCGTCCGCCTCCTGGCGCGCGGCGGCGGCCTGCAACAGGAAACCGCCCAGCAGCAGGGTGCAGACGACGACGAAGATCCCCCACAACGCCGCGGTCCTGGCTTTTCTGGCACGCAGACTCATCCCGGCGCGCTTCACGAAGTTCATGACGATGAAGAAGAGCAGACCGCGCTTTGCAGCCGGATAAGGCTGTTACAGCTGGATAAGGTCCGGCCTCCGTACCGGTACAAGGTTGGCCCCCGTGCGGCGCCTGCGCGGCTCCGGAGCCTTGTGCCACCGCGATCCGTCCATGTCACCGGCATCCCTCATGCCGCTCGACACCCTTATGCCACTGCAATCCGGCTCTTGCTTTCATGTGGCGATGAGAGTTCTGGTAGCCGAGGACCATCGCGTACTCGCCCGTACGATCGCCACCGGTCTGCGACGGCAGGCGATGGCCGTCGACATCGCCGGTACGGGGGACGAGGCGGAGCGACGATGTCTGCTCACCGACTACGACGTGCTGATCCTCGACCGTGACCTGCCGGTCATGAGCGGCGACGAGGTGTGCCGGCGGCTGCGCGACCTGGAGGACCCACCGCGGATCCTGATGCTCACGGCGGCCGGGGAGATCGGCGACAAGGTCTACGGACTGACCACGCTGGGCGCGGACGACTACCTCTCCAAGCCCTTCGACTTCGCCGAACTGGTCGCCCGGGTCAGGGCTTTGAGCCGCCGTTCGCCCCAACCGGCCCGGACCGTGCTGCGGCAGGGAGACATCGCCCTGGACCAGACGCGGCGTGAGGTGTCCGTCCAAGGCCGCTCCCTGGAGCTGACACCCAAGGAGTTCGCGGTCCTTCACCTGCTGTTGCAGGCCCGCGGGTCAGCGGTGTCCCACCGCGAGATCGTCCGCACCCTCTGGGACGAGAACCTCGACCCGCGCACCAGCGCGGTCCGGGCCACCGTCAGCCGGCTGCGCGGCAAACTCGGCGACGCCGGCCTCATCACCGCCGACAAGGGACAGGGATACCGGCTGTGCGACTGACCCCGCGGACGCTCCTCGGCAGGCTCCCCTTCCGGGCCCGCCTGGCCGCGGCCATATCCACGCTCTTCCTGTTGACGGGCGTGGCACTGCTCGCCTTCGTGGTGGTCCTCGCGCGGCACGGAACGGCCCGGCAGGTCGAGGGGATCGCCGTCGCGTACGGGAACACGTCGATGACCCCCACCCCCCAGCCGTCCTACGAACCCGTGCACCCCACCGGACTCGGGCCCACCCGGAGCCGGGACGACGGGGACTTCGCCATGATCCGGAAGATCGACTGGACCGTCCAGGCCGTCCAGGACACCGCCCTGCGCCAGACTGTTCTCTGGTCGGGCGTCGGGCTGCTGGTCATGGCGCTGCTGGCCGGGCTGCTCGGCTGGTGGCTGGCCGGGCGCGCACTGCGCCCCGTCGCCTCGATGACCGAAGCGGCCCGCCGTATCAGCGAGGAGAACCTGCACCAGCGGTTGGCCCTGACCGGCCCTGATGACGAGCTGCACCGCCTCGCCGACACCTTCGACACCATGCTCGAACGGCTGGAGAGGTCCTTCGAGAGCCAGCGGCGTTTCATCGCCAACGCCTCGCACGAACTCAGAACGCCCCTTGCCGTCCAGCGCGCCAGCCTGCAGGTGGGCCTCGCCGACCCGCTGCCCGATGGCCTCGCCGAAGTCCGCGAGGACCTGCTCACCGCGAACCGTGAAGCCGAGCAACTGGTCAACTCCCTGCTTCTGCTCGCCCGCAGCGACCGCGGCCTGGAGGAGACCGTCAGGGTGGACCTGCCGTCCACCGCCCGGACCGTGATCGCCGAACTCGCCGCACAGGCCGCGCAGGAAGACGTGGAGGTGGACCTCACGGCGCAGGCGGTGCTGCCCGTCCTCGGCGACCCGCTCCTGCTACGGCATCTGCTGACCAACCTCGTGCGCAACGCGGTCCAGTACAACCGTCCCGGCGGTCATGTCCTCGTACGTCTCGAAGGCCGCACCGTGACCGTGACGAACACCGGCCCGCACGTGCCAGCCGAACGGATTCCTTACCTCTTCGAGCCCTTCCGCCGCCTCGACCAGGACCGCACCGGCACCACCGGCCATGGCCTCGGCCTCTCCATCGCGGGTTCCATCGCCGGGGCCCACGCGGCCGAACTCACCACCCGACCAGGAAACGACGGCGGACTCCACATCACCCTGCGTTTTCCACGCCCCCGGCCGTGAACGCGCGCGTCGCGCATGCCATCGCTCGGGTCGCGAGCGATACGTTCGCGTATGAGAAGTGGATCTCTGTGCATTGTGAGTCTCGAATCGGACTCATACGGTCGAGGTCATGACGACGACGATAGCCCTCGGAAATTTTGGGATCACTCGCATCACCGAGTGGCAGGGCCGGAGGACTGACCACCAAGCTCCCCCTCGCGTGTGAGGGCAGGGCCTGCACCGTGCCCAGTTGTGTCAGCCCGTGACGCGCGAGGCTTCCAGGGTCCCGGCCACAAAGTACCGGCGTTTGATCTGAGACCCACACGCCCGGTGGATGCGAGCCGGCCGCCCCACACCCCTCAGCGTTGCGATCAAGATTTCGCTGCGGACGGCCTCTGCGGTGCCGTGGCTGCGGTGACGCCGAGGTCCTGGGTTCCTATGACGGACAGCAGTTGCAGCTGCTCGGCTCCCGGGCTTCCGGGCGGCGCGGTGAACCACAGCAGGCGTTGGCGCCCGTCCTCGCTGAGCAGGTTGTAGCAGTCGAGTTCGATGATGCCGAGTGTCGGGTGGATGATCTTCTTGTGGTCCATGCGGCGTACCGCGACGTCGTGGGTGTCCCAGAGGACTGCGAACTCCTCGCTGCGGCGGCGTAGTAGGGCGACCATCTTCGTGACGTCCGCGTCCCGGCCGCGCCGGGCGGCTGCTGCCTGGAGGTCGGCGACGAAGACCCGGGAGTGGTGCGGGTGGTCCTCCAGCGGGTACCTCTCGCGCGCCTGCGGGTCGGTGAACCAGCGGTACACGAAGCTCGCCGCCGGGCCGCGGTGTGCCGGAGACGTGCCGAGCAGGTTCTGGGCCAGGTCGTTTTCCACCAGGGTTTCGTGCAGGTCGCTGATGACGCGCGCGGGGGTGTCGGACAGCCGGTCCAGGAGCGCGAGAAGCGCCGGCTGCACGTGTGCCGACGGTCCGTGTGCTGACGGGGGGATCGGCCGTTCGGCCAGGTGAAACAGGTGGTCGCGTTCATCGCCGTTCAGGCGCAGGGCTCGGGCGAGGGCGGCCAGAGTCTGGGTGGAGGGCTGCACGCCGTGCTTCGCGCTGCCTCTTTCCAACTCGGTGTAGTAGTCCGCTGACAGTCCTGCCAGCTGGGCGACTTCCTCGCGACGCAGCCCGGGGACGCGCCTGCGCGGGCCGTGCGGCAGACCGACCTCGGCGGGGCGGATGCGGTCGCGACGTGTCCTGAGGAAGGCACCGAGTTCTGGAAGGTTCACCTCTTCATGGTCGCGCGCACGCCGGACCGTAGCCAGGGGGCGGCAACCCCTGGGTCACTGCAGCCCTGGCTAGAGGCGGGGGACCGGTCGATCGTTGAGCACGCAGCAGAGCAAGGGCGAGTCCGCGGCCTGATCGCGTCCATGTGGACAGCCTGCTCAACGCAGTCAGCCCTCTGTACGTCTCCCTCAGACAAGGAACGACCAGCCATGCCTTTCGCGAACTTCAAGGTTCCCGAGAAGACCCTCACCCCGAAGCAGAAGGAGGAGATCGTCACCCGCACCACCGAGCTGTACGTCGAGATCTATGGCGAGCGCGCCCGCACCAACACCATGGTGCTGGTCGAAGAGGTCGCCGACGGCGGCTGGGGCATCTCCGGCAGCGTGCTGACCCTCGCCATGCTCGATGAGGCGACACCGACCGACACCAGCGATGCCTGACCGCACCCACTGATCACCGTTCGACCAAGACATCGCCTCGAAGCCGAGGGGCGCCGCCGAGCGCGCCAGGAGCCGTAACGCTCGGGCGGAACTCAGCCCCATGTGACGACACGGCCCAGCGCGCGACTTGCTCGGGTGGGCGGCCTCGGGGGAATGCTCTCGGGTCCGCCCTCCCCAGGCCAGGTGTCGATGGCGAAGCGCGCGGCGTAGATACCGGGCCGCCCGAGGGTGGTTGGCTGATCGGCGTCAGAGATTGAAGACGAGCTCGGCCAGGTCGCGCTTGGTGGTCGTGTCGGCCCTCCCGAAACAGTTCGAGTCCGGTCAGGCCATCGGCGGCAGCGGTGACGGGGTAGTCGTATCGCTCCAGCGCCATCGTGGCGGATCTGCGGATCACCGCGTCGCCCTCCACGAACAGGATCGTCACGCTCGCGGATATGGGCACGGGCGCGCCGTCGGCTGCTGAAGCGGGCATCTCCTCCGTCCGCAGTTAGGTCCGGGAGGCCCTCACCCTGCCAGAACCGTGCCTCCGCCTGGGCTCAACTGTGTATCGGCCGCGTCTCGTGGTCTGTGTCGGGCCGCTCCTCGGACTTCGCAGCGTCCGGGGTGCCGTCGTGAGCGGCGGTGGCGCGTACACCCGCGAGCACGATCGCAGTGATCCGCTGCGCGTCTGCTCGCGTGAACTCGCGCGCGCCCCGGCTGACCAGTCCATGCACCGGACCGCTGAGCATCTCGACGAGAAGATGACAATCGACTACTGGAAGCTCCCCGTTCTCGATCGCCGCGTCCACCCGCTGGCGCAGCCTCCCTAGGCGCTGAGCGAACGCCTCATCGACGATGGCCCGCAGGCCGGGGTTGTCGTGGGCCGAGCCCACGACGTTGAGCAGTGCCCGGCCCTGCGGGCTGGACAGGGCGCCGGCGAGGGCTTCGAGGAAGTCGACGAGGTCGGCGTCGATGTCGCCGGAGTCGTGCAGGGGTGCCGCCTGGGCGCTGAAGGAGGCCAGTGCATCGGCGAGCAGGGTCGTTCGGTCGGGCCAGTTGCGGTAGACGCTGGCCTTGCTGACCCCGGCGAGCTCGGCGACCTGGCCGTAGTGCAGCCCGCCGAACCCGTCGCGGGCGATCAGCTCGGCGGCGGCCTCGAGAATCCGACGCCGTACACGTGCGGTGCGCCCGCCCGGACGGCGGCCCGGCTCTGGCGTGGTTTCGTCCGCGGTCACGAACGGAACCCTACAGCGGCTGCGCCGGGTGGTGCGCGCCTCGATTGCCTCCCAGGTGGCGGGGACCCGAGAGGTCAACCCTGTCCCGCGCGGACTTCCTGGCCGCTGCCTTCGGGCGCTGGCTCTGCTTGTAGGCGACGAAAGCCGCGGCGATGTCGGACATCGCCGTGCCTGGTCAAAGCTCGACCAACGTCCACGCCCCGAGCAGGGCCAGCGAGGTGTTGTGCCCGGCCATCGGGGTCGCGGACTCAGCGGCCGTCGTGCAGGACGCGTTCGACGGCATCCGGGAGTTGTGCTCTGTCATGCGCTGCGATCTGGTGGTGTTGGCTCCCGTCCCGGTAGCTGCCTACGGCGACAGCAACGGCTTCGTCGTCCGGGGACGGTGCGAATTATGACGGGGAGGGAGGCTCGGTCCTGGGCACCCTGACGGGAAAATCGACGATGCTCCGTTCGTCCCGATACGCATTGCGGCCGAAGGTCACACCCTTCACGACCTCGGATCGGAACCATCCGGACTTTGTCTGAACCGAAAGTCGGCGAACCGTGGGGCCCGATGCCGCAGCACCGACTCGCGCACCGCATCCTGCTGCCCTTTGGCCCGCACGTAGCCTGCCGCCAGCGCTGCCTGTTCCGCTTGCCACCGGCGAGTGCTTCGCTGTCGTCTTCCAACCAGCGGCAAGGGTCTGGAATCGCCGATCCGGCGAGTTCGTCGGCAGCGTCACACACATCAGCGGCCGGGGGGATGCGGTACCAGGCCCCATCGAGGCGCTACTGACCGGCCGTGACTGGCTGGAGAAGCTTGTTCCGTGCGGCGATCGCTTCTTGAGTAGGTGGAACGAGAAGTGCACCACCACCCTCGACCGTACCCTGGGCGAATGCGGCAAAAGGCCGTTGGCGGTCCTCGTATCGCGAGAACGCAAGGACGTGATCTCCATCCGCACGCTCGAGTTCCTCGGCGAGGAACTGAGCCCCGGTCAGTGCCAGGGATGTGCCGCGGCCCGCGAGAGGGGATGCGCAATGGGCGGCATCGCCCACCAGCGCGACCCGGCCCCGGTGCCAGGTGGGCATATGAATCTGGCTGACCGAATCGAAGTAGATGTTGGGATCGGCGCGCACCGCGTCGAGGATCGTCTGAACCTTCCACGATCGACACCCGGCGAAGCGGTCGAAGAGGATCTTCTTCTGCGCTTCGATGTCGCGGTAGTCGTAGTCGATGGGATCTGACGCGAACATCAAGAGACCAATAGCTTTGTCCTTGAACCGGGCGATGCCGGCCAGGTGCCCGGGATAGCTGTACATGGGATTGATCCGCTCGGCTTCCGCTTCGGCTTCACCGGGCATGTCGATGATGGCGACGTAGAGGCCGAGATGCCGGATCCAGTCCTGCTCCGGGCCGAACACGAGCCGTCGCACCGCCGAGTGCATACCGTCGGCGCCGAGGACGAGATCGAAGCTCTCCGACGTGCCGGAAGCGAATACGACGTCCACTCGGTCGTCGTGCTCGGCGATCGAGTTCACCGACTCGCTCAGCCGCAGGTCCACGATGTCGGGCAGGGCGTCAGCCAGGATCCGGGACAGGTCCTCGCGGGCGATCTCGATGTCGTCGGACGAATCGCCGATATCGGAGGGCAACCGGCCGATGGCCGTACCGTTCTCGTCGACGAAATGGACCTGCTCAGTCATACGGATACGCGCGTCGCGGACCGCGGGCAGGATGCCCATCTTTCCGGCTACCTGGATCGCATCGCCGCGGACATCTATGGGCGAACCGTTGCCCCGGAGCCGATCGGCCCGCTCGACGATCGTGACGCGATGACCTCGCATTCCGAGGACACGTCCGAGTGAGAGACCGGCGACACCCGCGCCGGAGACAAGAATGTGCATACGTACTCCACAACAGTGATGAGGGGCGGGACACTTACCGCGCTGGCTGTGACGGGTGGGCGAGCACGAAATCGCGGAGTAACCCGGCAGTTTCTTGTGCGAACTCCATCGTGATTCCGTGACGCGCCCCCGGAATCACCTCCATCCTCGCCTCAGGGATCGCGTCGGCAATCTTCTGTCCGATTTCGGGATGAGCTGCAGGATCGTCCTCACCGTAAATGAGCAGGGTGGGGGCCGTGATCTCGGGCAGGCGGTCGGTGAGGTCGAAGCCTGGTATCGCGGCCAGTCGTCGCGCATCCGCCTCCGGTGAGCGGTGGACCACTATCTTCTTGAGTTCGGCCACCGTCTTCTCGTCCGCCTGCCCGCGTTCGGACAGGGCGAAGGCGAGCATCTGGGCATCGCGCTGCGACGGCGACAGCGCGACGATCTCGGAGGCCACAGGCGCCTGCAGGGCCGAGGCGTCAGAGAATGTGGCACCGATCGTCAAAGACTGCACGACGTCGGGCACCGACACTGCGACCTGCAGGGCGATGAAGCCGCCGAACGAAGATCCGAAGAGGTGCGCTCGTTCGTACCCCAGTCCCCTGATGAGCGCGGCGCAGTCCTCGGCAAGGTCGGGGATGCCGTAGGGGTGGGGTGGGTTGACCGACGCTCCGGAATCGCGCTGGTCGTAGGCGATCGCACGGATGCCGTCACCGAGCAGGGGCCGGAACGTGTCGTACTGGATATGGGTGCTCTCGCCGCCGTGCACCAGAATCACCGGTTCGCCGGCACCGGACTCCGCGTAGGCGATCTCGATCTCGCCGACCTTGACCGTGTTCGGTGCAGTGGTCACCGGGATCCCCCGGAGTTCGTGATGGGCCAGACGGGCACCCAGTCGTTGTCGGACACCATGGTGTGGCCCGGGGCGCGCTGGTAGGTGGACTCCAAGACGCTCACCTCCTTAAAGATACTGAACGTTGCTTTAAGCTAGCCCTGATCCACCGTGGTGTCTACCGAGGTGTGGGCGCGAAGATCAAAAAGGTGTGCCGGAGGGTAGGGAGGCCGCAGGGGTAAACGACGCCGGCACGCGACCGAGGGCGCGACCCGGCGGCCGGAACGCTCGGATGAGGTTGCACGTCAACGAGGCGACCATGGAGCTCATTCGGCCCACGGTCGAGGAGGCCGCGATCGTGTCGGACGCGCTCGTCCGTTCGCGGCATCGGGCCGTCGGCGCAACCTCGCGTCAAATGCACCCGCTCCGCCCGCGCGGGTGACGAACACGGCGGGGACCGCCGACGTGCGCAGAGAGGCGAGCGCGAACGCGGAGGAGAGCGCCCGCGCGGCCGTGGCCGGCGCACTGACCTCCGTCGGCGTCCGCTCGCCACTTCCCGCATGTCACCGCGCCGGCCCGGCACGTGCCCGTTGCGCAGCAACCTATGCGGGGCGTGCTTCCGGGCTGCTGCGTGCAGGGACCGTGGCTCGGCATCCGTGGGCATGCCCGGTCGTAGCGTCGGCCCCAACGTTTCTTGGTTCGCGCGGCGGGGGGTGGCTCAGGGGGCCGCGCCTTCGCGGAGTTCGTCGAGGTAGGTGGTCATCAGCCGGTTCGTCCTGGTGAACCAGTCATTGAGGACGGCGATCTCGGCGGGGGAGTAGTCGGCGAACTGCTCGCCCAGGCGGGCGTAATAGGGGCCGTAAAGGGCGGTGACGCGGGCGACCGCTGCGGGTAGGGCCGCGATGCGCACGCGGCGGCGGTCGGCCGGGTCCGGAAGGCGGGTCACGTAACCCGCCCGTTCGAGGCGGTTGACGATGCCGGTCACCGCTCCCGTGGTGACGTGCAGGCGGTGGGCCAGGTCGCCGGCCGTGGGGTGGTTCTCACCGGCCTCCAGGACGTAGCCGAAGCAGGTCAGGTCGGAGACGTTCAGGCCCAGACGCTGCGCCATCTCCTGCTGGGCGATCATGCTGGTGGCGATGAGGTGGTCCATCGCCGACAGGGCCTCCGGCGGCGTGGCCGCAGGGCGTGGAGCGTCCTCCGTCCCGTCCTCCGACCCCTGGCCCTTCGTCTTGCCGCCGTCCGACATCTGGAAATCCCTTAGCGTGTAAGATAAATTGCCTTAGTAGCTAAGCGATTCTATAGGTCGGTCGGCCGGAGGTAGGCACGTGAGCGGGCATCACTATGAAGAGGGGCACACCCTGGCGGGTTGGACGGGGTGCGCGGTGGCTGTTCTGGGGCTGTCGACGGCCGGAGCGGGGATGTGCCTAGGGTCCGGCCCCGCGCTGTGGTCGGGGCTCGGAATCACGGGGCTCAGCGTGCTGGTGACCTGGGGGCTGCATCTCGCGGGCTGGGGCAAGCCGTCGGGGATACGGCCGCCGGCCGAGCGGAGCTGGCGGGTACGGGACCGCGCCGCTCGTGCGGGCCACCCCGACTGCCTGGGGTGCCGGCTGGCCGGACGAGGCCGAGCGCATGGGCGTGGGCGCGTAGCGGCGCCGGACATGACGCAAAGAGTTCTGCCCTCCTCTCCTTCCGCCGCTCGTCCTGAGGCAGAGCCCGTTCCCGTGTCCGTCTCCACGTCCGCGTCCATGTCCGTCCCCGTATCCACCGGCGAGACTGTACGGCTGCCCAACTGAGTGCCACCGCCTGGCCGGGTCCCGCGTAGTTGCATCGGGGCCCGGCTGCGAGCACCCACGTAGTCGGGGTCGGCTTCGCGTAGGACACGCAGAAGGCCAGGCGCGCGGCTGGCGAGCAGATTGATGGCGGCGGCCGTATAGGCGGGGGCGGTGCCGACAGAGATACCGAAGCCGGCCGCGATCTGCGCGAGGGGGTGTCATGCCGGGACGGTTCAGCCGGTCGGCCGGAGGAGTGTTACTGGCGGGGGTGTGAGTGCAGCCTCCCGTCCACACGATGAAAAGGGTCCGCCGGCACATGCGCCGGCGGAGCCGTCATGCAGGATCGAGCTGGCGGTGAGTGTCCCTTACGTCTGGCCGGGTGGCCTGCCGCAGCAGGCGACGGTGGGGTTCTGGTCGGCGCTGGCGCCGGCGAGTGGTGCTACTGCGAGCACGGTTGCCAGTGCCACGAACAGACCCAACACGGCTTTACGCATGTGTCCTCCTGGCCGCCACGAAACGTAGGTCAGCCAGCACCTTGGGGACGTAGAGCGAACGGAGGTGACTGGAGACCTTCTCCGCGCGGAACCATTCCCGGGGATCCCCATACAGCTTCTTCTCGGACTCGGCCGCGCAGCCGCCCATGCGCCTGCGCACCGTGCCGCCGCCGGGGATCTCGACGCTGAGCCTCGGCCCGTCGATCCCGCCGTCGAGCGCCTCGTCGTAGGCCGTGCGGCGCTGCTCGGAGAGACGTTTGCGGTAGGCGAGGTTGGGGTTGGCGGCGCGGGCGGCGGCCTCCTCGGCCTGGAGGCGGCTGCCGTAGCCGTACATACGAGCCCAGCCAACGTCGTCCAGCACATAGCCGAGGGTGCGGCTCTGCGCCAGGGTGAGCCGCTCGGCCTCCCAGAACTCGAAGCCCTGTCGCCGCATGCAACTGCCGAGCAGGCGTTGCTGCGCGTCCGAGATCCGCAGTTGCTCGGCATCGGTCAACTGCCGCGCGGGGCCGCCTTCCTGGCGTTCCGTGCTCGCCGGGGAGTGCTGGGCACTGTCACAGCCGGTGATGACGGCGGACACGAGTAGCAAGCTGATCACGGCCTTGCGCATGAAGTCCTCTCGCATGGGGCGTGAAGGAGGGGAGTGAGCGAGGGAGAGCGGATGGGCGGGTTCCGGTGCAACCGGGCTCACGTCACCAGAGAGATTCATCGGTGAACGAACATGCCAGGACTTTCAGTGCTCTCCGAAAGGCGCATGTCACGACCAAGTGAGCGGCGCCCCGCACCATGGGGGCGGCTACCGCCTGGCCGCCGTTCCGAACGAAGGGAGATCAGGCCGCCAGTAGACTGACAAGCCCTCACATACCGAGCTATCAGTGATCGCCCACCACTGCCAGCTCGCACGCGTGTTGAGGGGCCGGCAAGCGAGGTGGGTAGGTCAGATGCCTGGCCTCCCGCACAGCGGCTGGGTGCCCTTGATGAAGCCGCTGTTGCTCCCCACGTCCTTCCGGAAGACCGCGCACCACAGGTCACTGTGCGCACAGTCCTGCTATCTGGGCCGGTCATACGTGCGGTCCGTCCATTCCCCGTCCGGGCTGTTCTCGGCGGTGCCGTGCGGGCCGCACAGCTCCCGGTGGCCCATGCTCGTGACGGGGGAGCCGGACCCTCAGTTCCGCCGCGTCTTCCGATTCTTATTTTTCTGCATAGGCGTTCGGTTTTTCGTTTGAGGGGACCGAGTGACGGCCCGTTGACTATCACACAGTGGACGTGGGGATGTTATCGGAACGAAGGTATACAATCCCTGCAGGTGATAATATAATGGTTATGATGCCTTTTCAGGCCGTCGAAGGGGGCGTTTTTGTGGGAATGTCCACGCCGAAAGAGCCGAGCATTCATCAACTGCGGCTCTTTCTCGCGCTGAGTGAGGAACTCCATTTTAGGCGTGCCGCCGAACGCCTATTCATCACACAGCCGGCGCTGAGCCAGCAAATTAGAGAGCTGGAGAAACGCCTGGGGGTGCGTGTAGTCGAGCGCGCAAACCGGACGATCACTATGACCGAGGCAGGGCGGGCCCTGCTGCCCGAGGTTCGGGCCGCAGTCGCGGCTGTCGACCGGCTCAAGCGCGTTGCCGACGCGCAGCTGCGGCAGGCGTCCGGACAGCTCGTCGTGGGCACCATGGGAGCCGAGGCTTCCATGGCGCACACCCGTGCCGTCCTCGGCCTGCTGCAAGACCGGCATCCCGGCATTGCCGTTCAACTGGTCAACCTCGGCTTCGGCGATCACATGGCCGCGCTGGCACAGCAAGAAGCCGACGTGGTCTTCCTGCGCCCACCGGTGACCGACGGCATCGAACTGCACCACCTGGCCACCGAACCGCGCGTGGCCTGCCTTCCCGCCGACCATCCCTTGGCCACCGAGCCCCGGCTCACCCTGGCGCACTTGGCCGGTGTTCCGGTGGTCAACATGCCCGAGCAGGTGCCGCGGCTGTGGTGGAACTACTGGGCAGTCGACCCCCGCCCCGACGGCAGCCGCGTTCGCTACGGGCCGGTGGTCACCGACATGGAGTCACTGCTGCACACGGTGGCCTCCGGCGAAGCGATGTGCTTTCTCCCCTCGGCCGCCCGCGACTACTTCTCGCGCCCGGGCATCACCTACCTCGACGTCGTCGACCTCGCCCCCTCCACGTCCGCCCTCGCCTGGCTCAGACGACGGCGCACCGAACCCACCATCGAAGCCATCCGGCACGCCGCACAAGAAGCCACACGCCAGACGTTCGACCAGCCATATGACACATCCGCGATGGCGCGGCCATAGCCTCCACTCCTTGGAGGACCACGAGACGACGTCAGCGCGGCCCCGGCCAGGAAGACCGGGGCCGCGCTGACATCCCCGGCCGAATTCGAGGCTGGAGACTCCATGACGACCGACGTGTTCAGCGAAACCTTGGTGCTCGCTGACAGGCCCCCGCCCCGTTGCCACGCCGCTGTTCAGTTCAAAAGGAGTAGACCGTCGTGGTGGAGGAACTGCTTGCAGCAGTTCCCACAGCGGCCATGGGCCTGCTGCCCACGTACCGAGCAGGGCCCGGTCCACGATATGCAGGCGCTGCTTGGGCAAAGGCCCGTCCTGCGGAGGAGATGCGGCCGTTGGGCATCATGACTCCTGCGTCCCCGTCGTGCTCGGGACGTCCCATCCCGGGTGGCACATCGGCCAGCTCCGAGACGATCAGGCGGACATCCCGCTCAAGTTCGGGACACTCGGTCCAGACCTTCGCACGCCGGTGAGCACGGCGGCCAGCAGATCGCCCTCGTACACGTCGCCTTCCGCCAGTGGGTTGATCCGTCGGACCTCGACCGCCAAGGGCAGGAGGTGGGCAAGGCCCACGTCCTGCCCAGCAGTAGCCGCATGCCCTCGACGGTCAGGCCGCCGATCGGTTTACGCCGAAGCTCACGCACGGTCGCCATCAACCGCGTTTCACCGCCCGACGGGGGGCCGGCCAGCGGTCGCGCTCAAGCTCCTCCAGGGAGCGATCACGGTTCATGGGTCGAGGCACGACCGACCGTCCCATGTCGGAACTCCTACGCGGTCTCAGGCAGGAAACGGCACGAGGACCAGCGGTGAGGAGGTCGGCTTGGTGGAGCCGCCGGCAGGCTCGAGGGTGAGACCCATACCGGACGCGCCGCCGACGTTCCCGCGCATCAGGACGGCGGTAGCCGCACGATCGACGTTCACCAGTCCTGCTGCTCGCATGGTGCCGTCGTCGTTGAACCACAGCTCGTACACCTTGCCGGCCGGGGGCGGGGCCAGTCCCGCGGTGACGAAGGCTGCCTGATCGAGGCTCCTGGACACGATGACCGTTCCGGTGGCCCCGTCCGCGAAATGCATGGTGCGGGTCTTGGCGTCGGGTGCGGCCAGGACGGTGGCGAGGGAGTCGGCACGCTGTTCGGTGCGTTCGGCCCGTGCGCTGGCGTCCTGGGCGCGTTCGTGCTGCCAGACGGTGGTGCCGCCCAGGGCGGCCGCAGCGGCCAGACAGGCAGCCAGGGCCCATCGGGAGACGCGGTGGGTACGCAGGCGCGTCCTGGGCGAGGGAGTGGACAGGAGGAGTCGGGGGGCTTCCTGCCGGACTGCGCTGATGCGCCGCATGACGTGCTCTTTGAGTTCGGGGCGTGGTGTGAGCGATACGGCCATGCCCAGGCGGGCGGCGGTCTCGCTCAGTTCACGTACCTCTTGCGTGCACGCCTCGCAGCTGGCGAGGTGGCGTTCGAAGGCGGTTGCTTCTTCCGTGCTCAGTGCCTGGAGTGCGTACGCTCCGGTGAGGGTGTGCAGGTCGGTGGTCTTCATGCGCTCACTCCCAGGCAGTCCCGGAGTCTGATCAGGCCGTCGCGGAGTCTGGTCTTGACGGTGCCAAGGGGAAGGGCCAGGAGTTCGGCCACCTCGCGGTAGGTCAGTCCTCGGTAGTAGGCCAGGGTGACCGACTGGCGCTGGATGTCGGTGAGCGTGCGCAGACAGCGCTTGACCTGCTCACGTTCGAAGCGTGCCTCCACCTGTTCGGTGACCTCGTCGTACTCTGGTGTGTGGTCCAGCAGCGCGGCCTTGTGCTCCCGTGCGATCGAGGACTCCACGGAGCGCACCCGGTCCACGGCCCGCCGATGGGCAAGGGTGAGGATCCAGTTGATGGCCGTACCGCGTTCGGGCCGGTAACGAGCCGCGGTCCGCCATACTTCCACGAGCACGTCCTGGGCTACTTCCTCGGACTGCGCCTGGTCGCGCAGCACACGATGGGCAACTCCCAGGACCGGTGAGACCGTAGCGTCGTAGATGACAGCGAATGCCTCCTGGTCTCCGCCCGCGACCTCACCCAGCAGCCTTTCCAGGTCCGGCCGGGCCGACGGATGCCGTCCGATGTGCACCGGTTCTTTCACCACGCCACGCTCCACATTCAAAAGAACTCGCATCGCACCAATAGTCCGAAACTACCGGTCATCTGGTTTGCCGCTCGTCATGGTGCGCTGACATGACCGGACATTGTCAGATCGTCGCGCGAGGGGTTCGCCAGCGCGATCCGCCCGTGGCGCACGTGACGGATGTCCTGAGGCCCCCCGCCATGCCGGAGGAGCCATCGGTGCTCGCATCGACGGCAACGGGGCACTTCGGGCCGCCCGGGCCGGGTATGGCCAGGCGGCCCTTCATGTCCGGCTACGCCCGCGGAGAGGCGTAGCCGGACCGCGGTGTGCGCTCAGCTCTTGGGCATCAGCACGGTGTCGATGATGTACACGTTGGCGTTGGCGGTCTTGACGTTGCCGCAGACGACCTTGCCGGAGTCGTTGACGGTGTAGGACTCACCGGAGCCGGAGGTCGTCAGCTCGGACTTCTCCAGCGTCGGGAAGGAGCCGTTCTCCAGGTCCTTGGGGGCGAGCTTCTGACCCACCACGTGATAGGTGAGGATCTTCGTCAGCTGCGCCTTGTTATTGAGGACCTTGTCCAGGTCGGCCTTGGGGATCTTCGCGAAGGCGTCGTTGGTCGGTGCGAACACGGTGATGTTCTCGGCGTTGTTGAGGGTGTCGACCAGGCCGGCCTTCTTGACGGCCGTCACCAGCGTGGACAGTGCCGGGTTGTTGGAGGCGGCGGTGGCTACCGGGTCCTTGGCCATGCCGTCGAAGGAGCCGGCGCCGTCCTTGGGCACGGTGGCGCAGGCCGGGCCGAACGGCTCGTCCATGGCGGCCATGTCACTGGAGCTGTCGGTGGCCTCGTCGCTCGCGGAGGAGGCGGCCTTGCTGGAGGAGGACGTGTCGCTGCTGTCGTCCGAACAAGCGCTGAGGGCGATCGGAAGGACGACGGCGGCGGTCACGGCTACGGCGGCACGGCGCATACGGGTGTTCATGCGATGTCTCCTGTGGGGATGCGAAGGGCGATCAAAGGGGGCAGTGTCTTCGGCAGGGCGCGGTCAGTCGATGGTGACCACCACCGAGTGCCAGCCGCTGGCTCCGTCGGGGACGGTGCGGGTGCGCCGCTCGGTCTGGATCCGGCCGGCGCGGTCGGTGGCCCGGACGGCCAGCGTGTGTCCGCCTTTGGTGGCCTTCCAGGGAAACGACCACTGGCGCCAGGTGTCGCGGGTGTCCTCGGCTGCCAGGTCCGCCTGCTGCCAGGGGCCGTCGTCGATGCGGACCTCAACCCTGTCGACGCCGTGGTGCTGGGCCCAGGCGACGCCGGCGACCATGACGGTCCCCGTGGTGGGCCGCGCGAACGGCTTGGGGGTGTCGATCCGGGACTGGGTCTTGATGGGCGCCCTGCGGGCCCACTTCCGCTTCACCCAGTAGGCGTCGTAGGCGTCGAACGTGGTCAGTTCGATGTTCTCGATCCATTTGCAGGCCGAGACATAGCCGTACAGGCCCGGCACCAGCATGCGGACCGGGAAGCCGTGCTCGAAGGGCAGCGGCTCGCCGTTCATACCGACCGCAAGCAGCGCGTCACGGCCGTCCATGACGTCTTCCACCGGGCTCCCGATGGTCATGCCGTCGACCGAGCGGGCCACCAGCTGATCGGCCCGCCCGCCCTCGGAGGGAGGTCTTACTCCGCACTCGGCGAGGAGGTCCGCCAGGCGCACGCCGATCCAGCGGGCGTTTCCCACATACGGGCCGCCGACCTCATTCGACACACACGTCAGCGTGATGTGCCGCTCGACGAGTTCACGGCGCAGCAGGTCATCGAAGGTGACGGTCATCGGGCGGGTCACGCCCTTGCCGTGGATCCTCAGCCGCCAGGTGGAGGCGTCCACCTTCGGTACGACCAGCGCGGTGTCCACCCGGTAGAAGTCCTTGTTCGCTGTCACGAACGGGCTGACGCCGGGGATCCGCAGTTGAGCGCGCTTCGGCACCGGGGCGGCGACGGAGGCCGCAGCCGGCAGACGCAGGCTGCTGCGCGATGCCACGGCGTTCTCGCCGCGGGCGTTGTTGAGGGTCCGTCCGACGGCGCCCGCCGTGGTGGACGCTGCCGCGGCGGCGGTGGCCGCAATGATGAAACCGCGCCGGTCCCAGCGTGCCTCCCTCGTCCCAGCGGCCGAACCGACTGGCTCGGCGGCCGTGGGGATGTCCTCGCGCGACTGGGTGGCCGTCGCGGGCGTATGCGTGGGCTTGCCGCTGCCAAGCCTTCCCATCAGGACATACAGCACGCCGGCCCCGAAGACCGCGCCGACCACGGAGGGAAGGGCGTCCGTCCAGCTCATCGAGTCGGGACGGCTTGTGGCAGCCCACGCGCCCACCACCCCGAACACGAGCACACCCCCCGCGCCCACTCTGCGCCGGTAAGCGGCCAGCACTCCGAGAAGCAGGGCGAGAACTGTCAGAGTCGCCAGGATTCCGAGCTGCAGAACCAGTTTGTCATTGGTGCCGAAATGGCGGATCGCGTAGTCCTTGACCGCTGCAGGCGTGCGGTCGATGGCGGCGGACCCGACCGCAATCACGGGCCCTGACTGCGGCCGCACTGTCGCGGACACCAGCTCCGCGACCGCCAGCGCCGTATAACCCGCCACGAGGCCACTGACGACCCCGAGCAGACAACGACGCCAAGCGGGCCTGGCCCTTGGCACTTTCTGGTCTTCACTCACACAGGGAATCCGAAACAGACCGGCTCCTGGATTGGCCGCCCACTCCATTGAATGAACATGGATTTTCGACCAAACTTTTCGCTGCGCAGCTTCGTATCACTCACAGCGTTCTGTGCCAAAAGTGCCTGTCGCGGGACACCCCGCTCCCGCTCGAGCCTGGCGTTTGACATCTCGGTCGACCGCGACCCCGTACTTGCTGAGCCTTTTACGGTTGTGCGCCGGGCGTGCGAGTGGCGCTCGTCCGATCCTGTGTTCCGTCACGGATGCACTTGACCAGTTCGAAGGCCGCGTAGCGATGGGTGTGCTGTACCAGCGCGTCCCAAGGATGATCCCCGGTAGCGGACACCGGGTTTCACGTGCCGAGTGACAGCGGACCTGACGTGATCGGCTGTTGTTCAAAATCGGCTGGCGTGAGGTGGCCGAACGCGGAATGCGGGCGGCGCCGGTTGTCGTACGACAGCCGGCGGAACAGCTCGAGCACTTCGCGGTCCAGCGCCTCCAGTAGAGCAAGCGAATTTACACGCGACTCCCCGCTGGAGTGGCAATCGTGGAGGAACTGCCCGCTCCGAGCGGTGCGCATCCGAGGACTGAGCGCTGGTCCCGCGTCGAACTGCGGGTGGGCCGGCTCGTCTGGCTGTCCGCCGTGCTCGCCTCACTGGACCGGCCCTTCGCCGAACGTTCAGGTGAGCTGCGCGGCTTCGTCGAGGCTCTCGCCGAACATCTCACGAACTGCGCCAGGCGAAGCGCAGCTCGCGAATGACGGGTCGGTCAGCCGTCCGACTGGTCAGCTCAACCCTCGGACTTGCGATGTGGGCTGCCTGACGACGACGTTGAAGCTGCACCCGCCGGACGCAGGAGATCTTCTCGCTACACCTTGGCCAGGTCATCGTCCGGCAGTCGGCCCGCGTAGCGCGCAGCCCTGTCCTCCCCGTTGATCGAAGATCTCCGCCGTCGGTCTACGAACAGGCGGCAGTGGCGGTCCGGAGTGCAGGCATGCGGGCGGCTTCCTGTTCCAGGGCGAGTTCCCGCACAGTGGCCATGTCGCTGAAGGGAAGCAGTTCCTCGCCGACGATCTGGTGCGGTTCGCTGCCCTTGCCGGCGATGAGGACGACGTCCTGTGGGCTTGCGGCCGACAGAGCGAAGGCGATCGCTTCGCGGCGGTCGGTGAGCCGCTCGAAGGGTGTGCCCGTCACGACGAGGCCGGGGGTTATCTGGTCGAGGATGGCCTGCGGGTTCTCGTTACGGGGGTTGTCCGAGGTCAGGACGCACAGGTCGGAGTGGCTCCCGGCGATCCTTCCCATGTCGGCCCGCTTGGTGGTGTCCCGGTCGCCGCCACAGCCGAAGACAGTGATCACCCGGCCTGATGTGTAGCCGCGGATGGTGGTGAGGACCTTGTCGAGGGAGTCGGGGGAGTGTGCGTAGTCCACGATCACGGAGGTGCCCTCCGGTGTCTCGTAGCGCTCGAACCGGCCCGGTACGGGCGGCATCCGGTCGAGTGCGGTGACCAGGGCTGCCAGGTCGTGGCCCAGGACGTGACAGGCGGCCACGGCAGCCAGGGCGTTGGACACCGAATACCGGCCGGGGAACGGGATCCACGCCGGATACGCGTGTCCGCCGTGGTGGAGAGTGAACTGTGTACCGGAAGCACTCACGGTGAGGTCGGCCGCCCGGTAGTCCGCTGGTACGTCGAGGGCGTAGGTGGTTACCGCGCCGGGCATCAGCGCGCCTATCCCGGCCCCGACGGCGTCGTCGGCGTTGACCACCGCGTGCCGGCACAGGCCCTGGAAGAGGCGGAGCTTGGCGTCGCGGTAGTTGTCCATTGTTCCGTGGTCGTCCAGGTGATCCTGCGTCAGGTTGGTGAAGACCCCGACATCGATGAACGTGCGGTCCACCCGGTGGGTCAGCAGGGCCATCGAAGTGGCTTCCAGTACGACGCCGTCGACCGCGCGGTCACGCATGTGGCCCAGCAGGTATTGCAGGTCGGGCGACTCCGGAGTGGTGAGCACGGAATGCGGCATCGGGATCAGCTCGTCACCGATGCGGCTGCCGGCCGTCCCGATGACCCCCACTTTCGCCCCGGCGGATATCCGCAGGACGGATTCGACCATGTACGAGACCGAGGTCTTCCCGTTGGTGCCGGTGATCGCCACCATGTCCATCCGCCGCCCCGGTTCACCGAAATACCGAGAGGCCACGACCGCGGCCGCCTTCCGGACGTTCGGCACCCGCACGGCACATCCGCCCGCGGGTTGCAGCGACGCCAGAAGCTCCGGATCCGTCCCCTCGATGAGTACGGCCGCGGCTCCACGGGCGAACGCGGCCGACACGGAGCCAGGCCCGCCCTCCGAGTGGCCGGGTACGGCGATGAAGACGGAACCGGGCGTGACCCGGGCGACGTCGAAGGTCACCCCCGCGGCGACCGATGTCCTGTCCGGGTCGCCCTGGAGCACGTGGTATTCCTCTCCGGCCAGCAACTCGCTCAGCTTCATGATGATCCCTTCGAAGTGGCGCGGCCCGATCGTGCGGGCGCGGCCAGGCGGCAGCACCGGCGTAGGCGGGAAGCTGCTGTGGTGAGGTGGAGCGAAGTGGAAGACCACCCGGCAGGGTCGGCAGGAGGGCTCCCGGCCCGGGAGCAGGTTCTCAGGACGGTATGAAGGACCAGCGAGCCGGTGCGAGGCCCGCTAACCGTGACCGTGGAGGGCGATACGCCGGGTCCTGAGTGTCCCGACGGTGACCGGCACAACCCGAGCGACGACTCGTGGACACAGTCCTGAGGCGGCCCGCTGCGGGCACTGCCTCGTGGAACCCGTGCAACCCATGAGTGCGAGTGTACGGCCGCGTCGGCGCCCCGCAGCCCACAGCGGCGGTGCATCCGAGACATCCTGCCCCGGACGACGACGCAGGGTGAGGGCCCGCGCCTCCTCCTGGACACCGGCCTGGCCGCGAAAGGCCCGCAGGGAAAGGCGAGATGCGGCGCTGTGCGCGGTCACACACCGGACAGGCGCGCGAAACACGGTACTCTGAAGGAGCCGCGAACACTTCGTATGTCGACCTTCATGTCGCTTCGTTCCCGGTTCACGCCGACACCGGACCTCAGCCGTCCGGGACAGGGGCCGGTCCTTCTGATGACCACGGTTCTGCAGACCTCCTCCTCTCCTCCGGTACGCCTGCTCATGGCACCGCTCGGCGCGGGGCCGCGCCGTATCGACGGCGTGTGGTGGCCACGTACCGGTGATCTCCTCACCGAACTTCCGCTGCTGCTCGGTGCACTTCCCTACAGCTGGGCGCGAGTCGCCTCGGTCACCGTGAGCGGTTCGATGTGGTCGTCGATGCCGGGACGGATGCTCGTGGCCAACCAGGTGGTCGAGCTGCACCGGGCCCGCGTGGTCCGGGACCCGCACACCATCTGCCTGCTCGCACCTGGCATGGGGCGGTGGGACCTGGCCGTGGTGCCCCCACAGACGACGGAGGCGGAGGCGCAGCGGCTGATGGCGGATGCGGTGGCGATGGAGGCGACCGCGGTCGCGGCAGTGATGGAGGTCGCGGAAGCCGTGGCAGCGGCGCCGGACGGCGAGGTCATGAAGGCATCCGGACCGCGGGACGACCGCCAGGTACACGGGACGACGAACGGCTGACCGGTGCCTGGAGGTGCGGTCGTCGAGCGGATCACCTGATTGGCCGCGTCCACCGTGAAGATGAGGGGACATCAGATCTGCGTGCGCCGGAACGCGGCCCCACAAGGAGCTCACTCGTTGCGGACGGTGGACGGGTGCCGCAGCCAACCCGAGTGACTACGGCACCCGCCCCTCCGTCGCTGCGCAGCATCGGGAGCGGAAAGATTTCTTGCCGGTTGGGCGTGCGGTTGTCGAGCCGAGCCTGCGAGGCGCGAACGCCTGGTCCCGGCTGGTCCGGCCGAGGCTTCCGTCCCTGCTGAGTGCGCGCGGTTCCGGGCTTCCTCAGGGGAGGTACGACGGGCATTGGCGTGTGGGGCCGTCTTGGTGGTTCGGACCGCCGGGCAGACCTGTCAGCCTCGCTCCCACAGCGGCAGCCGGAACATGGCGTAGGTGAACTTGCCGCTGATACGTCCTGCGGTGTCGAAGTGGAACACGTCCACACCGTGCCACTGCATGCGGCCGCCGTAGCGCGCACGGGCGAACAGACGCAGTGGCAGAGGCACATGACGGCCGGACTCTCCGCTCATGTCGAGCCGGCAGGCCCAGCGGATCGTGGCACGCCGGTTCGGCTCGTCGACGATCTTGTCGTACACGGCGAAGTGCATGGTGCCGTAGCGCCCGGCGAAGTGCGGTTCGAACTCTTTGCGGATCGCCGCGGTGCCACGTCGCTCCGGAAGGTGTCCGGGCAGGTAGACGGCGTCGTCGGCGAAGAAGGACATGACCTTGTCGAGATCAGGGCTCGGCTCGTTGAAGGCGGCAACGAAGTCGTCAATGGTCTGACTGAGGTTGGTCGAGGTGGTGGAGATGGTCTTTCACTCCCGGGAGCGCGATGGGGTTGTCGGATGCCGGGACATTAACAGAACACCAGTCCCTTAACAAGAGATGGGTGTTCTGTTAGATCTGGACTAGGATGAACGCTCATGTCAGCGCCATTCCAGCGGGCTCGACGCCCTGATCAGAAGGACCAGCGCCGCGAGGCCATCCTCACCGCCGCTCGGGAGCTCGCCGAGCGCTCCGGCGTGGCCAGGGTCAGCCTGCAGGACATCGCCACCGCGGTCGGACTCGCCAAGTCCAACGTGCTGCGCTACTTCGGGACGCGTGAGGAGATCTACCTGCATCTGCTGATGAGCGCGGGTTCTGAGTGGGCGAGCGCGGTCAGTGCCCGATTGCAGGAGGTGAGTGGGACTGAGGCAACAGCGGGCGTTCTCGCGGATGCCTTCGTGGACCGGCCGCTCTACTGCGATCTGACCACGCACGCGGAGACCATGCTCGAACACAATGTGTCCGTGGAGGCGCTGAAGGTCTTCAAGGGGTGGGCCATCGACACCTACTGGGCGATCGGTCGGCGCATCTCCGCTTCCTGCCCGGAGCTGACCCCTGCCGATGGAGCCGCACTCGTGATGACCGCCAGCGCTTTCGTCGCGAAGCTGTTTCCCATCACCCGTCCGCCTGAGGCGCTGCGCGAACTGTACGCGCGCGAGCCGGAGATCGCGGGAGCGTTCCCGCCGTTTCGCGCGACACTGAAACGCATGGTGGCGGCCACGGCGGCCGGCCTTCCTCTGGTGCGCTCGTAGACGACTGAAAGGGTGCCAATAGACGCGGGATAAGATTCCGGTTGCCTCTGCGAGGGACGCGAACCGGGGCCGAGTCGACCGCGACGGCAGCTGACTGCCCAAAAGTATCCCGCCCCTCCCTTCGAGCACCCCCAGCAATCCAACCCGATGCATGTAGTCCAGAGTCCAGGTCCTTGCGGTACTTCCATTCACCCTGTGCCTGCGAAGGCCCTGACACGCGCCACCAGCAGTGGAGGCTGGTCCCAATGGGCCCGGCGACCGACACCCCGCGGGTGTACGAGATCGCGAACCACAGCAGCGGTCTGCTCCTGCGTGTCGACACCAACGCCCGCACGGTGATCAAGGAGCACGCATCGGAGGGCGACCATCAACGCCGACAGTGGCAACTGCTGCCCGTCTGACACAGACAGGCAGCAGCGAGGGCGTCCCGGACAACCGCGGCACCACCTACCAGCACATGCCGAGTTCATCCAGCGCCGCCTGGCGTTCTGGGCTGAGTCGCGCGGCCGGCGCCGGCTGTTGTCCACGAACGCTCGGCTGCACCTGGTGGATGGCCTGCCGCTGCTGCGCCGTGGCCCCGGCCGGCGTGCGGGCATGCCGTGGACCGGGTTCGTCTCACCGCTACGGAGTGCGTCCGGTGATGGCCAGCACCCGGTCGAGCAGTGGCGCGGCCGCGTCGACCTCGACGGCTGTGCCCCACAACTGCGGGACCGGCGCGTTCGGGACGAACTCGGCGACGTGGTCCAGGCAGGCCCGCAATGTCTCCTCGGGCAGCGCGAAGGGCTGGCGGGTGGCCTTGGCGAGGTCCCAGCCGTGCACCACCATCTCCGTGAACGCGATCTTGCCCCACAGCTCGTTCGGCAGCTCCAGGCCCCCCGTCGAGGTGCAGCCCTGCCAGGCGGCCGGGTCCTGCCAGGCGTCGCTGAGTTCCGAGACGTGATGGGCGGCGTCCTTGCGTCGGACGTCGTCGCGCTGCGTCCCGCCGGATCGGGACGTATCGGCCGGCTCGTTGCCTTCCTTGCGTGCGAGCGAGGCGAATCCCTGCGCCACCATGCCGACGTGGTCCATCAGGTCCCTGACGGTGTATTCGGCGCAGGGGGTGGGGCCGTCCAGCTGGTCGTCGCGGATGCCTGCCAGCACGTCGGTCATCCGGCGGCAGGCGGGGCGCAGGTCGATCACGGGTTTCTCCTCGGGGGTCGGCTCGCTGCGGGTGTGCGTTCTCGGCAGTGCAGACGACCGGCGGTCCCGGAACTCATCGGCGACGCACCGCCCGGACCGAGACGGGACGGCATGGGACAAGGCGACGGGGATCCGCTCGTTTGGCTACCGCCAGCTGGCGAGCAGCACTCCGTAACCCCGGCTTCCGGCCGATCGGCGGGATACCGGGAGCCTCTGACCTGCGCAACTGTACGAGCCCAGGGACCGGGACAGCGGTTACGTCGGCCCGGACATCCTTGCGCACCGAGCCTGTCACGACCTGCTCCTGCGGCAACTGACCGGCGGCCCGAGCGACTCACCACACCAGGCCGGAGGTCACCGAAGCCGGAGGAACCTGGAGCCGATGCGGCTCGGCCACCACACACGGTGACACCGGGACCGACCTCAACGAGGAATACACGACACCAGAACATGCGGGCCTATCGGTCCCGAGGCCGGAGCTCCAAGAGCGCTTGCACGGGATCGAGGGTGCGGGACATCGTCTGGATGCGCGCGATCGGTCAGTGTGGCGTGAAGGTGTCGACTGTCAGGGCGCCGGTGTCGTCCATGCGGACCTGGTCGGCGAGTTGGGCCAGGATCTGTTCGGGTTGCAGGCCGGTTCGGACGGCAGTGGCCCGCAGTCGGCGCCTGGGGTCGGCAGACAGCCACACCCGCCGTTAGCTCATTGCGCGTGTCCTGCCGTACCTGATGCCACGCGGCCTGGCGGGCACGGGCATCCGTCCTGCGGTCCTCGCGTTGCCGTGCCCAGAGGCTGCCCTGCACCTCCTGCTCGGGACGGTAGAGTGCCCAGCCCTCCGTCTCAGCGCAGTGAGCGGAAGGTCGTGCGGATTTCCTCGGTCAGGACGGAGGGCTGTTCGAGAGCCGCGAAGTGCCCGCCGCGGTCGAGCCGGCGGTAGTGCAGGACGTTGGTGTATCGCCGTTCGATCCATCGCCGGGAAGCCTGGAGGGCCTCGCCGGGGAAGACACTGAAGCCGGCCGGTACGGGGTTCGGTCCGGAGGGGGTGGACGGCTCTCGCTGCGTTTCCCAGTACAGACGCGCCGAGGAGGCTCCGGCGTTGGGCAGCCAGTACATCATGATGTCGTCCAGGATCTCGTCGCGGTCGATGACTGATTCGGGATGACCGTCGCTGTCCGTGACGTCCTGGAAAAGGGTGTAGATCCACGCGGCCAGCCCGGAAGGAGAGTCGGCCAGGGAGTAGCCGATGGTCTGCGGCCTGGTGGACTGTTCCTTGAAGTAGCCGCTCAGCAGCGTCTGGTAGTTCCGCGCCCTGGCCAGCATGCGCTTCTCGTCCGGTGTCGCCTCGCTGATCTCCTGGGCGGTGGGGAACACCATCGGCAGGTTGACGTGCATGCCGAGGAGGCGTTCGGGCGCCTTGCGGCTGAGAGCTTCCACAACGGCCGAGCCCCAGTCGCCTCCCTGCGCGACCCACTCGCCGTAGCCGAGGCGGGCCATGAGCTCGATCCAGGCGTCGGCGATCCGGGGGACTCCCCAACCGGTCGCCGTGGGCTTCTCGGAGAACCCGAAGCCGGGCATCGAGGGAACGACGACATGGAAGGCGTCCTCGGCCCGGCCGCCGTGTGCGACGGGATCGGTCAACGCCCCGATCAGGTGCCGGAATTCGAGGATCGAGCCGGGCCATCCATGGCAGAGCAGGAGCGGCAGTGCCGTCGGTTCGGGCGAACGCACGTGCAGGAAGTGCACGCCGACACCGTCGAGAACGGTCCTGAACGATCCGAGGTCGTTTATCTCCCTCTCGCAGCGCCGCCAGTCGTAGTCGGTGGCCCAGTGCTCGCACAGCGCGCGGATCTGCTCCAGCCGCGGACCCTGGTCCGAGCCGGTTTCCCGGTCCGGCCAGCGCGTGTCGGCGAGTCGGCGGGCGAGGTGGTCGAGCTCCTGGTCGGCGACTGCCACGGGGAACGGCTCGATGGTCAGGGGGTGAGATGACATGGGGTATCTCCCTGGACGGGGGGCGGGACCCCACCGTAACGCAGAAGTGGAATGTGAATTCAACTTGATAATAAGTTTTCCACTTACTACGCTGTGTGTATGGCCCAAGCCCCCCTGCGCCGCGATGCGGAGCGCAACCGTCAGCTCCTGCTGGAGGCGGCACATGCCCTGATGGCCCGTGATGGACTCGAGGTGACGTACCAGGAGATCGCCACCGCGGCCGGGACCGGCATGGGTACCGTCTATCGCCGGTTCCCCGACCGGCAGGAACTCGTCGACCTCTTGTTCGCCGAACACATCGACGCCGTGGTCGAGCTCGCTCGGGAGGCGTGTCGGCTCGACGATCCCTGGGCCGGCCTCACCTGGTTCATGGAGAGACAGCTCGAGCTCGAGGCGGGCAACCGTGGCCTGGGCCAACTGCTGCGCGGCGGCCATCAGTCCTCCGAACTCGTGATCCGGGGGCGCGCTCAGATCACGCCGCTCGCCGCAGATCTGCTCGATCGGGCGATCCGCGCCGGGCGGCTGCCGGCCGAGGTCACCCCGGTCGATCTGGTCACGGTCCACCTCATGGTCGGTGCGGTGATGGACGCCTCCCGGGAGATCGACCCGGATCTGTGGCGACGTGCCCTCACCGTGGCACTCGCCGGACTCCAGCACGCCGCACTGCCCGACCGCCGACCGGACGATGAACTCATCGACCGCCTTTTCGGTGTCCCCCCGACATCGCGAGACAAGAAGGCCGCCACCAATGATCCTGCCGAATGACCTGGTCGACATCCTGCGCACACCGGCCCTCTGTTTCGTGACCACCCTTATGCCGGACGGATCCCCTCAGATCACCCAGACATGGGTCGACACCGACGGCGAGAACATCCTCATCAACACGGTGACCACTCACCAGAAGATGAGGAACATCGCCCGCGACCCACGCGTCGCCGTCGGCATCGCGGACCCCGCCGAGCCTGCCCGCTACTGGGCGGCCCGTGGCTCCGTCACGTCATCCACGACGCAGACAGCCGAGGAACACATCGACAAGCTGGCGCGCAAGTACCTGGGGCGCCCTTACCCGCAGTTCGGGGGCCGGCCGCAGGAACGCGTCCTGCTGACGATCCGAGTCGACAACCTGCACACTCCGCGCCACTGACCCACCAGACCCCCTGGTTGTCGCGGAACATGACATCGGTGACAGGCCACTGCCGGTGAAACCGGGGTGCTTCGACGGGTACCGGTCGGGTAGCGTGCGGGTCATGTCGAGTCCTGAGTCAGACAGGGTGGGGGCTTTCGGTCACGCCGTCAGCCCCCTGAACCACTGAGTTCGTAGCCCTGTCGTCGCACCGCATTCCGTGGTGGGACACGTGTGCCCTGGGGCTGACCGCGGTGACGAGATGACTTTCTCGTGCCTCTCCTCACCCCGGAGCCACTCGATGCCTCTTCCGCTGTATCTGCTCGCCCTGGCGGTCTTCGCCATGGGCACCTCGGAATTTATGCTCGCCGGCCTCTTGCCGGACATCGCCTCGGACCTCGACGTCACCGTCGGGACAGCAGGCACACTCACCTCGGCCTTCGCGGTCGGCATGATCGTCGGCGCTCCCCTGGTGGCCGCACTTGCCCGCAACTGGCCCAGGCGCTCCTGCCTTCTGGGGTTCATCCTCGTTTTCGCGGCAGCTCATGCCGTGGGCGCCCTCACCACGAGCTTCCCGGTGCTGTTCACGACCCGGGTCGTCGCCGCGCTCGCGAACGCAGGGTTCCTTGCCGTCGCTCTGACGGCTGCCGCCACTCTGGTTCCGTCCGACAAGAAGGGACGCGCGCTGGCCGTGCTGCTGTCGGGCACGACGGTGGCCACGATCGCCGGTGTCCCCGGCGGGTCGGTACTCGGCGCGTGGCTCGACTGGCGGGCCACCTTCTGGGCCGTCGCCGCTCTCTGCCTGCCCGCCGCCATCGGTATCCTCACCGGGCTCCCCGCGCGCCGTGCGCCCAACGACGCAACTGGCGGGCCAGACTTGCGAGCGGAGCTCGCCCAGCTCACCAGGGGGCGGCTGGTCCTGGTGATGCTGCTCGGCGCGCTGGTGAACGGGGCGACATTGGGAAGTTTCACCTTCCTCGCCCGGGTGGTGACCGGCACCGCCGGGCTGGGTGAGTGGTGGATCTCTGTCGTACTGGTGCTCTTCGGTGCCGGTTCCTTCGTCGGCGTCACCGTCGCCGGACGGCTGTCTGACCAGCGTCCCGGCCTGGTCCTGGCAGTCGGTGGTCCGCTGCTGCTTCTCGGCTGGCCGGCCCTGGCCATGCTCGCCGACGAGCCGGTTGCCCTGTTCCTTCTCGTGTTCGTGCAGGGCGCGCTGTCGTTCGCGCTGGGCAGCATGCTGATCACGCGGGTTCTCTACGAGGCCGTACGAGCCCCCGCCATGGCCGGCTCGTACGCGACCGCGGCTCTCAACGTCGGCGCCGCCGTGGGCCCCCTCATCGCCGCGACCACTCTCAGCACCGCGGCCGGGGACCGCGGGCCGCTGTGGGCAAGCGGGTTCCTGGTCGCTGTCGCGCTCCTCATGGCCTTCCCCCTCCGCTCTGTGTTCACAGCCGACCGAAGCATTGAGGTGCTCCAGTGACCCATGCGAACGTCCCCCCTTTGAACGTCGAGAGAAGGTCCGGTGTGCGGGCGCGCCTCAGGGGACCGGGTGCGGGGGCTCGCGCGTCGGCGGGCCTCCGCGCGTCTTCGTCTACTCACCGCGATCTGGCTCCTTTTGTCAGTCTGGGTGAAGGGGCATACCCGTGGGACGGGGTTTCCACTGGAATTGACGAAGACATGAGTGTCTGCCACGAAGGAGGCTTCTCCTGGTAGCCGTCCACCACGGCGACGGCCATCGGGAGGGAGAACAGATGAGGCTGCAGACAACACGGCTGCGCCGGGCCATAGCGGCGGTTGTCGCTCTGGTCTGCGGGCTTGTGCTCCAAGTCTGTATGACAGGGGTCGCTAGCGCCGCGGGCACCGCCCCGGCACCGGCTACGGCGGCTGAAGCGTCGGCTTCGCCTTCGTCGGACGTGTCCGCCGCGTACTTGTCCTGTACGGTTCCGTCCGGCTACACCTACACCTCGGTGACGAACACCACGACCTGCTCCACCAGCGGCTTTGCTCCGCTCTATAACGTAGTGCAGCCCAGGACAGGTCTGTGGGCCTGCACCGTCCCACGGGGTTTCACTTACACCGCAACCTCGAGCACCATTGTCTGCTCCACCAGCGGACTCAGTACCAGTTACCTCCTCCGGGCAGTCTGAGTGGCTGTTGTCGTTGCGAGCTTGAGGGATGTTCGCCGAACGGGAGTCTCGATCGGGTGATCGCCGCCTGCCGCGGTGGAGCCCCGAACCCCGGCTTCCGGGGTGTCAGGGAAGACCACGGCACGAGTCGGGTCCTGCCCCACCCGGCATTGCACAGGTGCCCCGCCTTCGCTATCTGTGAGCGCGGGGCATCCTTCGACGGCACCGGACCCCTACCAGCGAGCGCATGCCGAGTTCATCCTTCGGGTGTGGAACTCCCGGATGGCGGCGAGGTCGGTGGTCTACTGCTGGCCCCGGGGGTGCCGGCACCGGCACTGCGACCGACCTTCCGCCGGTGGGTCTGCTGGTGCTTGCAGCGCGGCGGCACCCAGCACAGCTGCGGTGGCGGCAATTGCTCGCGGAGTGCCATCCGGCGGCCTTAGGCTGAGGGTCGTGCAGGAGACGCGTCTTGAGACTGCTGGGATCCGAGCGGCCCGCCGGGTGATCGACCCGGCATTCCTCGGCACTCCGCTGTACCGCTGCGAGGCGCTGGAACCTCACCTGGGATGTGCGGTGAGTATCAAGCTCGAAACGGCGAACCCGGTCCGCAGTTTCAAGGGCCGCAGCTCCGAGGTGGTCGCGAGCCGGCTCGCCGAGGACGGCCCGCAAGCCTTGGTGTGTGCGAGTGCAGGCAACCTCGGCCAGGCATCCCCGCGGGCGCGGGGATGGTCCCCTCTCACCGATGTACGCCCGGTTCGTCAACCGCTGCTCCCCGCGCCTGCTGGCATGGCGACGGCGTCCGCCCTCACCTGCTCACCAAGGCATCGAGGAGGCGTTCGTACGCCAGCTTCGGCCGCAGAGCCGCGTCCCACGGCAGGGAATCGGCCGTGCGCGGAGGATAGATCTTGGTGTCGGCGGTGGAACCGTACCGGTCGGTGAATCCCCATGTGGAGAACGAGGTGCAGTTCGGCTCCTCCAGGCAGACCCGCAGCTTGCCTGCCATCTCATCAGCCTGGGTCTGCCGCCCGTCCTCCTCGTCCTCACCTATGGGGACGTCCATCTCCGACACCCGCGCCTGAATCCCGAGTTCCGCCAGATCCCGCACATGGCTGCGGAAGGTCTCCGGGTCGGTGCGGTCGCCGGGTGCGTACTCATGGTTCTGGAAACCCACGCCGTCGATCGGTACGCCGCGTTCCTTGAGCCGCTTGACCAGATCGTAAAGGGCGTCCCACCGCTCGCCTTCCTCTTCGACCCCGTACTCGTTGAGGAACAGCCGTGCCTTCGGATCGGCCCGGTGGGCGGCCCTGAACGCCTCGTCGATGTACTCCTCGCCCATGGCCTCGAACCACGGGCTCTGCTCAGAGCGCAGACCGAGATCTCCGTTGGTGTAGCTCTTCTCGTCGTCGGACATGGGCTCGTTGACCACATCCCATTCCGCGACCTTTCCCTTGAAGTGCCCGGCGACCATGGCGATGTGCCGGAGCATGACCCGGCGCACCTCCTCGGGGTCGTCGTTCTCCCGCATCCAGTTGGGCAGAGCCTCGTGCCAGACGAGAGTGTGCGCGTGCACCTTCATGTCGTTTGCGCGGGCGAAGCGTACGAGTAGGTCCGCGTCGCGGAAGTCGTAGACGTCCCGGCGTGGGTGGAGGAACTGTGGCTTGAACGCGTTCTCCGGAGTGAGCATGGAGAACTGGCTCCCCGCGAGTGCCCGGTAGCGTGAGTCGGTGAGCAGCGGGTTCTCGGCCAGAGCGGCGCCGACGTCGAACGGCCGCCCCACGTCTGCGGCCCGCGCACGCAGCGAGTCGTCGGACTGCTCCTGGCGTAGCCGCGGCGCCTTGATCACGCGGAGCGAGTCACCGCTCTCTGCCCGCGCTCTCAGCCGCGTCAGACGCCATCCCTCGCGGCGCCCGTCTTCGCCCGCGTCCGCCTCCAGACCGAACCAGACAGTGCCCTCGGCGAACACCCCCGGGTCCTGCACGGTTCCCAGCCGCCGCCCGTCGGCTTTCACACGGAAGGTGTCACCGATGCTCGACACGGCGAGCGTCACCGTCCCGGAGCAGCCGCAGTGGAAATCCTTGGAGGTGGCCGGCTCATCGCCCTCGCCGTCCCATATCTGTACCGTCACGTGGCCGTCGGCGGTCACGCCGACGCGGAGTGAGGGCCGCTCCTGCCGCCACTCGTCGTAGATGATCGGTACCCGTCCGTACAGCCGCAGCCATGAGTCGCCGTCATCGTCACCCACACCGGACATGCGCGCGGTGACGGTGAAGTCGCCATCGGACCTGAGATGCGGGCCGGCCAGGTTCAGCGGGGGGTTGGGCTGGCCGCCGGAGGAGTCCTGCTCCACGATGTGCCGATCCGATGCGCTCACTCGCAGGATGTCGTTCCGTGCGGTGGTACCCGGCATCTGCGTCCAGTCGTGGTTCCGCAGCAGGTCTTCGTCGTTTCCGCCGTCCGCGTCTTCGCCCTGCCCCGTACACCCGGCCGCCACCGCCATGACGAGCACCACGGCGGTCAGTCGCCGCCACGTCCCCCCACCAAGGCCCACGGCCCCTCCCGCTCTCTTGTTCGAGACGAGATCAACGTCTCTAAGCCGGGCTACAGTTCATCACACAGGACACCGTCCCGATGCCCACGATTGGGCAGTGGGGTGAAGACGGTGTGGGACGCCCTGCCCGTTCGCAGCATCGTGTACCAGCGCATGCCGAGTTCATCGAGCCCTGCCAGGTACTCCGAGGCTCAATTCGGCGGTCCGGCCGAACGGGCGTCCAAGAACGCCACGAGTTCCACGGCTTCCTGCCGCTCTCCCCGGCACCGTTCACGTCGCTCTGAGGCCGCGTATGGCGTACAGGGGGCAGCCGTCGGGCGGCTGTGGTCCCAACCGCCCGACCGACCGCCCGGTACGTCGTATTGCCGTCGTCGTCGCCGTCACCGGTACCGCGGTCATGGAGCCCGCGCGATCGGGCCCCGCCCCGGCGGTGACCGCCCCAGTTGCGCCGGCTGCCTCTGCCGGCCTCGCGGCTGCGGCTGCGGCCGCAGTCAGGGCCGGGGTGGCATCGGTCAGTTCCTGGTCGATGGAGGTCCAGAGCAACGCGGTGCTGCATGCGCCGGAAGCCGACGTGCCAGTGCTGCTGTTCGAGGTGGACAACTGCACGGAGTCCGCGGACGTGCTGGCGGCGAAGTTCGACCGCATCGCCGAGGACCGGAAGCTCATCGATGTCGAAGCGCAGCCTGGCCCGGTGGCTCCATGCCCGCAGGAACGCCCGGGACTACGAGACCCGGCTCGAGCGCTCCGAAGCCATGCTCACCCTCGCCGCCATCACCTCATGACACGCCGCCTCACTCGCCAGACCATCTACCCCACATCGGTAGCCCCCTGACCGGCAGCAGCAGTTCAGGCGATCTGAAACCCGGGCGGAGCCAGTCCAGCTCGTTCGGGCGGCTGTCGCTCCCCGAGGGCATGCCCGGCATCAGCACGACGGCTTCCGTCTGAGAGCCGGTCCGATCGAGAGGAAAGGCCCGCCAGCAAGCTGACGGGCCCACGATCGATATCAGGTTCCCCATGCCCGTGACGGGGGGATGGGGTGGCCACCGCAGCAGGCGAGGGTCTGGGGCTGGTTCGCGCTGGCGAGCGGTGCCACGGCGAGCACCGCTGCCAGCGCCACGAACAAGCCGAGCACGGCTTTCTTCATGGCATCTCCTTGGTAGAGCAGATATCGGGTCCCGTCAGACGCGCTGCTGGCAGAGGGTTACGGCTAGCCGGGCGGCAGTGGCCCGCAGCAGGCCGCGGTCTGTGTCTGGTCGGCGTCAGCGAGCGGCGCCACAGCGAGGACAGCCGCCAGTGCCACGAACAAGCCGAGTACGGCTTTCCGCATGGGATCTCCTTGGCTAGGGGCATCTGGTCCAGCCTTTCCGCCGGCGGGCGGTGCTACCGCGAGCACAGCTGCCGGCGCCACGAACAGGCCCAGGAAGGCGACGCTCGCCGTGGTGTTGACGTAGGTGTGGGGGCCAGATGCGACAGGCGAATATGTGACGCCGTTGACTATCACATGGTCACCGCAGGGACGTCATCGAACCAGGGGCACAGGATTCGTGGTGATCGATAACATGCTCGCTATCGCAGCAAGTCGGGCAGTGGAGGAGGGCTTCTCCGTGGGGGCGTCCGTACCGAAGGAACCGAGCATCCATCAGCTTCGGCTCTATCTCACGCTAAGCGAGGAACTCCATTCCCGGACGTGCCACCGCGCACTCGCCCAGGTGCTGCCCTGCACGTCCTGCTCGGGACGGTAGAGCTCTCAACTCTCTTTCTCCATCAGGGCGGCCACACGCCGCCACTCGCCATGCCGGGCCGTCCACTGCTCGGCAAGGTTTTGGGGGTCACTCGCGTACGGGCCACGGCTGCCGGGGGAGTGCAGCTGTTGACCGACCTCCGCCCCTGCCGCCCGGCAGCCGCGACCTTGTCCGCCGCCTGCTCCACGCTCAAGCCCTCGCCCTGGCGCCGCGCCATAGAACGGGCCACATCCTCCGCACTCCACATCACACACTCCCCTGCGCCGCCCACCCGAGTCCGAGACCGGCCAACTGGGCACGACGGCCCGGCCGCCCACGCCGTTCATCTCGACAGCAGGCCGGAAGGTGCCTCAGGCTTCGTTGCCCTGTCGCGCCGCTGGGTGGTGGAACGATCCTGGGCATGGTTGATGCATGCCCGACGTCTGGTCGAGGACCATGAACGGCTGACCGAGAGCTCCGAAGCGATGCTCAACCCCGCGGCCATCAGGCTGATGCTCCGGCCGCTCACTCGCGGGCCTGCCCAGCCCACCGCCGCTCGTCCTCGGCCGGGGGTGAGCCACTGAGAGCGGCCTGAACGTGTTGGTCGACGTCGGGCACGGGGTCGGGTCGGTGTTATTCGATCACGGGGCTGCATACGGATTGCTGCTCGGCCACGACATGGTCCCCGTTCTCTCAGAACCCGTTCATCGACCACCCCGAGTGGGTCGAAGCGATCTGTTAGACCGACGGTGACACGCGCTGAACTCCCCGTGCGAACAACGGAGTTCAGCGCCACACCTGTCTCCTCGGTTACGAATCCATGACATTGGGACGTACAACTGGGATCGCCCGGCTCGAGTCGTACCCACTGAACGCGGCCTTCCGCGTACAGAACCGACCGACTCGAAAGGCTCACGTATGTCCCGAGCACACCGCCGAACCCGTACCGCGCTCACCGCACCCCTGGCAGCCGCGGTGCTGCTCGCCGGAGGATTTGGCGCCATGGCTCTCACCGGCGGCCCGGCGCTGGCGGCCACCGGGTCCGCGGACGCGCAGGACGACTTCAACGGCGACGGATACGCCGACCTGGCCGTGTCGGCTCCGGACGCCACGATCTCCGGCAAGGCCAAGGCGGGCTACGTGGCCGTCACGTACGGCTCCGCCAATGGGGTCTCCGCCGCCAACAAGAAGCTCATCAGCCGCTCCACCAGCGGCGTTCCCGGCTCCGCCACCGCAGACCAGCGCTTCGGGACCAACTTCACCAAGGGCGACCTGGACGGCGACGGCTTCAGCGACCTGGTGATCTCGGGTGGCAGTCCCGGCTCCGTCATCCTGTGGGGCTCCGCCTCCGGACTCACCGGCGGCACGGCCATAGCCGGGTACGGGCAGTCCCCCACGACCGGCGACTTCGACGGTGACGGCAAGACGGACCTCGCCCTGTTCTCCTACCTGTCCGGCTCGGGCGACGACCCGTCGAGCGGCGACGCCACCGTGTGGAAGGGCCCGATCTCCCGCGCCGGCACGCCCACCGCCACCCTGCCGCTGCTGGACAAGGCCGACTGGTGGGGCTACGACACCCCCGACGCCTCCTGCGCCACCAACGGCATCGGCTGCCGGGAGGACGGCGACTCGATCACCGGTCCCATCCGCTCCACCCGGACCGGCGACGTCAACGGCGACGGCAAGGACGACATCGTCGCCTGGAAGTACGCGGGCGACGGCCAGTGGCGCAACCACCTGCTCCTCGGCGGCGGCAGCACGGGCTTCACCACCGGCTGGACCCCCTCGGACGGCACGGCGACCGGCACGGGCACGGGCATCGGGGACGTGAACAACGACGGCTTCGACGATGTCGTGGTGGGCAACTACTGGAACGGCGGCAAGGTCCAGATCGCGTTCGGGTCGGCCTCCGGCCTGTCCGAGGAGCGCGTACAGACCTTCGACCAGGACCTGCCCGGCTTCCCCGGCGTGGAGGAGGAGGGCGACGAGACCGGCTCCACGATCTCGGTGGCGGACGTCAACGGTGACGGCTTCGGCGACATCGCGCTCGGCATCCCGGGCGAGGACATCGGCGACATCACCGACGCCGGGTCCATCGCCCTGGTCCCCGGCAGCGCCACCGGTGTCACGGGCGCCGGTACGCAGACCTTCCACCAGGACACCGCCGGGGTCCCCGGAGTCGCCGAGAACGACGACCAGTTCGGCGCGAGCAGCGCGCTGCTGGACGTCGACGGTGACGGCCACGCCGACCTCGCGGCCGGTTCCCTGGCCGAGAACAACTGGAACGGCGCGGTCTGGGTGCTGCGCGGCACGGCGACCGGTCTCACGACCACGTCGTCCCTCGCGTTCGGCGCCGGCGACCTCTCGGCACCCGCCACGGGCGCCCGCTTCGGCGCGCTCCTGCGCTGAGCGAGCTGATCGGGCAACGGGGGTTCGGTGGGGCGGCCTGGCGCCGCCCCACCGCCATGTCCGGCCGGCCGGCCGACGACACGACACGACCCCATTTCCGAAGCGTCGGACCACAGCCAGATCGACAGCAACCAATGGCCAGCGCTTACGTGCAGACAGCTTCCAGCCTAGGTTCTTACGTCATCCGCGCCAGGTCGTGTCCCTGACCCAGGGCAGTGCGAACCGTTCCAACAACACCAGGGCAAAGTAGAGAAGGATGCTCATCAACCCGATCAGGATGATCGCGGCCCAGGCGGTAGCGGTGTCGCCCACCCCGCCGGCTTGCACGATCAGATAGCCCAGCCCCGACTCACCGGCCTGGAACTCGCCGATGACCGCACCGATCGCGGCGAGCGGCATGGCCACCTTCAACCCGACGAAGATCTGCGGCAGCGCGGCGGGAAACCGCACCTTCCGGAACGCCTGCCAGCGCGAGGCATCCAGCGAGCGCGCCAACTCGGCCAGGTCCGCCGGGGTCGATGTGAGGCCCGTCGCGGTGGACAGCACGATCGGGAAGAAGCAGAGCAGGAAGACCATGGTCAGGACCGGCTTCTGCCCCCATCCGAGCGCCCCCACCAACAGTGGCCCGAGCGCGATCTTCGGAACCGCGTTGACGGCGACCAGCAGCGGCGTGAACATGCGCTCCAGTACCCGCGAGGCTGCCAGCGACAGTCCGATCAGAACTCCGCAGGCGCTGGAGAGAACGAAGCCGACCACCGTCTCCACCGTGGTGTCGCCGGTGTGTTGCAGGAACCGGACGGGGGTTGCGGTGAACGCGGAGAGCACGGCTCCCGGCGGAGGCAGTACTGCCGGGTGGATCATCTCCAGCACCGACGTGAGAAGCCACCACACGCCGAGCGCGACCAGCAACCCGGCCACCGGCAGCAGCACGACGCCGACGCGCGTCCCGCGACGGGGACCGACTCGTGGCATGGGCGCCGGCTCAGGGCCCGCCGTGGGGGACTGCTGCGGCCTCGAGAGCTCGGTCATCCCATCCTTCTCCAGTGCGGCTCCTCACCAGCGGCGCGGTCAGGCTTTCGGCACCAGGCCGAAGTCGATGATCTGCTCAGGGGTCATCCCCTTCGGCAGCGTGCCCGCGTCCTCCAGAATCCTGATGCTCCTCGACACCCGCTCGGGGTCCAGCGTGCCGAGCGCCGTGCCGGAACCGTCCTTCGGTGTGACGTACGCGGCCATCAACTCCAACTCGGCTGCCGCAGCGGCCGGATTCGTGGTGTCCACGTTCCGCTTCAGGATCTCAGCGGCTTCCTTCGAGTGGGCGAGGCTGTACTTCAAGCCTTTGAGCAGTGCGGCGGTGAACCGCCGTACCATCTCCGGATCCTTCTCGGCGATCTTCGTCGACGTGATCAGCACGTTTCCGTACAGGTCGGGGATCACGTCGCTGTAGGGCAGCAGCACGGCCTTCTTCTTCGTCACCGCCTCGATGGTCGGCTTGCCCACCACGAACTGGCCGATACCGTCCACCGAGCCGCCGGCGAGCGTGCCCATCAGGGTCTGCGCCTCGCCGTTGACCCAGGTCACCTTGTCGGCGTCCACGCCGGCCAGCCGGGCGTACGTCGGGAAGAGGTTGCGTACGACCGAGCCGGGCGTGTCCGCGAGCCGTTTACCCTCGAGGTCCTTCGGTGTGGCGATGCGGTTGCCCTCGGTGGTGGCGATCGCGGCCATGGTGCGCTGCTGGATGGCGGCCACCGCGACGAAGTCCTTCGCCTGACCGTTGCCCAGGTGCAGCAGACCTCCCGTCAGGTCGATGGGGCCGAACTGCGCCTGGCCGCTCACGACGGCCGGAATCACACCGCCGGTGCCCTGCCCCGGTCTGATCCGCACGTCGAAGCCGGCCTCTTCGAAGAACCCCTTGTCCTTCGCGACCCAGGCGTACGCGTCCCGGCCGAAGCTGCCGAAGGAGGTCAGGTAGGTCACCTTCTTCAGTGCCTTGCCGTCCTCACCGGCGTCCGCGTCGGAATCCGAGCCGCCACACCCCGCCACCAGCGCCAGCGCTGTGGTCAGGGCTGCCGCGGCGACCGTACGGGCGAACCTGATCATGCGCACAGTGTTGTCCTTTCCGACCGCCGAACGCGCCGGCGGAAGGGCGTCGAGACAGACGAGACGGAACGGCAGCACGGAGCCGCCGGGGCATGACGCTTGGTGCGGGCAACAGCGTACGAGGAAGGGGTAGTTGTGAGCCAGATGTACGTCATTGGGGCATGCATCGACCGGACGACAGGTACCGCCGATCGGCCTGCTGCGGGTAGCCTGACCGGACGACAGGATCCGGACGGCACGACGATTGCCCGTGGATGGGGAGACCGCCGGATGATCAGACTCACCGGTGTGTCCCGGAGCTTCACCAGTCGGTCCGGTTCGACGGTGGCGCTCCAGGACATCGGCCTGCACATCGCCGACCGCGAGTTCGTGGCCGTGGTGGGCCGATCCGGGTGCGGCAAGTCCACGCTGCTCCGGCTGATCGCCGGTCTCCTGCCGGTCACCGACGGCGAGATCACCATCGGCGGCGAGCGCGTCACCGGCGCCCGACGGGACGTCGCCATGCTGTTCCAGCGGCCGGCCCTGCTGCCCTGGCGGTCCGTCCTCGACAACGTCATGCTGCCCGTGGAGATCTTCGGCTGGAACAAGGCGCAGCACCGCGAACGCGCGTACCGGCTGCTGGAGACGGCCGGACTGAACGGCTTCGAGAAGCACCGGCCGCACGAACTGTCCGGCGGCATGCAGCAGCGTGTCGCGCTGTGCCGGTCGCTGATGGGCGAGCCGCGGGTGCTGCTCATGGACGAGCCGTTCTCCGCACTCGACGCACTGACCCGCGCGGACCTCGCGGTGGAACTGCAGCGCATCCACCTCGAGAACTCGTCCACCGTCGTCTTCGTCACGCACTCGATAGACGAGGCCGTGCTGCTCGCCGACCGGGTGGTGGTGCTCACCCCGCGCCCAGGCCGGATCCGCAAGATCGTCGACATCGCCATACCCCGGCCGAGGACGCTGGGCCGGACCGCGCACCTGGGCGAAGTGGCCCGGTGCAGCGCCGATCTGCACGAACTGCTGATGGAACGGGACCTGTCCGGGATGGCCGAAACGGAGCGGCGATGAGCCTGCGGATCTGCGTCTTCACCGAGCCGCACCGCGGCGCCGACTACGAGGATCAGCGGCGCTTCGCACAACTTGTCGAGGCCAGCGGATTCGAGGGCTTCTTCAGGGCCGACCACTATCAGACGATGGGTGCCGATCCCGGCCTGCCCGGTCCCACCGACGCCTGGCTGACGCTCGGCGCGCTCGCCCGGGAGACCTCCAGGATCCGGCTGGGCACCCTGGTCACCTCGGCCACCTTCAGACTGCCGGGACCGCTCGCCGTGATGGTGGCGCAGGTGGACCGGATGAGCGGTGGGCGGGTCGAACTGGGCCTCGGCGCGGGTTGGTACGAGCGGGAACACACCTCCTACGGCATCCCGTTCCCGCCCGCCCCGGAGCGCTTCGATCGGCTGGAGGAGCAACTGCAGGTGATCACCGGCCTGTGGCGGACGCAGGTCGGCGAGAGCTTCAGCCACCACGGCGACCACTACCGGCTCGTCGACGCGCCCGCCCTGCCGAAACCCGTACAGGTGCCGGGGCCGCCGATCATCGTAGGGGGCCGCGGCCCCAAGCGCACCCCGGAGCTGGCGGCCCGGTACGCCGACGAGTTCAACATGCCCTTCAAGTCGGTGGCTGAGACCGCTCGCGCGTACCGACGGGTTGCCGAGGCGTGCGACCGGACCGGGCGGGCCGACGCCGGCCGGCCACCACTGGTGCTCTCGGCCGGTGTCGTGGCGGCCATCGGCCGTACGGAGACGCAAGTGCGACGGCGGGCCGCCCCGCTCCACGCCAAGAGCGCGCTGCCGCCGGAGGATGCGGTGGTCGGTTCCCCGGCCCAACTCGTGCAGCGGCTCGGTGAGTTCGCCGCGATCGGCGCGAGCCGTATCCACCTGCGGCTGATCGACTTCGATGACCTCGACCACCTGGAACTCATCGCCGGTGAGGTGCTCCCGCAGTTGTAGAGCGTGAAGGCTTACGGCACGCTGCCGCGCCGGGGCAGGGGTCGCGGTCAGGAACGCGTGCGTTCGACCTTCGTCGTGCCGGAGCCGACGGGCCCGATCCGCAGCACGGTGCCGGTGAGGTCGGTGAGCGGCGTGACCTGCGCACGTCCCTGCCCGTCGGGTGCGTTCGCGGTCGCCCGATATTCCGCCGGGTCTACGTCCCGGGTCTCGGCCTCCGGTGCCGCGCGGGAGTTGGGCGGCACCGTCACCCGAGTCGTATGGGCATCGGTCGACCGCTGTACGGAGCCCTTGACAGGGCCGCGCACGGACGGGACCGTTCCGGCCGCCTCGGTCAGGGCCCCGGTCCTGGGGTGGATGAGGAACTCGGCGGCTCCCGGGGATGCGGGCGTTATCCGGCCTTACACATGATCCGACGGGCGGGTTCCAGGGGCGATCACGGATGTCAGCAGTGGCCTCCGGTGGTGTCAACCGACGATCGGCAACTGCACGTAGCCCAGGCGGGACGGCCCCGTGTGCACCCTGTTGACGGCCCCGTCGTGGTAGGCGGGGTCGTAGGCGTGGTGCATGCCGTGCGCGACGCCGTCGTACGGCTGCACGTCGACGCGGATGCGCTGGCCCTTCTTGAGCAGCCCGGTGCTGGGGACCAACTCGATCTCCACCTCGACCTCCTCGTCAGGGACGAGCGGGGCGTAGTCGGCTTCGCGATGGGTGTGCTTGACGGTGTAACGCGTGCTGCGTTCTTCGTCGATTTTCCGATGCGATGCCTTCAGCCAGCCCATCATGAGCGGGATGGGACGATCGCCGAAGCCGCTCGTGGCGAATCCGGTGAAGTCGACTTCGTGACCGCCCTCGTCGATGACCCGTATCGACACGTAGATGTCCATGTCGTGGCTGGTGGACGAGACCGTCAAGCCGACTTTGCCGTATCCGGCGAGGATCGCGTCAGCCGTCAGCGGCGCGCTGAGGAACGAAATACCGGTGGCGCGCGGATCGGACTGGGCCGATGCGGCATCCACGCGCAGAGCCGCTCCACAGGCAGGGGGAACCAGCGCTATCTCAGCCGGATATGCCTGCTGCGCCGAGGCGGTCGGCTCGCTCGCCTCCAGCCGCAGGAACCGTCGCTCTCCTGCCGGCTGGGCCGTCTGCGTGGAAGAGGCGTCGAGGTACCAGCGGCGGTACTCGGTGCGGGCGAGGGGCCATTCGTCCTCGTGAAGGACGAGTGCGGCGCCGTTGCCGGAGCGGATCTCCAGGCGCACGGGCGGGACCGTCATGATGCCGTTGTCGATCCCCTTGAGCCAGTGGTCGAAGAATGCCTTGTGTGCGGCGACGGTCTCCTCGGCGTAGGACTTCTGGAACCAGTCGTCCCAGAGGTCGAGCTTCTTGTGCGCGGTCGGCGTGGCCAGGTAGGCGTTGCTGCCACCGAGCTGGTGGATGTGGGAGGAGTGGGTGGTGGCGGCGACCGCCCAGAGGGGGACGGTGACGTCGGTCAGGTCGGGACTCATGAAGACATCGGCCCGTGGTCCGAAGACGGCGTCCGGGTCGCTGTCGCGGAAAGGGCTGTCCCGCAGGGTTCGGATGAAGTCCGCGATGTCAGGCGTTCCCACGACCGCGGGGTCGATCCCCGCCGCTTTCCAGACGGACCAGAACTGCTCATTGAAGATTCCGCCGTTGTAGGCGACCTCCTCGTAGAGGTCCACGTCGGTGCCGATGGCGATCATGGCTTTGAGGTGCTCGGGCTTGAGGCCGGCGGCCTGGTGCTGGCTCATCGCCAGGTAGGACATGCCCCAGGTGCCGACGTTGCCGTTCGACCACGGCTGGACGCCGGCCCACTCGATACAGTCACGGAAAGCCTCGGCTCCGGCGATTCCCCAGGGGGCGAGCTGTCCGGGATTGTTGCCGGCACCGGGCATGTCCGTTCGCACGATCACGTATCCGTCGGGTACCCAGGAGGCGGTGTTGACCGTCTCGTGATTCTCGAAGGGCTGCCCGCCGGGATTGCCGCAGAAGTAGTCGTCCTCCATGAGCTCGTGCTCCTCGAGGTCGGCGACGGAACCGATGGAGTGGTGGTTGAACGCCTTGCCGTAGGGCCCTGAGCTGATGACGACGGGGTAGGTACCGGGTCGGGCGGGCCGGAAAACGTCCGCAAGGACGTATGCGCCATTCTGCAGCGGGATCTTGACGTCACGGAAGCGCAGGATGCCCATCGCGTTGCGGCGCACTTCGTTGCGGGCGTTCGCCGGCGTGCACAGAGTCCGCGAGCCGGCGTCCTCGAAGACCCCGGCTTCGTTCAGGTCCCGCAGGATCTCGGTGATGACCGGGTCGTCGGTGAACGCCCGGACCTTGTCAGCGGCGCCGGTGCCGGCGAAGTCGGCGTCGTGCCGGAAATCGATGGGCCGGCGGCCGATGATGTCGTGGACCTGCGGGGCAATCCGTGTCCCGTGGTCCCGGATGTTCTTCCGGCCCAGGGTGAACACGAACCGGGCGACGTTCGTCAGCCCGGGGTCGCGCAGCTTGGCGACATCACCGTCCACACGGGCGACGATCTGCGCCAGGTTCACCCGGGAGCGGGCGGAGACGTTGCCGATGGGCGTCGCCCCGACGAGGAAGGCGACCCGCTCTCCCTCCTCGTACAGGAATTCACCCTGGGCGCCCGTGAGTCCCTGGTGAGTGGGGGTCTCGTACTTGAGACCGGTGATCGGACCGGCCAGGAAGCCTGTCTGCGTCATGGGTTCTCCGTAAGGTGTTGGTCGGCCCGGGAGGGCCGGATGTGGCTTATGGGTTTCTGCCTTGAGTGGCTTCCGAGGAGTGGCCGTCCGGCTCTCCGGG
>NZ_JBIAQL010000023.1:0-57030 GCF_042889045.1 Streptomyces sp. NPDC002701
TCGTACTGGTACCGCAACCTGCGGCACACGGTCCGCTTCGAGGACACCGTGAAGCTGCTGACCGGCAAGGGGTTCGGCACGTTCGTGGAGTCCAGCGCGCACCCTGTGCTGGTGATGGGAGTGCAGGAGACCGCCGACGTGACAGCCGTGGGTTCCCTGCGCCGGGACGAGGGCGGTCTTGAGCGGTTCCTCACCTCCGCCGCCGAGTTGTTCGTCCACGGCACGCACGTCGACTGGGCCGCGGTGTTCGAGGGCACCGGTGCCCGGCAGGTCGACCTGCCCACCTACCCCTTCCAGCACCAGCACTACTGGCTCGAACCCACCACCCGGTCCGCTGCCGTCGAACCCACCGGTATCGACTCCTGGCGGTACCGGATCACCTGGCAGGGGCTGGGCGGTGACGCGCCCGGTGCGTTGAGCGGGCGGTGGCTGCTGGTCGTCCCGCAGGGAGTGGAGCCGGGAACGGCCGACGAGGCCGAGGCGGCGCTCGCCGGCGCCGGGGCCCAGGTCGAACGGCTCGTGATCGACCCGGCGGCCACCGGCCGCGAGGAACTGACCGCCCTGCTGACGACCCACACGCACCTCGCGGCCGACGCGGACTCCGCGGCCGACGCGGCCCACACGGCATCCGCGGCCGACGCGGCTCACGACGGACTCACCGGCATCCTGTCCCTGCTCGGCGTCGACGAGCGGCCGCACCCCGCCCACTTCGGGCTGCCCCTCGCCATGGCCGGCACGACCGTGCTCGCCCAGGCCGTCGTCGACAGCGGGACGCGGGCCCGGCTGTGGGCCCTCACCCGGGGCGCCGTCGCTGTCTCACCCGGGGAGCGGCCGTCCGCCGCGGGCGCCCAGGTCTGGGGGCTGGGGCGCGGCGTCGCACTGGAGCACCCCACGGTGTGGGGCGGCCTGGTGGACCTGCCCGCCGACCCCGACGCGCGGGCCTGGCAGCGGGTCGTCGCCGCGCTGGCCGGCCAGCGCGGACGGGACGGAGAGGACCAGGTCGCCGTACGGGCGTCCGGCACCTACGGCCGCCGGCTCGTCCCGGCCGGTTCCGCGCCCGTGCGCCGCGCCTACACCCCGCGCGGCACCGTCCTGGTCACCGGCGGCACCGGTGCCCTCGGAGCCCAGGTCGCCCGGTGGGCCGCCCGCGGCGGCGCCGCACACCTGGTCCTGGCGGGCCGGCGCGGCCCCGACGCCCCCGGCGCCGCCGACCTCGCCGCCGAACTGCGCGCCCTGGGCGCCGAGGTGACCCTCGCCGCCTGCGACGTCGCCGACCGGGACGCGCTCGCCGCGCTGCTCACGGAGCATCCCCCCACCGCCGTCTTCCACACCGCCGGCGTACCGCACTCGGAGACGTTCCTCGACACCGGACTCGGCTCACTGGCCGAGGTGTACGGGGGGAAGGTCGCAGGTGCCCTGCATCTGGACGAGCTGACGCGTTCGCTGGATCTTGAGGCGTTCGTGCTGTATGCGTCGGGTGCCGGTGTGTGGGGGAGTGGGGGGCAGAGTGCGTACGGTGCGGCCAATGCCGCGTTGGACGCGCTGGCCGAGCGGCGTCGTGCCGAGGGGCTGGCGGCCACGTCGGTGGCGTGGGGGCTGTGGGGCGGCGGCGGCATGGGCGAGGGCGCCGGCGAGGAGTTCCTCGGTAGCCGCGGCCTGCGCACCATGGACCCGGCGTCGGCCGTCGAGGCGCTGGGCGCCGCCCTGGACCGCGACGACGTCTGCGTGGCCCTGGCCGACCTCGACTGGCCCCTGTTCGCGAAGGCGTACTGCGCCCTGCGGCCCAGTGCGCTCATCAGCCGGCTGCCGGGCGTGCGCGAGGCACTGGCACGGACCGACGCCGGCACCGACCGGGAGCAGGCGGGGAACGCACTGGCCGCACGGCTCGCGGACGTGGACCCCGCCGAACGGTACGAGATCGTGCTCGCGGAGGTGTGCGGCGGTGTCGCCGCCGTGCTCGGCCACGGCGGGCCGCAGGACGTCGACCCCGAGGAGGCGTTCAGCACCCTCGGGTTCAGCTCGCTCACCGCGAGCGAGTTCGCCGCGCGGCTCGGCCGGGCCACCGGACGCCGACTCCCGCCGACCCTGGTCTTCGACCACCCCACGGCGTCCGCCCTCGCCGGACACCTCGCCGCACTGCTCGCGCCCGCGCCGGACGAGGACCCGGCGCGCGGGACGGACCCGGAGGAGGCGGGCATCCGGGCCGTGCTCGCCACGCTGCCGCTGCCGGTGCTGCGCGAGGCGGGCCTGCTGGACACCCTGCTGGCACTGGCGACGCCCGAGCGGTTCTCAGGCACCGCCCGATTCACTGAGCCGGGCGGCGGCGCCGACATCGACGCACTGGACGACGAGGCACTGGTCGAACTGGCGCTGCGCGACGCCGCCTGACCGCCGCCCGGGCGGCCCGGGCCGCCTGCGCGGCCCGGCCGCCGCCCGTCCGTCCGCCGAGAGAGGGACCCACCGATGGCCATGTCCTCCGAGAAGCTGATGGAGGCGCTGCGGACCTCACTGAAGGAGACCGAGCGCCTGCGACGGGTCAACCGGGAACTGACCGAGGCGGCGCACGAGCCGGTCGCCGTGGTCGGGATGGCCTGCCGCTACCCGGGCGGGGTGGACTCCCCGGAGGAGCTGTGGCGGCTGGTCGCCTCCGGGACGGACGCGGTCGGGCCGTTCCCCGAGGACCGCGGCTGGGACCTGGCCGCGCTGTACGACCCCGACCCCGAGTCGCAGGGCACCACGTACTGCGCCTCCGGCGGATTCCTCACCGGCGCGGCCGACTTCGACGCCGCGTTCTTCGGGATCTCCCCCCGCGAGGCCGTCGTCATGGACCCCCAGCAGCGGCAGCTCCTGGAGACCACCTGGGAGGCCCTGGAACGCACCGGCCTGGACCCCCGCACCCTGCGCGGCTCCGGCACCGGCGTGTACGTCGGTGCCGCGCACGCCGAGTACGCCACCGACCCGCGGCGGATCCCGGCCGGTTCGGAGGGCTACCTGCTCACCGGCAGCGCGGACGCCGTGCTGTCCGGGCGCGTCAGCTACGTCCTGGGGCTCGAAGGCCCGTCGATGACCGTCGAGACCGCCTGCTCCTCCTCCCTCGTCGCCCTGCACCTGGCCGTCGCCGCTCTCAGGAGTGGTGAATGCGGCCTGGCGCTGGCGGGCGGGGTGGCGGTCATGCCGGACGCGGCCGCATTCGTGGAGTTCTCCCGGCAGAAAGGACTGGCCGCCGACGGCCGCTGCAAGGCGTTCTCGGCGGACGCGGACGGCACGGGCTGGGCCGAGGGCGTCGGCGTCCTGGTCCTCGAACGGCTCTCCGACGCCGTACGCGGCGGCCGTACCGTCCACGCCGTCATCCGCGGCACGGCCGTCAACCAGGACGGCGCCAGCAACGGTCTCACCGCCCCCAACGGGCCGTCCCAGCAGCGCGTCATCCGCCGGGCGCTGGCCGACGCGGGCCTGCGGGCCCAGGACGTCGACGCGGTCGAGGCGCACGGCACGGGCACCCGCCTCGGTGACCCCATCGAGGCCCAGGCGCTGCTGGACGTCTACGGACCGGACCGGCCGGCCGACCGCCCCCTGTGGCTCGGCTCCCTGAAGTCGAACCTGGGTCACGCCCAGGCCGCGGCCGGTGTCGGCGGCGTCATCAAGACGGTCGAGGCCCTCCGCCACGGCCTGCTGCCACGGACCCTGCACGCCGAAGAGCCCACCCCGCACGTCGACTGGGCCGCCGGCGGGGTACGTCTCCTGACCGAGGCCGCCCCCTGGCCGGCCACCGCGGGCCGGCCGCGCCGCGCCGGTGTCTCCGCCTTCGGCGTCGGCGGCACCAACGCCCACGTCATCCTGGAGGAACCCCCCGCCCGGCCCTCGCCGCCGGCCGCGCCCGCTGTCGGACCCGCCCCTTCCGCCCCCGTGCCCTGGTTCGTCTCGGGGCGGTCCGCCGAGGCGCTGCGGGCACAGGCTGCGCGACTGCGCGAGCACCTCGCCGCGGCGCCCGGCACCGACCCCTACGACCTCGGGTACGCCCTCGCCGCCTCCCGGGCCGCCTTCGAGCACCGTGCCGTCGTCCTAGGGGACACCCCGGCCGAACTCACCGCGGGCCTGGCCGCCCTCGCCGCGGGCGAGGAGCACCCCGCCCTCGTACGGGGCGTGCTGCGCCGCGACGCGAAGACCGCGTTCCTCTTCACCGGCCAGGGCAGCCAGCGCCTCGGCATGGGCCGCGAACTGCACGCCGCGTACCCCGTGTTCGCCGAGGCGTTCGACGCCGTGGCCGCCCGCCTCGACCCCCACCTCGACCGTCCGCTGGCCGCCCTCCTCGACGGCGGGGACGAGCGGGACGGCGACGCCCTGCACCGCACGCAGAACGCCCAGGCCGCCCTCTTCGCCCTGGAGACCGCCCTCTTCCGGCTCCTGGAGGACTGGGGCGCGCGCCCCGACGTCCTCCTCGGCCACTCGGTCGGCGGGATCACCGCCGCCCACGCGGCGGGCGTACTGGACCTCGACGACGCCTGCGCCCTGGTCGCCGCCCGCGGCCGGCTGATGCAGGCCCTCCCGCCGGGCGGCGCGATGCTCTCCGTACGCGCCTCGGAGGACGAGGTACGCGAACTGCTGGCCGCCGACCCGCAGGTGGACGTGGCCGCCGTCAACGGGCCCCGCTCCGTGGTCGTCTCCGGCGCCGCCGCCTCCGTCGAACGGGTGGGGGCCGCCCTGCGGACGCTCGGCCGGCGGACCAGGGCCATCACCGTCAGCCACGCCTTCCACTCCCCGCTGATGGACCCGATGCTCGCCGAGTTCCGCGCGCTGGCGGACCGGCTGACCTACCGGGCACCGCGCATCCCCGTCGTCTCCGACGTCACCGGCCGCCGCGCGAGCGGCGACGACCTGCGCACCGGCGCCTACTGGGCCCGCCACGTGCGCGCCACGATCCGCTTCGCCGACGCCGTCCGCACCGCCCGCGACCTCGGCGCCGCGACCTTCGTCGAGCTGGGCCCCGACGCCGTGCTGTGCGCCGCCGCCGAGGAGACCCTCGCCGACCGGCCCGACCCGGGCACCGTGCCCCTGCTGCGCCGGGACCGCCCCGAGACCGGCACGCTGCTGCGCGGCGTCGCCACCGCCCTCGCCCGCGGCGTCCCCCTCGACCGCACCCGGCTGTTCGCGGACCACCCCGCCCCCGCGGTGCCGCTCCCCGTGTACGCCTGGCAGCACCGCCGGTACTGGATCGAGCCCACCCCGCGGACCCCGGGTGCGGCCACCGGCCCGCGCCGCTACCGGATCACCTGGCGGCCCGTGCCGGCCGGCCGGACCGCACCGGACGGGACCTGGCTGCTGGTGGAGGCCGCCGCCGGGTCCGCCGCCGGCGACGCGGCCGCCCGCGCCCTGACCGCCCGCGGAGCCACCGTGCACCGCCTCGCCGCCGACCCCGCCACGGCCGGCCGCGGCGCGCTCACCACCGCCCTGCGCGACGCCCACACGGGCACGGGAGCCGGCCCCCTGCAGGGGGTGCTGTCCCTGCTCGGCCTGGACGAGCCGCACGACGCACATGAACCACATGAACCGCATGAACCGCGCCGGGGCACGACGAGATCCGGCACGGCTCCCGCCCCCGACCCGGTCCCCGCGGGCGTACGGGCCACCGTGGCGCTCGTCCAGGCCCTGGCGGACGGTGCCGTGTCCGCCCGCCTCTGGTGCGTCACCCGGGCGGCCGTGGCCGTGTCGCCCGGCGAGGCGCCCGAGGTCGCGGGCGCCGCGCTGTGGGGCCTCGGCCGGACCGCCGCCCTCGAACTGCCCGCCCTGTGGGGCGGACTCGCCGACCTGCCCCCGGACCCTGACGACACCGACTGGGACCGGCTCGCCACCGCGCTCACCGGGAGCGAGGACCAGATCGCGGTACGCGCCGACGGCCTCCACGGCCGCCGGCTCACCCCCGCTCCGCGGGCCGGCACGACCCCGTACCGGCCGCGCGGCACCGTGCTCGTGACCGGCGGCACCGGAGCGCTCGGCGGCCGGCTCGCCCGTCGCCTCGCCCTGGAGGGGGCCGGCCATCTGTTGCTCGTGGGCCGCCGCGGACGCGGCGCCCCCGGCGCCGACGCGCTGGAGGCCGAACTCCTCGCGCTGGGCGCCAAGGTGACCTTCACCGCCTGCGACGTGGCCGACCGGGACGCGCTCGCCGCGGTGCTGGCCGCCGTCCCCGCCGACGCGCCGCTGACCGCCGTGTTCCACGCGGCCGGCGTCCCGCAGCTCGCCCCGCTCACCGACACCGGCCCGGACCTCGTCCGCGAGGTGTACGGGGGGAAGGTCGCCGGTGCCCTGCATCTGGACGAGCTGACGCGTTCGCTGGAGCTGGAAGCGTTCGTGCTGTATGCGTCGGGTGCCGGTGTGTGGGGCAGTGGGGGGCAGAGTGCGTACGGTGCGGCCAATGCCGCGCTGGACGCGCTGGCCGAACGGCGTCGTGCCGAGGGGCTGCCCGCCACGTCGGTGGCGTGGGGGCTGTGGGGCGGCGGCGGCATGGGCGACCTCGGGGACGGAGAGGGCACCGCCCATCTGCGCCGCCGCGGGGTGCGGCCCATGGACCCCGAGGACGCCCTCACCGAACTGTTCGCCGCCGTCGGCACGGGCGAGGCGGCCGTCACCGTCACCGACACCGACTGGCCCCGGTTCGCCGCCGGATTCACCGCCTACCGGCCCAGCCCGCTGATCGGCGACCTGACCGGCGGACCGGCCGGCCGGTCGGTCCGGGACACGGCGGACGGTGACGGCACGGACCGCGACGGCACCGGCCACGGGGCGGCGCCGGAGTCCGGGTCCGCCCGGCAGGAGCTGCGCCGCGAGCTGGCCGCCCTCGACCCCGCCGCCCGTACGGCCGCCCTGCGGACCCTGGTGTGCACCGAGGCCGCCGCCGTCCTGGGCCTCGACGGCGCCGGCGACGTCGCCACCGACACACCGTTCACGCACAGCGGCTTCGACTCCCTCGCCGTCACCCTCCTGCGGCGCCGGCTGTCCGGCGCGACCGGCACCGACCTGCAGCCGGAGGCGCTCCTGGAGCACGACACCCCCGACGCGCTCGCCGGCCACCTGCGGGACCTGCTCGGCCGGCGGACACCGGACACGCCGCCCGCCACCGCCTCCGACGGCACCCTGGTGGCCCTCTACCGGACCGCGCTCGACGACGGCCGGGTCGCCGCGGCCGTGGACGCCCTGTCGGCCGTGGCCGCGCTGCGGCCGGTGTTCACCACGGCCACCCGGCGGCCCACCGAACCCGTCCGGCTCACGCAGGGCCCCGACGACGGCCCGCTGCTGGTCGCCCTGGCCGGCACCGCCGCCGTGTCGGGCCCCGCGGAGTTCGCCGCGTTCGCCACCGCCCTGGCCGGCCGGCGGACCGTACTGGCCCTGCCGCAGCCGGGGTTCCGGCCCGGCGAGCCGCTGCCGGACTCCCTCGCGGCATGGTGCGCGGCGCACGCCGACAGCCTCGCCGAACACACCGGGGACCGGCCCTACGTCCTGGTCGGCCACTCCGCCGGCGCCAACCTGGCCCACGCCCTCACCGGCCACCTGGAGACGACGGGCCGCACCGGCCCGGCCGGCCTCGTCCTCGCCGACATCTACACCCCCGCCGACCCCGGCGCGATGGGCGTCTGGCGGGACGTGATGCTGCGCTGGGCCACGGACCGCGCGGTCGTGCCGCTCGACGACACCCGGCTCACCGCCATGGGCGCCTACCACCGGCTGCTCCTCGACTGGACACCACGGGCCGTCCGCGCCCCGGTACTGCACCTGCGGGCCGGCCTGCCCATGGCCGCCTGGACCGACCCGGACCGTGACTGGCGCTCGGTCTGGGACGGCGCCCACACCACCGCCGACATCCCCGGCAACCACTTCACGATGATGACCGAGCACGCCCCGGACACGGCCCGCGCCGTGGACGCCTGGGCCGGAGCGCTGCCCGGCGGTACCCCATGAGGAGCCGCACATGACCGCAGAGCCGCTGTCCGCAGAGCCGCCGCCCGCGGCGCCACCGTCCGCAACCCCGCAGGCCGGCGTCCTGGACGGCGCCCGTGCCGCGCGCCGCAACCAACTCACCCGCGCCGCCCAGTGGTTCGCGGGCATCGAGGACGACCCCTACGGGCTGGTCCTGCGGGCCGGACCGCAGGACCCGGCCGTCCACGAGGAACGCGTCCGCGCCCTCGGGCCCCTGTACCGCAGCGCGCCGCTGGACACCTGGGTCACCGCGCACCGGGCCGTCGCCGACCAGGTCTTCACCGACCCGGCCTTCGACGGCACCGGCCCCGACGGCGTCCCCGTCGACGGGGACGACCTGCCCTACCGCAGCGGCCTGCTCGCCCTCGACCGCGCCACCGCCGCCCGCCTCGCCCCACAGGCCGCGTTCGGCGGCCCGCTGCTGCCGGCGGCCGGCCTGGCGCAGCGCGCGGCGGCCCACGCCCGCAGGCTCCTGGAGAGCGCCGGCGAGACCTTCGACCTCGCCGAGGACTTCGCCCGCCGGCTCCCCGGCTCCGTCCTCGCGGAGCAGTTCGGCCTCCCCGGCACCGCCCGCGAGGAGTTCGCCCGGCTCCTGCCCGGCTGCCGGCACGCCCTCGACGGCCTGGTGTGCCCCCAGCCGTACGCCACCGCGCGCGCGTCCCGGGCCGCCGAGACCGCCGTGACCGGCCTGCTCGCCCGGCACCTGCCCGGCGACGAGGACACCGTCCGGGCCGCCGGTGTCCTCGCGGTCGGCGCCGCCGAGACCACCGCCGTCCTCGTCACCGGGACGGTACGCCGTCTGCGCGCCGAGCCCGGCGCCTGGGAGCGCCTCACCGCCGGCCCCGCGCTCGCCGCGGCGGCCGTCCGGGAGACCCTGCGTACGGCCCCGCCGGTCCGGGTGGAGACCCGGATCTCCCGCACGGACACCATCCTGGCCGGCACCGCCCTGCCCGCCGGCAGCCGGATCGCCGTCCTCGTCGCCGCGGCCGGCCGCGACCCGGCGGCGCCGCCCGGCGCCACCCCCCTCGGTCTCGCCCCGGACCTGCACTTCGCCCTGTCCGCACCCCTGATCACGGTGCTCGCCACCGCCGCGCTGCGCACCCTGGCCGAGGCACTGCCCGGACTGCGGGAGGCCGGCGAGGCGGTGACCCGGCCGCGGTCGCCCGTCCTGCTCGCCCCCGCCCGTTTCCCGGTCGCCAAGAGGGAGTCGACGCCATGCGCGTCCTGATCACGTGCTTCGCGCACAACACGCACTACCACAACCTGGTACCGCTGGCCTGGGCGCTGCGCGCGGCCGGCCACGAGGTCCGGGTGGCCAGCCAGCCCGCGCTGACCGAGGTCGTCAACGGGTCGGGCCTGACCGCCGACCCCGTCGGCGACCTGGACTCCATCACGGAGCTGATGACGCGGATCGCCGGCGACCCCACCCCGTACCAGCGGGGACTGGACTTCGTCGAGACCCGCCACCAGCCGTTCGGCTGGGAGCACGCCCTCGGCCAGCAGACCATGATGACCGCCCTGTCGTTCGCGCCGCTCAACGGCGACACCACCATCGACGACCTGGTGGACCTCGCCAGGTCCTGGCGGCCCGACCTGATCGTCTGGGAGCCCTTCACCTACGCCGGGGCCATCGCCGCCCACGTCACCGGCACCCCGCACGCCCGGGTGCTGTGGGGTCCGGACGTCATCCTCAACGCCCGCGCCCAGTTCCTCGACCTGATGGCACGCCGGCCCGCCGAACTGCGCGAGGACCCGATGGCGGAGTGGCTGACCTGGACCCTGGAACGCTTCGGCATCACCCCCGACGCCGCCGCGATCGAGAACATCGTCACCGGGGACCTGACCATCGACCCGGCCCCCGCGAGCCTGCGCCTGCCGGTCGGCGGCGAGGTCCTGCCCATGCGCTACGTCCCCTACAACGGGCCCTCCGTCGTGCCCGATTGGCTGCGGACACCGCCCGCCCGGCCCCGGGTCTGCCTCACCCTCGGCGTCTCCGCCCGGGAGACCTTCGGCCGCGACGCCGTCCCCTTCGAGGATCTCCTGCACGCCCTCGGCGACATCGACGCCGAGATCGTCGCCACCCTCGACGCCTCCCAGCTCACCGACCGCGACGCGCTGCCCGGCAACATCCGGGTGGTCGACTTCGTCCCCCTGGACGCCCTGCTGCCCAGCTGCGCGGCGATCGTCCACCACGGCGGCGCGGGCACCTGCTCCACCGCCACCCTGCACGGCGTGCCGCAGGTCGTCGTCGGCGCCCTGTGGGACGCCCCGCTCAAGGCCCGGCTGCACGCCGAGGCCGGCGCGGGCATCGAACTGCCGCCGGACAAGCTGGACGCCGCCACGCTGCGCGCCGCGATCGTGCGGGCCGTCGGTGACCCGGCCCTGGCCGCCGGTGCCCGGCGGCTGCGCGCCGAGGCCCTCGCCGACCCCTCGCCGGCCGCGGTCGTGACCCGGCTGGAACAGCTCACGGCCGCACCCCGCGACCCCTCCCGCTCCGCATCCCTACGCCGAGGAGAGCCCCAGTGACCACCACCGACGCCCGTCCCGCCGACGGCTACACGGGCGCCATCGCCCGGGTCTACGACCTGGTGCACCAGGGCAAGGGCAAGGACTACGTCCGGGAGGCCGACGACCTGGCCGACCTCGTCGCCGCCCGGGTGCCCGGCGCCCGCAGCCTCCTGGACGTGGCCTGCGGGACCGGCCTGCACCTGGCCCGCCTCGCCGACCGCTTCGAACGGGTCGAGGGACTGGAGCTGTCCCCGGACATGCTCGCCGCCGCCCGGCACCGCAACCCGGGCACCGCCCTCCACCAGGGCGACATGAGCGACTTCGCGCTGGGCACCACGTACTCGGCCGTCACCTGCATGTTCAGCTCGATCGGCCACATGGCCGACCAGCCGCAACTGGACGCCGCCCTGCGCGCGTTCGCCGCCCACACCGAACCCGGCGGCGTCGTCGTGGTCGAACCCTGGTGGTTCCCCGAGACGTTCACCCCCGGTTACGTCGGCGCCGCCGTCGTCGAGGCGGCCGGCAAGACGATCTCCCGGGTCTCCCACTCCCGCCTGGAGGACGGCGCCACCCGCATCGACGTGCACTACCTCGTCGCCGAACCCGGCCAGGACATCGAGCACCTGTCGGAGAGCCACCGCATCACCCTCTTCACGCGCTCCGCGTACGAACTGGCCTTCGCGCGCGCCGGACTCGCCACCGAGTTCCTGCCCGGCGGCCCCTCCGGCCGCGGTCTGTTCGTCGGCGTCCGGCCCTGACCGGCCCCGTACCGGGTCCCGGCTCGGCGATGATCGGGGCGATCCTCCCGCCCGGCACGATCGCCGTCGACACGGCCGGCGACTTCCCCGAGGCGCTGCTGTTCGCCGCCGAACGGGCCCTGATCCGGGACGCGGTGCCCGAGCGGCGGCGCGAGTTCGCCACCGTACGGGTCTGCGCCCACCGGGCGCAGACCGCCCTCGGCCTGCCGGTACGGCCCCTGCTGTCCGGCCCGCGCGGCGAGCCCGAGTGGCCGGCCGGCACCGTCGGCTCGGTCACCCACTGCGCCGGCTACCGCGGTGTCGCCCTGGCGTCCGCCACCCGCTGGCGGGCGCTGGGCATCGACGCCGAACCGCACCGGCCGCTGCCCCCTGGCACCGCCGACGCGGTGACCTGCGCCGCCGAGCGGCAGCACCTGCGCGACCTGGCCGGGCACCACCCCGAGGTGCACTGGGACCGGCTGCTGTTCAGCGCCAAGGAGGCGGTGTTCAAGGCATGGTCGCCGCTCACCGCGCACCCCTTGGACTTCGGCGACGCCCGGCTCCGCTTCGAGCCCGCCCGCCGCGTCTTCACCGCCGGCCTGCGGATCCCGGGTCCGCGGCACGACGGCCGCGCGCTGAGCGCTCTCACCGGCCGCTGGACCCTGTACGCCGGGCTCCTCCTGACCGCGGTCGCCCTCCCGGCAGCCCCCGCCCGCTGAGGGGCGCCCGCGGGAACCGCCGGAGAACCGCTCGGGTTCCGCCGGAGAACCGCTTGAGACGTACCGCAGGGCCGGCCCCGCGACGACACCCCGGCGCGGCTTCCCGGAACCCGGCTCCGGACGCCCGCGGCCCAGGCGGCACACGGGATCCGGTGCCCGGGCCACCGCTCCCGCCCCCGCGCCCCGCCCCGGTGGTGGCCGGATCACCCCCTCTCGTCGCCCCGTAAGGCCCCCGTGGCTGTTTGCCCGCCCGGAAAAGGGCGGTTACGTTCCCCACGGGCAGGTCGAGACCGAGTCGCGGGGGATGCCATGGCGGGGGAGGACGCACACACCACGGGCGGCGGCTCCCCGTCGCCGGACCCCCTGCTGGACCTGCTGGAACTCCTCGCCGCCGGGGCACCCGCCCACGCCTGCGACCGGCTCCTCGCCCGCGCCCGCCGCTCGGCCCGGCCCGAGGACCGGCGCCGCCTCGACCACGCCCGGCACCTCGCGCGGGAGGCCACCGGCCACGCCGTACGCCACGCCCGCCGCGAGGCGGACCTCGCCTCCCTCGTCGACACCGCCCGCGAACTCGCCCACCCCGCACGGCCGCAGGCCGCGCTCGCGCTGCTCACCCGCCGCGCCCGGCTGCTGACCGCCACCGACCTGGCCCTCGCCGTCCTGCACGACGAGGAGACCGGCGAGGCCGTGGTGCGCGCCGCCGACGGCGCCGTCGGCGCCGGCACCCAGGGGCACCGCATCCCCGCCGGCGCTCTGCCCACCGCCGCCGCCCACGACGACCCGCCCGGCCCCTTCAGCACCGCCGACCTGCTCGCCGCCCCGGCCGGCCCGCCGCCCGCCGCCGGACGGTCCACCGCCGACCCGGCCGGGCCCGCCGCGCACACCGCGGCGCTCGGCGCCCTCGCCCACGCCGAGTCCCTGCACGCCGTGCTCGGCGTACCGCTGCGCACCGACGAGAAGCACCTCGGCTTCCTCTACGTGGCGGACCGCGCGGTCCGCCACTTCACCCCCGACGAAGTGGCCCTGCTGCGCTCCCTCGCCGACCTCGGCGCCGGGGCCCTGACCACCGCCCGGCTCCTCGCCCGCGCCCGTACCGCCAACGCCGAACTGGAGCGGGCCGGAACCCGGGCGCGTGCCGGACTGCGCGACGCCATCGAGGCCCGGGGGGCGCAGGACGACCTGTTCCGGCTCGCCCTGGACGGCATCGGCCTCGACGAACTCCTCACCCGGGCCGCCCGCGAACTCGGCGGCGCCGTCGGCGTGCACGGCCCGGCCGGCGAACACCTCGCCGCACACGGCCGCCTGCCCCGCGCCACCGCCACGGAGCTGGACCGGGTACGCCTCAACGCCGCCACCACCGGCATCGCCTGCCCCACCGCGGACGGCACCTGGGCCGTGCCCCTCACCGTCCGCTCCGAGGACGTCGGCACCCTCCTCTTCCACCCCGACGACCCCGGCACCGAACCGCCCGAGCAGCTGCTGCTCGCGCACGCCCGTACCGTGTCGCTGCTGCTGACGCTGCGGCGCTCCACCGCCACCGAGGGCCAGATCCGCGACGACCTCCTCGAAGACCTGGTCAGCTGCGACGGGCCGCCGCCCGAACGGCTGCTGGCCCGCGCCCGCCGGCTCTCCGCCGACCTGGACCGCCCCCACGTGGTGGTCGTGGCCCGGCCCGGCAGTCCCGCCGCCCCCCTCGTCGACGGCTGGGCCGGCGTCCACGCCCGCAGACACCGGGGCATGCGGACCGTCCGGGACGGGCTGCTCGTCCTGCTGCTCCCCGGAGACGATCCGGCGGCCCGGGCCGAGGAGGTGCGCGCCCGGCTCGCCGCCGCCACCGGGGCCCCGGTCACCGCCGCCGCGTCCGTCTCGCCGCGCGGCGCCGCCACCGTCCACCGCGCCCACCGCGAGGCCGTGCGCTGCCTGGAGGCCCTCGGCGCCCTGGACGCCGGCGGGGTGTCGGCCGCCGCGGGCGACCTCGGGTTCCTCGGGGTGCTGCTGGCCGACGACCACGACGTGCCCGGCTTCGTGGAGCGCACGCTCGGCCCGCTCCTCGACCACGACGCCGCCCGCCTCTCCTGCCTGGTGGAGACCCTGGAGGGCTGGTTCCGGGCCGCCGGCAGCCCCAGCCGGGCCGCCGAACTGCTCCACGTGCACGCCAACACCGTCTCCCGCCGCCTGGAGCGCATCACCCACCTGCTCGGCCCCGGCTGGCAGCGGCCCGAGCAGGCCCTCGAACTCCAGCTGGCACTGCGCCTGCACCGGACCCGCGCCCTGCTCGCCCCCGCGCCCGTCACCACGGCGTCCGGCACCTCCGCGCCCGGCGACCCCGCCCCGGGGACGGCGGCCCGGACGGCCACGGCCCGGACGGCGGCGGCCCGTTGACGGCGCGCCGGCCGCGACGGACGCCCGCCCGCGGCGCCCGGGCCGCCGCGCCCGCCGGGGGTGGTGACCCGGCCACCTCCCGCGGGGCGGGCCCGAGCCGAAGTGGGTGTCCGGCGGACCTCGTCCGTGGCGTCCGACTCCTGGAGCGTGGTGGCGCGCGTACCGCGCGCGGGCACCGACCACGCCGTTCACCAGGAGATCCCATGCTCTTCCGCAGCAGGCCAGGGGAGTCCAGACCCCGCCCCCGCCGCCCCCGTACCGGCACGACCGGCCGGCGCGGTCCGGTGCGGCCCGCACGGCTGCTGGCCGTCGCGGTGGCCCTCGGGTGCGCGGGCGGCCTGCTCTCCCCGGCCACCGCGGCGCCCGCCGCCCCCGTCGCCGCGGCGCGGGAGGGCAGCGACCGGGTCAGGTCCCTGGTCGCGCGGATGACCCTGGACGAGAAGCTGTCGTTCGTCCACTGGACCGCCGGCGCCGAGGGCGGGCCGCTCGCCCGCGGTGTCGGTTACCTGCCCGGCGTGCCCCGCCTGGGCGTTCCGCCGCTCGAGGTCTCCGACGGCCCGACCGGGATACGTCTCAACGGCGTCCGCGCCACCGCCCTGCCCACCCCGACCGCGCTCGCCGCCACGCTCGACGACGGCCTCGCCCGGGAGTACGGCAGAGTGCTGGGCCACGAGGGCCGGGCACTCGGCCAGGACGTGGTGCTCGCCCCCATGGTCAACATCATCCGGGTGCCGCACGGCGGACGGAACTTCGAGACGTTCAGCGAGGACCCGCTGGTCACCTCCCGCACCGCCGCCGCCGAGATCGAGGGCATCCAGAGCCAGGGCCTGATGGCCGCGGTCAAGCACCTGGCCGGCAACAACCAGGAGACCGACCGCTTCACCGTCGACGCCGCCATCGACGAGCAGACCCTCCACGAGGTCGAACTCCCCGCCTTCCGCAGCGCGGTCGACGCCGGGGCCGCCGCCGTGATGTGCTCCTACAACAGCCTCAACGGCGCCCACTCCTGCGGCAACGAGAGCCTGCTGCAGTCCGTCCTGCGCGACCAGTGGGACTTCCGGGGCTGGGTGCTGTCCGACTGGCTGGCCACCCACGCCACCACCGACCTCACCAAGGGACTCGACCAGGAACTCGGCCTGGAGATGGGCAAGCCCACCGACCCCGTCCCCGACTCCCGCCACCTCGGCGCCGCCCTCAAGGCCGCCATCGCGGACGGCACCGTCCCCGAGAGCGCCCTCGACCGCGCGGTGATCCGCATCGTCGGCCGGATGGAACGCTTCGGACTGCTCGCCGCCACCGCCCCGGCCCGCCCCGCGCGCGACGCGGCCGCCGGACGCGCCACCGCCCGCCGGATCGCCGAGAACGGCGCCGTCCTGCTGCGCAACACCACCACCGCGGGGCGCCCCGCCCTGCCGCTCACCGCCACCGCCGGCACCGGCCTCGCCGTCATCGGTGACAGCGCCCTGCGCCCCAAGGTCTCCGGCCTCGGCAGCGCCCACGTCGTCCCGGACGCCGCGCAGGCACCGCTGGACGCGCTGCGCGAGCGGGCCGGCACCGGCGTGACCGTCACCCACGAGCCGGGCATCGACCGCCTGGGCGGCCCACTGCCCGCGGAGAACCTCAGCCCCGTCTTCACCGGCGGCAAGCAGCTCGACGCGGGCGGCGACCGCCAGTTCTACGAGGGCACCCTGACCGTCCCCGCCGACGGCGACTACCGCATCGGCATGCAGGTCGACGGCGGGATGGCCGTCCTCCAGGTCGGGGACCGGAGCCCCGTCTACGCCGCCGACTCCTTCAGCGACACCACCAGCGTCCTGATGAGGCTCACCCGCGGCACCCACCGGGTCACCATGAGCGGCTGGGCCTGGCCGGACCGCCCCCTGAAGGTCGACCTGACCTGGGTCACGCCCCAGCGGGCCGCCGCCGACTTCGACCGGGCCGTGGCCGCGGCCGCCGCCGCCGACACCGCCGTCGTCTTCGCCCAGGACGAGGGCTCCGAGGGCTACGACCGGCCCTCGCTGTCCCTGCCCGACGGCCAGGACCGGCTGATCGCCGCGGTCGCGAAGGCCAACCCGAACACCGTCGTGGTCCTCAACACCGGCTCCTCGGTGCTCATGCCGTGGCTCGACGACACCGCCGCCGTGCTCCAGATGTGGTACCCCGGCCAGGAAGGCGCCCAGGCCACCGCCGCCCTGCTGTACGGGGACGCCAACCCCGGCGGGAAACTCACCCAGACCTTCCCCGCCGCCGAGGACGCCCACCCCATGGCCGGCCACCCCGAGCGCTTCCCCGGCGTGAACGGCGAGCAGGAGTACAGCGAAGGCGTGCACACCGGCCACCGCTGGTACGAGCAGCAGGGCGTACGGCCGCTCTTCGCGTTCGGGCACGGACTGTCGTACACCTCCTTCGGCTACCGGGACCTCGCCGTCGAGCGCACCGCCACCGGGGCGGCGGTGCGGGTCACCGTGCGCAACACCGGCGAGCGCACCGGCAAGGAGGCCGTCCAGGTCTACCTCGGCCCCGGCAGCCGGGCCGACGTCCCGCAGCCGGTCAGGAAACTGGCCGGATACACCAAGGTGACCCTCGCGCCGGGGCAGGAGAAACGCGTGACCGTGCCCGTCGACGCCCGCCAGCTCCAGTACCGGGACCGGGACCGGGACACCTGGCAGCAGGCCGCCGGCGCCCGCACGCTCCAGGTCGGCTCCTCCTCCGCCGACATACGTCTCACCGGACGCCTCGAACCCTGACCCCGACCGCCACCGACCGTCCCGGACCCCGGGAAGCCGAAAGGAACACCTTGACTGACCACACGGGCGAAACGCCCCCTCGCAGCGGCATCGGCCCCGCCGACGCCATCGACGCCACCGAGGCGACCGGCCTGCGCCATGTGAGCGGCCTGTCCACCGACCTCAGGGACGTCGTCGAGGTCGAGCAGCGCCAGGTCCGCCTGGAGCGCGTCGTGCTGGCCGGAGTCTGGACGTCCGGCACGGTCGCCGAGGCCGAGAGCTCCCTGGCGGAGCTGGCCGCGCTGGCCGAGAGCGCCGGCGCCCTCGTCCTCGACGGAGTCGTCCAGCGCCGGGACAGGCCCGACCCGGCCACCTACATCGGCTCCGGCAAGGCGACCGAACTGCGCGACCTCGTCGAACAGACCGGAGCGGACACGGTCGTGTGCGACGGAGAGCTGAGCCCGGCCCAACTGGTGCGGCTGGAGGAGGTCGTGAAGGTCAAGGTGGTCGACCGCACCGCCCTGATCCTCGACATCTTCGCCCAGCGCGCCACCTCCCGCGAGGGCAAGGCGCAGGTCGCCCTCGCGCAGATGCAGTACATGCTGCCCAGGCTGCGGGGCTGGGGCGCGTCCCTGTCCCGGCAGATGGGCGGCGGCGGAGGCGGCGGCATGGCCACCCGCGGCCCCGGTGAGACCAAGATCGAGACGGACCGGCGGCGGCTGCGCGACAAGATGGCCAGGATGCGCCGCGACATCGAGGACATGAAGACGTCCCGCGACCTCAAACGGCAGGAGCGGCGCCGCAACAAGGTGCCCTCCGTCGCCATCGCCGGCTACACCAACGCGGGCAAGTCCTCCCTGCTCAACCGGCTCACCGGAGCCGACGTCCATGTGCAGAACGCCCTGTTCGCCACCCTCGACCCGACCGTGCGACGCACCGAGACGCCGACCGGCCGCGCCTACACCCTGGCCGACACGGTGGGCTTCGTACGGCATCTGCCGCACCAGTTGGTCGACGCGTTCCGCTCCACGCTGGAGGAGGTCGCCGAGGCCGACCTCATCCTGCACGTCGTGGACGGTTCGCACCCCGACCCCGAGGCCCAGATCGAGGCGGTCCGCGCCGTCATCGGCGAGGTGGGCGGCGCCGGCGTACCGGAGATCGTGGTGGTCAACAAGGCGGACGTCGCCGAGCCGCGGACCCTGGAGCGGCTGCTCGGGGCCGAGCCGGGCGCGGTGGCCGTCTCGGCCCGCTCCGGGGCCGGGATCGACACCCTGCTCACCCGGATCGAGTCGGGCCTGCCCCACCCCGACACCGAGATCGACGTCCTGGTCCCGTACACGGCCGGCCACCTGGTCGCCCGCATCCACTCCGCCGGTGAGGTCCTCACCGAGACCCACGAGGAGGACGGCACCCGCATCAGGGCGAATGTGGAGGCCCGGCTCGCCGCCGAACTGACCGACTACGCCGTCTGACCGGCCGGTCCCACGCGAAGGCCGCGCCTCCTCCCCTCGCTGAGGGGAGGAGGCGCGGCCTTCGCGTGTGGGCGCGAGGTCAGGCGCGGGTGGTGAACTCCCGGACGGAGGCGATCACGAAGTCCAGCATCTCCTGCGTCAGCCCCGGGTACACGCCGATCCAGAACGTCTGGTCCGTGATCAGGTCGCTGTTGACCAGCGGCTCGGCGATCCGGTGCGGCCGGTCGCTGTAGGCGGGATGGCGGGTGAGGTTGCCGGCGAAGAAGCGGCGGGTGTGGATGTTGAGCGACTCCAGGTGGTCCACCAGCGCCGCCCGGCTGTACGGGGCGTCCGGCGAGACGGTGATCAGGAAACCGAACCAGCTGGGATCGCTGTCCGGCGTCGCCTCCGGCAGCAGGAGCCCCGGCAGCCCATCGAGTCCCTCCCGCAGCTGCCGCCAGTTGCGGCGGCGGGCGGCGGCGAACTCGTCGATCCGGCCCAGCTGACTCAGCCCCAACGACGCCTGCAGGTCCGTTGCTTTGAGGTTGTATCCCACGTGGGAGAAGATGTACTTGTGGTCGTAGCCCTGGGGAAGCTTCCCCATCTGCTGGTCGAAGCGCTTCATGCACCGGTTGTCCTCGCCCGGCTCGCACCAGCAGTCCCGTCCCCAGTCCCGGAACGACTCCACGATCCGCGCCAGGGCCAGATTGCTCGTCAGCACACAGCCGCCCTCGCCCATCGCGATGTGGTGCGCCGGGTAGAAGCTCGTCGTCGACAGGTCGCCGAAGGAACCGGTGCGCCGGCCCCGGTAGATGGAGTCGACCCCGTCGCAGTTGTCCTCGACGAAGAACAGGCCGCGGTCCTCGGCCAGTTGGGCGATCTCCGTCGCCTGGAACGGATTGCCGAGGGAGTGCGCGATCATGATCGCCCGGGTCCGGGGGCCGATGGCGGCGGCGATCCGCTCCGGCGTGGTGTTGTACGTGCCCAGCTCGACGTCCACGAAGACCGGCACGAGCCCGTTCTGCAGGATCGGACTGACCGTGGTGGGAAATCCGGCGGCCACCGTCACGACCTCGTCGCCGGGCCTGAGCCGCTCGTCCTCCAGCTGCGGCGAGGTCAGCGAGCTGAGCGCCAGCAGGTTCGCGGACGACCCCGAGTTCGTCAGATGGGCCTTGCGGGTGCCGATGAACCGGGCGAAGTCGCGCTCGAACCGGCGGGAGGCCGTCCCGGCCGCGATCCGCAGATCCAGCGCGGCCGAGACCAGCGCCAGGCGGTCCTCGGCGGTGAGCACCGCACCGGAGACCTGCACGGGGCTGACACCGGGCACGAACGGCCCCGGGGTCTGCTCCTGGTGGTACTCACGGACGAGCTCCGCGATCCGGTCCTTGGTCTCGCCCATGGCCGTTCCTCTCCAGCTGGCACCGACTGACGGAAATCCGAGCGTAGGACCGGTACGGCATGAGATCGCCTGAGTACTGGTCGAATTCCAGCGGCTCCCCACCGTTTCCCGCTGACCTGGCGGAATTCCTTCGCCGGACGCCGAGGGCCCCTCGCACGGTATGGCCCCGGCTGCCACAATTGATCCGCTCGACAACTCGTATGGAGGCCCACATGACCGAACAGCCGGAGCAGAACACCGCTGAGACCGATGCCAAGCGCAAGTTCCGCGAGGCCCTTGAGCGCAAGGCCAACAACGCCCGTTCCCAGCGCGCCCATCTCGAAGTGCGCCTGAAGACCAAGGGCAACGGCGGGGCCAACAACAGTACCCGTCAATTCCGCCGAAAGTCCGGCTGACCCTTCCCGTATCACCCCGCGAAAGGGCCGCGGCGCCTCCGTTCACTTGGAGACGCCGCGGCCCTTTTTCGGCACCGGCCCACCGGAATTCTCGTATACCGCTTGAGGGTTGCTGGAGAATCACTGGAGAATGCGCGGTCCGATGCATGAGATCCGGCCGAAGCGACCGCCTGCCGGCGTTCCTCCCGCGTCGGGACCGGATCGACGAGTAATCGAAGGATGCTCGATCCGGGCCTCGGAGACTGTCCGTACCGAGTAAGGATTCCCGTACCCGGACATTCCCCCGGCGTCCCTCACGCCCGAGGCCACGGACGGAAGCGGAGGCCGAGACCATGACCGCTGAGACGGTGGGTACCGCCGAACGCACGGCCCAGAGCCAGAGCCGGCGGTTCGCCGCCCTGTACGCACAGGCACAGCGCTTCTACGCGCACCAGATGCAGATCCTGGACGCGCACGACACCGAACGCTGGGCGGCCACCTTCACCGAGGACGCCGTCCTCGAACTGCCGTCCCTGCCCGAGCCGGTGCGTGCCCGCGCCTGGCTCACCCGCTACGTGCGCGCGGGCGCGGCACGGCAGCGACGGGCCGGCGGCCTCCTCCACCACTGGGTCGGCATGCTCGACGTACGGCCCCAGGCGGACGGATCGCTGCACACCCGCTGCTCGGCCCTGGTGTACGCCACGCCGAGCGGAAGCACTTCCCAGGTCCTGTACGTGTGCGTCATGGAGGACGTCCTGGTCCGCATCCGCGGCACCTGGCGCGCCGCGCGCCGCAGGGTGACCCGGGACGACCTGGCCTGAGCGCACCCCGCGCAAGCACCCGGAGACGACAGCGACGAGACGCCCAGGAGGCGGTCATGCCACAGCCCGACCCGCACCAGGTACCGCAGCCGCGCAAGGACGAGATCACCTCCCGGGCCTGGGCCGAGGCGCTGGCGATGGCCTGCGGGGTCGCGGACCACACCCACCGCCCGCCGGGCGAACTGGTGGCCGCCGCGCTGCAGGCGCACCGCGCGCTGTCCCGGGGACTCGGACAGAACGTCCAGGTCACGGCCCTCGGACCGGCGGGCGCTGTACGAGGGCTCGCCGCCTTCGTCGCGGTGTACGCCGCCCAGCGGCCCAGCCGCGACAGCGGGACGACATGGAACACCGCTGCAGCTGAGCTCGAAGTTCCGCCCAGCGCACGGGACATGGGGGAGCGCCGTGCCTAGGGTGGGCCGTGCACATCCCCTCCCTGTCCGCGCCCGCCTGCCGTCACCGGACGAGGGCGGGCGCGTCGACACAACGGACCGGCACAGGGCGCCGGCACAGCGGCCGGCGCCCCGGCACACGGGCCCGTGCCTTGTCCGCCCCGGTTCACGCCGGGCCGGTGAACGCCGCGAAGACGTCGTCGAGTTCCCGGGTGTGCACCGTGAGCGACTCGGCCGTGACCGCCGCCGCGTCGAGGACCGCGAGCACGGCCCGCAGGGTCTCCACACCGGCGGCGCCATGGAGCCGCAGGGTCAGGGTCGCGGGGTCGCTCCACGCGTCGCCGAGACCCGGCCCCGGCCCGGCGCCGAAGGCGGCGCCGGCCCGTGCCAGCGCGCTCGCGTCGGCGAACCGCAGCCGGATGAGCCCGTCGGGCGGAACGTCGCGGAGCTCCGGCCGGCGCCCGCGGTTCCCGTGCGCCGCGTCGGCCTCCGCCAGAGCGCTCCGCAGCACGGACCGCGCCTTCGGCGAGAGGGAGACGGCGAAACGGCGGACGAGCCCGCGCCCCGCCTCCCCGCCCCGCTCGGCCGCGGCGGCCAGTTCGGCCGCGACGGCCGGCTCGTGGCCGGCCGGCCCTTCGATGCCGCCGCGGTTCGTCACGGCAGGACCTCCGCCTCGTCCGGGTCCGGCACGATCACCGTGCCGACCGCGTCGTCGGTGAACATCTCCAGGAGGATCGAGTGCGGGATCCGTCCGTCGATCACCCGGGCCGCCCCCACGCCGCCCCGCACGGCGTCCAGACAGCCGGTCATCTTGGGCACCATGCCGTCGCTCAGCTCCGGCAGGAGCTTCTCCAGCTCGCAGGCCGTGAGCCGCGGGATGACCTCTTCGCTGTGCGGCCAGCCCGCGTACAGACCCGCGACGTCCGTCAGCATGACGAGCGCCTCGGCGCGCAGCGCGGTCGCGAGCGCCGCCGCCGCCGTGTCGGCGTTGACGTTGTAGACCAGGCCGTCCTCGGCGCTGCGGGCCAGCGGCGAGACGACCGGGATACGGCCGTCCGCCAGCAGGCTCTCCACGGCACCGGTGTCCACGGCGGTGATGTCGCCGACCCTGCCGACGTCCACCGGCTCCCCGTCGATCCACGGCACGTGCCGTACCGCGGTGAGGGTGTCGGCGTCCTCGCCGGTCATGCCGACGGCCAGCGGGCCGAGGCGGTTGATCAGCCCGACCAGCTCGCGCTGCACCCGGCCCGCGAGGACCATCCGCACCACGTCCATCGCGGCCGGGGAGGTGACGCGGAGCCCGGCCCTGAACTCGCGCTGCAGGCCGCGCCGCGCGAGCTCGGCGTCGATCTGGGGTCCTCCGCCGTGCACCACCACGGGCCGCAGGCCGGCGTAGCGCAGGAAGACGATGTCGCGGGCGAAGGCCGCGGTGAGGCTCTCGTCGACCATGGCGTGCCCGCCCAGCTTGATGACGACCGTCCGCCCCTGATGGCGGGCCAGCCACGGCAGGGCGGTGCCGAGGGCCCTGGCCGCGGCCAGGGCTGGGTGCGCGCTGACGGTGCTGACGGTCATGAGAACCTCGCACACGCGGGGACGGGGCCGCCGGGCGGCCGGTTGGCGCTCACAGACGTGACTCCTTCTGCCGAGGGCACCGGCCTGGCCGGACCCTGCTGACGGGGGACGTGCGCTTCGGGTGCGGTGTGCCGCCTCAGACGGCCGAGGACGCCGCCTCGACGGGGCAGGTACGGTCCAGCTCCCGCTCGGTGCGCCGCAGCACGATCGAGTCGGCTATCTCGCCGCTGCGCACCGCGATGTTCGACAGCAGGGCCGACGACAGGCCGTGGCTGTGCTCGGTGCCGCCCTGGAGATACACGCCGCAGGTCGGTCCCGAGTCGGTGACGAGGCGGTAGTCGCGCTCCACCCGGTGCCGGCCCGCCGCGTCGCGCAGGAAGTGCCGGTCGAAGTCGCCGAGCAGGCGGGACGGGTCGAGGCCCTCGTAACCGGTGGCGAACACCAGCGCGTCGACGGCGAGTTCCTCGGTCCGGTCGTCGAGCAGCGAACGCAGGGTCACCCGTGTCTCGTCCCCGGCACGCTTGACCTCGGTGACCCGGGTCAGGTTGCGGAAGTGCAGCCGCAGGTCGCCCCGCACCTGCTCGTCGTACGAACGCTGGTACAGGGACCGGATGACGTCGGAGTCGACCACCGCGTAGTTGGTGTTGCGGTGGTAGCGCCAGAACGCGTCCCGCGCCCGGTCGGTGCCGAAGTAGTAGTCGTCGACCGCGTCGGGGTCGAACACCTGGTTGGCGAAGGGGGTGTCGTCGGCGACGGAGTAGCCGTAGGAGGAGATGACCGCGGAGACCTGGGCGTGCGGCAGCGAGTCGTGGAGGAACCGGGTGATCTCGGCCGCGCTCTGCCCCGCGCCGACCACCGCCACGCTCCTGAGGTCCTCCGGGGCCTGCGCGTTGAACTTCCCCAGGAACTCCGAGCTGTGCCACACCCGTTCGTCGGCCGTCACGCCCTCCGGCAGCCGCGGCACCAGACCCGTCGAGACGACGACGTTGCGTGCGGTGACCACGCCGACCGTGCCGTCGGCCTCGCGCACCTCGATCTCGACGAGGTCGGAGTCCCGCCCGCCGGCTCCGGTGCCGGGCCGGATCGAGGTGACCTCGGCGCCGTAGGTGACCCGGTCGTCGAGGCCGGCGGCCGCCCACTCCAGGTACTGGTGGAATTCCTGCCGGGTCGGATAGAAGTCCTGGTTGTTGACGAACTGCACCAGCCGGTCCGAGGCGTGCAGGAACGAGATGAAGCTGAACCGGGACATCGGGTTCCTGAAGGTCGCCAGGTCCTTGAGGAACGAGATCTGCATGGTGGTCGACGGCAGCAGCATGTTCCGGTGCCAGCCGAAGCTGGGCTGCCGCTCGAAGAAATGGGACGTGACCGGATGCTCCGGGGCGCTCGCCCCGTGCTCCTCCAACGCGATCGCGAGCGACAGGTTGGAGGGGCCGAACCCGATACCGACCACGTCGAGGATCTCTTGGTCACGCCTGCCCTTAATGCCCATGGAAACTCTCCCGCTCACGTCTGGAATTTCAGCCGACGGCCCGGCAGGCCGTGTTCCAAGTGGTACTCCGGAGAGAGCCTCGAAGACAACTGGAAGACGACATGAAGACCGGTGGAGAGCTTCTGGAGCGCCACTTGAGCCGGAATCGTTGTCCCGTCGACAGGACGACGGGTACGGTCGGCCAGGATTTTCACGAACTCCGTGTGGCACGGCCGTCGGCTCATGTGCCGAAGAAATGCGATCAGGCATGCCCTGAGCCACAGCCATGCCCTGGAGTCAAATTCCTGAGGGGTGAATCCGGATGTTCGTGCCGAGTTTTTACCGTGAACCCGACAGTTCCTGGATGGTGGATCTGGTCCGTGGTCATCCATTGGCGCTCGCGGTGGCCAACGGCAGTCCCGAGGACGGTCCGTTCGCCACGCATCTGCCGGTCATCTTCGATCCCGAGACGTCCGGCGACTGGGCCGGCGAGCTGCCGGGAGCCACGCTGCTCGGGCACATGAACCGGGCGAACCCGCAGTGGGCGGCACTGGAGACGGGCAGCGTCCTGCTGCTGACGTTCACCGGTCCGCACTCCTATGTGTCACCCACGGTGTACGAGGTGACGCCGGCCGCTCCGACCTGGAACTTCACCGCGGTGCATGTGCGGGGCGTGGTCGAGAAGCTGGACTCCATGGACGAGACGCTGGGCGTGGTGCAGTCCACCGTGCGCGCCTTCGAGGGGGCGTTCGGCGACGGCTGGGACATGACCGAGTCGCTCGACTACTTCCGTAAGATCGCGCCCGCCGTGGGCGCCTTCCGGTTCACCGTGACCGGGGCCGAGGGCACGTTCAAGCTCAGTCAGGAGCAGCCGAGCGAGGTGCGCGCGAGGGTGCGGGAGTCGTTCGGGCGCAGCGCGTGCACGTACAAGCGCGAGACCGCGGGGCTGATGAGCCAGCTGCCGTGACGTGCTGCGGGGGGGCGCCGGGTACTCAGGCGCCGACGGCCACCGGCCGGGTCCGCCCGGCGAGTTCCCCGGGGCGGGTGTCCTCCCCGGCCGCGGCCGGCGCCTTGAGACCCTCGGCCTCGGAGATGTCCCCGAGTTCCGCGAGGGCGCTCGCGGCCGCGCTGTCCAGCGTGGCCGTCACCCACTGGCCGAAGTCGACGCCCTGCTGCTCCGCGGCCCGGTGCCACCACTGGAGGCGGCTGCCGGGGACCTCCAGGCGGCGGCTGGGCTCGGCGGGCGCGAGCGGCTGCTGCTCGCTCTGGCGTGCCGCGCGCAGGGCGCCGCGCAGCTGCTTGGTGGTCCACTGCCGCTGCTCGGCGCGGTCGAGCCAGACGTCCTGTTCCTCGACCGGCATGGAGGCCAGCTCGGCGTGGTGCTGGAAGCTCAGGGCGGACCGGCGCCGGGTGAGGTCGAAGCGTCTGGAGACCCACGCGTAGTTGCGCAGGGTCTGGTACGAGAGGCCGGCGGCGCGGATCCCGCGCTGGTACCGGTCGGTGTAGTGGTCCTTGCCGTACACGAGCCAGTCGCCGAGCCACCAGGAGGACGAGTCGAGGACGTCGGCGAGCTGGCGTCCGGCCCGCTCCCACTCGTCGTAGGCCATCCGGGACGGCATCTGCAGGCCCACCCTGGTCGTCAGCACGCGCCCGCGGCGCTGGGCGGCCTCCGTGGGGCGCGGCTGCTGTGGCGGGGGCTGCGGGAGAGCGGTTGCCGGGTCGCCTCGCGACCCCGCGGTCCGACCGGCCTGACTCGCCATCATGCCTCCAAGAAAAGGGTGCACACAACTGGCGAGAAATCTCGCATGACGGGCTGGAACGGTGTCGGAGTAGCACTCGAACGACTGCGTGGCGAACGTCTGTGTGCAACACCGGCGGCCGAAGGGCCCGGCCGGAGCCGGCCAGGCCGAATCGCCGCGGCACGGCTTCGCGAGGGTTTCCGGTGTACCCGGACGGGAGGACCGGGACCTCACCGGCCCGCCGGGCGGCGCGGGCGCGGCACGCGGGACCGTGCCTCGCCCGGCCGCCCGGGAAAGGCCGGTATTCACCGTCGGGGCGGGTCCGCGCGAACGCACGGAAGCACCCTAGGAGCGCGAAGAGGTGTCGCAGTACTCGGCGTTCAGGATGGGGACGATGTCGTCCGCCCGCCAGTCGCTGTTGAAGTTGAACGTCAGCTGGTGGCGGCCGTCCTCGGTGAGGGCGACCAGGGAGAGCCACCCCACGGTGCCTCCGTCGCGGTACCAGATGGTGATGCCGCAGCCCAGCGTCAGCCGCTCGATGCCGAGTCCGTGGGACGAGGCCGGGAAGTCGGGGTTGACGACGGTCGTCTTCAACGCCTCCAGCTGTCGGGGCGGCAGCAGCTTCCCGCGCATCAGGGCCCCGTAGAACCGGTTCAGATCGGCCGCGCTGGAGATGATGTCGCTGTTGCCCCAGGTCTGCGACCCGTTCATCTCGGTGACGTCGTCGATCCGGTCCGGCTGCGTCATGAAGAAGAGCTTGGAGTAGGCGCGGCTGCTCGGCCGGGGCACGTGGACGCCGTTGCCGGGGCTGGACGTCGCCTTCAGCCCCAGGGGTTCGATGATGCGGGTGCGCACCTCGTCCTCGTACCGCCTGCCGCCGACCTTCTCGATGATCAGCGCGGCCACGATCTCGTTGGTGTTGGAGTACCCGTGCCTGGACCCGGGCGCGAACACCGGCGCGTGGGAGAGGGCCACCTCGACGCGTTCCCCGTGCGGCACGGTGTCGTACCGGTGGCGGAGGAAGCCGTCGCCGAAGACGTACGTCTCGACGTAGTCGGTGTCGGCGAAGTAGTCGAACAGGCCGCTGGTGTGGTTGAGGAGCTGCCGCACGGTGATCGCGCGGCCGTCGTTGCCGTTGCCCGTCACCAGGCCGGGCAGATGGCGCTCCACGGTGTCGTCGAGGCTCAGCTTCTTCTCCGCCTCCATCTGGAGGAGGACCGTCGCCACGAACGTGCTGGTGATGTGCCCGACGCGGAACCGGTCGTTCTTGCCGCGCGCCGCGTCCGTCCGCAGATCGCCCACGCCCGCCGCCGTCTTCCAGACACCGTCGGCGTCCCGTGCCTCGGCGGTGACGCCCGGGATGCCGGCCGCGACGGCCGCGTCGATCGCGCGCTGTGTCGCCTCGTGGCCGGCCGCCGCGGGACGGGTGTCCCGCGACGTCTGGGCGGGTCCCGTGAAGGCGGTGGCCGCCATCGCGACCGACGCCAGAGCGACCACGCCCGCCCTTGACCTTCTTCGTGTCGTCATTTCCCGCTCCTGACAGTCGTCGCCGATTGGCCGGTGCCCTACTTGTGCGGTCCGTCCGCGGCAGAGTAGGGCGCCCGACTTGAGTGCGGGTAGCCCGCGCGGCAGGAGACCCCGCAGGACGGCGGACGACGGGATGCGGACGGGATGTGACGGAAAGCGACCTAGGCACGCGCCGGGGTGTCCGTGACCCGCCGCTGTGCGGTGGCGGCCGTCAACTCGCCCAGGCGGAGCAGCAGTTGGTCCTGCTCCCGCTGCAGTCGTCCGACCTGGCGGTGCAGCCGGGCCAGCTCCTCGCGCAGGGGCAGCAGGTCCGCGGCCGTGTCCGCCCGAGCCACCGCGGCCGTGTCCGCGGCCGTGTCCGCGGGCGGCCGCCCGGGCCGGGGCGGGCCGGCCGGGCGGGGGCCCGCCGCCGTGCCGAGGGCCGGGTCGTGGCGGAGGACCGCCTCCACCAGGGAGTGCAGGGCGGGACTCGGCCCGACGCCCAGTTCGCGCACCAGGCGGTGGCGCGCCCGTTCGAACACGCCCAGTGCCTCCGCCTGCCGGCCGCAGCGGTAGAAGGCGACCATCAGCAGGTCGTAGAACCTCTCCCGCACGGGGTGTTCGATGGTGAGCTCCACCAGCTCCGCGGTGATCTCGCCATGACGCCCGGTGCGCAGATACGCGTCGTACATCGTCTCCAGAGCGCTCAGGCGCTGCTCCTCCAGCAGGGCCGCCTCGACCCCGCAGATCTCACCGAGCAGGCTGCCCTCCAGAGCCGGGCCGCGCCACAACGACAGGGCCCGGCCCAGCAGTTCACCGGCCTGCCCGGGGTCGTCGCGCAGCATCCGGCGACCCCGGTCGGCCAGGCAGCGGAAGCGCCCGGCGTCCGTCCCGGCGGGGGGCGGCCGCAGGGCGTAGCCGCCCGGGGTGGTCACGATCCACGGGCGCGGTGCGGGCCCGCCGGCGTCCTGCCGCCGTGGTGGTCCGGACAGCAGCCGGCGCAGCCGGGCGACATGGACCTGCAGCGCGTTCGCCGCGTCGGCGGGCGGGTGTCCGCCCCACAGCTCGTCGACGAGGCGGTGCACGGCGATGTCGTGCCCGGCCGTGACCGCCAGCGCCCCCAGCAGCGCACGCTGTTTGGCACCCCTGGGGAGGATCCGCTGACCGCTCTGCTCGTCCTGGACCTCCACGGGACCGAGAATGCGGAACTGCACGTCTTCCCCCTCACAGGTGGACGGCCGCGCGCCGGCGGTGCACCGGAGGTTCAGGAAGGGCGTGCCGCGCCCGCCGCGTCGAGCGCCGTGGTCGCGTCCCGTTCGATCTGCCGCAGCAGCGGCCCGGGATCGTCCTGGAAGTAGAAGTGGCCGCCGTCGAAGACCCGCAGGCCCATGAAGTGCTCGCTGTGCTCCGCCCAGCCGGTCATCCGCGGCGGTGGGGCGGAGTGGTCCGTGCGGCCCGCGTAGGCGGACAGCGCCACGGGCAGGGGACCGGCGTCGGCGGCGGGGCGCCAGTTCTCCACCAGGCACAGGTCGGCCCGGATGATCGGGGCGAACAGCTCCCACAGGTCGGGATCGTCGAAGACCTCGTCGGGTGTGCCGCCGAGCGAGCGCAGATGGGCCCGCAGCTCGGCGTCGGGCAGTTCGTGGTACCGCGTGCCCGGCCCCCCGGGCCGTGGCGCGGACCGCGCGGAGAGACCGACCCACACCGGCAGCGGCAGACCCCGGTCGACGAGCCGCCGGGTGATCTCGTACGTCAGCAGGGCGCCCATGCTGTGCCCGAACAGGGCGTACGGGGCGGTCAGTTCGGGCTCGATGCGGCGCAGCAGATGGTCGGCGAGGCGGCCCGCCTCGTCGATCTGCGGCTGGTCGAGGAGGAGGCCGTGACCCGGCGCGTCGAGCAGCCGCACGTCCCACGTGCCGGGCAGCTCGGCCGGCCAGCGGCGGTACAGCAGGTGTGAACCCCCCGCGTGGTGCAGGACGAACAGGCGCAAGGCAGGTCGTGTGCTGTCCATCGCTCTCCCTGGGTCGGGTCGCGCACCCTCGAACCATAGAACGGGGCCCGGCCGGCGGGGCGCGGGCCCCAGCAGGGCTCCACCGCCGGTGTGGCGGCCCTCGAGCCGTCCTCGGGCGGCCCCGCGGAGGAGGCGGGCGGGGAAGGCCGCCGGCGAAACCGCCGGGGCGCGCCGGCGGCCGGCATCGTGGCACAGGAAGTCCCCGGGGTACAGCGGATGCCGGTGGCCGCAGACCCGGGCGGACACCGGACGGCCGCAGCGCCTGCCGCCCTTGTAGCGCCGGCGGCCCGGTCCCTACGGTGACGTGGCAACGCCGGGTCGCTACCGATGCCGGGTGTCCTGCCGACCGGACGCCCGTGTGTCCTGCCGACCGGACACCCCGAGTCGGCCGGACGCCCCGAGCGCTCTTCCCACGGGACGACGCCGATCGGCGAACCCGCGCCCGGTGCTCTTTCGCACCCGGCCCGGCGTTCCCGCTTTCCGAGTCACCCCATGACTTGACCTAAGGACGGTGCCAGTTGAGCACGAACCCCTTCGACGACGAGGACGGCCGCTTCCACGTGGTGGTCAACGACGAGGAGCAGCACTCCCTGTGGCCGGCGTTCGCCGAGGTGCCCGCGGGCTGGCGGGTGGTCTTCGGCGAGGCGGCCAGGACCGAGTGCCTGGAGTACGTCGAGCAGAACTGGACCGACCTGCGCCCGAGGAGCCTGCGCGAGGCCATGGCGACGGACTGAGCGCCACCCGGAACACCGTGAGTGCGAGTGGGGAGATGAAGGTTGTGACGGCGGCTGTGAGAACCGCGAGCAGGCACAAGACGAGGCCGGCCGACGACAGCGGTGAGCCCGAGCGGCGCGAGGTGGTCCTGTCCTTCGTGGGATCACAGGCCCGGGTGCAGAAGTCGGGGATGACCTTCCCGCAGAACCTGTCGGAGCGGTCCTGGGAACGGATCGGGACCAACCTGCGCGAGCTGGTGAACTCCTCGGCGTGGTGGCTGGCCGACTGGCTGATCTACGGCGAGGCCACCTACGGCTGGCGGCGGTACAAGGAGGCGGTCGAGCGCACCGGGCTCGACTACCAGACCCTGCGCAACTACGCGTGGGTGGCCAGGCGGTTCGAGCACGACCGCAGGCGGGACAGCCTCAGCTTCGCCCACCACGCCGAGGTGACCCGTCTGTCGCCGCCGGAGCAGGACTACTGGCTGCGCAAGGCCGAACAGCAGAAGTGGTCGCGCAACGAACTGCGCCGGGCGGTGCGCGCGAGCCTCGCCGTGCAGAGCGACACGGCCGGGACGTCCCCGGCCGACGGTGACGAGCAGCCCGAGGTACCCCGGCTGGCCACCTCGGGGGCCGCCGGGAAGCGCCGGCAGAAGGTCACCACGCTCACCATCGAGCTGTCCGTCGGCCGCCTTGAGGGCCTCGCGAAAGCGGCCGCCGCACACGGTCTGCCCGTCGACAAGTGGGTGGCCCAGGTGCTCGAGACCGCCGGCCCGCCCGCCGCCGAACAGCGCACCGCCGAACAGCAGCGCACCGCCTAGGGCGCTTCACCGGACCGCCCCGGACCGCCGCACCGCCGAGCCGCGCACCTCTCACCTTTGGAGCACAGTCGATGATCCTTCAGGGAAAGCGGGTCGCCCTGCCGCCGGCACCCGTCGTCCACCGGCGGTTCGAGGCGCACGCGGCGGCCACCCCCGACGCCGTCGCCGTCGTCTGCGCCGGCCGACAGGTCACGTACGCGGAACTCGACGCGCGGGCCAACAGGTTCGCGCACTTCCTCATCACGTGCGGACACGGCCGCGGTACGAAGGTCGGCGTCTGTCTCGACTACTCGGTCGACCTGCTCGTCGCCGTCCTCGGCACGCTGAAGGCCGGCGCGGCGTACGTGCCGTTCGACCCGGCCTACCCGGCCGAGCGGCTGCGGCTGCTGCTGGGCCAGGTCCCCGGCCTCGGCCTGATCGTCGCCTCCCCGGCGACCGCTGCGATGGTCGAGTCGGCGTCCGCCGAGGTCGTCGAGTTCGAGCAGCTCTCCGCCCACCTGGCACACCTCCCGGCGACCGCCCCCGACACCACCGTGACCGGGGACGACGTGTGCTACGCCGTCTTCACGTCCGGGTCGACCGGCACGCCGAAGCTGACCGCCGTGCGGCACGAGGGCTGGTTCAACCTGATGAACTGGCTGCAGCTCGAGTACGGCCTGCACAGCGGGTCGCACAACCTGGTCGTCAGCGCGTTCGGGTTCGACCTCTCGCAGCGCGCCCTGATGACACCGTTGTTCTGTGGCGCCACCCAGTACCTGGTGGCGAGCCGGAACTTCGACGCCATGATGGCCTACCGCATCCTGACCCAGCACGAGATCCGCGTGGTGCACTGCGCCTCCAGCACCCTGTACGTGCTGGTGGACTGGGAGACCGCGCGGGGCGGCGACGCGCTCACCCGGCTCGACTACGTGCTCTTCGGCGGCGAGGCGCTCAAGGCCGAGCGGCTCACCGGCTGGGCGCGCCGCGAGGGCAACACCTGCACCCTGCTGCACCAGTACGGCGTCGCCGAGTGCACGGATGTCGCGACCTCCTACGACCTCGCCGGGTACCGGCCGGGCGAACACGACATCCCCCCGGTCGGCAGGCCGGCGTACAACACCGACATCCACCTCCTCGACGAACAACTGCGCGGTGTCGCGCCGGGGGAGCAGGGCGAGATCTGCATCTCCGGGGCCGGCGTCGGCGCGGGATACCTCGACGGCACGGGCCCGGAGAACGAGAAGTTCACCACGATCGTGGTCGACGGCACCCCGCGCAGGCTCTACCGCACCGGCGACCGCGGCCACCTGACCGAGGCCGGTGAACTCGTCGTCGCCGGACGGATGGACGCGCAGGTGAAGGTGCGGGGCATGCGCATCGACCCCACCGACATCGAGCGCGCGCTCGGCCGGCTCGACGGGATCCGGGAGGCCGCCGTGGTGGTCACGTACACCGGCTCCGGCGAGGCCGAACTGTCCGCGTTCATCGTCCCGGCGGGCGAGGACCTCGCCGAGGACGACGTGCGCACCCGCCTCCTCGCGACCCTGCCGCGGAACATGGTTCCGGTCAGGTTCACGAACATCCGGAGCATTCCGCTGAGCCCGCACGGAAAAGTGGACCGCGCGGCGCTGGCCGACGCGTTCCGGTACGCCGGCAGCGGCACGGCGGCGTAGTCGGCGGACCTTGATGACAACCGAGAGGAACAAGATGATCGCCGACAGCGTGCGCGCCATCTGGTGCCGCGAACTCCAGCGCGACGACATATCGGTCGACGACGACTTCTTCGCCCTGGGCGGCCAGTCCGTGATCATGGTCGGCATCCAGGGTGCCTTCATGGAGGAACTGGGCGTCGAGGTCCCCATGGACCAGCTGTTCCTCAACTCGACGGTGGCGTCCATCTCCGCGTACATCGAATCCCTGGGCGCGGTGGCCCGGTAATACGACGGGTCACCCGGCGTCGACAGCGCACTCCGTCACCACCGCTTTTCCGGCTGCGGCCGCATCGGGTCACACAACCAATCGGTAAGAGAGGCGCCATGTACGACGTGATTGTCATAGGTGCCCGTTGCGCGGGTTCGCCGACGGCCATGCTGTTCGCACGACAGGGCTATCGCGTCCTGCTCCTGGAGAAAGCGCGCTTCCCGCTGGACACGCTGTCCTCGCACTACCTCCACATGCAGGGCGTGGCACTGCTGAACCGATGGGGGCTGCTCGAGAAGATCCGCGACTCGGGCGCCCAGCCGATCACCCACCAGAGCTACGAGGGGCCCGGCGTCCGCATCGAGGGCTTCTCCCTGCCGATCGACGGCCTGACGACCACGTACGCGCCGAGGCGGTACGTGCTCGACCCGATCCTCGCGGACGGCGCCGTGGCGGCCGGCGTGGAGTACCGGGAGGGGTGCGCGGTCAAGGACCTCGTGTTCGAGGACGACCGGGTCGTCGGCGTGCGGTACACGACGCCCGGCGGCGCCGAGGCGACGGACCGGGCGCGCCTGATCGTCGGCGCGGACGGCATGCGCTCGCTGGTGGCCCGCAAGGCCGGCGCCGAGAACGTCATCGAGCACCCGCGGATGACCACCACCTACTACAGCTACTGGTCCGGGGTCCCCGCGCACTTCGAGCTGTACGAGCGGTCGGGACGCTGGATCGGGGTCCTGCCCACCAACGACGACCTCACGCTGCTCATGGCCTACTTCCCGCAGGACGAGTACAACGCGGTCCGCAAGAACGTGGAACCCGCCTACCTCGACGCGTTCCGCACGACGGCGCCCGAACTGTACGAGCGGATGCGGGCGGGCCGGCGCGAGGAGCAGCTGTACGGCACGGGGCACCAGGAGAACTTCTTCCGCAAGGCGTACGGGCCCGGCTGGGTGCTCGTCGGTGACGCGGTGACCCACAAGGACTCCATCACCGCCCGCGGTATCACCGAGGCGTTCGTCCAGGCCCAGTCGCTCACCGACCTCGTCGGGGAGGACCTGCACGACGACGCCGCGCTCGGCAGGGCTCTGCGGCGCTACGAGAACGACCTGGGCGACGAGGCCCTCAGCCAGTACCAGGGCGCGCTCAACGTGGCCGAGCTCAAGCCCGAGGGCCGCACCGAGATGCTGCGGAAGCTGGTCGGCCACCAGGAGCACATCGACCGCTACTTCTCGACGCTGTCGGGGGCGTGCTCCATCGACGACTTCTACAACGACGAACTCTTGACCCTGCTCGACCAGAGCTGAGCGACGACCTGCTCCCTGGTTCCGCCGATTTGGAGAAACAATGATCCCGTTGTCGTTCGCGCAGCGTCGGCTGTGGTTCGTGGACCGCTTCGAAGGCCCGTCGCCGACCTACAACGGCGCTTTCGCCCTGCGGCTGACCGGTGAGCTGAACGTGGGCGCGCTGGAGGCGGCGCTCCGCGACGTCGTCGGCCGGCACGAGGTCCTGCGTACGGTGATCGTCGAGGACGCCGACGGCGTCCCGCACCAGCAGGTGCTGGCGTCGGGGGAGAAGCAGGTCACCCTGCCCGTCGTCGAGGTCGCGCGCGAGGAGCGGGCGGCGGCCGTCGACGAGGTGGCCACCGAGACCTTCGACCTGGCCACCGACGTGCCGATCCGCGCCCGGCTGGTACGGACCGGGCCACGCGAACACACCCTGGTGCTCGTGGTGCACCACATCGCCCTGGACGGCGAGTCCCTCGGACCGCTGCTCCGCGACCTCACCACGGCGTACTCGGCCCGCCGGGACGGCGGCGCCCCGGCGTGGGAGCCGCTCCCCGTGCAGTACGCGGACTACACGCTGTGGCAGCAGGACGTGCTCGGTGACGAGTCCGACCCCGACAGCCTGGCGGCCAGGCAACTGGCGTACTGGCGCGAGGCGCTGGCCGACCTGGCACAGCCGCTGGCCCTGCCCACGGACCGCCCGCGCCCGAGGGCGATGAGCCCGCGCGGCGACCTGGTCCGGTTCCCCGTGGACGCCGACCTGCTCCGGGCCGTCGAGAAGCTGGCCACCGAACAGGACACCACGGTGTCGATGGTCATGCAGTCGGCGCTCGCGGTGCTCCTGCACCACCTCGGATGCGGCGACGACATCCCCCTCGGCGCGCCGATCGCCGGCCGCACCGACGAGGAACTGCGGGACCTCGTCGGGTTCTTCGTCAACACCTGGGTGCTGCGCGTCGACCTCTCCGGGAACCCGACCTTCCTCCAGCTGCTCCAGCGGGTGCGGGACCGCGCCCTCGCCGCGTACGACAACCAGGACATGCCGTTCGAGCGGCTCGTCGAGCTGCTGAACCCGGACAGGTCCACCGCCTACCACCCGTTCTTCCAGGTGATGCTCGCCTGGCAGGAGCCCCTGGGAGAACTCGAGTTCGCCGGTCTCGACGTCGAGTCGCAGACCCTGGAGACCGGCACGGCCAAGTTCGACCTGTTCTTCAACATGATCCCGGACGGCGCGGGCGGGGCGGGAGTCCGCCTGGAGTACGCCACCGACCTGTTCGACCGGAGCACGGTCGAGACCCTCGCGAACCGGTTCGTGCGGGTGCTCGGCCGGCTCGTGACCGACTCCGGACGCGGTATCGGCGTCGTCGACGTGCTCGACGCGGCCGAACGGGAGCTCCTGTTCCCCCGGTCCGGCGCCGGGGCCGCGACGGTGCCCGACCTGACGGTCCCGGAGCTCTTCGAGAGCCAGGTGGCCAGGACCCCCGACGCCCCGGCCGTCGCCTGCGGGGACCGGACCCTGACCTACCGGGAACTCGACGACCGGGCGAACGCCGTCGCGTGGGAACTCGTCCGCCGCGGCGCGGGACCTGAGGACCTGGTGGTCCTCGCGCTGCCCCGCACCGAGGACCTCGTCGCCGGCCTGCTCGGCATCCTCAAGTCGGGCGCCGGATACGTGCCCATGGACCCGCAGTACCTCGGCGGGCGGGCGGAGACCGTGCTGGCCGAGGCGGCCCCGCGCTTCGCCGTCACCGACACCGCCACGTGGCGGAGCCTGCCGGCGAACGACATCCAGCCCGTCCACCTCGACCACCGCGCCGACTGGGACACACCCCGCGGAGCGCCCGACGACACGGGCCGCGTCTCCCCGCTGAGCCCCGACAACCTGGCGTACGTGATGTACACCTCCGGCTCCACGGGCAAGCCGAAGGGCGCGGCGATCACCCACCGGGGCGTCGTCAACGGCGTACGGGAACTGGTGCGCGTCCTCGACGCGCCGCCCGGCTGGCGGATGCTGGCCGGCACCTCCGTCAACTTCGACGTGTCGGTCTTCGAGCTGCTGACCACCCTGACCACCGGCGGCACGGCCGAGGTGGTGCCGAACGCGCTGACCCTCGGCGAACGGGACAGCTGGGACGGCCAGGTGATCAGCGCGGTCCCCTCCGTCCTCGGGGAACTCGTCGAGCACCTGGGGAAGACCACCGGCGTACGCACCGTCGTCCTCGCGGGCGACGTACTGCCCGGCCGCCTGGTCCAGGAGGTGCGCGAGGCCCTGCCCGGCGTGCAGATCGTCAACTCCTACGGACAGAGCGAGAGCTTCTACGCCACCACGTTCTCCCTCGCGCCCGGCGACGAGTGGGCGGACCACGACGTCGCGCCCATCGGCACCCCGCTCGGCAACATGCGCGCCCACGTGCTGGGCCCGGGCCTCGCCCCGGTGCCGCAGGGCGTGATCGGCGAGCTGTACGTGGTCGGCACCTGCCTCGGCCGCGGCTACCACGGCCGCCCGAGCCTGACCGCCGAACGCTTCGTGGCGAACCCCTTCGGCGCCGCCGGCGAGCGCATGTACCGCACCGGCGACCTGGCCCGCTGGAACGCGCAGGGCCAACTGGAGTGCGTCGGCCGCAGCGACGGCCAGGTGAAGGTCCGCGGCTTCCGCATCGAGACCGCCGAGGTCGAGGCGGCGATCACCCAGCACCCCGGGATCAGCCAGACGGTGGTGATCAGCCGGGAGGTGCCCTCGGGCGGACGACGGCTCGTCGCGTACGTGGTGCACACCGGCGAGGGAGCCGTCGGCGACGACGGCGCCGGCGGCATCGGCGACGTGGACGTGCAGTCCGGCGCCTCCGCCGCCGAACTGCGCAGGTTCGTCGCGGCCCGGCTGCCCGACTACATGGTCCCCTCCGCCTTCGTGGCGCTCGGCAGGCTGCCGCTCGGCCCGACCGGCAAACTGGACCGCTCGGCGCTGCCCGAACCGGAGTTCCTCGGCGAGGTCTACCGGGAGCCGCGCACCGAGACCGAGAGGATCATCACCGCGGCGTACGCGGACGTCCTCGGAGTGGAACGGGTCGGCGTCGACGACGACTTCTTCGCCCTCGGCGGCGACAGCCTGCGGTCGATCCAGGTGGTGGCGCGGGCCCGCGCCCGGGACCTGCAGCTCTCCACCCGGGAGATCTTCGAGTGCCGCACGGCGGCCCGCCTCGCCGAGGTGGCCGCCGACCGCCGGGACCAGACACCCGCGCTGGAGGAGGACGAGGGCGGTGGCACCGGCCCGATGACACTGCAGCCGGTGGCACGGCATGTCTTCGAACACGGCGGCGGCACGAACCGCTTCGCCATGTCGATGGCGCTGGAACTGCCCGCGGGCATCGACGCCGACGGGCTGACCGCGACCCTCGACGCGGTGCTCGACCGGCACGACCTGCTGCGCGCCCGGCTGGTGCGCGGCGACGAACTCTCCCTCGACGTGCGCCCGCAGGGCGCCGTACGGGCGGCGGACCTGATCCGCCGGGTCACCTGCGACGGCCGGTGGGACGACCCGTCCGCACTCGCGGCGGCCAGGGCGGAACTCGACGACGCGGTCGGACGCCTCGACCCGGAGGCCGGGACCATGGCGGACTTCGTCTGGTTCGCCGCCGGCTCCGGCGAGGGCCGGCTGCTCGTGGTGCTGCACCACCTGGTGGTGGACGGTGTCTCCTGGCGCATCCTGATGTCCGACCTCGCCGAGGCGTGGCAGCAGGTCAGCTCCGGCCGCACCCCCGAACTGCCCGCGGTCGGCACCTCCGCCCGCCGCTGGGCGTCGGCACTGGAGGACGAGGCGTTCTCCCCCGGACGGGAAGCGGAACTGGCGTACTGGCAGGACCTGCTCGAATCCGCCGGCCCCCCGCTGGGCAGCCGGGCGTTCGACCCGGCGGTGGACGTCTGGTCCACGGTCGACACCGTGCGGGTGGAACTGCCCGCCGAGGTCACCGAGGCGGTGCTCACCACGCTTCCCGCCGCGTTCCGGGGCACCGGCACCGACGTGCTGCTCGCCGCGCTCGCCCTGGCGGTGGACCGGTGGCGGGGCGCGGACGGCTCGACCCTGGTCCGGCTGGAGGGACACGGCCGCGAGGAGGCCGTCGTCCCCGGAGCCGACCTCTCCCGGACCGTCGGATGGTTCACCAGCATGTACCCGGCCCGCGTCGACGTACGGACGGTGGACCTGGCCGACGTACTGGCAGGCGGCCCCGCGGCCGGCACGGCCGTCAAACTCGTCAAGGAGCAGCTGCGCGCGATCCCCGACAAGGGGATGGGGTACGGACTGCTGCGCCACCTGAACCCGGAGACCGCCGAGCAGCTCGCCGACTGCCCCGCACCGCAGATCGGGTTCAACTACCTCGGCCGGATCTCCGACTCCGACGTGCCCGAGCACCTGCGCGCGCACGGCTGGGGACCGGCCTCCTGGTCCGCCGAACTGATCGCGGCACCCGACCCGGACCTGCCCGCGCTGTCCGCCCTGGAGGTCAACTCGGTCGCCCTGGACACCCCCGGCGGCACCCGCCTGCAGGCCGCCTTCATGTTCGCCACCGGGGTGCTGTCCCGCGAGCGGACCGCCGAACTCGCCGAGCTGTGGACCGAGGTGCTGCGCGGCATGGCCGCGCACGCGGCCCGGCCGCGGACCGGAGGGCTCACGCCCTCGGACGCCCGGCTGGTCCCGGTGCGGCAGGACGAGATCGAGACCTGGGAGGAGCGCTACGGCCGGCTCGCCGAGGTGTGGCCGCAGGCCCCGGGCCAGTCCGGCATCCAGTTCCAGGCCGCGCTCGCCGACGGCTCCTTCGACGTCTACCACATGCAGTTCGTGATGCATCTGTCCGGGCACGTGGACCCGGCACGCATGCGGGCCGCCGGACAGGCCCTGCTGGAGCGGTACCCCAACCTGCGTGCCGCGTTCCTCACCACGGCCGACGGCGAACCGGTGCAGGTCGTGCCGGAACACGTCGCCCTGCCCTGGCGGCACCTCGACCTGACCGGCCGCACCCCGGCCGAGCAGGACGCCGCGCTCGACAAGGCTCTCGCCGACGACCGCGCCGACCAGCTCGACCCCACCCGGCCGCCCCTGATCCGCCTGGCCCTGCTCACCTGCGGGCCCCAGCAGGCCAAACTCATCGTCACGGCGCACCACACCCTCTTCGACGGCTGGTCGTCGCCGATGGTGATCACGGACCTGGTCCGGCTGTACTCCGGGACTAACGGCCTCACCCCCGTCCGGAGCTACGGCGACTACCTGGCCTGGCTCTCCGCGCAGGACCAGGAGGCGTCGGCGGCCCGCTGGAGGGCCGAGCTCGACGGCTTCGACCAGCCGACCCTCGTGGCCCCCGACGCCGCCCTCCAGGAGGCCGCCTCCGCCCTCGGACGGGTCGAGGTGCCGCTGTCGATCGACAAGGGACGCGAACTCTCCCGGCGCGCCGCGGAACTCGGCGTCACGGTGAACACGCTCCTGCAGGGCGCGTGGGCGATCCTGCTCTCGCAGCTGACCGGGCAGCGGGACGTGGTGTTCGGGGCTGCCGTCAACGGCCGCCCGGCGGACCTGCCCGGTTCCGACGAGATGGTCGGCCTGTTCATCAACACCCTGCCGACCAGGGTGTCCTGCGGGCCGGACCACACCATGGCCGACGCCATCACCGACCTCCAGGACCGGCAGACCTCTCTCCTCGACCACCACTACTACGGGCTGGCCGACATCCAGCGCAACGTCGGACTGCCCGCCCTGTTCGACACGCTCATCGTCTTCGAGAACTACCCGATCGACCGCGAGGGCATCGTCGACGCGAACGCCTCGGCGGGGTTCACGATCGACGGCATCCGGCCGTTCGCCGGCTCGCACTACCCGCTCACCCTCAACTCGGCCGACCCCTACCTGCGGCTCTCGCTCGACTACCAGAACAACCTCTACGACCGCGCGCAGGCCGAGGCGATCGCCGCCCGGCTCGTCCGGGTGCTGGACCGCATCCTCGACGACCCGGGGACGCGCCTCGCAGACATCGACGTACTCGGTGCGGACGAGCGGAACTGGCTGCTGCACGAGGTGAACGACACCGCCGAACCGACCCTGGAGCCGGGTCTCGTGGAGGCCGTGCGCGGCCAGGTGGCAGCGGCGCCCGACGCCCTCGCCGTCATCGGCGAGGAGGAGTCGCTGACCTACGGGGAACTGGAGGAGCGGACCAACCGGCTGGCGCACTGGCTGATCGGCCGCGGGGTGCGTCCGGAATCGCTGGTCGCCGTGTGCCTGCCCAGGTCCGTGGAGCTCGTGGTCGCGCTGCTCGCGGTGCTCAAGACCGGGGCGAGCTACGTCCCGATCGACCCGGAACACCCGCGTTCGCGTATCGACCACATCCTCGGGGACTCCCGCCCCGCGTTCGTCCTCGACGCCGACGCGCTGGCCGGCGTGGACGACACGGGACAACCGGCATCGCCGCCGGAGGTGCTCGTCCGGCCGGAGAACGCCGCCTATGTGATCTACACCTCGGGGTCCACGGGTGCCCCGAAGGGGGTGGCGGTCCCGTACGGCGCGCTGGCGAACTTCCTGGCCACGATGCGGCGGCGGTTCCCGCTGACCCCCGGGGACCGGCTGCTCGCCGTGACGACGGTCGCCTTCGACATCGCGGGCCTCGAGCTGTACCTCCCGTTGATCTCCGGGGCGGCGGTGGTGCTGCCGGGCAAGGGGACCGTCTCCCAGCCCTCCGCGCTGGTGGCGATGATGCGCCGCCACGAGGTCACCGTCGCCCAGGCGACACCGGCGTTCTGGCAGATGCTGCTCATGGAGGAGCCGAAGGGCGCCGAGGGCCTGCGGATCCTGGTCGGCGGCGAGGCCCTGCCGGTGCACCTGGCCGAGGCTCTGGCTGCACAGGCCGCCGAAGTGGCCAACGTGTACGGCCCGACCGAGACGACGATCTGGTCGACGACGGCCGGCGTGGAGGCCGGCTCCGGTGTCCCGGCGATCGGGACACCGATCGGGAACACCCAGGTGTACGTCCTCGACTCCCGGCTGCTGCCGGTCCCGCGCGGGGTGCAGGGCGAGCTCTACATCGCCGGCGACGGCCTGGCCCGCGGCTACCACGGCCGGCCGGAGCTGACCGCGGGACGGTTCGTGGCCTGCCCGTTCGGCCCGCCCGGCGCACGCATGTACCGCACCGGCGACCTCGTGCGCTGGGGCCGGGACGGCCGGCTGCGGTACATCGGCCGCACCGACTTCCAGGTGAAGATCCGCGGGTTCCGCATCGAGCTCGGCGAGATCGAGCACGTACTGGCCGAGCATCCCGACGTGGCGCAGACGGTCGCCGTGGTGCGCGAGGACCGCACCGGAGACCAGCGGCTGGTCGCGTACGCGGTACCGAGCGGCAAGGCGGACCCGGCCGGCCTCGACGTCGAGGCCCTCACGGACCTGCTGCGGGGGCGTCTGCCGGAGTACATGGTGCCGTCGGCCGTCGTGCCGCTCGCCGAGTTCCCGGTGTCACCGAGCGGGAAACTCGACCGCGCCGCGCTCCCCGCACCCGACCGCGGCCAGGCCGCGCCGGGACGGGGGCCGCGCAACCACACCGAGGAAGTCCTGTGCGGGCTGTACGCCGACCTGCTCGGCGTGGCGGAGGTCGGCATCGACGACGACTTCTTCGCCAGCGGCGGCCATTCACTGCTGGCCACCCGGTTGAGCGGCCGGATCCGCAACGCCTTCGGCGTCGACTCGAAAGTCACGATGGTGTTCCGCAACCCGACCGTCGCCCAACTGGCCGTCCGCATCGAGGAACTGACCGCGCCGAACGGCCCCGAGCAGCGCAGGTCGAAGCGGCCCCAGCTGCGTCAGATGACTGTGTAGGAGTAGCGTCGATGATTCCGCTGTCATTCGCCCAACGCCGACTGTGGTTCCTCCACCGTCTCGAAGGCCCCTCCGCGACCTACAACATCCCGTTCGCGCTGCGCCTGGACGGGCCGCTGGACACGGCGGCACTGGCCGCGGCGGTGACGGATGTCGTCACCCGGCACGAGACCCTGCGCACCCTGGTCGCCGAGAACGAGGACGGCACGCCGGAGCAGCGGATCCTGCCCCCCGACGAGGCGGCCGTGCCGTTCTGGGTGGTCGACGTGGCGGCGGACGCGGTGGACGCCGCGCTGCGCGAGGTCCTGCGCGAGGGGTTCGACCTGGAGGCGGAACTCCCGCTGCGGACCACCGTGTTCCGGATCTCCCCGCAGGAGCACGTCGTCGCGTTCGTCTTCCACCACATCGCGGTGGACGGGGCGTCGATGGCGCCGTTCCTCCAGGGCCTGGTGTCGGCGTACACGGCCCGCCACCGGGGGGACGCCCCGCAGTGGACGCCGCTCCCGGTGCAGTACAAGGACTACACGCTGTGGCAGCGGCAACTGCTGGGTGACGAGGCGGACCCGGACAGCGTCGCCGCGGAGCAGATCGACTACTGGCGCCAGGAGCTGGACGGGGTGCCGCAGCCGGTGCAGCTGCCGCTGGACCGGCCACGTCCGACGATGGCCGACCACCGGGGCGGCCACGTCTCCTTCGAGCTGGAACCCGAACTGCTCACCGGGCTCGGGAAACTGGCGGCGGACCGCGGCGCCACACCGCCGATGGCGGCCCAGGCCGCGCTGGCGGTACTCCTGTCCAAGCTCGGCGGCGGACAGGACGTGACGGTGGGCAGCCCGATCGAGGGGCGCGCCGACGAACAGCTCGACGATCTGATCGGGTTCTTCGTCAACACCTGGGTGCTGCGCGCCGACCTGTCGGGCAACCCGTCGTTCGGCGAGCTGCTGGAGCAGGTGCGGGACAAGGCCCTCGCCGCGTACGACAACCAGGACATGCCCTTCGAGCGTCTGGTGGAGCTGCTGGGCCCGGACCGTGCCACCGCGTACCAGCCGCTGTTCCAGACGATGCTGGCCTGGCAGTTCGTGTGGCCGCGGATCGAGATGCCGGGGCTGCGGGCCACCCCCGTGGCGACGGACACCGGGACCGCGAAGTTCGACCTGTTCTTCAACATCGTCCCCGACGCGTCCGGGGGCGCGTACGGGCGGCTGGAGTACGCGACGGAACTGTTCGACCACAGCACGGCCCAGGGCATCGTCGACCGCTATGTGCGCGTGCTGCGGCAGGTGGCCGCCGATCCCGGGACGCGGCTCGACCGGGTGGACGTGCTCGGCGCGGCCGAACGCGCGTGGCTGACGCGGGGGAACGACAAGGCGGTCCCGGTACGGGGATCGACGGTCCCGGAACTGGTCGCCGCCCAGGTGGCGCGGACACCGGACGCCCCAGCGGTGGTGTGCGGGCGGACCACGCTCTCGTACCGGGAACTGGACGCCCGCGCCGGCCGGCTGGCCGCGGTACTGCGCGAGCACGGGGTCGGACCGGACGTCCTGGTCGCCGTGGCACTGCCGCGGTCCGCGGACCTGGTGGTCGCGCTGCTCGCCGTGCTCAGGGCCGGCGGCGCCTACCTGCCGGTCGACCCCCGGTACCCGGCCGCCCGGGTCGGCCTCCTGCTGGACGCGGCCGGGCCCGCACTCGTCCTGACCCGGCACGACACGGCACGGACGGTGGCCGGGTGCCGCCCGCCGGTACTCCACCTCGACGACCTGCAGCTCGACGGCCCCGCACCCGACGGCCCCGCCGCCGGGACCCCGGACACCGGGGCCGGGCCGGACGACCTCGCCTACGTCATGTTCACCTCGGGGTCGACCGGCACCCCCAAGGGCGTCGCCGTCACCCATGCCGCCGTGGTCGACGGTGTACGGGACCTGAGCCGCACCGTGCAGGTCGGGGAGGGGTCCCGGATGCTCGCCGCGACCTCGGTGAACTTCGACGTCTCCGTGTTCGAGATGTTCACCGCGCTCACCACCGGGGCGAGCGTCGAGATCGTCCGTGACGTCCTCGAACTCGCCGAACGCGGCGCCTGGTCGGGCACCACCGTCAGCGCCGTGCCCACGGTGTTCTCCGCCCTTCTCGACCAGGTCGGCCCCGGCGGCCTCGCACTCGACGTGGAGACCGTCGTCCTCGCCGGTGAGGCGCTCACGGCGGACCTGGTCCGCAGGATCCGCGGTGCCCTGCCCGGCGTCCGTGTCGTCAATGCCTACGGGCAGACCGAGAGCTTCTACGCGTCCACCTACACGCTGCCGCACGAGTGGACCGAGACCGGTGCGGTACCGATCGGACAGCCCCTCGCCCACATGCGCGGCTACGTCCTGGGGCCGGACCTCCAGCCGGTCCCGCCCGGCGTGACCGGCGAACTGTACGTCGGCGGCCTGCTCGCCCGCGGCTACCACCGCAGCGGCGCGGCGACCGCGGAGCGGTTCGTGGCCTGCCCCTTCGGCCCCGCCGGCGCCCGTATGTACCGCACCGGCGACCTGGCCCGCTGGGACGGTGAAGGCCGGCTGCGGTACGCGGGACGGGCCGACACCCAGGTCAAGGTCAACGGCATCCGCGTCGAGCCGACCGAGATCGAGACGGCCCTCGCCGGGCACCCCGCGGTCGGCGGCGCCGTGGTCACGGTGCGCGAGGACCACACCGGCAGCGCACGGCTCGTCGGCTACGTGGTGCCGGCGGGCACCGGGGACGGCGGCGGCCCGCCCGCCGGTGTCCCGGTGGCGGAGCTGCGGCGGTTCGTGGCCGGGCGGCTGCCGGACTACATGGTGCCCGCCCTGATCGTGGTGCTGGACCGGCTGCCGCTGACCGCGAGCGGGAAGCTCGACCGGGCCGCGCTGCCCGAGCCGGAGTTCACGAGCGCCGAGTACCGGGCGCCGCGCGGCGAGACGGAGCGGGTACTGGCCGAGGTGTACGCCGATGTGCTCGGCGCCGAGCGGATCAGCGTCGACGACGACTTCTTCACCAGCGGCGGGGACAGCATCCGGTCCATCCAGGTCGTCGCGCGGGCCAAGACGCGCGGCGTGGTCGTCAGCACGCGGGAGGTCTTCGAGCACCGCACGGTCGCCCGGCTCGCGGAACTGGTCGACGGCCGGGCGGAAGAAGCGCGGGTGACCCTGGCCGAGCTGCCGGGCGGCGGCGTGGGCCGGGCCCCGCTGCCGCCGACGGCGGCGCACGTTCTCGCGCTGGGCGGTGGCATCGGCCGGTTCTGCATGTCGGCGCTGCTGACCCTGCCCGAGGACATCGACCGTGCGGGGCTCGCCGCCACGCTCCAGGCCGTGCTGGACCGGCACGACGTACTGCGTTCCCGGCTCGACCGGAACGGGCCGGGCCTGCGGACGGCACCGGCCGGCGAGGTGGACGCCGGTGCGCTGATACGGGAAGTCCCCTACGACCGCGACGGGGTGCAGGCCCAGCTCGACGCCGCCGCGGACCGGCTGGACCCGGACGCGGGCGTCATGGCGCAGTTCGTGCGGTTCACCTCCGGCACGGAGGCGGACCGGCTGCTGATCGTGCTGCACCACCTGGTCGTCGACGGGGTGTCCTGGCGGATCCTGCTGCCGGACCTCGCGTCCGCCTGGCAGCGGGTCAGGGACGGCCGCACCCCGGGACCGGCGGGCGCGGGCACCTCGTTGCGCCGCTGGACGCACGCCCTGGCCGACGGGGCGGCGACCCCGGAGCGGGTGGCGGAACTGCCCGTGTGGCAGCAGATCCTGTCCGGGGACGAGCCCGTCCTCGGCGCCCGGGAACTGGACCGGTCGCGTGATGTCGCCGGCACCGTGGAGACGGTGCGCGTCCAGGTACCGGCAGACGTCACGCGGACCCTGCTGGACACCGTGCCGGCACTGTTCCGCGGCGGCGCGGACGACGGGCTGCTGGCCGCGCTGGCGCTGGCCCTGGCGCAGTGGCGTCGCACGCGGGGCGTGTCCGGCTCCTCGGCGCTGGTCCGGCGGGAAGGACACGGCCGGGAGGAGGACGTGGTGCCCGGCGCGGACCTGTCCGGCACGGTCGGCTGGTTCACAGCGATGTTCCCGGTCCGCCTCGACCTGACCGGCATCGACATCGCGGACGCCCTCGCCGGCGGCCCGGCCGCCGGACGGGCGGTCAAGGCCGTCAAGGAGCAACTGCGGGCGGTGCCCGGCAGCGGCATCGGCTACGGCATGCTCCGCCACCTCAACCCCGACACCGCAGCGGCCCTCGCCGGCCTGCGGGAACCCCAGATCGGGTTCAACTACCTCGGCAGGTCCTCGGCCGCCGACATCCCCGAAGAGCTGCGCGGACTGGGCTGGACACCGGACACCACGCACCGGGACCTGATCGCCGCACCGGACGAGGACATGCCGGTGCTCTCGGCACTGGAGATCAACGCGGTGGCCACCGCGGGGGACGGCGGTGACGAACTGACCGCCTACTTCGGGTTCCCGGCCGGGGTGCTCTCCCGCGACGAGGTGAGCGAACTGGCCGATCTGTGGGTCCGGGCGCTCACCGGCCTGGCCCGGCACGCCGCCGCCCCCGGGGCCGGCGGACTCACCCCGTCCGACGCACCCCTGGTCGAGGTCGGCCAGGCGGAGATCGACACCTGGGAGACCCGGTTCGGCACGCTGGCCGAGGTGTGGCCGGTGACACCCGCCCAGTCCGGGATGCTGTTCCACACCATGCTGTCCGGGACGGCCTTCGACGCCTACCGCATGCAGATGGTGTTCCACCTCTCCGGTGACGTCGACCCGGAGCGGATGCGCCGGGCCGGACAGGCACTGCTGGGGCGCTACGCCAACCTCCGCGCGGCGTTCACCGACCGGGCGGACGGCGACATGGTGCAGGTGGTGCCGCAGACCGTCACCCTGCCCTGGCAGCACCTCGACCTGACCGCGGCCGGCGGGGCGGAGCGGGCCGCGACGTTCGAACGGTTCCTCACCCAGGACCGGGCCACCCCCTTCGACCCGGGCACCCCACCGCTGATCCGGCTGGCACTCGTCGTCCTGGAGCCCGGCCGGGCCGAACTGGTGCTGACCGCCCACCACGTCCTGTTCGACGGCTGGTCCACGCCCTTCCTGGTGCGGGACCTGCTGCTGCTCTACGCCTCCCACGGCGACCCGGCGGGCCTGCCCGCCACGCGCAGCTACAGCGACTTCCTGGCCTGGCGGGCCCGGCAGGACGAGGAGGCGACGGCCCGCGCGTGGGCGGCCGAACTCGAAGGGCTGGAGGAGCCCACCCTGCTCGCCCCGGGCGCGGACCCCGGCGACGAGGGGCTCGACGAGGTGGACGTGGCGCTGCCGCCCGACGTGGCGCAGGCGCTGGGGCGGACCGCCGCCGAGGTGGGCGTCACGCTCAACAACCTGGTGCAGGGCGCCTGGGCACTGCTGCTCGGCCAGCTCACCGGCCGCCAGGACGTCGTGTTCGGCGCCACCGTCTCCGGGCGCCCGCCCGCGGTGACGGACGTCGAGTCGATGGTCGGCATGTTCATCAACACCCTTCCCGTACGCGTCGAGTACGCGCCGGGCGACACCCTCGCCGAGATCCTGACCCGGCTGCAGGACCGGCAGGCCGGCCTCCTGGAACACCACCACCACGGGCTCACCCGGATCCAGCAGGCCGCCGGTCTGCCGTCCCTCTTCGACACCCTGGTCGTCTTCGAGTCGTACCCGGTCGACCAGGAGGGCCTCGGCGCCGCCGCCGAGGCCGCGGACGGGATGACCTTCACCGGCCTCGGCCTGTCCACGGGCACCAACTACCCGCTGGCCCTGATGGCGCTGGTCGAACCGCACCTGCGGCTCTCCCTGCAGTACGCGCGGGGTGTCTTCGGCCGGCCCACGGTCGAGGAGTACGCCGCCCGGCTCGTCCGCATCCTGCGACAGCTCGCGGCCGGCCCCGGGCTGCGGGCCGCACGGCTCGACACCCTGGAACCGGCCGAACGCCACCGGCTGCTCGTCGAGTTCAACGACACGGCCGTCCCGACGCCGGACGTCACGGTCGGCACGCTCGTCGAGGCACAGGCGGCGCGCACCCCGGACGAGGTCGCCGTGGTCACCGGGGACGAGTCCGTCACGTACCGCGAGGTGAACGACCGGGCCGACCGCCTCGCGGGCGAACTGCTCCGCCGTGGCGTGGGTCCCGAGTCGGTGGTCGCGGTGTCGCTGCCGCGGTCGGCGGACCTGGTCGTCGCCCTGCTCGCGGTCCTGAAGTCGGGCGGCGCCTACCTGCCGGTCGACCCCAAGTACCCCGGCCGGCGCCTCGCGGCCATCTTCGAGGAGGCACGGCCGTGCCTCGTCCTGACGGACTCCGCGACGGTCGCGGTGCTGCCGCCGCACGAGGCCACGGACGTTCTCCTCGACACACTCGACCTGCCCGAGGACACCGCCGCCCCCGCACCGCGCGTCCACTCCCGGCAGTTGGCGTACGTGATGTACACCTCCGGCTCGACGGGCAAGCCCAAGGGCGTCGCCATCACCCACGACTGCGTGGTCAACGGCGTACTGCGGCTCGCCTCCCACGTGGGCATGGAGCCCGGCAAGCGGCTCCTCGCGGGCGCGTCGGTCAACTTCGACGTCTCCGCGTTCGAGATCTTCACGACCCTCGCCACCGGCGGCGTCGTCGAACTGGTCCGGGACGTCATGGTCCTCGGCGAGCGCGACGGCTGGCGCGGCGGCGTCATCTCCACCGTGCCGTCCGCCTTCGCCGAACTCGTCGACCAGATCTCCGACCGCACCGCCGTCGAGACGGTCGTCTTCGCCGGCGAGGCACTCCCCTCCTCCCTGGTCGAGAAGGTGCGCGGCGCCTTCCCGGGCGTACGGGTCGTCAACGCCTACGGGCAGAGCGAGTCGTTCTACGCCACCACCCACACCGTCGTCGGCGACCCGCGCGACCCGGCGGGCCACACGCCCGTCGGCACCCCGCTCGGCAACATGCGGACCTATGTCCTCGGCCCCGGCCTGACCCCGGTGCCACCGGGCGCGGTCGGTGAGCTGTACGTCGGAGGGACCGTCGGCCGCGGCTACCACGGCCGCCCCGCACCGACCGCCGAGCGGTTCGTCGCCGACCCGTTCGGCCCGCCCGGCTCGCGTATGTACCGCACCGGCGACCTGGCCCGCTGGAACGGCGAGGGCAGCCTGGAGTACGCGGGACGCGGGGACGCGCAGGTCAAGGTGCGCGGCTTCCGCGTCGAGCCGGGCGAGGTCGAGGCCGCGCTCGTCGCGCACCCCGACGCCGCCCAGGCCGCCGTCATCGCCCGGGGCACCGGCATCGGCCGGCAACTCGTCGCGTACGTCGTGCCGTCGGGCGGGACCGGCCCCGCCGAACTGCGGCGGTTCGTCGCCGAGAGGGTGCCCGAGTTCATGGTGCCGTCCGCGGTCGTGCTCCTGGACCGGCTGCCGCTGATGCCCAACGGCAAGCTGGACCGGGCCGCGCTGCCCGAGCCCGAGTACACCGGCGCCGCCTACCGGGCGCCCCGCACCCCCCGCGAGGAGGCCCTGGCCGAGCTGTTCGCCGAGGTGCTCGGCGTGGAGCGGGCCGGCATCGACGACGGCTTCTTCGAACTCGGCGGGCACTCCCTGCTCGCCACCCGGCTCATCGCCCGAGCCCGCGCCGAGCTGGGGATAGAGATACCCATCCGCAAGATCTTCGACCTCCCGACGGTCGCCGCGCTGGCCGCCTGGTCGGAGGAGTCGGCCGCCCCCCGTCGCCCCAGTTTGCGCCAGTTCGCGCAGGACGACCGTAAAGGAGTGAAGCAATGATCCCGCTGTCCTTCGCACAGCGCCGTATGTGGCTTCTGCACCAACTGGAGCAGGGGGCGGCGACCTACAACATCTCGGCGGCGTTCCGGCTGACCGGCTCCCTCGACCAGGCCGCCCTCGGCGCGGCGATCCGCGACGTCGTCGACCGGCACGCGACCCTGCGCACCACGTACGCGACGGACGACGACGGCGAGCCCTACTCGCGGATCCTGCCGGTGGCCGAGGCGGCGCCGCAGCTGCCCGTGACCGAGGTGACGCCCGAGCAGCTGACGGACGCCATCGACGAGGCCGTCGCGCACCGGTTCGACCTGACGGCCGAACTCCCCTTCCGGGCGACCTTGCTGCGCTGCTCCGCGCAGGAACACGTGCTGGTCCTGGTCATCCACCACATCGCCTCGGACGGCGCCTCCAGCGCCCCGCTGATGCGGGACCTGATCGACGCCTACACCGCCCGCCGCGGCGGACGGGCGCCGGTGTGGGAGCCGCTGCCCGTGGAGTACAAGGACTACGCGATGTGGCAGCGCGAGGTGCTCGGCGACGTGGCCGACCCCGGCAGTCTCGCCGCCGCGCAGATCGAGTACTGGCGCCGGGAACTGGCGGGGGTGCCGCAGCCGCTGAACCTGCCGCTGGACCGCCCGCGCCCCGCCGAGGCGAGCTCGCGCGGCGACCGCGTCGGCATCGCGGTGCGGCCGGAGGTGGCGGCCGGGCTGCAGGAACTGGCGCACGAGCGCGGAATGTCCCTGTCGATGGTCGTGCAGGCCGCACTGGCGGTACTGCTGCGCAAGCTCGGTGGCGGGGACGACGTGACGATCGGCTCGCCGATCGCGGGGCGGACCGACGAGGCACTGGCCGACCTGATCGGCTGCTTCGTCAACACCCAGGTGCTGCGCGCGGACCTCTCCGGCAACCCGTCGTTCGTCGACCTGCTCGCCCAGGTGCGGGACAAGTCCCTCGCCGCCTACGAGCACCAGGACGTGCCGTTCGACGTGGTGGTCGAGTCCATCAACCCCGACCGCTCCGCCGCGTACCAGCCGCTGTTCCAGGTGATCTTCTCCTGGCAGAGCTACGAGAAGCCGGACCTGGAACTCCCCGGGCTGCAGATGCGGTTCGAGCAGGCCATCCCGTCGACCGCCATGGTCGACCTGACCTTCTTCATGGCCGTGGACGACTCGGGGGCGCTGCGCGGCGACCTCCAGTACGCGACCGATCTGTTCGACCGCGACTCGGCCGAGGCGATCGTGGCCCGGCTCGGCCGCGTGCTGGAGCAGCTGGCCGCCGAACCCGCCCTGCGCGTCGGGGACGTCGACGTGCTGAGCGCGGCGGAACGGGACCATCTGCTGCGGGAGGTCAACGACGCCCGCAACGACATCCCCGAGGCCACCCTGGTCGAGCTGTTCGAACGGCAGGCGGCCCAGCGCGCCGACGCGGTCGCGCTGGTCTGCGACGGCGCCACCCACACGTACGGCGAGGTGAACGAGCGGGCCAACCGGCTCGCACGGCACCTCGTCGCCCAGGGCGTGCGCCCCGAGTCCCTGGTCGGGGTCTGCCTGCCGCGCTCGGCCGACCTCGTCGTCGCGCTGCTCGCGGTGCTCAAGGCGGGCGGCGCCTACCTGCCCATCGACCCCGACTCCCCGGCCGACCGCATCGCCTACATGGTCCAGGACGCCCGGCCGGTCCTGCTGGTCACCACCGGCACCACCGACGCCGCCCGGGACCTGCCGCCGGACCTCCCCCTGGTCCGCCTCGACGAGGCCGGGACCTACGCCGGCGAGCGGGCCACCGACCTGACCGACGCCGAACGCCACACCGCCCTGCGCCCCGGGCACCCGGCCTACGTGATCTACACCTCCGGCTCGACCGGCCGCCCCAAGGGCGTACTCGTCCCGCACCGCAACGTGGTCGGGCTCTTCAGCGCCACCCAGGACGGCTTCGCCTTCGGCCCGGACGACGTGTGGACCCTCTTCCACTCCTACGCCTTCGACTTCTCGGTGTGGGAACTGTGGGGACCGCTGCTGTACGGCGGCCGCCTGGTCGTCGTCCCCTTCGACGTCTCCCGCTCCCCGGCCGACTTCCTGCGGCTCCTCGCCCGCGAGCGGGTCACCGTCCTCAACCAGACCCCCTCCGCCTTCTACCAGCTCGTCCAGGCCGACGCCCAGGCGCCGGGACAGGAACTGGCCCTGCGGTACGTGGTGTTCGGCGGCGAGGCCCTCGACCTGAACCGCCTCGCGGACTGGTACGACCGCCACGCCCCCGACGCGCCGGTGCTGGTGAACATGTACGGCATCACCGAGACCACCGTGCACGTCACCCGCATCGACCTGGACGAGCACTCCGTCGCCCGCCACGGGCCGGGCGTGATCGGCCGGGCCGTCCCGGGCCTGCGCGCCTACGTCCTGGACACCGGCCTCAGGCCGACGCCCGCCGGGGTGACCGGGGAGCTGTACGTGGCCGGCTACGGCCTGGCCCGCGGATACCACGGCCGGCCGGACCTGACCGCGGGACGGTTCGTCGCGTGTCCCTTCGGCGAGCCGGGCGAACGGATGTACCGCAGCGGCGACCTGGTCCGCTGGGGCAGGAGCGGTGAACTGGAGTACGTGGGGCGGTCCGACTCCCAGGTGAAGATCCGGGGATTCCGGATCGAGCTGGGCGAGATCGAGCATGCGCTGGCCGGGCATCCGGAGGTCGCGGAGGCCGTGGTCGTGGTCCGGGAGAACCAGGAGGGCGACAAGCGCCTCGTGGGCTACGTGGTGCCCGCGCCCGGTGCCGCGGCGGCCGACGGCGGTCCCGCCGGGCTGTCGGAGTACCTGCGGGGGCGTCTGCCGGACTACATGGTGCCGTCCGCGGTGATCGCGCTGCCGGAGATACCCCTGACCTCGAACGGGAAGCTCGACCGGCGAGCACTGCCGTCGGAGGAGACGAACACCGTCACCGCCGGCCGGGAGCCGCGCAACGCCTACGAGGAGAAGCTGTGCGCCCTGTTCGCCGAACTGCTCGGCGTGGACGGCGTGGGCGTCGACGACGGCTTCTTCGCGCTCGGCGGGCACTCGCTCCTGGCCACCCGGCTCAGCGTCCGCATCCGCAACCAGTTCGACATCGACATCCCCATCAGGACGATCATCCGCTACCCCACGGTGGCCGAGCTGGCCGCGCTGATGCTGGCCGGCGGCATCCCCGACGACGACGCCGACTCGTTCGCGGTCGTCCTGCCCCTCAACAGCGATCCCGGTACGGGCGAGCCGCCGGTGTGGTTCTTCCACGGCGGGGGCGGACTGGGCTGGGCGTACTACAGCTTCGTGCTGCACCTGCAGGACCGGCCCGCCTACGCCCTGCAGTCCCGCGGCTCCGACGGCGTGGAACCGCTGGCGGCCTCCGTGGAGGAGATGATCGACGACTACGTCGCCCAGATACTGAAGATCCAGCCGGAAGGCCCCTTCAACCTGATCGGCTGGTCCTACGGCGGCTCCGTCGTGCAGGCCGTCGGGGCGGCGCTCCAGGGGCTCGGCCACGAGGTCGCCCTCCTGGCGATCCTGGACGCCCAGCCGGGCGGCCACGGGTTCGCGCAGGTCCATGCCGGCAAGGACTCCTCGGACTTCCGGGCGGAACTCGAGGACGACTTCAGCCAGTACATCCGCACCGGAAACCGGCAGGGCTTCCTGGACACCATGTCGAAGGTGCTGGCCAACAACACGTCCCTGATGATGCGTTACGAATCGCCGGTCTACCGCGGCGATGTGCTGTATTTCCACGCGGCACTCGGGGACACGTCGTACGCCGGCCTGTGGCGGCCGCACGTCGAGGGTTCCCTGGAGGTGCACGAGGTGCGCGCCACGCACCACGAGATGCACATGCCGGCACCCGTGGCCGAGATGTTCGAGGTCATCAAGGGAAGGCTGGCGTGAGGCCCCGACCTCCGCTTCTTTCCCGCAACCGGTTCGACAGACGAGCGAAATGGATGAGGGGGTGGCCGGCGTGAAGGAAACCGGCAGGTCCGCGGAAGACCGGGACCGGACCGCGTTGCTGTGTGTGCCGTTCGCGGGAGCGGGGCCTTCGTTCTTCCACCCGTGGCGGGAACTGTCCGCCGGCCGGTGGCGGGTGACCTCGGTCGAACTGCCCGGCAAGGAGCGGCGGATCCTGGAGGAGCCGTACCGCAACGTCGTCGAGGCGGCCAAGGACTCGGTCGACGACATCGTCGCGGACCTCGGCGAGGGAACGCGCACCGTGCTGTTCGGGCACAGCCTGGGCGCGGTGCTCGCGTACGAGCTGGTGCCCCTGCTCACCGCGCGCGGCGTGCACGTCGAACGGCTGGTCGTCAGCGGCTCGCCGGGGCCGTGGACACAGCGCGAGCGGCGGGCCGCCGGACTCCCGGACGAGGAGTTCCTCGCCAGGGTCGAGGAGTTCGCCGGATTCCGGCACGAGGCCCTGGACCACCCGGAGATGCGTGAACTGATCCTCCCCGTGCTGCAGGCCGACTGCGAGATGCACGAGAGCTACGTCCCGAGCACCGACGAACCGGTGCCGGTGCCGATCTGCTCGCTGCGGGGCGCCTCCGACGGACTGGTCACCGCGGAGGAGGCCCAGCAGTGGCGGGCCGCGACCACGGCGGAGTTCACCTGGGCGGAGTTCCCGGGCGACCACATGTACCTGGTCGATCTCGGCCGGGAGGTACTGGACGTGATCGAGGCGGAATCCGCCCGCGGTCGCTGACCGCGGGCGCCGACGGGTCGAGCGCCCCGTCAGGGATGTGACAGGTGCGTGACAGGGCCGGAGAGGACCGTGGAAGCATGAGAAGTTCAGCGATCGCAGTTTCAGGGCTGCGCAAGGCATATGGCGACAAGGTCGTGCTCGACGGCATCGACTTCGATGTCGCCGCAGGCTCGGTCTTCTCCCTGCTCGGCCCGAACGGGGCGGGCAAGACGACGACGGTCAACGTCCTGACGACGCTGCTGAAGGCCGACGCCGGCACCGTGCGCGTCGCCGGGCACGACGTGGCGACCGCGACCCGGCAGGTGCGCGCCGCCATCGGCGTGACCGGCCAGTTCGCCGCGGTCGACGAGCTGCTGTCGGGCCGGGAGAACCTCCAGCTGATGGCGGACCTGAAGCGCGTGCGCGACGGCGGCCAGGTGGTGACACGGCTGCTGGAACGGTTCGACCTGGTGGACTCGGCGGACAAACTGGCGGGCACCTACTCCGGCGGTATGCGCCGCAAGGTGGACCTCGCGATGACGCTGGTCGGCAACCCGCAGATCATCTTCCTCGACGAGCCGACGACGGGTCTCGACCCGCGCAGCCGGCGCACCATGTGGGGGATCGTCCGCGAGCTGGTGGCCGAGGGCACCACCATCTTCCTCACCACCCAGTACCTGGAGGAGGCCGACCAGCTCGCCGACCGGATCGCGGTGCTCGACCAGGGCCGCCTCGCCGCCCAGGGCACCCCCGAGGAACTCAAGCGCCAGATCCCCGGCACCCACGTACGGTTCCGGTTCGCCGACCTCCACGAACTCGACGCGGCGGCGCGGATCCTGACCGGGTCCACCCGGGACGACGACGAGCTGACCCTGCGGGTGCCGAGCGACGGCGAGACGAGGTCGCTGCGGTCCCTGCTGGACCGGCTCGACGCCCACTCGGTCGACGCCCAGGAGTTCTCGGTGCACCGGCCGGACCTCGACGACGTCTTCCTCGCCCTGACCGACCGGACGGCCGCCGACGGCACGAGCGCCGACGACCCGACCGCCGTGCACACGAGCAAGGAGGCGATCGCACGATGAGCACGCTCTCCACGCCGGTGGCGGACTCGGCGATCATGCTGCGCCGCAACCTGAAGCACACCCTGCGGAACCCGGTCACGGTGTTCAACGCGATCCTGTTCCCGATCGTCATCATGCTCATGTTCGTCAAGGTGTTCGGCGGCGCGTTCAGCGTCGGTGACGACTACATCGACTACGCGACACCGGGTCTGCTCGTGATGGCCGTCAGCTACGGGCTGGGAGCCACCGCGACGGCCGTCAACGACGACATGACCAAGGGCATCATCAACCGCTTCAAGGTCATGGACGTCTCGCGCGGTTCCGTGCTCACCGGGCACGTCGTCGTCACCACCGTGCGCTGTGTGGTGGCCTGCGCGGCCATCGTCGCGGTGGCCTTCGCGATGGGGTTCAGCCCGGGGGCGAGCGCCCTCCACTGGCTCGGCGCGATCGGCCTCGTCGTGCTGCTCAGCTTCGCGGCCGGCTGGCTCACCGTCGCCCTGGGACTGGCCGCGAAGAGCGTGGAGTCGGCGGGCATGGCCACCGTACCGCTGATCATGCTGCCGTTCCTGAGCAGCGCGTTCGTCCCCGCCGACACGATGGGAGCCGGCGTGCGGCAGTTCGCGCAGTACCAGCCCTTCACCCCGATCATCGAGACCCTGCGCGGCCTGCTGGCGGGCAACCCGTCCGGCGGTGACGCGCTCGCGGCCCTCGCCTGGTGCGTCGGCTTCGCCGTCCTCGGCTACGTGTGGGCGGTGTCCACCTTCAAGAAGCGGGCGTGAGCCGCCCAACCCCGCACGAAGTACCTCCCGCAGCCGCCCCGGCGACGCACCCGCCGCCGGGGCGGCTCCGCGCGCGCCCGCGGTGAGCGGCCGTGCGGCTCACCGCCACCCGGCACGACACCGGCCGCCACGCGGTGTGCGCCGCCCCGGAGTCACGCCCACCGGTCGGCCCCGCCCGGGACGGTCCGGCGCGTCCGGCCGGACGGCGCTTCGCGCGTCACTGCCCCCCCGCCGCCGCGGCGGCCGTGCACACGTCGTCGCCGGGAGGGGCGACCCCCACGACGACGGCGGCCGGCGGGGCCCCGGCGGGGGGCGCCCCCCCCCCGCCGGGGCGCCCCCCCCCCGCCGGGGGGCCCGCCCCCCCCCCGGGGCCGCCCCCCCCCGCGGGGGGCCCCCCCCCCGC
>NZ_JBIAQL010000023.1:57040-88299 GCF_042889045.1 Streptomyces sp. NPDC002701
CGGGCGGGGCGTGGGGGGGCCCCCCCCCCCCCCCCGCCGGGGCCCCCCGGCCCCCCGGGGCGGGGGGGGGGCCCCCCCCCCCGACGGGGGGGGGCGGGGGGGCCCGGGGGGGCCCCCCCGGCCCGCCGTCGCGCGAGCCCGTGCCGCGCGGGGTCACCGCCGTACGGGCGGGCCGAACCACGTGGTGAGGGCCGCCCGCAGCGCGGAGGTGTCGAGCCTCGCGCCCGCCGCGGCCACCCAGGCGACATGGCCGTCGGGACGGACGAGGAGCGCCGCCGGGGCGGGCACCTCACCGACGACCGGGACCGGCCAGTGGTCGTCCTCGCTGCGCGCCTCGACGAGGTCGACGCGATCGGCCCAGCGCCCGGCGATCGCCGTGAGTGCCGCGCTGCCGCCCAGGTCGAACAGCACGGGCCGGCCGGCGTGCAGCAGCTCGAAGACACGGGTGGCGCCGTCGGCCGTCTTGAGGCCGGCGTCGGGGACCCGGCGCCCGGTCAGCGGATGGTCGCCGTCGACCGCGTACCGCACGTCCAGCGCGGTGAGCATGACGCGCAGCTGCCGGTTGACGTCGTCGAGCACCATGAGCGAACCGAACACCTCACGCAGCGCGTCCGTCTGGGGGCCGGGACGGGCCAGCGCCGACTGCGCCCGCGTGTTGTGCAGCACGCGCTCCGCGACGGGATGCCGCTCGGAGTGGTAGCTGTCCAGCAGGCTCTCCGGCGCCCGGCCGCGTACCACCGCGGCGAGCTTCCAGCCGAGGTTGACGGCGTCCTGCACGCCCATGTTCAGTCCCTGCCCGCCGGCCGGGAAGTGGATGTGCGCCGCGTCGCCCGCGAGCAGCACCCGGCCCTGCCGGTACCGGGCGGCCTGCCGTGCGGCGTCGTTGAACCGGGAGACCCACCGCGGGCTGTGCATGCCGAAGTCCGTGCCGGCCAGCCTGACCAGCGACTGGCGGAGCTGCTCGAACGTCGGGGGTTCGTCCCGGTCCACGACCCGGTCGTACTCGGACGTGATCACCCGGTACCAGCCCGGCTCGAAGGCGATCGCCGAGTAGTCGCCGGTCGCGCAGCGCCGCACCCAGACGTACTCCTCGGGCAGGTCCGGAAGTTCGACGTCGCCGATGAGCGCGGTCATCGTGGCCGGCGTGCCGGGGAAGTCGATGCCCGCCAGTTTGCGGACCGTGCTGCGCCCGCCGTCGCAGCCCACGAGGTAGCGGGCGCGCAGTGCCGCGGGCGCCGCCTGTGCCGTCGGCACCGTGTCCAGCTCGACCGTCACACCCGACGCGTCCTGGCGGACCCCGCTCACCCCGCACGACCTGCGCACCCGCACGCCGAGCTCGGCCGCCCACTCCTCGAGGAGCTGCTCGATGACGGACTGCAGGATCATCAGCGGGTACGGGTGCCGGGACTCGGACTCGTCGAAGTCCAGGTAGAGGCCGGAGAAGTGGCCCACCGGCTGCAGTTCGCCGGCCGCGAGGAAGCGGTCGAGGACTCCGCGCTGGTCCAGCACCTCCAGGGTGCGGGAGTGCATCCCGCCGGCCCGTGACTCGCCCGTACGGTCCGCGAGCCGCTCGACCACCAGCACGTCGACGCCCGCGAGCCGCAGTTCGCAGGCGAGCATCAGGCCGGTCGGCCCGGCGCCCGCGATCACCACGTCCGCGTCCATTTCGGAATTCGCCACGTCATCGCCCTTTGATTCCACTGCTTCTCCACCTTTTCTCGAGTGCGGCTCCACAGGCGTCGAAGTACTTTCGCTTTCCCGCACTTCCCGTGTCCCGCTCGCACTTCTCGTGTCCCGCCGGCGGGACGGTCCCGCGGGAGCAGATGGTCCGCAAGGCGTCAGCATGCGGGCCCGCCGGTCCACTCTCAACCCCGTCGGCCGCCGCATACCGCGCACCGCGGGAACGGTGTGAACGGACCCGAATTCACGCGACACTCGACGCGGCCGTTCAAGAAATGTGTCTCGCCGGCGGGACAGTGCAAAGGGCCCTGGTGGCCGCAGTGGCGGTGGCGGTCCGAAGACGGGGCCGAAATGGACGCGAGCGGATACTCCCGGTCGGCGGAGGAAGGAAAGAATGGCAATGGAATCCTCACCGCAAGTTGTTCACCGGCAGGACCAGCAGGACCAGAACGAGCAGCAGGACCAGAACGACCTGCAGGACCGCCGAAACCCCGAAGGCGGACAGGACGGGACGCCGGCCCGGGAGATGGCGGCTCTGTGGGGGGAATACCTCAACCGTTCCGACGTCGGCCCGGACGACGACTTCTTCGCGCTCGGCGGCAATTCGCTCACCGGCATAAAGATCATCGACCGGGTGGCGCAGGACTACGGCGTCCAGCTGTCCGTGCGCGACTTCTACCTGGCGCAGACCCCGGCCCGGGTCGCCGAGCTGATAGAGCAGGGGAGGGCGGCGGCGTGAGGTTGACGCCGGGTGCCGGGCGCGACATCGACCTCGACAGCGTCGACCTGTTCGACCTGGACCTCTACACGTCGGGCGATCCGCACCCGGTCTGGGACGTGATGCGGGCGAAGGCACCCCTGCACCACCAGGTCCTGCCCGACGGCCGGGAGTTCTGGTCGGTGACCCGCTACGACGACGTCTGCCGCGTCCTGGGCGACCACCGCGAGTTCACCTCGGAACGCGGCACGGTCCCCACCCACCTCGGCACGGACGACGTCGCGGCCGGTGTGCTGATGACGTCCACCGACCCGCCGCGGCACACCGAGGTCCGCCGGCCCCTCGGCTCCAAGCTCACCGCACGGGCCGTGAAGTCCTGGGAGGACAGCATCCGCGGGACGATCCGGCGCTTCCTCGAACCGGCGCTCGACGGCGGGACGTTCGACCTGGCCGAGAAGGCACTGCTGCTGCCGGCGATGGTCACGGGCCCGCTGCTGGGGATCCCCGCGAAGGACTGGGAGGAACTCGTCCAGCTGACCGCGATGGTGACGGCCCCCTCGGACCCGCACTTCACGATGGGCAGCGAGGCCGCGACCCTGGCCATCTCCCACCACGAACTCGTCACCTACGTCAAGGACTGGGTCAGGGACCGGCGGACGACCGGCGACGAGGACGACAGCCTCCTCCACCACCTCATGAGCGTCCGGCCGGGAGGCGCGCCGCTGACCGACGAGGAGATCGCCCTCGACGGCTACAGCATCCTCCTGGGCGCCAACGTGACGACCCCGCACACCGTCTCGGGCACCGTGCAGGCACTCATCGAGCACCCCGAGCAGTTCGCCAAGGCACAGGCCGACCCGACGCTGGTCCCGAACCTCGTCGAGGAAGGGCTGCGCTGGACCTCGGCCGCCTGCAACTTCATGCGGTACGCGGTGGACGACGTCGAGATCGGCGGAGGCACCGTGCCGGCCCGCGGGGCGGTCGTCGCGTGGATCGGCTCGGCCAACCGGGACGAGTCCCGCTTCCCCGACCCGCACACCTTCGACATCACGCGCGCCGGTGCCAAGCGCCAGGTCGCGTTCGGGTTCGGACCGCACTTCTGCATCGGGGCGCCGCTGGCCCGGATGACGCTGCGCGTCTTCTTCGAGGAACTGCTCCAGCGGTTCGGATCGATCGACCTGGCCGGCGAACCGCAGCACCTGCGGTCCTACTTCATCGCCGGGATGACCCACCTGCCCATCGTCGCCCAGAAACGGCAGCTGCCATGACCTCCGGCTCCGCCACCGCGCCCGCGGCCCCCTCACCGTGGTTCGTCAGGCCGCAGTCCACCGGGCACCCGGCCCGGATCTTCTGCTTCCCCTTCTCCGGGTCCGGGGCGTCCGCCTTCAGCTCCTGGCCGGCCGTGATCGGCGACGCCGAGGTCTGCCCGGTGCAGTTCCCCGGCCGGGAGAACCGCCTCGGCCACCCCCACTACGGCACCTACGAGAACCTCGCCGCCGACCTGGCCGAAGCGCTCACGCCGCTGCTGGACAGGCCGTTCACGTTCTTCGGGCACTGCGCCGGAGCACTGCCCGCCTACGAGACCGTCCTCAGGCTCGCCGCACTCGGCCTGCCCACCCCCGAGCGCCTGTTCGTGTCCGGCCAGCCGGCCCCGCACGACGCCGCCCGCGACCGGATGCTCACCCTGTCCGAGCCCGAACTGCGCGCCGAACTGGAGGCGTTCATCCGCGGCCGGGGGATCGAACCGCGGCCCGACATGGTCGACCTGGGCCTGACCGTGCTGCTGCGTGACCACGCCGCCGCGGGCGCCTACCGGCGTACGGAGCCGGTCGCGGTGCCCTGCCCCGTCGCCGTACTGCACTGGCGGGACGACCCCGACACGAGCCTCGACGAGCTCCAGGGATGGCGCCGGTACGCGGACCCGGTCGACTTCCAGGTCGTCGACGGCGGCCACTACGACTTCATGGACGCGCCGGACGAACTGCTCAGGGCACTGACCCGCCGGCGGTGAGAGCGCCGCAGCCCGCACGAACCGCACGAGCCGCACGCCGAGGGAACCGGAAGGAAGACGAATGAGTGGTACAGCCACCGGCATCGCCGTCATCGGGATGTCGTGCCGCTTCCCCGGCGTACGGAACCCGGACGAGTTCTGGAGCCTGCTGATGGCGGGCGGATCGACCGTCGGGACGTTCCCCGAGCAGCGGGCGGCCGACGCGACGCACACGTCCCACCCGGACGCCGACACCTTGGAGCGGGGGTCGTTCCTCGGCTCCGTCGACACCTTCGACGCGCCCTTCTTCGGTACGGGGCCCGCCGAGGCGGCCGCCATGGACCCCGCGCAGCGGCTCGGCCTGGAACTCGCCTGGGAGGCCGTCGAGGACGCCGGCGTCCCGGCGGCCGCGCTCGCGGGCCGCGACATCGACGTGGTGGTCGCCACCGCGCCCTCCGGGTACGAGACACTGCGCAGACTGTCCGGCAGCGACCGGGACGACCACTACGCCGCGCTCGGCTCCAGCGGCGCGCTGATCGCGAACCGCATCTCGCACCTGTTCGACGTCCGCGGCATGAGTTTCTGCGCGGACTCCGGCCAGTCCTCCTCCCTCGTGTCGCTGGCGCTGACCTGCGAACGCATCCGCAGCGGCGCCGTCGACCTGGCGCTCGCGGGCGGCGTACACCTGATCGTCGACCCGGCGGCCGGCGGCGCCCTGGCGAACCTGGGTGCCCTGTCGCCCGACGGCCGCTGCTTCACCTTCGACGAACGGGCCGGCGGGTTCGCCCGCGGGGAGGGCGGGGTGTTCGTCCTGCTGAAGCGCCTCGACCTCGCCGTCGCCGACGGCGACCACGTCTACGCGGTGGTCCGCGGCTGGGGCGTCGGCAACGGCGGCGCCACCACCCGCATGCCGGACCCCAGCCCCGGCGGGCAGGCGGCGGCCGTGCTGGCCGCCCTGGACCGCGCGGACGTCCCGTTCGACGGCGTCGACTACGTCGAGGCCCACGGCACCGGCACCCGGCTCGGCGACCCGGCCGAGATCGCCGGACTGCGCGAGGTGTTCGCGAGGACCGGCCGCAGCCGCCCCCTGGTCATCGGCTCGGTGAAGACGAACGTCGGACACCTGGAACCGGCCGCCGGCCTGACCGGCTTCGTGAAGGCGGCCCTGTGCGTGGACCGCGCGCACCTGGTGCCGAGCCTCAACTTCCGCTCCCCGAACCCCGCGATCGAGGACTTCCACCGGGACTTCGAGGTCCCGACCGGCCCACGCCCCTGGCCGGACACACCCGGCCGGCCGCGCCGGGCCGGGGTGTCGGCGTTCGGCATGGGCGGCACCAACGCGCACGTCATCCTCGAACAGGCCCCCGGGACACCGGCCGGGCCGCCCCCCACCGACGCCGCCACCACCCCCGCGGAGGTGCTGCCGTGGGTGCTGTCGGCGCGCTCGGAACCCGCCCTGCGGGAACAGGCGGCCCGGCTGCGGGAGCACCTGGACGCGCACCCGTCGCTGCCGGTGGCCGACGTGGCGCACTCACTGGTGTCGACACGCTCCCTGTTCGAGCACCGGGCGGTCGTGCTCGCCGGCGGCCGTGCGCAGGCGCTGGCCGGCCTCGACCTGCTGGCGGCGGGCGGCGACTCGGCGCGGGTGGTCCGCGGGACCGCCACCGGACCGGCCGGCCCGGTCGTCTTCGTCTTCCCCGGCCAGGGCTCGCAGTGGCCGGGCATGGGCAGACAGCTGTACGCCCGCTCCGAGGTCTTCGCGCGCTCGGTCGACGCGTGCGCGCGGGCCCTCGCGCCGTGGGTGGACTGGTCCCTGGTGGACGTGGTGACCGGCGCGCCCTCGGCCGCGTCGCTGGAGCGGGTGGACGTCGTCCAGCCGGCGCTGTTCGCGATGATGGTGTCACTGGCACAGGTGTGGCGCTCGTTCGGCGTGGTCCCCGACGCCGTGGTGGGGCACTCGCAGGGCGAACTCGCCGCGGCGTGCGTGTCGGGCGCGCTGTCGCTCGACGACGCGGCGCGGATCAGTGCCCTGCGCAGCAGGGCACTGACCGGACTGTCCGGCCTCGACGGCGGGATGAGCGCGGTCGCCGCGCCCCGCGCATGGGTCGAGGACCGGCTGGAGCGGTGGTCCGGGCGGATCTCCGTGGCCGCCGTCAACGGACCGGCGTCGGTGGTGGTCGCCGGAGACGGCGAGGCCCTGGACGCGTTCGCCGCGGCGGCGGACACCGACGGTGTCCGGGTGCGGCGCATCAAGGTGGACTACGCGTCGCACTCCCACCACGTCGAACGCATCCGTGCACGTCTCCTTGAGGACACCGCGGGCATCACGCCGCGGGAATCGGCCGTGCGGTTCCACTCCACCGTCACCGGCGGCCTCCTCGACACCCGCCTGCTCGACGGCCCGTACTGGTACGACAACCTGCGCTCGATGGTGCGCTTCGGCGAGGTCGTCGAGGACCTGATGCGTACCGGCGACGGCGGTGTCTTCGTGGAGGTCGGCCCGCACCCCGTGCTCCAGGTGGCGATGGAGGAGGCCGCCGACGCACTGGCGTCGCCACCGGTGCTGGCGAGCACCCTCGACAAGCGCGACGGAAGCACCGGCAGGTTCCTGGAGTCCCTGGCCGGACTGCACGTGCGCGGCGTGCCCACCGACTGGACGGCGGCGTTCGCCGCGGACCGGCCGCGCCGCACCGGCCTGCCCACCTACCCGTTCCAGCGGGAGCGGTACTGGCTGACGGCGCCCGCGGACGCCGGCGCCAGGGACGGCACGGCCGCGCGGGCGGACGGACCGGACGCGAGCGGCCGGGCAGCTGCACCGGCCTCGGAGGCGGCGGTCCTCACCCTCGTGTGCGCCGAGGCGGCGGCGCTGCTGAGCGAGAAGGGAACGGCTCCGACGAGCGCGGACCTCGCGGTGAGGTCGTCCGAGACCTTCAAGTCCCTCGGCTTCGACTCGTCGATGGCCGTGAGCCTGCGCAACCGGCTCAGCGCGGCGGCCGGCGTACGGCTCCCCGCGACGGTCGCGTTCACCCACCCCACACCGCAGGGGCTCGCCCGGCACGTCTTCTCCCTCGTCGAGCCGCCGGAGCCCGAGGCCCCGGACGCCGACGCCGTGGAGGAAGCAGTCCCCGAACGCCGCAGTGACGACGACCTGTACGCCCTGATCGACCGCGGATACATGTAGCCGGCACCGCGGCACCGTTCTTCTTAGCGACTGTTGGGGGAGGCCCTGGTGGAGGATGTCGACAAGCTCCGGTCCTATCTGCGACGCGCCGTAGGCGACGCGCAGGACCTGCGCGAGCGGGTGCGCGAGCTGGAGGAGTCCGCGCGCGAGCCCGTCGCGGTCGTGGGCGTGGGATGCCGCTTCCCCGGCGGGGTGACGTCCCCCGAAGGTCTGTGGGGCGTGGTGTCCGACGGGGTGGACGCGATGAGCGGCTTCCCGGACGACCGCGGCTGGGACCTGGAGGCGCTGTACGACCCGGACCCCGAGGCACCCGGCAAGACGTACACGCGCACCGGTGGCTTCCTGCACGGACTCCCCGAGTTCGACGCGCCGTTCTTCGGCATCAGCCCGCGCGAGGCGCTGGCGATGGACCCCCAGCAGCGGGTGATGCTGGAGACGTCCTGGGAGGCGCTGGAACGGGCGGGCATCGACCCGGCCGCCCTGCGCGGTTCGCCGACCGGCGTGTTCACCGGGCTCTACGGCGTCGACTACGGCCCGCGGATGGGCGGCGGGGCGGCCGGTGAGGTGGAGGGCTTCTCCCTCACGGGCACGCACACCAGCGTGGCCTCCGGCCGGGTGTCGTACACGCTGGGCCTGGAGGGCCCGGCCGTGTCGACCGACACCGCGTGCTCGTCGTCCCTCGTCGCCGTCCACCAGGCCGTGCGGTCCCTGCGTTCCGGGGAGTGCACCCTGGCGCTGGCCGGCGGAGTGTCGGCGCTGCCGACTCCCGGGATGTTCGTGGAACTCGCCCGCCAGCGCGGCGTGTCGGCCGACGGCCGGTGCAAGGCGTTCGCCGACGCGGCCGACGGCACCGGCTTCTCCGAGGGCGCGGGCGTCCTCGTCCTGGAGCGGCTCTCCGACGCGCGGCGCAACGGACGCCGGATCTGGGCCGTCATCCGCGGCTCGGCGGTCAACCAGGACGGCGCGTCCAACGGCCTGACCGCGCCCAACCCGCTGGCGCAGGGCCGGGTCATCCGGGCCGCCCTGGCCGACGCCGGACTGCGGCCGGGCGACGTGGACGCCGTGGAGGCGCACGGCACCGGCACGAAGCTCGGCGACCCCATGGAGGCGGAAGCGCTGCTGGCCACCTACGGCCAGGACCGCGACTCCCGCGACCCGCTGTGGCTCGGGTCGCTGAAGTCGAACATCGGACACACGCAGGCCGCCGCGGGTGTCGGCGGAATCATCAAGATGATCATGGCGATGCGGCACGGGGTGCTCCCCAGGACACTGCACGTGGACCGCCCGTCGAGCCACGTGGACTGGTCCTCCGGAGCGGTCGAACTGCTCACCGAGGCCAGGCGTTGGACCACGGCACCGGACCGCCCCCGGCGGGCCGGCGTCTCCAGCTTCGGCATCAGCGGCACCAACGCCCACCTGATCCTCGAACAGCCCCTCGACCCCACCGGGCGGACCCCCGACCCGGCCGCCGGACAGGCGCCCGCCGGTGACACCGGGGCGGTGCCGTGGGTGCTGTCCGCGCGCTCGGCCGAGGCACTGCGGGAGCAGGCACTGCGGCTGCGCGAACACGTGGCCGCCGACACGGACCTGCCGCTCCTGGCCGTGGGACACGCACTGGCCACGACACGGTCGCTGTTCGAGCACCGCCACGTGGTGATCGGCGCCGACCGCGGCGAACTGCTCGCCGCGCTGGCCGCCGCCGCGGGCGACGAGGCTGGCTCCGCCGTGGTGTCCGGGGTCGCGAGGCCGGTGGGCAGGACCGTGTTCGTGTTCCCGGGCCAGGGGGCCCAGTGGGCCGCGATGGGACGGGAGCTGTGGGAGACCTCTCCGGTCTTCGCCGAGGAACTGCGCGCGTGCGCGCGGGCGCTCGAACCGTATGTGTCCTGGCCGCTGGTCGACACCGTGTGCGGCGGACCGCGGGCCGCGGACCTGGAGGACGTGGCCGTCGTCCAGCCCGTGCTGTTCGCGGTGATGGTGTCGCTCGCGAAGGTGTGGCGTTCCCTGGGGGTGACCCCCGAGGCGGTGATCGGCCACTCCCAGGGGGAGATCGCCGCGGCCTGCGTCGCGGGCGTCCTGACCCTCGATGACGCCGCCAGGATCGTGGCCGTACGGTCCCGGCTGCTGGCCACGGCCGCCGGAGAGGGCAGCATGGCCGCCGTCCTGCTGCCCGAGGACCGGGTGCGGGAACTGCTGGACCGGTGGGACGGCCGGGTCGGGATCGCCGCGGTCAACGGACCGAACTCGACGACCGTCTCGGGTGAGACCCCGGCCGTCCGGGAACTGGTCGCCGCCTGCGAGGCAGCGGGCGCCCGCGCCCGCATGGTCAAGTCGAGCGTCCCCGGACACTCGTCGCTGATGGACCGGTTCGACGGCCCGCTCCAGGAGGAACTGGGCCGGATCACGCCCGCGCCCTCGACCGTGGCGGTCTACTCGACGGTGACCGGCGACCTGATCGACCCCGCGCGACTGGACACGGCCTACTGGTTCCGCAACCTGCGCGAGCCGGTCCGCTTCGAGGCGGCCGTGCGGCGCCTCGTCGAACAGGAGCCCCACGCCACGGTCGTCGAGGTCAGCCCGCACCCGCTGCTCACGATGACCGTCCAGGAGATGTTCGACGCCGCGCCCGGTGCCACCGGGTTCGCGGTCGGCTCGCTGCGCCGCGACGAGGGCGGCCTCGCCCGGCTGTACCGGTCGGCGGCCGAGGCATTCGTGGCCGGCGCCTCGGTGTCCTGGGAGAACGCGTTCCCCGGCTGGGACGGCCGGCGGGCCGAGCTGCCCACGTACGCCTTCCAGCGGCAGCGCCTCTGGCTGGAGACACCCCACGAGACCACCACCGGGAGCACCTCGGACCACCCGCTGCTCGACACCGTGATCGACGTGCCCGACGACGCCGGGGAGCACACCGCGGTGGTGGGCGGCGGACGCCTGTCGCTGGAGCGTCACCCCTGGCTCGCCGACCACGTCGTCCACGGCGCCGTCGTGGTGCCGGCCACGGCGCTGACGGAACTGGCGGTGTGGGCGGCGCACCAGGCCGGCTGCGACGTCGTCCACGAACTCACCCTGGAGAGCCCGCTGGTGCTGTCCCGGACCGCCGACCGCGAGATCCGGGTCGTCGTCGACGGCCGGCGCGGGGTCAGCGTCCACTCACGCGGCGAGGGCGAGGCGCAGTGGACACGCAACGCCGTCGGCGTCGCCGGGTCCGGCGCCGCCCGCACCGGCGCGGACGGAAGCCTCACCGCGTGGCCCCCCGCGGGCGCCGTCGCGGTGCCCTTCGAGGACGAGTACACCCGGCTGTCCGCCCTCGGCTTCGGCCACGGGCCCCTGCTCCGCGGTCTGCGGAAGGTGTGGCGCCGCGACGACACCCTGTTCGCGGAGGTGGAACTGCCCGCGTCCGACGGCGCGGACCGGAGCCGGTTCCGGATCCACCCGGCGCTGCTGCACGCCGCGCTGCTCCCGGTCGGCCTGGGCCGCATCGTCGACACCTCCCGGCCCGAGGGCTGGCTGCCGTACCGTCTGACGGGCGTCAGGATGAACTCCGCCCGGTCGGCCGCGCTGCGCGTACGCCTCGAACCCGCCGGGGAGAACGCGCTGACCGTGACCCTCGCGGACCGCGACGGCGCACCCGTCGGCGGTGTCGAATCGCTGAGCCTGCGGCCCGTGGACGTGGGGCAGCTGACCGAGCTGAGCTTCGACCACCAGGACTCGCTGTTCCGGATCGACTGGCAGCCCCTCCCGGCGGCGGCCGCCGGAGCGGCCGGCCCGTACGCGGTGCTGGGCACCTCCGACCCGTACGCCGCGCCGGACGGACGGGCCGCCGGTGTCTTCCCCGGCCTCGACGAACTCGCCGCCTCCGACGGGGAGAAACCCCCGTACGTCATCGCCGCGGTCGGCGGGGCCGACGGGGCGGACACCGACGACGGCGCCACCCCCGAGGCCGCCCGGAGCAACGTCCACCGGGTCCTGCGGTGGACGCAGCGCTGGCTCTCCGACGACCGGTTCGCCGCCTCGCGCCTGGTCGTGGTGACGCGCGGCGCGTTCCACGACGGACCGGCGTCCCCGGTGGACCCCGCGGCCACCGCGGTCTGGGGCTTCCTGCGCACCGCGCAGACCGAGAACCCGGGCCGGTTCACGCTCGTGGACACCGACGGCCGGCCCGAGTCGCCGGCCGCCGTCCGGGCCGCGGCCGGGACCGGGGAACTCCAGCTCAGGATCCGGGCCGGCGACGTGAGCGTCCCGCAACTGGTGCGCGCCCAGGGCGCCTCCACCGGCGGTGGCGGATCCCCCGAGGGGGCACGGGACCTCCCCGCCCTCGGCACCGGAACCGTCCTGATCACCGGTGGCACCAGCGGTCTCGGCGCGATGCTCGCCCGGCATCTCGTGGAGCGGCACGGCGTACGCCGGCTGCTGCTGACCAGCAGGCGGGGACCGGCGGCTCCGGCGGCGGCAGCGCTGCGGGAGGAACTGACCGGGGCGGGAGCCGAGGTCGAGATCGTGGCCTGCGACGTCACGAGCCGGACGTCCCTCGCCGCGCTGATCACGGCGGTGCCGGCCGAGCACCCGCTGTCGGCGGTGATCCACTGCGCGGGTGTGCTGGACGACGGTGTCGTCGAGGCCCTGACCGAGGACCGCGTCGACGCGGTGCTCGCGCCGAAGGTGCGGGGTGCCTGGCACCTGCACGAGCTGACCAGGCACCTGGACCTGTCCGCGTTCGTCCTGTTCTCCTCCGTCGCGGGCGTGCTCGGGACGGCCGGGCAGGCCAACTACGCGGCGGCCAACGCGTTCCTCGACGGACTGGCGCAGGCGCGCCGGTCCGCGGGACTGGCCGCCACCGCGCTGTGCTGGGGCTTCTGGGAGCAGCGCAGCGAGATGAGCGCCGACCTCGTCGACGCGGACCTCGTACGCCTGCACCGCCAGGGCGTGCTGCCGATGTCGTCGCGGGAGGGGCTCGCGCTCTTCGACGCGGCGACCTCGGTCGACGAGCCGGTGCTGGTGCCCACCCGGCTGAACCTCCCGGCACCGGGCGCGCCGAACGCCGGTGACCTGGGCTCGCCGCTCCTGCGCACGCTGACCGGGACGTTCGGCACAGCCGGCGGCACGGCGGGCCGGGAGCCCACCGACGCCGGACTCGCGCAACGGCTGCGGACGCTGCCGGCGGACGAGGCGCAGGCGGCACTGCTCGACGCCGTCCGGACACAGACCGCGCTCGTCCTCGGCCACCCGGACACCGGCAGGATCGCTCCCGCCGCCACGTTCAGGAAGCTGGGGATCGACTCGCTCACGGCGCTGGAGCTGCGGAACAAACTGTCCGCGGTGACCGGCCTGAAGCTGCCCGCCACACTCGCCTTCGACCACCCCAACCCGGCGGCCCTCGCACAGTTCCTGAACGCGAGGGTCCCCCGGGACGCGGACGCCGCCCCGCAGTCCCCGGCCGATCACCTGGCCAGGGAGATCGAAGGGCTCGGCGCCCGGCTGGAGGACGCGTTCGGCACGCTCGCGGAGGCCGACCAAGCCACCATCTCCACTCTTCTCGGCGAACTGCAGGACCGCGTCCGGGCGCCGGCGGGCGTCGGAGCACCGGCCGGCATCGCCGACCGGATCAGTTCGGCCTCGGTGGGAGACCTTCTCTCGCTGCTGGACAAAGAGCTCGGCTAGGGGAAATCGATGACCAACGACAACAACGCCGATGTCCTCGACTACCTCAAGCGGACATCGATCGAGCTCCTGGAGACGCGCAAGCGCCTGAAGGAACTGACCGACGCCGCCGCCGAACCCATCGCGGTGGTGGGGGTCGCCTGCCGCTTCCCGGGCGGCGCGAGCACCCCCGAGGCGCTGTGGGACCTGGTGCGGTCGGGCGCGGACGTCGTCTCCGGCTTCCCCGAGGACCGCAACTGGGACCTGGAGGCCCTCGCCGACCCGGACCCGGACCGGCCCGGCGCCGTCTCCACCCGCTCCGGCGGCTTCCTGTACGACGCCGGTGACTTCGACGCCGAGTTCTTCGAGCTCAACCCGCGCGAGGCGCTCGCCGCCGACCCGCAGCACCGGCTCCTCCTGGAGACCTCGTGGGAGTCCCTGGAACGGGCCGGCATCGACCCGCAGACCCTGCGCGGCAGCAGCACCGGCGTCTTCGCCGGCCTCGCGTACTTCGGGTACGGCAACCACTTCCACACCCCCGAGGCCATCGCGGGCTACGGGCAGACCGGTTCCCTGCTGAGCGTGGCGTCCGGCCGGGTGTCGTACGCGCTGGGCCTGGAGGGCCCGGCCGTGTCGACCGACACCGCGTGCTCGTCGTCGCTCGTCGCGGTGCACCAGGCGTCGCAGTCGCTGCGCCAGGGCGAATGCGGCCTCGCCCTGGCCGGCGGCGTCACCGTCATGGCGACGACACAGGTCCTCCGCGAGATGTCGAAGCTGCGGGGCCTGTCGGCGGACGGCCGCTGCAAGGCGTTCGCCGACGCGGCCGACGGCACCGGCTTCTCCGAGGGCGTCGGCATGCTCGTCCTGGAGCGGCTCTCCGACGCGCAGCGCAACGGGCGCCGGATCTGGGGCGTGATCCGCGGCTCGGCCGTCAACCAGGACGGCGCCTCCAACGGCCTCACCGCGCCGAACGGGCCCGCCCAGGAGCGCGTCATCCGGGCGGCACTGGCGAACGCCCGCCTCCGGAGCGGCGACGTCGACGTGGTGGAGGCGCACGGCACCGGCACGACCCTCGGCGACCCCATCGAGGCACAGGCGCTGCTCGCCACCTACGGGCAGGACCGGGACGCGGGCAGCCCGCTGTGGCTGGGGTCGCTGAAGTCGAACATCGGTCACACACAGGCCGCCGCGGGTGTCGGCGGTGTCATCAAGATGCTCATGGCGATGCGGCACGGGGTGCTGCCGAAGACGCTCCACGTGGACCGCCCGTCGTCGCACGTCGACTGGTCGGCCGGCGCGGTGGAACTGTTGACCGAGGCCCGCGACTGGGCCGACGCGCCGGGACGCCCCCGCCGGGCCGGCGTCTCCAGCTTCGGGGCCAGCGGCACCAACGCCCACCTGATCCTCGAACAGGCACCCGAGCCCCTCACCCGGACACCCGGGCAGGAGACGGCCCCCGACACCGCCGTCCCCGCGCCGGGCGCCACAGAAGGCATCCCGGGAGGACTCGTACCGTGGGTGCTCTCGGCCCGCTCGGAGCAGGCCCTGCGCGGCCAGGCCCGGAAACTGCGCGACTTCGCCGCCGCCGATCCGCAGGCGGCGATCGAAGGCATCGGCGCGTCACTGGTCGCGGAACGGGCGCGGTTCGAGCACCGGGCGGTGGTGCTGGGAGGCGGCCGGGACGAACTGCTGAGCGCGCTGGCGTCGCTCGGCGAGGGCACGGAGTCCGCCGCGGTGGTGCGCGGCACCGCCGGTGAACGTGGCGGCACCGTCTTCATGTTCCCCGGCCAGGGCTCGAAGTGGGCCGGTGTCGCCGGGCAGTTGTACGACGCCTTCCCCGTCTTCGCCCAGAGCCTCGACGAGGTCTGCGCCCGCTTCGACGCGCACCTCCCCTTCGCCCTGAAGCCGGTGCTCCTCGCCGACGAGCCCGCGCGGAGCGAGCGCACCGACGTCATGCAGCCGGCGCTGTTCGCCCTCCAGGTCGCCCTGTACCGGCTCGTCGTCCGGTACGCCCCGCGGCCGGACTTCCTCATCGGGCACTCCGTCGGCGAGATCGCCGCGGCCCACGTCAGCGGAGTCCTCGACCTGGACACCGCGACCCGGCTCGTGGCCGCACGCGGACGGGTCATGCAGACCGTCACCGAGCGCGGCGCGATGCTGGCGGTCCGCGCCTCGGAGACCGAGGTGCGCACCCTGCTCGGCCGGTACGAGCGCGTCGGCGTCGCCGCCGTCAACGGCCCCGAGTCCGTGGTGGTCTCAGGGCTCCGCGACGAGGTCCACGACCTCCGCGACCGGCTCCTCGCCGACGGCAGGTCGGCCAAGCTGCTCCCGGTCGACCACGCCTTCCACTCCCCGCTCATGGACCCCGTCCTGGCCGAGTTCGCGCAAGCGCTCCAGGAACTGCCCGCCGGCGGCGGGCTGTCGGTCCCGATCGTCTCGACGAGGCTGGGCCGCGAGGCCACGCTCCAGGAGCTGACGTCCGCCGCCCACTGGGTGAGCCACGTCCGCGAACCCGTCCGCTTCCACGACGCGGTGCAGTGCGCCCGCGCGGCCGGTGCGGACGTCTTCCTCGAAGTGGGCCCGGGAGCGACGCTCGCGAGCATCACCCAGGAGATCCTCACCGGCGAGGGCGTGCACGACGCGGCGGCCCTGTCCGCGTCGCGCGGGGACCGCGGCGGACCCCGGGCGCTGCTCACCGCGCTGGCACAGCTGCACGTGCGGGGCGTGGCGGTGGACCTCGGCGCCCTGGTGGGGACGCACCCCGGGGTGGACCTCCCGACGTACGCGTTCCAGCGGCAGCGGTACTGGCTGGACCTGCTGGCCGGGATGCGGACGGCGGACGTGACCTCCGCCGGCCTGTCGGTTCCGGACCACCCGCTGCTGGGCGCCGTGCTGGACCACCCCGCCGGCGACGAGGTGGTGTTCACCGACCTGTGGTCCCTGCGCACCCACGACTGGCTGGCCGACCACGCCGTGTTCGGCTCGGCCGTCGTACCGGCGACGGCCTATCTCGACCTGGCGCTGTCGGTGGGCGGCCACGTCGGGTGCCCCGTCGTCGGGGAACTCTCCCTGGAAGTCCCCCTGATCCTCCCCGACACGGGCGACGTGCGGGTGCGGATCGTCGTCGGCGCCGCGGACGAGGCGGGCCGCCGCTCCCTGGACGTGTACTCGAGCCCCGCCGGGGACGGCCCGGCGGCGGACGGCCGTACGGCCGGCGGCTGGACCCGCCACGCGATGGGCACCCTGTCACCCGACACGGCGGACACCCCCGACCGGCCGCGGACCGCCGCGCGGGAGGACGACCCGCGCCCGCTCGCCGTGTGGCCCCCGGCCGGGGCCACACCCCTGCACCTGGACGGCCTCTACGACTCCCTCGCCGACGCCGGCTTCGACTACGGCCCGACCTTCCGCGGCCTGCGCGAGGTGTGGCGGCGCGGCGACGACCTCTTCGCCCTCGCCACGCTCCCGCAGAGCGCCGGGAGCACGGCCGCGGGCCGCTTCGTCCTGCACCCGGCGCTGCTCGACACCGCGCTGCACGCGGTGGTGGCCGGCGGTGTCATCGAGGTGACGGGCGACCAGGGCTGGATGCCCTTCGCGTGGTCCGGCGTCTCGCCGGCCGGCGCGTGCGGCCCGACCGTCCGCGTCCGCCTCACCCCGGCCGGCGAGGGCGTCGTGTCCCTGGCCGTCGCCGACGAGCACGGCCGCGCCGTCGCGCACGTCGAGGCACTGACGTTCCGCCCGGCGAGCGCCGAGCAGGTACGCGCGGCACGCGCGGCACGCGCGGCACGCGCGGCACGCGGCGGACCGGAGCACCCGCTGTACGAACTGGACTGGCGGCCGGCCCCGCGGAGCACCCGGGAGACCCGCCCCGGACAGTGGGCCGTCCTCGGTACCGGGAACGGCCGGGCGGCCCGGCTCACCGCGGCCGGCCACGAGGGCGTCGTGCTCCACGGCTCCCTCGACGACGTCCTCACCACGGGGGAGGCACCCCGGCACCTCGTGCTGTGCCTGGACGACTTCGTCACCGCGGGACCCGACCTGCTCACCACGGTCGCCGCCGCCGACCACCACGTGCTCGAAGGGGTCCAGCGCTTCCTCGCCGACGAGCGGCTCGCGGCCACCACCTTGGTGGTGCTCACCTGCCGCGCCCAGAGCGCCGCCCCGGGGGACGGCGTCGAAAGCCTCGCCGGCGCGTCCGTGTGGGGCCTGGTCCGCTCCGCGCAGACCGAACACCCCGGCAGGCTCCGCCTCGTCGACATCGACGAGGAGGACACCTCCTGGGCACGCCTGCCGGACGCGCTCGCCCTCGACGAGGACCAGCTCGCCCTGCGCGCCGGCGCCTGCCTCGTCCCGCGCCTGACCCCGGCCGTCCCCGCGGACCACCGGATCGGGCCCGTACCGGCCGGCGCCCACCGGCTGGGCATCCCCACCAAGGGGACCCTGGAGAACCTGACCTGGATCCCGTGCCCCGAGGTGGAAGCACCCCTGGAGAGCGGGCAGGTCCGTATCGCCGTACAGGCCGCCGGGCTCAACTTCCGCGACGTCACGATCGCCCTCGGCCTCATCGACAGGACGGCCATCGACGCCGGACTCGGCAGCGAGGGCTCCGGAGTCGTCCTGGAGGTCGCCGACGACGTGACCCGTCTGTCGCCCGGCGACCGGGTGACCGGCATCTTCTCCGGCGCCTTCGGCCGCGTGGCGGTGGCGGACCACCGCATGCTCACCCCCGTCCCCGACGGCTGGAGCCACGCCGAGGCGGCGTCCGTACCGAGCACCTTCCTCACCGCCTACCACGCGCTGTGCCGCGTGCACCGACTCGCGAAGGGGCAGCGGATCCTCATCCACGCCGCCGCGGGCGGCGTCGGCATGGCCGCCGTGCAACTGGCCCGGCACCTAGGCGCCGAGGTGTACGCGACCGCGAGCCCCGCCAAGTGGGAGACCCTGCGCGCACTGGGCCTCGACGACGCGCACCTGGCGTCGTCGCGCGACCTGGAGTTCGCACGGAAGTTCCTGGACGCGACCGGCGGACGCGGCGTGGACGTCGTACTGAACTCCCTGGCGCACACGTTCGTCGACGCCTCGCTGACACTGCTCCCCGAGGGCGGCAACTTCATCGAGATGGGCAAGACGGACATCCGCGACCCCCGGCAGGTGGCCGCCGACCACCCCGGAGTCGTCTACGAGGCGTTCGACCTCTACGCGGCGGGCCCGGACGCGATCCACGACATGTTCCGGTCCGTCATGGACCTGTTCGCCGACGGGCGGCTGCGGCTGAACCCGGTCTCCGTCCGGCACGTCCGCGAGGCCCGCAAGGTGTTCCGCGAGATGAGCCAGGGCCGCCACGTCGGCAAACTGGTCCTGGAGGTGGGCGACGGCTTCGGCGGCGGCACCGTGCTGGTCACCGGCGGCACCGGAGGAGTGGGCTCCCTCGTGGCGCGGCACCTCGTCGCCGAACACGGCGTACGGAGCCTGCTGCTGACGAGCCGCCGGGGAACCGCGGCCGACGGGGCCCCGGAACTGGTCGCGGACCTGGAGGACGCCGGCGCCGCCGTGCGGATCGTGGCCTGCGACGTCGCCGACCGGGCCGCCGTGGCGGACCTGCTCGCCGACATGCCCCCGCGGTATCCGCTGACGGCGGTCGTGCACGCGGCGGGCGTACTGGCGGACGGCACCGTCGAGTCGATGACCGCGCGGAGCCTCGACCACGTGCTGCACGCCAAGGCCGGCGGCGCGGCCGTCCTGCACGAACTGACCCAGGACCACACCCTGTCGGCGTTCCTCCAGTTCTCCGCCCTCGCGGGCACCCTCGGCACCGCGGGACAGGCCAACTACGCCGCCGCGAACGCCTTCCTGGACGGCCTGGCGGCACGCCGCAGGGCGGCCGGACTCGTCGCCACCTCGCTGTGCTGGGGCTGGTGGGAGCAGAGCAGCGGCATGACCGAGGACCTGGACAGCGCCGACCTCTCCCGGCTGCGGCGCATGGGCATCGCCCCGATGCCGACCCCCGAGGCACTCGCCCTGTTCGACGCGGCGTGCGCGAGCGACCGGCCGGTCCTCGTACCCGCCCGGGTGGACGTCGCCGCGCTGCGCGGCAGGGCCGCTGACGACCTGCCGCCGCTCCTGCGCGGCCTCGCCGAGGCCGGCCGCCCGCGCCGCGACAGGACGGGCCCGGCCCAGGACGGCTCGCCCGGCCTGACCGCCCGCCTCGCCACCCTGCCGGCGGCCGAGGCCGGGGAAGCCGTCCTGGAGTGGGTCCTCGACCAGGTCGCCGTCGTCCTCGGACACCCCTCCGGCACGGCCGTCGACGCCGACCAGGCGTTCACCCAGCTCGGATTCGACTCCCTGACCTCCGTCGAACTGTGCAACCGCCTGGCCTCCTCGACCGGACTGAGGCTGGCCACCACCCTCGTCTTCAGCTACCCGACCCCCCGCGAACTCGGCGAGCACGTCCTCGGCCTGCTGCGGCCGGCCGCGGACGAGAACACGGACGGGGACACGGCCGAGGACGCCAGGATCCGGGAGGTGCTGCGGACCGTCTCCATCGACAGCCTGCGCGGTGCCGGCGTCCTGGAGCTGGTCCTGGCCTGCGCCGGCCCGCCCCCGCCGGACACCGGCACACAGCCCGCGGACACGGACACGGACGTGGACGCGGCCACTGGTGGCGACGAACTGACGGACCTGGACCTGGAAGCCCTGGTCGACCTGGCCCTCGACGAGAAGAGGTGACTGACATGACCGACTCCGCTGACAGCACGGCGGACGGCGCGGACCGGGTCCAGCGGGCACTCCGCGCACTCCTGGCCGAACGCGACCGCCTGCGGCAGGAGAACGACGACCTCAGAGCCGGCCGCGGCGAACCGGTCGCCGTGGTCGCCATGGCGTGCCGCTACCCGGGAGGCGTGACCACGCCCGAGGAACTGTGGGAGGTGATCCGCGACGGCCGGGACGTCGTCGCCGACTTTCCGCAGGACCGCGGCTGGCGCGACGTCTACGACCCCGACCCCGACACCGCCGGCAGCGCCTACGTCCGCCAGGGAGGTTTCCTCGCGGACGTGGCCGGCTTCGACGCGGACTTCTTCGGCATCAACCCCCGGGAGGCGCTGGCCACCGACCCGCAGCAGCGTCTCCTCCTGGAGACGTCGTGGGAGGCGTTCGAACGGGCCGGCATCGTCCCCGCCGACGTACGCGGCTCCGACGTAGGCGTCTTCTCCGGAGTCAGCTCGACCGAGTACGGGTGGCGGTTCCTGGAGGCGGGCCAGAGCGAACTGGAGGGCTACCTGCTCTACGGCAGCTCCCTGAGTGTCGCCTCCGGCCGGGTGGCGTACGAACTGGGCCTGACCGGCCCCGCGGTGTCCCTGGACACGGCGTGCTCGTCGTCGCTGGTCGCCCTGCACCTGGCGGTGCAGTCGCTGCGCTCGGGGGAGTGCTCGCTCGCGCTGGCGGGCGGGGCGCTCGTGATGTCGACGCCCGCGGCCTTCGTGGAGTTCGCCCGCCAGGGCGCGCTGTCCGCCGACGGCCGCTGCAAGGCGTTCGCCGACGCGGCCGACGGAACCGGTTGGGCCGAGGGCGTGGGGGTGCTGCTCCTGGAGCGGCTGTCCGACGCCCGCAGCAACGGCCACCCGGTCCTCGCCGTCGTCCGCGGCTCCGCGGTCAACCAGGACGGGGCGAGCAACGGACTGACCGCGCCCAACGGCCGCGCCCAGGAGAAGGTGATCCGCCGGGCACTGGCCAACGCCGGGGTCGCGGCCCGTGAGGTGGACCTCGTCGAGGCCCACGGCACCGGGACCACCCTCGGCGATCCCATCGAGGCCGGCGCCCTGGCGGCCACCTACGGGCAGGACCGGCCCGAGGACAGGCCGCTGTGGCTCGGCTCCCTGAAGTCGAACATGGGCCACTCCCAGGCCGCCGCCGGGGTCGCCGGGGTCATCAAGACCGTCCTGGCCATGCGTCATGCGTACCTGCCGAAGACCCTGCACGTGGACACGCCCTCCCGCCACGTGGACTGGTCCTCGGGCGGTGTCGAGGTGCTCGCGGAGGGCCGCGAGTGGACCCGCGGGGACGGTCCGCGGCGCGCCGGCGTGTCGTCGTTCGGGGTCAGCGGCACCAACGCGCACGTGATCCTCGAAGAGGCGCCGCAGGAGCGGGCCGGCGAACCCGGCCCGGACCCGGCCGTCGTCGGCGGCCTGGTGCCCTGGGTGCTGTCGGCGAAGACCGCGGCCGCCCTGGAGCGGCAGGCGGTCGCCCTGCGCGAGGCCGTCGCCGCCCGGCCGGACGCGGATGCCGCCGCGATCGGCTGGTCGCTGGTGTCGGAGCGCTCCCGGTTCGAACACCGTGCCGTGGTGCTGGGACGCGGCCGGGACGACCTGCTGAACGGCCTGGCGGCGCTGGGCGACGGCACCGAGTCCGCCGCGGTGGTGCGCGGCGCCGCCACGAAACCCGGCGGTGTCGCCTTCATGTTCCCCGGACAGGGCTCGCAGTGGGCCGGCATGGGCCGGCAGCTGTACGACACCTTCCCCGTCTTCGCGCGGAGCCTCGACGCGTGCGCCGACGCGCTGGCCGAATGGACCGACTGGTCGCTGCTCGACGTGGTGCGCGGCGCGGCGGGCGCGCCGGGCCTGGACCGGGTGGACGTGGTGCAGCCGGCCCTGTTCTCGGTGATGGTGTCCATGGCCGCCCTGTGGCGGTCCTGGGGGGTGGAACCGGCCGCGGTGGTGGGACACAGCCAGGGCGAGATAGCCGCCGCGTACGTGGCCGGCGCCCTGTCCCTGCGGGACGCCACCAAGGTCGTCGCGCTGCGCAGCAAGGCCCTGGTGGACCTGATCGGTCACGGCGGGATGGCGTCCGTCGCGGAGTCCGCGGAGGTCGTCGCGGAACGTCTCGCTCCGTGGAGCGGCAGGGTGGGCGTCGCCGTGGTCAACGGACCCCGCTCGGTGGTGGTCTCCGGGGAACCGGACGCACTCGACGAGTTCGTCGAGAAGATGAAGGCCGACGGAGCCCAGGCGCGGCGCATCTCGGTGGACTACGCGTCCCACTCCCACCAGGTGACCCGCGTCCGCGAGAAGGTGCTGGACGCGCTGTCCGACGTACGCCCGACGACATCGGCGCTGCCCTTCTACTCCACCTTGTACGGCGAGGTCATCGACACCGCGAGGCTGTCCGGCGACTACTGGTACGAGAACCTGCGCGAGAAGGTCCTCTTCGCCACCTGCGTCGGGCAACTCGCCGAGGACGGCTTCCGGGTGTTCGCCGAGATGAGCCCGCACCCCGTGCTGACGGTCCCGGTGCAGGAGATGACCGAGGACGTGGACGGCTCGGTGGTCCTGTCGTCGTCGCGGCGCGACCGGGACGAGGTGGAGGCCGTGCTCGGCTCGCTGGCCCAACTGCACGTGCGGGGCGGGGCGGTGGACTTCGGCGCCCTCTTCGCGGCGCGCCGCCGGGCGGACCTCCCGACGTACGCGTTCCAGCGGCAGCGCTACTGGCTCACCTCCTCCCACACGGCGGTGACGGCGGAGGTGTCCCCGGCGCAGCCACCCGCGGACGACGGCCACCTCGTCCCCCTGGCGGACAGGGTGGCCGCCCTCGACGCCGACGGCGCGCGGGCCCTCGTACTGGAGCACGTCCTGGAGCGGGTCGCCGTCGTGCTCGGGCGCCCCGCCGGTGAAGCGGTCGATCCCGACAGCGAGTTCAAGGAGTTCGGATTCGACTCGATGCTGTCGGCGGAGCTGAGCAAACGCCTGACCGCGTCCACGGGACTCAAACTGCGGGCGAACCTGGTCCTGCGGCACCCGTCACCGAGACTGGTCGCCGCCCACATCACGTCCTCGATGGCGGCCTGACCCGGCCTGCGGGGGCGGTGCACCCACCGTCCCCGGAGCGCCGTCGGGCGCTCCGGGGCCGTCCCGCCGGCGGGACACCGCAAGCCGGACGGCGGCCTGTCCCGCCGGGCACCGAGGTGTATTGAACGGCCGGTCCCCTTCCCCGAAGGTGGGAGGTGATCTGCGCATTCCCATGACGTCCGTGATTCCCGTGATTCCCGTGATTGCCAGGCCATTTGCTGAGGGGCTGATCTCTGTGCGTTCGTTCGGCGCGTCGTCTGCGCATAAAGGGTTGTGGCGGGCGCAGGAGATGGCCCCCGACACGCCGAACCACGCGCTGACCATGTGGGACGTGGACGGTGAGCTGGATCCGGCAGCCATGGAATCCACGTTCCTGCACGTGATGGGCGAGGCGGAGGTGCTGCGCGTCACCTTCGCCGACGACGGCGCCGGGCTGCGGCTCGTGCCCCGCGAACTGGACGACTGGCGGCCGTTCTTCCTCGACCTCAGCGCCGAGGCCGACCCCGAGCAGGCCGCACGCGACGCCCTGGCCGACCTGGTGCGCCGGCCCTTCGACCTGGAGCGGGACCTGCTGTTCCGTCTGGGCGTGGTCAGGCTCGCGCCGGCCCGCTCCCTCCTGGTGATCGCCTACCACCACCTCGTCTCGGACGGGTTCGGCGCCGGCGGCCTGCTGTCGCGGCGCATCGCCGAGGTCTACACGGCACTGGTACGCGGTGAGCAGGCACCCGAGCTGCCGCACCCGTGGGACACCGAGTCGTTCGCGGCCGAGGCGGTGGATTACCTCGCCTCCGCGAAGTTCACCGAGGACACGGAGTTCTGGCGCGACTACCTGACGGACGCGCCCGCGCCCGCACAGGTCCCGCGCGTCGCCCTGTCCGACGCGACACGCGCCGCGCTGGCCGAACCGCTGAGCGACGCCGACCGCTGGTCGGAGGTGGCGGGCGCCATCGGCATGGCGAGCCGCACGCTGACCGTCCCGCGCGCCGAGGCGGACGCGTGGACCGAGACCGCCGAGTCCATGGGCGTGTGGATGTCGTCGATGCTGACCACGGCCACCGCCGTGTTCCTCAGGCACCGCTGCGACCGCCCGGAGTTCCTGCTCTCCCTCGCCGTGGGCAACCGGATCGGAGTGGCGAGCAGGACACCCGGCCTGGCCGTGAACGTGGTGCCGGTCCGGGTGAAGGTCCCGCTCGGCGCGGCCTTCACCGACATCGCCGACGCGATCACCGACGAGACGTACGAGATCTTCGACCACGCCGCCTGCCACTACTCGGACATCCAGCGCGCGAGCGGCGCCGCCCTGAGCGACCGCGGCAGCTTCGGCGCCGTCGTCAACGTCGTCGAGTTCGCGGAGCAGCTCCACTTCGCCGGCCACCCCGCGCGCTACTCCGGCGCGACGACCGGCACCTTCGACGAACTGTCCATCGGCGTCTACCGGGACGGAAGCCCCGACAGCGACCTGTACATCCGGCTCGACGCCCCCGCGCACCTGTACTCCCGCGAGGAGCTGCGCTTCATCGGCGAGGAGCTGATCGCGTACGTCCGCGCCGTGGTCGCCGCCGGCGAACGGCCGGTCGGAACGCTGGACGTGGTGAACGGCGCCGAACGCGACCGCGTGCTGACGGCGCCGAACGACACGGCCGCGCCGCTGCCCGGCCTGACCGTTCCCGAACTGTTCGCCCGCCAGGTGGAGCGGGCCCCCGACGCCGTCGCGCTGGCGTCCGGCGACTCGGCGCTCTCGTACCGCGAACTGGACCTGCGCTCGGACCGCCTGGCCGGGACACTGCGCCGGCGGCACGTCGGACCGGAGACGGTCGTGGCGGTGGCGATGCCCCGGTCGGTGGACCTCGCCGTCGCCCTGCTGGCGGTGGTGAAGGCGGGCGGCGCCTACCTGCCCGTCGACCCGGCGCTCCCGGCGGACCGGATCAGGTCACGGATCGCCGACGCGTCGGCACGCCTCCTGCTCACCGACGCGCCGACAGCCGACGCACTCGCCGCCGGCCCGTCCGACGCCTCCACCCCGTCCGCCCCGTCCGGCTCGGATGTCCCGGTGCTCGTCTTCGACGACATCCGGTCGGAAACCACGCACGCCGCTGACGCCGCTGACGCCGCCGACGGGACCGACGCCGACGGGACGCCGAAGGCTCCGGTCCCGCCGCGCGCGGACAACCTGCTGGCCGTGCTGCACGGATCCGCACCGGCCGGACCGGCCGGCGAAGGCGTGGACGTCGCCCTGACGCACCGGAACCTGGAGCGGTTCGTCCTGGACCGCCACTGGCGGGAGGCCGGCCGCGGCACCGTGCTGTGGCACGCGCCGCACACCGCCGACGCGCTCGCCCTCGAAGTGTGGACGCCCCTGCTGAACGGCGGCCGGGTGGTCGTGTCCCCTCCCGGGGACCTGGACATCGACACGCTGGCACAGGCGCGGGCGGCCGAGGAGATCACCGCCGTGTGGCTGCCCGCCGGCCTGTTCTCCGCGATCGCGGCCGACCTCCCCGAGTGCCTCGACGGACTGCGCGAGGTGTGGACCGGCGGGGAACGCGTGCCCGCGGCCGCGGTGCGACGCCTGCGCGAGGCATGCCCCGAACTGACGGTCGTGGCCGGTCACGGCCCGGCCGAGACGACCGTGTTCGCCGCCGCCGACCGCCTGGCCGCGGACGAACCCGCGCACCCCACGCCCACGGCCGGCCGCCCGATGGACAACACCGCGCTCTACGTCCTGGGACCGGGACTCGCGCCGGTCCCGGCCGGCGTGACCGGAGAGCTGTACGTGGCCGGGCCCGGCGTGGCGCGCGGCTACCCCGGACGGCCCGGGCGCACCGCGGAGCGGTTCGTGCCCTGCCCGTTCGGACCGGCCGGCGGCCTCATGCACCGCACCGGGGACCTGGTGCGGTGGGCCGCCGACGGCCGCCTCGACCACGTGGGCCGGGCCGACGCCCGCACGGACGTACGCGGTGTCCGGGTGGAGCTCGCCGGGATCGAGGAGGCGCTGGCCGAGTACCCCGGGCTGGCGCGGGCGGCGGTGACCGTCCGGGACGACCTCTCGGGACAGCGCCGGCTGGTGGCCCACGTGGTCCCGGCGGGCGGCCGGGCCGTCTCGGGCGAGGAACTGCGCAGGTTCGCCGCGGGCCGGCTGCCGGAGGCCATGGTGCCGTCGGTGTTCACGGCCCTGGAACACCTGCCGGTGTCGGCCGACGGACGGACGGACCGGGCGGCACTGCCGGAAACCGACTTCGACGACGGGAAGTACCGGGCCCCGCGCAACGACACCGAGCGGGTCCTTGCCGCGGCCTTCGCCGACGTGCTCGAACTGGACCGGGTGGGCATCGACGACGACTTCTTCGACCTCGGCGGCAACTCGCTGCGGGCGATCAGGCTCGTCAACGTGATCCGGGCGGAACTGAAACAGGAGGTGTCGATCCGCGGGCTGTTCGCGGCGCGCACCATCGTCGGCCTGTCGGACATGTGGAAGGACCTCGCCCAGTCCAGCAGGCCGGCCCTGCGCAGGAGGACGAAGGACGGCGCGGCCCTCTGACCCGCCACCGGGAACCGCCGGGCGGCCCGCCCGGCGGCCCTCACTGGTGCGGGATGTCGACGCCGGCCGCGCGCAGGTTCGCCTCGAGCAGCTCGGTCAGCAGCGCGGCCGCCGGCGTCTGGTCCGCCCGGTGGTGGTTGATCAGCCCGTAGCGGGTGGCGGCGTCGGGCCGGGCCCGGAACTCGGCGGGCATCGCCAGCAGTTCGTGGTCGGCCAGCAGCTTGGCGGACAGGGCGGACGCGAGCTCGGCGAGCCGCGGATCGCCCGGATCCCACGACTCGGCGTCCTGCGAGCGCTTGATCAGCTCGATGTACTGCGGGTCGTCGAGCTGGTGCTCCAGCTGGCCCAGGAGGCTGTCGAACATCTCCGGCACCAGGGCGCGGGCCAGCACCAGGGCCTCCTGCTGGATCGTCACATAGACATCGCCCAGGCCCAGTTCGGTGAGCCGGTCCAGGGCCGCGCAGGCGCGCTCGGGCAGCAGGAGCCGGTCGCCGGCCGCGAGCCGGTGCAGCACCGCGCGCCGGGCGATCAGCTCCTCGATCCGGTCGGTGAGCCGCCGTTCGACGTCCTCCAGGGCGGCCGCGAACCGCTCGGGGCCGGCGTCGAGCAGATCACCGACCTCGGCCAGCGGCACTCCCGCGCCGGCCAGCGTGCGGACCTGGACCAGCCGCAGCATGTCGGACGATCCGTACCGGCGGTAACCGGAGCCGTCCCGTTGCGGTTCGCCGACCAGGCCGAGCCGGTGGTAGTGGCGCACGGTCTTCACCGTGACACCGGCGAACGCGGCGGCCTGCCCGATCGTGAGCCCGTAGTCCATCCGCGCTCAGCGGGCCCGCTGGTCGTGGGCGGCGGCGGTCTCGCGTACGGCCTCGGCGACGGCCCGGAAGTCCTTGCGCAGGACGTGGGAGTGGTTGCTCGCGACCTTCGCGCTCACCCTGAGGTTCGGGTTGCGGGCGAGCACCGGGTCGAGCGAGGCCCGCATCCGTTCCATCTCCTCCTGGCCCCCGCCGAGGCTGCCGCCCGTGGCCAGGACGTACCGCACCGGGCAGGTCATGCGGTCGAGTACGGGTTCGATGTCGGCGTTGATCTGATTGGCCTCGATGTTGATGTCGGCGTGCTGGTCGGCGCTCATCCGCGCGGCCATGCCCAGCGGACGCACCAGCGGCAGCAGCAACCGCATCCGGCGGAACAGACGCCGGATCCGCGCCCGGCCCTCCGCACCGGTCAGCCCGTACGGAATGGCGCCGTCCACGGTCACCACCCCCGGGACGCGGTCCGGGTTCCGGTCGGCCCAGTGCACCGCGAGCGCCGCACCGTAGGACCAGCCGACGAGCAGTGGACGCTCCGCCCCGGTCGCGTCGAGGACGGCGTCGATGTCCCGCAGGGCCGCCTCGAAGGAGTAGTCCGCCGACCGTCTCGACCGGCCGCGGGCCCGCCCGTCGAACGTGATGTGCCGCCAGTCGGCGCCGAGTTCGGCGATCACCGGCCGCCAGGGCCGGTGGTCGGCGTAGGCGCCGTTCAGATAGATGACGGGACGGCCGGAGCCGCGGGTGTCGGTGACGGCCAGGGCCGTGTCGTCGACGGGGACCATACCGGTCCAGGCCGACCTGGTGGGACTGGTCATACGATCAGCGTCCACCCTGACCCTGGGGCAGGGTCAACCGGCACTATCGAGCCAGCCGGCGCCGGACGCGGACCGGACCACTGTGCGAGCCGCCCCCGGTTCAGGACGCGGCGGTTCCGGCGAGCAGCCCTTCGGTGACGGCCTCGGCGACCGCACCGAGGTGGTCGGCCAGGTAGAAGTGGCCGCCGGGGAAGACCTTCAGCACGAAGTCGCCGCTGGTGTGCTCCCGCCAGGCCCGCGCCTCCTGGACCGTCACCATCGGGTCGCAGTCCCCGATCAGGACGGTCGTCGCGGTGGGGAGCTGCTCCCCGCCGCGCCAGTCGTACGTGCCGAGCGCCCGGTAGTCGGCCCGCAGCGCGGGCAGCACCATCTCCAGGATCTCCGGGTTCTCGAGCATGGCCTGATCGGTGCCGCCGAGCCGGCGCACCTCGGCCAGTACCTCGGCGTCGTCGTAGAGGCGGCCGTGGGCGCCGCCGCTGCGGGGGAGCGGTGCGCCCCGGCCGGAGAGGAACAGCCGCCGCGGGGCGGGCAGCCCGTCCCGGGCGAGCACCCGGGCCGTCTCGAACGCGACGAGCGCGCCCATGCTGTGCCCGAACAGCGCGTAGGGCCGGGCCGGTTCCGCGGCCAGCCCGTGGGCCAGTTCCCCGGCCACCGTCTCGACCAGAGCGGCCAGGTCCGTGAACGGCGGCTCGTTGTACCGGTCCTGACGGCCCGGGTACTGCACGGACAGCACGTCGAACTCCGCGGGCAGCGTACGCGACAGAGGTACGTACGCCGTCGCGGAGCCTCCCGCGTGCGGGAAGCACACGAGCCGCGGCCCGTCTCCCGCGGCCGTGGTGAAGCGCCGGAACCACGTGCTGTTCACTGGTGTGTCCCTTCGTCTGCGCCGACCGACACCCGAACACCCTAACGGCCGTCCGTCGCGCACCGCTTGACCGTCGCCCGCACAGCGAGAAAGCCCGCCGGTGCCCTCGGGGGACGTGGGGCACCGACGGGCTGTTCGATGCCCCGAGAGGGCTCGCGCCCGTCCGTATCGGAGCTCACCACCGAGCATCGCGCCCCCGCCTCGACGGGGGCTCGCAGGGTGGTGGAGAGCCCGCGCGGCGCGCGTCGTCCCGCGCTCCAACCGGCTTCGAGCGGCATGGCGGACGCTGGTCGGTGGTTCATCACGACGGCCGGAAGGGAACGCTCATGACCGCCCCGGACGACATACCGGTCGGGCGACAGCGCGGCACGGTCGCCGAGCTCGAAGCCATCCGTGTCGCCATGCACCGCGGGCCCGGCGAGAAGGCCACCGAGGCCCAGCACGCCAAGGGCAAGTCCACGGCCCGCGAGAGGCTCCGGCTCCTGTTCGACGACGGCCGGTTCACCGAGGTCGAAGGACTGCGCCGGCACCGGGCCAGCGGCTTCGGCCTGGAGGACAAGCGCCCCTACACCGACGGTGTCGTCACGGGCTGGGGCCGGGTGTTCGGCCGGACCGTGTTCGCGTACGCCCACGACTTCAGGATCTTCGGCGGCTCCCTCGGCGAGGCGCACGCCGAGAAGATCCACAAGATCATGGACATGGCCGCCACGGCGGGCACCCCCCTCGTGGGCCTGTGCGACGGCGCCGGGGCGCGCATCCAGGAAGGGGTGAGCGCCCTCGCCGGATACGGCGGGATCTTCCAGCGCAACGTCCGCAACTCCGGGGTCATCCCGCAGATCAGCGTCGTGCTGGGCCCCTGCGCGGGCGGGGCGGCCTATTCGCCCGCGCTGACCGACTTCGTGTTCATGGTGCGCGGCACCTCGCAGATGTTCATCACGGGTCCGGACGTCGTCAAGGCCGTCACCGGGGAGCAGATCAGCCAGGACGAGCTCGGCGGCGCCGACGCCCACGCAACTCTCTCCGGAGTCGCCCAGTTCACCTACGCCGACGAGGAGAGCTGCCTCGCCGACGTCCGCTACCTGCTGTCCTTCCTGCCCGCCAACAACCGGGAGCTGCCGCCGTCGGAGCCCGGCACCGACCGGCCCGACCGGCTCACCCCCGCCCTGCGCGACCTGGTGCCGTCCGACGCGAAACGCGCGTACGACGTGCGCGGGGTCATCGAGGAGTTCGTCGACGCCGGCGAGTTCTTCGAGGCGCACGAGGCATGGGCGCCGAACGTGGTGTGTGCGCTGGCCCGGCTGGACGGGCACGTCATCGGCATCGTCGCCAACCAGCCCGCCTCCCTCGCCGGGGTCCTCGACATCAAGAGCAGCGAGAAGGCGGCCCGCTTCGTGCAGCTGTGCGACTCCTTCAGCATTCCGCTCGTGACCCTGGTGGACGTGCCGGGATTCCTGCCCGGCGTCGAGCAGGAGCACGGCGGCATCATCCGGCACGGCGCGAAACTCCTCTACGCGTACTGCAACGCGACGGTCCCCCGCGTCCAGCTCATCCTGCGCAAGGCGTACGGAGGCGCGTACATCGTCATGGACTCGCGCTCCATCGGCTCGGATCTCTCGCTGGCCTGGCCGGGCAACGAGATCGCGGTGATGGGGGCGGAGGGCGCCGCCGACGTCGTCTTCCGGCGCGAGATCGCGGCCGCCGCCGATCCCGAGTTCGCCCGCAAGCAGCACATCAAGGAGTACCGGGAGCAGCTCATGCACCCGTACCACGCCGCCGAACGCGGCCTGGTGGACGACGTCATCGACCCCGCGGAGACCCGCGTCAGGCTGATCGACGCGCTCGCCGTGCTGCGCACCAAGTACGTGGCACAGCCCTCCCGCAAGCACGGGAACCAGCCCCAGTGACAGCCCGCGCCGGGCGACCGCACGAGCGCCTCTCTACTTGCGGTGCATAGCCTCCGCGCAGATGTACGCCCCTGCACCGCACGCGTGTCCGCCGGCGGGTCCGCCTGCACTCGCGGACCAGCACCGAAGGAGCCGACACACGTATGTCCGTGCAAACCACCGCCCCTGGTGTGCCAGAGGCGCGCGACAAGGAAGTCCGGCGCCTGGACCGGGTGATCATCCGGTTCGCGGGGGATTCCGGGGACGGGATGCAGCTCACTGGTGACCGGTTCACCTCCGAGACGGCTTCGTTCGG
>NZ_JBIAQL010000024.1:0-85979 GCF_042889045.1 Streptomyces sp. NPDC002701
TCCGTGAGACCGCCCCCGCACGACCGAAGTCCCGTTACACTCCCGCCACCCGGCGAAAGACCAGGTCAGACAGCGAAATCCTGCTGGAGTACTAGGCGGCTTCGTCCGCTGTGCGCCGGGTCCCAGGACGATCAGGCGGCTGCACCCCCGCCTCAGACGACCGAGAAAGCCATGCATCCCCACGAGTTGTAGCCCGAAACGATGGCCAGGATCCGATCGCCCGGCTCGATGATGCTCTCCGACGCCATCGCGGACACGTTGATGAGAGCGTCTGCCGCGAAGCAGTGGGAGTAGCCCGCCACGGTGCCCCGGTAGGTCCGGTCGAACGGCACCTCCGCCGCGTTCGCGAAGGTCCTCAGCGTGGGCTCGAGGTAGTTGTTGGTGACGAGGTAGGAGAAGTCTGCCGGACCGAGCCCGGTCCTCTCGTAGAGCTCCGCGGCTGCCCGGCGCACTCCGCGGGCCGTCGCCATGGCCATCGCCATCGGCTCGGACTCCGACGTCAGAGCATGCAGTCCTGCCTCGACGGTCATGGTCGTGCCGAGCAGCTGCAGACCGTGCTCGGGGCGACGGGTACTGACGACGCAGGTGGCAGCGCCATCGCTGAGCACCCCGATGCCGCCACCGAGCAGGCGTTGCCCCGGTCGGCAGACATCGGTGGTGGCGACCAGCGCGGTGGTGGCGTCGCCGCCGCGCAAGCAGGCCACCGCGGTGCGCACGGCGGCGGCCAGGTTCGCGCAGTTGGCCAGGCCGACGCCGATCAGCGGGGTGCGGTTCAGTCCTATGGCCTGAAGGAACCGCGCCGCGTCCAGCTCGGGGTCGGCGCTGTCCCAGAACGTGTTGGTCGCGTAGACGACCAGATCGACGGCTGCGGTCGAGGAGGACGGATCGAGCGTCGACGTCGCGCTGTCTGCTGCCAGCTGCCATGCCTGCCGGTCGGACTGCCGGAAGTGCGCCAGCCCGCCTCGCGTCAGCTGCTCCAGCGCCTCCGACGACAAGATTTCGGGCAGCACCGCGATGTCGTTCGACTCTCCGACCGCGACGCCGATCCGGGTCAGGAAGATGTCGGGCCAGGCTTCACCCGCCCCCGTGGTCATCGTCGAGCGAGGTGGCGGCGGCAGGCGGAGGCGAGTTCTTCGATCGTCTCCGCTCCCTGGAACACCTCGAACGGCAGCTCGGTCGCCAGCAGGCTGTCCAACCTGCTGGCGACGTCGACCGCCTGCAACGAGTCACCACCGAGGTCCTTGGTGAAGGAGTCCTGGACGCTGATGTCGTCGAGGTCGAGCACCTGCTGCCAGATCCGGAGTATCTCCGCCTCCATGTCGTCACGCGGCGCGACGATCGGGCGGGTCCGCTCCACCGGTGATTCGCGGGGCTCGGGAAGTGCTCCCCGGTCGACCTTGCCGTTCGTCGAGAGCGGAATCTCGGGAAGGTTGATGAACCGGGCGGGAACCATGTACTCGGGGAGTCGGCTCGCGAGGTGCTCGCGCAGTTCTCGGCGCCCGGCCCGGCCCACGACGTAGGCCACCAGCTGGCTCTGGCCCTCGGATTCGCGCACCACCGCGACGGCTTGACGGACGTCCGGGTGCGTCCCGAGGCTGGCCTCCACCTCGCCGAGTTCGATGCGGAACCCCCTGACCTTGGCGAGGTGATCGGCTCGTCCTGCTGAGGTCAGGAGACCATCCGCGTCCTGACGGACCAGATCCCCCGTGCGGAAACCCACCTCGGAGAACTGGCCGGCATTGAGCTCGGCCTGGCCGAAGTAGCCCAGGGTGACACCGGGTCCGCTGACGTGCAGTTCGCCGATCTCGCCCGGAGCTGTCGGAGTGTGGTCGGGGTTCAGCACGCGCACGTCGACGATGTCCGTGACCGGGTAGCCCATCGGTGCGGGGCGCTCCTCGCCCGGCTTGCACCGCCAGTGCGAGACCACCGGCACCTCGCTGCTGCTGAACACGTTGTGCAGCGCAGTCTCCGGGAAGATCGCGAAGAACCTCTGCTGCAGGGCCGGGGGCAGGGGTTCGCCCGCACACAGGACATGGCGCACCGCGGTGCAGCTCGCGGCCTCGGGTTGTTCGAGGAACAAGCGCATGACCGACGGGATGAAGGTGGAGATGGTGATCTGCTTCCTGGCCGTCAACCTCGCCAGGTAGCCGAGGTCGGTCTGTCGGCCCGGAGGGACGACCACCGTGCTGCCGCCGGTCAGCAGCGGCCAGAGCAGGCCGTGCACGAGGGCCACGAAGTTCACCGACATCTTGAGCAGGTGGCGATCGCCGGGGCCGACGCCGAACGCGTCGACGATCCACGGGATCTGGACCGCGCAGTTCTCGTGGGACAGAGTCACCTGCTTCGGCCGGCCGGTCGAGCCCGAGGTGCTGAAAATGAAGGCTGCGTCGCCCGGCACCGTGACGACGGCCGGCGCGGTCGTCGACACGCGATCGGACACCTCGAAGTGCGGGTGCGCGAAGTCGAGCCGCTCGGCCGCGGCGCGGGGCGCGATGAGCGCTGCAGCGGCCCCGTTCCGCAGGATCTCCTGGTTGCGCTCGGACGGCTCGTCCGGGCTCAGCGGGAGGCAGACGGCTCCCGCCTTGAGGATACCGACCACGGCCGCGGCGTACTCGACCGAGCGGTCGAGGCAGACGGCCACCGAGTCACCGTGCTCGACACCGCGGTCGAGCAGTGCTTCCGCCACCGCGTTGGCACGGGCGTCGAACTCCGCGTAGGTGACGGAAGCATCGTTGACATGAATTGCATCGAGGTCCGCGTACTTCCTCGCTGCGACCGCGAACAGGTCTATCAGCGTTGCTGTCACAGGCGTACCTCTTAGAGTGTGGGACGAACGACGAGCACGGCGGCGACCAGACTGGGAGCTTGCACGAACCACGTGGGTCCGGGTGTGCCGAACAATCGAGTGCGGGATGTTGGGGAACGCGACGCGCCGCATATCTGGGTCAGTTCACGAAATCAAAAGCATTGTCATGACGTCAAGGTCTCGGGCGTCGCGCAATGTCGTTCGTGGTGCGTTCGTGACAGGCCGTCCCAGTTCGTCGCCCACCCGTTCTCGGGCTGCGCGAAGAGCCGTCGATCACCGCGTCGATGCTCGACAGCGGGCCGGGGAACGATGCGTGGAGAGCGGTTTCCCGGTCGGGGCGAGGATGCACGGGCCGGACGAGAGCGGGGTGTCGCCAGGCGCCGCCGACCGGACGTCCGTCGAGCCGTGTTCCGGGGACCGGGACGCGGTGCGGCGCGGCGGGAGCGGAGATCGACGGCGGATCCCGGTGCGTGTTCGCCGGTGCGCCGAGGAGGCCGAAGGCTCCGCCGGATCGCGGTCGCGACCACCGGTGAGCTGGTGCTGGGCGCCGGATCGGGCGGCACGGACGGCCGGGGTGACGGAGCCCTCCACGTCGTCGCCCTCGCCGGTCAGGAGCTCGGTCCGGGCCGCCGGCGCGACCGGCAGGACTTGACCGGGCGCCGCGGACGCCCTGCTGCGTTCCACCGCGGGTCGACGTGTCCTGGTGGGCCCACCGACGGCACGTCACCGCCTGCGTCGACCAGGACCGCGCCGAGCTGGTCGGTTCCGAACACCCACAATCAGCGGAACGGCCGCGAAGGCCAATAGATGCACGGCAGGATCACAGCGGACTCGGTGCGACAGATCGAGGGTGGACCCGTCGACGAGGCTTCCCGCCGGCGTCGATCGCGGCGTGCGAACCTGCATCATCGGTCACTGGTGGCGCGCCTCATCACGCCGACCCGGTTCCCTCGCGCCGGGCTGGCCCGGGCCTGCGTGCACCCCATTTCCCGAAGACCCGTGATGCTGTAGCCTGCAGCCCGGAAGGCAGGGAATCTGCGCGATTAGCCGCTGGTGGCTCTTCGGCCAGCCACCTCGACGAGTATCGGTGACGGCGTCCTGCGGCCATGGGAGGGATGTAGTCCTTGTCCAACGAATCTATCGCATCAATCCTGGATCGACTGCTCCGCGCGCACCTGCCGAATATCGGGGACGACATGGTCATCGGTCAGCACGAACCTCTTTCGAGGTTGGGTCTGGACTCCTTGGGCATGGTCCGGCTGGCGATGCGGATGGAGCGAGAGTTCCAGGTGGACCTCCCGGACGGGTTCCTGGTTCCCGAGACCTTCGAGACCCCCGCCTCCATCGCCGCTGCCGTCGCGGCCCTGCGCCCGGATCTGGACATCGCGTCATGAACACCGTCGCGGCGCAGGCGACCTCCGAGGCCGTCACCGCGGTCGCGGACGTCGCCGCGGCGCACGCGGAGCAGGTCGACCGTGAGTCGCGGTTCCCGGTCGAGGCGGTGGAGGCGCTGCGGAGCGGTCGCCTGCTGTCCATGGGTGTCCCGGCCGGGTTCGGCGGCGGCGACCAGGGCATCGGCACGGTGGCGCGGACGACCACTGCGCTCGCCCGGAAGTGCGGATCCACCGGCCTGATCTTCGCGATGCACCAGAGCCAGATCGCGTCCTTGGTCCGACACTCTGAGGACGAGGCGGTCCAGCGTGCTCTGCGGCGCATCGCCGCCGAGGAACTGCTGGTCGCGTCGGCCACGACGGAGGCGAGCGTCGGGGGTGACGTGCGCACGAGTTCCTGCTTCGTCGAGCGGGTCGGCACCCGCTTCCGGCTGGCGAAGCAGGCGTCCGTGATCTCGTACGGTGGACACGCCGACATCATCCTGGTGACCGCCCGGCGGGACGCGGCCAGCGATCCGCAGGACCAGGTTCTGGTCCTCTGCGACCGGGACGGCGTCACCCTGGAGCAGAACGTCGTCTGGGACGTGCTCGGCATGCGCGGCACGTGCAGCCACGGCTACGCGCTGCTGGCCGAAGGCGACGGGGACGCCGTCATGACCACCCCGTACGCCGTCATCAGCGCCCAGACGATGTTGCCGGTGTCCCACGTCCTCTGGGCGGCGGCGTGGCTGGGGCTGGCCGAGGAAGCCGTCGAGAGGGCCCGGCTGTTCGTCCAGGCGTCCGCCCGGAAGAAGCCGGAGGTGGTGCCGCTCGGCACGGTGCGGCTCGCCGAGGCGACAGCTCGGCTGCACCAGATGCGGGCACTCGTGGGCGCCGGGGTCGGCCGCTTCAAGGAACTCGCCGCCGTCCCCCACGAGCTCTCGCGCATGTCGACGGTGGTCGAGTTCAACAGCCTCAAGGTCTCCGCCTCGACGCTGGTGGTGGAGATCGCGGCAGCGGCCATGTCGATCTGCGGCATCGCCGGCTACCGCTGCGACGGCCCCTACAGCGTGGCCCGGATCCTGCGCGATGCGTACGGCGCTGCTCTCATGGTCAACAACGATCGGATCAACGGCAACAACGGGCAGCTCATGCTCGTGGGGAAGTCGTTCTGATGCGGTTGGAGGACCGGTTCCTGGCTGTGCTGGCCGACCACCGGGACGAACCCGCCATCGTGGAACCGCATCGTTCGTGGACGTTCGCCGAGGTCGACGCGCTCGCCCGGCACTGGGCCGCAGGGCTGCGCTCCCGAGACGGCAGCCGTCCCGCTGCGGTCGCCGTGCTCGCAGGACGCAGCGCGACCGGCTGCATCGGCGTGCTCGCGGCGTTGTACGCCGATGCCGCGTTCGTGCCGGTCAATCCGGCGTTCCCGGCCGTGCGCAGTGCGGGCGCGATGGCCGTGACCGGGGTGGGCGTGCTCATCGCCGATGTGACCGCCGACCAGGAGCTGGTCGCTGCGATCCTCGCCGCCCATCCGGTTCCGGTGCTGTGGGCGGATCCCAACGCCCCGGTGCCGGTCAGCGACGCCGGACTCGGCCGGCGATTTTCCGAGATCGCGTACGTGCTCTTCACGTCCGGTTCGTCGGGGAGCCCGAAGGGCGTGTCGATCTCCCACGCCAACGTCGACGCGTTCCTCGACGCCGCTGTCGCCCGCTATCCGATGGGTCCCCCGGACCGGTCGGCTCTGACCTGCGACCTGACCTTCGACCTCGCTCTGGCGTCGCTGTTCCTGGCCTGGTCGCAGGGATGCGCGATCGTGCCGGCCTCCGTGTTCGCCATGGGGGATCCGGCGCGGTTCGCGGCCCGCTACGGGATCACCGTGTGGACGTCGGTGCCGTCGGCCATCGGCCTGGCGAGGGATGCCGGGTCGCTGGTCCCGGGGTGCCTGCCCGGCCTGCGGATCAGCATGTTCTGCGGTGAGGCCCTGACGGTCGACGCGGCCACCGCCTGGTCGCGGGCCGCACCCGGCTCCGCCGTCGTCAACAACTACGGTCCGACCGAGGTGACGATGTTCTGCACCGCGTTCGAGTTCCGCTCCGACCCACCGCTGGACGGCCCCACCGTTCCCATCGGACACCCCTTCGAGGGCGTCGAGATCGCTGTCGTCGACGCCGACGGCCGTCCGGCTGAGGCCGGTGAGCTCCTGCTGCGAGGACCTCAGATGTTCGGCGGTTACGTGGACCCCGGCCAGGACGACGGAGCGTTCACGGAGACGGACGCGCCGGGCGGTCGCTGGTACCGGACCGGCGACCTGGTCCGGTCGGGCGTCGACGGTCTCACCTACATCGGCCGACGCGACGATCAGCTGCAGGTCGGCGGCTTCAGGGTGGAGCCGGCCGAGGTGGAACAGGCGATTCGTGCCCTGCTCGGAGTGGCCACCGCGGTCGCGGTCCAGCGGAGGAACACGATCCTCGCGTTCGTGTCGCCGGCGCCGGCGGCCGAGGATCCGCTCCTCCTGATCGAGGAGGTGCTGCCGGCCTACATGTGTCCGAAGCACCTGATCGTCGTCGACGAGCCGCGGCTCAACGCCAACGGCAAGATCGACCGCCGCTACTACCGGGACCGTGCCACCGAGCTCGCGGTCTGAACCGGATCCCCAGGCATCGCGGCCGCTCCCAGGTCCCCGGCTCGCTGCAACCCGTAGCTCCGACCTCGCTAGGAGATTCCAATGAACACATCGGCCGAGTCGGTACCCGACGATGCGCTCGGCGTCAGCTCGTGGGAGGTGACCCAGGAGACCGAGGTCGAGTTCGGTGGCCTCGGCTGGACCGTGCTCCCCAGCGTGTATCCCATGCACCTGGTCCGATCGAGCGAGTTCTTCCGGCGGCAGCTGAGCGCTCTTCCGCCGGTCCACTCCTTCCTGGAGGTCGGCTGCGGCGCCGGTGCGTTGTCGGTGCTCGCCGTCAAGAACGGTCTCTGCCAGGAGGCCACGGGCGTCGACATCAATCCCAACGCACTGGCCGCGTCGCAGATGAACGCTCGTCGGCACGGCGTCGAGGACGCGACGACGTTCGTCTACAGCGATGTGTTCGACGGGGTCTCGGACTCGCAGTTCGATCTCATCTTCTGGAACTCGAACGGCGCCCTTCCGGATTCCGGGGAGATCCTCGACGAGGATGCGGCCATCTCGCGCCACGAGAGAGCCATCTTCGATCCCGGCTACGCCAGTCACCTGCGGTACCTCGAACTGGGCCGGAACCATCTCCGACCCGGAGGTCGGCTCCTGATCGGGTTCTGCGGTAACGGGGATCTCGAGTTCATCAAGGAGAAGGCAGCGGGCCTCGGCCTGAGCCTGGAACTCCTGGCCACCGACGATGAAGGAAGTCACCCGCACTACCTCCTGGAGATCCGGGAGACCTCTCCCGCCTAGGGTGCTCGGTGCTCGACCTGCGCCGGCGGGGTGGCGACCATCGTGCTGGTCGCGGCGCGCGATCACGCGGAGAGGAGCTGCGCGGCGGGGACGTCGCGGTCGGCCGCCGTCGGGTCCGCGGTCGGCCTGACGACGACGGTCGGTGAGCGCTGGCCGACACGGAGTTCGCCGCGCTGATCTCCCCTTCGCGCCTGGTCCGTCGCCATGCCGCGGAGGTCCTCGGGCCCACGAGCTCAGCGCTGCCGCGGCCACCGGTGCCGATCCGCGGATCGCGGACGTCGCCCGACGGTGCCTCGACGGGTCCTGGGCCGGCGGCGCCGGGCGACCCGAGCCCACCGGCCCGCCTCGGCCGCCGGCAGCGGAACTCGACGGATCCCCCATCCGGACGACCGTGCCTGCCTCCGCCATTCGCCGTGATCTTGAAGGTGGCGTGCCGGAACAAGGAAAAGTGCCCCTGAGCTGGGGTAATGCGATCTGCTGAGACTGCAGGACACCCAGGACGAGGAGCACCTTTCAGGTGCACGACAGCGCGTGGTCGAAAGATCTGACGGTCGACGTCGATGGGCACGGGGTCGCACACCGGGTCGCCGGTGCTGCGCCTGATCGCGGACAACACCGGGCTGACCGCCGGGTTGTCCCGGGCGGTGACCCGCCGCGGGTTCACCCCAGTCCACGACCGCGGCCGGGTCGATGACCCCTGTCGCTTCGGCCACGCCGATCGCCGAGGCTCAGGTTTCGCGCGCTCCGACTCCGCTGGACGTACGCCGCACCGCGGTGACCCAGGCCGTACACCGTGCCGCGCGGGCACCACGCACAGCAGCCGACCTCCGGGTGATGGCCGCGCAGAGCCGCTCCACGGGGGCGGCGCAGAAACGGACGGGACACCCCGCGCCCGCGACCTCTGCCCGGCTGCCGGCCAGCTCGCCGAGGCCCCGGCGCGGACGCTGACTCCCACCCCAGGCCGCACTCCACTCGCGACCGTCCCCGCCCAACAGGAGTTCCACCATGCCCACCACCACCATGCTCGACCAGGCCACGGCCATGATCGAGAACACCTGGGGCCAGCCCATCGAAGCTCTTGAGGTCCTAGGGGTCCGCCGCCCCAGCGAGGACCCGCTCCTGGGCTGCGCCATGCACACCCGCGCGGCCCTGGCCATCACGGACAGCGCGGTAACCGTTCACCAGGACCACCTTCACGCCCTGTCGCGGCATGGGTACGTGCCTGACTTCTACGAACTCGACCGGATCACCGAAACGGCGGTCAAGCCCCGCGTCGCCCACGCGGAGAGCCGTGCGTACCTCCAGGCGATCCGGCGCGTGGTGGAGGCTCGGGAGGCCGCCGGACCCGAGGTTGCGGCATCGGCGGTTCGGCTGGCTCAGGCCGCTGTCGCCCGCTCCGGGCAGACGCGGCACGCCCCGGGGGCCGTGCCCGAACCGTCCTCTCCGGCGGCGGTCGTAGGTCCGTCAGAGCCCACAACGGGGCCCCGACGTTGAAGGCTTCGCTCCGATTCTCGTCGCGGGGGCCCTCTTCGGCCCGGGGGCCCACCGCGCTAGCTCCTCCACCGTCAGCTCCACGCGCCGGCCTTCGGCGACCCGGCGCTCCACCGTCTCCTCGTCCGGCCACCGGTCGGGCTGTGCGCCGACTCCCCACTGGCCGTCGGCGACCATCGCGATGTCGCCCACGGTCCAGGCCCGTCCGGCGGCGCGGATCTTGCGTTCCAGTCCGGCGCCGTCCCAGTGTCTGCTCGCCTCGGCCATCCCCTGCTCCCCTTCACCGACGTGCGGTCCCTCACCGCAACCCAGGTACGACAACCGCGGTCGCAGATCCATTCCCGGCCAGCCGACCGCTCGGCTGTGGTCTCCAGTTCGCCCACGGCAGACGGCATCCCCGGGGAAACGACTACGCACTTCGGCATGCTGCATGCCAACGTACGGGTGTCGGGAAACCCGCAGGTCAACGAATGGATCGTCCAACCGTGAACGCCTCTGCCACCCTCCTGCCCGCCGTCGTCCGCCCCGCCGTGGAAGACCGCCACTGGCTCTCCTCCGACCACTGCGCCGCTCCGGTGCTCGACCTCCTGGACGCTCTCGGCTGGACGATCGCCGAGACCCCGGAGGCCAACGTCCACGCGACCAGCCCGGACGGCGGCGTCTACGTCGGCTGGCTCCCCGAAGACCCCTCCGCCTAGCTTGCTCTTTAACGTCCGGCATCGAATGGCAGGTCGAACTTGATCACCCGGTTCGGTAACTGCCATACACGGAGGCGGCCTTCGTCTGAACATGTGCTCCGACCAAGGAACACACACATTCAGAACGAAGGCCGTGAGGATGAGTCTGCTGCATCACGACGCCCGGTCTGACGTATTGGCACAACTGTCATGCTTCCGGGGCGAGTTCTACTCCTGCCTGACCACCCGTTCGGACGCGTTGTTCGAGCTGGCTGATGCCGTTCTGTGCGGCGACGGGCCGGTGAGGTCTCTGGCCGAGCTGTCGCTGGTGGGTGAACACCGACGCGGCCATGGAGGGCTCTACGCCGCAGTGGCCCGTGGACGCATCGATGCCGACCGGCTGCGGCGGGCACTGGCCGAAGTACCACTGCCGCGGGCTGCCGACGGCCGACTGGTCCTGGCCATCGACGTCACCTGCTGGCTGCGGCCCGACGCCCACACCTCACCGCAGCGGATCCTGTGCCACACCTACGGCTGGGGCAAGGACCAGCACATCCCGGTCCCCGGCTGGCCCTACTCGATCATCTGCGCGCTGGAACCGGGCCGCAGTTCATGGACCGCCCCGCTGGACGCTCTGCGTCTGACGCCCGGCGACGACACCGCCACCGTCACGTCCCGCAAGCTGCGCGATCTGCTTCAGCGACTGATCACAGCGGGGCAGTGGCAGACCGGTGATCCCGACATCCTCATCGTCGCAGACGCCGGATACGACGCACCCCGCCTCGGCTTCCTCCTCAAAGACCTACCGGTCCAAGTGCTGGCCAGGATGCGATCCGAAGGTCAGAATCGCAGACGACTTCCCCCCACCGCCGGACAGCAACCAGCAGGACGACAGCGGTCGCCCGATTCCGGAACCCGTGAGCGATAGCCAGGCCATCGCCCGCCGATCAACCGGCATCCGGAGTAAGGGCCCATTTACCGCCTTCGTTGAAGCGGAACCGCCTCGGAACGGCTCGGAACGGCTCGGCATCGCTCACCGGAACTCACGAGTGCTCACTGAAACACAGGCGGCTGAAAGGAACCGGCGGCATCCGCGACCGATGCGCTAACACCCTAAGGTGAGCACTGTCACACGACGGAATTCGTGACCTGCGGATTCGTAGGCAGAGTGCAGCCAGAATATGGTGAGACTGCATTGAGAGTGTAGTGAAAGTGAAAGGTGCGACACCAGCGGACGTATGGGTGAGCGCTGTACTCCCTGCCTAGGCAGTACAGCGGAGCCGTGGAACGTCCTACACTCCCAAATGCACGAAGGAGCCCTTAGTCCCCAACGGGTTTCTCAGGCCACTGAGTTGGGAGGGCTCCTCGCGCATGCCCCTGAACGCAACGGAACGTAAAGGACAGCATGAGCGAGCGTAGCGCGAATTCGGATCCGGAGCATCCTCGCCGGGTGGAAAGAATTCTGGTGCCTATCCGCAGTCACCTGCTGAAATGGCGCGAAAGCGGTGGACGCAGTGTCCATTACCACTTTCTCATCGGGGTTGCCTACAAGGTGGGCAGCGGCGCCGTGACGGTGCTGATCCTGTGGCGCCGACGTCGACCCCGCGCCTGCGGGGATCCTCCGGTGCCGATCCGCATCGCCGCGGTCGTCATGCAGTCGACCTCGCGCCTGCGGGGATGCTCCGAAGAAGCCGGCGCCGGGGCCGGCCGCGACGCAGTCGACCCCGCGCCGACGGGGTTGCTCCGGCCCTCGCCGCAGCCCACGGCGTGGGGGTCGAGTCGACCCCCGCGCCCGCAAGGATTCTCCGCTGGCCCTGCGGGACTTGCCGCTCGTCCACCAGTCGATCCCGCGCCCGCGAGGATCTTCTGCGGTCGAGCGCATGGATGCGGCACGTGAGATGGTCGACCCCGCGTCTGCGGGGATGCTCCCATGCTGTGGACCGAGGCCATCGGGTATGTGCAGTCGACCAGTATTGCGGCCGGCTGCTTGTCGGGCACAGGCGCAGGTTGTTCTGGGTGTGCGCTCTCGACAGGCTGCGTGGTCTCCGGCTTTACGGTGGTGTCAGTCAGGTGATGTCTCTGCCATGGTCGTCGGGTCCGCCGTGAGATTTACGCTCTCGGTGCGGGGTGTCGTTGGCGGTGTTTGGCCCATGCTGTGGCGGCGTGGTGCATGGTGTGGGTCCATTCGTCTGGGGTGTCGGTGGCGGCGATCGATTGCCACATCCGTTCTTGAGCGCGTGCGAAGGCGTCGACGGATGCGACGAGTGCTGTGTTCCAGGCGGGGTGGGGGTGTACGTGTTCCTCGGCTTCTTGGGGGGTGTGGCCGCAGGCGATGAGCCAGATCACCCATAGGGCGGGGTCGATCCAGGCGGCGCCGCGGGTGGCCCATCCCCAGTCGACCAGGCGGGCCCGGCCGTTGGTGATGAGGATGTTGTCGGGTTTCCAGTCGGTGTGCAGCAGGGTCGGGCCGCCGAACGTTTTCAGGACGTGGGGGTCATCGACGTAGGTGTTCATCCGCTGGGGCATCGTCGGCAGGGTGACTGATGAGGGGGCGGTGATGGAGGAGAGGCTCCACATGGCTTGGAGGACGAGTTGCAGGTGAGTGGAGCCGGGCGTGTAGTCGGCGAGGGCTAGGAGATGGCGACGGCCCTCGTAGCGACCCTGGGCAGCCTCACCCCGGAGCGCACCACCAAGGAGCGAGTGGTCGTCCATGGCTCGGGCACCATGCCCGCCAACTGGAAGATCAGAATGCCCAACCACACCGCTCTCGACGTCTGCGGCTGCAGAGACTGCTTGCGGCCTGATCACACGACCACGTGGTGCGACGACTCCTCATGCGCTCCCGGCGCTGGCGGGTCTTTTCCATCTGCCTGCGGTCAGACCTTCGCGGCCGTGCGCGCCTTGATGGTGAGGGCAGCCGCGGTCATCATGAGCGCGCCGAAGAGCGCGGCGCACGCGTACATTGTGAAGCCGATGTCGGAGTTGCCCGCCTCGATGAGGGCGCCGCCGATCCACGGGCCGAAGATGGCGCCGAAACGGCCCATGCCAGCGACCCAGCCGAGGGCGGTGGGGCGGTCCTCGTCGTTGTGGTGGGTGCCGACCGTCGCGTAGACCATGGTCTGGCCGGAGAAGAGCAGCAGTCCAGCGAAGAAGACCACCGCGTACAGGAGGCCGACCGACATCTCGACGCCCATGAGGTAGACGAAGACGGCGGTCAGGATGAACCAGGCGATAACCACCTTGCGCGGGCCGATGCGGTCGGCGGTGCGGCCGGCGATGAGCATGCCGCAGATGCCGCCGACGTTCAGGAACGTCGAGAAGAGCAGCGAGTCGCCTGTGTCGTAACCGAGGTCAATCATGATCTTCGGCAGCCACTGGCCGACTCCGTAGACCAGGAGCAGACCCGCGAAGGACGTCAGCCAGAAGCACAGAGTGGTGGACCACTGGCGGTTGCGGAAGAGGTTCTTCAGCGCGTCCAGCTTGTCCCCGCGGTCCGCCTTCGGCTCGGTCAGCTCGGTGCCGTAGGCGGCGGCGAGCAGCTCGGCGTCGCCGCGGCGGCCGCGGGTGAGCAGGTTGGTGGGCGACTCGGGCAGTAGCTTGAAGGCGACCGGGAGCAGGATCAGGGCGGGCAGCGCGGAGACGATGAAGGCCGTTCGCCAGCCGTGGTCGTCGACCAGCCAGAGGGCGATCAGCGGGGCCAGGGCGCCGCCGGTCTGGTGGGCGGTCATGATGATGCCGGTGGCGAGGGCGCGGCGGCCGCGCGAGGTGAACTCCATGCCGTACGAGATTGCAATCGGCAGCAGCGCGCCGAGGCCGAAGCCGCACACGAAGCGGAAGAAGCCGAACTGGCCCGAGGACTGGGACCAGCCGGTGCCTAGCGTGGCGAGAGTGAAGATCGCGACGCTGACGAAGACGGTGACGCGGCGGCCGACCCAGTTCGAGGCCATGCCGGACAGGATCGTGCCGAGCAGCATGCCGAAGTTGGCGTAACTGCCGATCGTGCCCGCGACGTCGGGGGTGAGGCCGAGGCTGTGGCCGCCGAGCATCTTCGGAAGCACGGCGCCGTAGATGAACGTGTCGATGCCGTCGAGGAGGACGAGTCCCCAGCACATGGCGATGACGACGGTGCGGCTACGGCGGGTCGCTGTCCCGGTCGCCTGGGCGAGCGGGGAGGTGGCGGAGGAGGACATCGTTGTTTCCTCTCGTGCGGGACGTCAGGACAGGGCCCTGGTCCCTGGCTGCATGGGCAGTGGGGCTGGTGCGGCTCGCGCATCCGGTGGGGAGAACGGACGGAGCATGCCCCTGAGCTGCGGACTCCGCGCGGGGAGCCTCGAGCTCGCTGTGGCGTAGACGTTAAGAAGCCGCAGCCCGCTACGTCAACACTTTTGTTAACAATCCAGGCAACGATTCGGCCCCGGGATACGGGTAGCCGTTCCCCGGGGCCTGGGAGGAGAGATCACATCAGGGCTGCACGGGCGGCGTGCCGTGCGTGTGGAAGGACTCGATGGTCTTCAGACCCCACGCCTGGCCCTTCTTGCGCTCCTCCTCGGTCCAGGTGATGAGCGGCCAGTCGGGGGCGAGGACGAGGCGGGTGAGCGGGTTGCAGAGTTCGATGCGGTTGCCGCCAGGTTCGTAGACGTAAAGGAAGAACGTCTGCTGGATGGCGTGTTTGTGCGGTCCCGTCTCGATGAAGACGCCGGTGTCGATGGCGAGGTCGGCGGCGCGCAGGATGTCCTCGCGGGTGTCGGTGGCGAAGGCGATGTGGTGCAGGCGGCCCTCATTGCCGGTCCAATCGGACGTGTAGACGACGTCGTAGGACTTGTTGGTGTACGTCAGCCAACGTGCCGCGATCTTGCCGGAGTCGAGTCGGATCTGCTCGGTGGGGCGGGCGCCGAGGAACTGTTCCTGCCACTCGGCGTTGGCGAGGACGTCGGCGGCGAGGAAGTTGATGTGGTCCAGGCGGCGGACGCCGACGCCACGGTTGGGCTTCGCCTGTGGCTGGTTCTTGAGGGAGGGCTTGAGTGCTTGGGGGGCGTGGTAGTGCTCGCTCTCCCAGTAAAGGGCATGTTCGTGGCCGTCCGGGTCGGTGGTGACGTAGAGCCGGCCGAGACCGGGCTCGTCCTCGGTCCATTTTCCCGTGCCGCCCGCCGCTTCGATGGCCTGCACCCGGCGCCGGAGCGCCTCCTCGCTGGAGGTGCGCAGGGTGAGGCGGCCGAGGCCGGACCGATCGCGAGCGCTGAGGACGAGGCTATGGTGCTCGTAGTCGTCGAAGGTCCGCAAGTAGACGGTGTCGCCGTCCTGCCCGTTGACGGTCAGGCCCAGGAAGTCGGTGAAGAAGGCGACGGAGGCGTCCAGGTCGGGGGTGAACAGCTGGGCGTGGCCGATGTGGGCGATGTCGCCGAGAGGCGGGGTCATGAGCGACCTCCTGTGGGTGGTACGGGGAAGACGGTACCGTCGAAGATCTTGCGGGCGGTGCGGAGGATGGCGGTGCGAAGGGCTCTCGGGCCGCCCTCGGGGGCGCGATCGATGCTGCTCTCGATGTCTGTGAATCCGCTGGGATGCTCGATGCGGAGCCGGTCGCCCTCTTCGGGGAGGACGGCGATGCCGTGCGCGACGCTTCCCTCGATCCGCAGCCCGGCCGCCACGCCGGCGGCGCCCAGGACGCCGATGGAGGTGTGGACGCGGGCCGGGATGAAGGTGCGGGTGGTGACGGCGCCGCCGTGGCGGGGCGGTGAGAGGAGGGTGAGCTTGGGAACGGTGGTGTCGGTGACGTCGCCGAGTCCCATCAGTTGCCCGGCTGCCAGCCGGATCTCGTGGAGCCGGGCGGTCAGTTCCCGGTCGCTCTCCAGCTCCTTCGGATCCTCCTGACCGGTGACGTCGAGGGCCTCGGCCGGGATCAGGACGGTCGGCATACCGTTGTCGACGCACGTGACCTCGGTGTCGGCGACCGTGTCACGCACGTTCCCCGTGGGCAGCAACTGCCCTTTACCCGGCGGGAATTCGATGACGACGGCGGCGGCACTCCCGGGGACCCCGGAGATCTCCGTGTCGCCGTCGTAGTCGACACGGCCGTCAGGGGTCGGAAACGTCGCCGTGGCGAAGTCACCGGAGTTCACCATGCGGATGCGCACGGACGTCTTACCGCTCCCCGCGCGCACGAGTCCGCGCTCGACGGCGAACGGGCCGACCCCGGCGAGCAGGTTGCCGCAGTTCTGGCGGTCCGAGACCTCGGCTTTGTCCACGGCGACCTGGAGGAAGAGGTAGTCGATGTCGGCCTCGGGATCGGCCGACGGGGACACCACCGCTACCTTGCTCGTGAGCGGGTGGGCGCCGCCGAGACCGTCGATCTGGCGCGGGTCCGGGCTGCCCATGACCCGCAGCAACAGCCCGTCGCGGACGGTCTCTTCGGCAGGTAGGTCGTCTGCCAGAAAGTAGGCGCCCTTGGAGGTGCCGCCGCGCATCAGCATGCAGCGGACCCCCGCGAGGTCTGTCACGACTCGACCTCCTCGTACGATCGGTAGGTCACCCCGAGCCGGGTGAGGGTCTCCCGCAATCCGTACCGGTCCAGGCCCAGTTGCCCCTCCAAGAAGGCGGCGCGGGCCCCGACCTCCTTCCGCTCGCGGGCCTCGGATGCATCGGCGGTCTCGCGGGCGCGCTCGCGCGGGACGACCACCACGCCGTCGTCGTCGGCGACGATCACATCACCGGGGCGGATCACCTGACCGCCGATCACGATGGGGACGTTCACGCTGCCGCCGGTCGCCTTGACCGTGCCCTGCGGGCTGACGGCGGCGGACCAGGCGGGGAAACCCATCGCGCGCAGTTCGGCGGTATCGCGGATACCGGTGTTCAGGACGACGCCGCGCACCCCGCGCTGGGCGAGGGCGGTGGCGAACAACTCGCCGAACAGGCCGTCCGTGCACGGCGAGGTGGTGGTGACGACGAGGATGTCGCCCTCGCCGCACTGCTCGACCGCCGCGTGGATCATGAGGTTGTCGCCGGGCCAGCACAGCACCGTGACAGCGGTGCCCGCGACCCGGACACCCTGCTGGATCGGGCGCAGATGCGTGCCAAGGAAGCCGGTGCGGCCCATGGCCTCGCCGACGGTGGCTGTCCCGTAGCCGGCGAGCGCCTCGACGTCCTGCGTCTCGGCCTTGGGCGGGTTGGTGACGATCATGCCAGGCATCAGGCGAGCTCCTTCGCGATCTGCGGGTAGAGCCGCATGTACGCCTCGGCCATGGTCTTGTGGGCCAGGCCCAGATTGGGGCCGGCGTTGCGCTTGAGCTGGACGCCGCGGCGGACGGCAAGGTCGGTGTAGTAGTCCCACAAGTGCTGCTGGGCTGCGAGGCACTCCATCGCCTTACGCTTGGTCTCCCACACCTCGGTGATGTCGAGGAGGACCTCGGGCTTGAAGCCGCTCATCTCCGGCTGGTGCGGCTCGAAGTAGAAGACGGGCGGGGCGCCGATGATGTCGCCCTCGCCGGGGTAGCCGATGGCTTGGGCCAGGACGCGGGCCTCCAGGGCCATGCGGTTGGCGGCCGGGTGGTCGCCGTTGTAGGGGTCCTCGACCGGGTGCGTGAGCACGACGTCCGGCTGCGTCTCCCGGTACACGGCGACGAGCCGGTCGGTCAGCTCGGCCGTGGCGAGGAGCGGGTAGTCGCCGGCGTCGAAGAAGCGGACCTCGGCGCCGAGGACGGCGGCGGCTTTCTCCGCCTCCTTCCGGCGTATCGCCTTGATCTCCTCAAGTTTCTTGCCCTCCCGCCACGCCTTGGCCGACTCGCCGCGCTCACCGAAGGTCAGGCACGCGATAGTGACCTTCTCGCCCCGGGAGGCGGCCAGGGCGATGGCTCCGCCCGCCCGCCACACGAAGTCCCCTGCGTGCGCGGTGATGACGAGGGTCGATCGGGGCGGAGCGGCGGCGGGTGCGCCGTTGCCGTGGGTCATGCTGCATCTCCTTGGTGACAGGTGCCGCACCCGCCCCAGGAGCGCGTTTCAGCCGGCGCACAGGGCGTCGATCACGCTGCTGAGGTGGGCGCGAACGGCCGCCTCGGCCGCTTGCGGATCCCTGGCCCTGATCGCTGCGACCACGGCCAGATGCTCACTCAGGGACTGCTGCGGACGGCCCGGCCGCAGCGCCAGCTGGAAGCGGTGGCGCACCAGCTGGGCGTTGAGCCGCTCCAGGAGACCGACGGCCGTGTGCTGGCCGGAGGCGTCCCGGATCAGGGCATGGAGGTCATGGTTGAGCTCGGAGTAGGTGACCGGATCACCGTCGGTGACCGCCCTGGACATGGCCTTGCCCAGGTCGGCCAGCTCGTCGAGCTGCGCGTCGGTGGCCTCGGTCGCCGCCTTGCCCGCGCACAGCCCTTCCAACACCATCCGGCACTCCGTGATCTCCACGGCCTCCTGGACCGTCACCACCCGCACCCGCGAACCACGGTTGCGGATCCGCTCGACCAGCCCCTCGGAGGTCAGATCGAGCAGTGCGGCACGCATGCTGGCACGCGTGACGCCATACTTCTCGGCGAGCTCGTTCTCCACCAACCGCTGGGCCGGCGCCATCTCGCCCTGCAAGATCGCCTTCTTGAGGCGTTCCAGAGCGTACTGCTTGGCCTGCTCTCCGGAGCCTGGATGGGCTTCCTTCGGCATCTGCCCTCCCTGAGTGAGTGCCTGTCGACGCTAAATCTAGGCGAACAGAATTGTCAACGATTCTGTTCTCACTTTTGCGAGTAGGGCGGGCATGGTGGATGTCACAGGCGGCGCCCGACAGCCGCCCTGGTCGGGCATCCGGTGTTGAGCCTGATGCGGATCACCGGCGGGGCCGATTTTGCGGCGCAAGGCGCCAGACCTCGTGCCCGTGCCTGCCCTCGTTGAGGGTCAGGTCGCTGGCGGAGGGGGGAGCGGTTATTGCCGGCATCCCCGCTAGCCGCTGCCCTGCGGTGATCGCGCGCCGGATCAGTCCGCGCCTGCGCGAGACGTTCTTTTCAAGGTTGAAGGGTGTGAGGAACATGAGGGGCCAGCTGGTGGTGGCGCAATCGCCGCAGCGTGTCCAGGCCGTCCATAGCGGTCTGGACGGCGCGGCAAGGAACGGCGGCACGGGCGTATGGGGTCACGGTGTCGGTAGCTGGCTCCTGCGGCCCGTCACCTTGGCGACCCACTCGATGAAGTCACCCGGATCCTCGGTGGCGGCGTGGTCCTTGTCCCAGTGATACGGGTGGTTGACGTCGTCACCGGGGTTGTCCACGGCCAGGCGAGGTTCGCGGCGACTGTCGGCACCGTGTCGCTGTTGGATGTACCGAACGCGCCGGGACACCGGCTCGTGCCCGTCGATCTCCGAAAAATGTCTGCATGATTGCTGGGAATATTGTTGACAATCTTGTACCGTGCGTCTCGCCTTGACCTCAAGGTATCGGTGAAGCACTTGGTGCTCGATGAGGGGAGACCCATGCAGAGGCTCTCTGCGTCCTTTGGACGTGGCACGTTCGCTCACGCGGCGAGTACGGGGGCAGGGCGCCCCGCGACCCGCGGTCGACTCCTGAGAGGCGTGGCGCTCGCGGGTTCCCTCGCGCTCGCGGCGGTCGCGGTGCCGACCTCCGTCGCGGGGGCGGCTCCGGTGGCCGGGCGCGGTCACACGGCGGACCCCCAGGACGCCACGCTCGCCTTCGACTCCGTCGCCTACACGACGATCACCGTCACCGTGGACGGCCAACCGGTGAACGTCCGCTGGTACAAGGGGATCTGCTATGTAGCCAAGCCGGTCGCCGCGGCGGCCCAGCAGCCCGGCGGCCCCGGCGGTGGCAGCACCACGATCCCCGACACCGCCTGTGGCTACCAGAGCATGAACGTGTTCGTCCCGGAGAGCGCCTTCGGCGACCAGCGGGCGCCGGTCTACTTCGCGGTGAACAACAGTGGCTGGAAGGCCAGCTACATACGGGCGAGCGTTACCGCCGGCACCTCGTACAACAGCTCGACGAGCAACGTCGGCGCCGCGCTGAAAGCCGGGTACGTCTTCGTCGACGTCGCCAACCGCAGCCGTGGACTGATCGGCGCCGACGGCTGGTTCCCCGGCAAGGCCCCCGCCGCGGTGGTCGATGCCAAGGCCGCCGTGCGCTACCTGCGCCTCAACGACGCGACGATGCCCGGCAGCGCGGAGCGGATCGTCGTCAACGGCACCAGCGGCGGCGGCGCGCTGGCGTCGATCCTCGGTGCTTCCGGCAACAGCGGCGAGTACACCCCGTACCTCGCCGCGATCGGCGCCGCCGGCATCGATGCCAAGGGACGCAGCACCCTGCGCGACGACGTCTTTGCCGTCAACGCGTACTGCCCGATCACCGACCTCGGTCATGCCGACGCGGCCTACGAGTGGCTGTATAACGTCCTCGACACCCGAAACCGCACCGGTTCGAACCCTTCGCCCCAGGACGCCACCGCGATCGCGGCACAGTTCGCGGCCTACGAGAAGAGCCTCGGGCTGCGCAACCCCGACGGCACGCCGCTCACCGCCGCCACCATGCTCGACACCATCAGGAAGGAGGTCATCCGTTCCGCCGAGACCTACCTGAAGGCCAATCCCGCCCACACCATCCCGCCGCTGGGCGGCATCTTCGAGATCACGTCCGGCGGCCCCGGGACACCGCCCACCACCAAGTCGTATGTCAACGACTGGATCGACGTCGACGCCTCCGCCGGCAAGGTGCGCTCCGTCGACATGGCGAAGTACCTCGTCTTCGTCGCCACCCAGGCCACCCTCAAGACGACCCCCGCCTTCGACGCCGTGGGTGTCAACGGGAACACCACCAGCGGCACCGAGACCGACCTCTTCGGCCCGCCCACCCAGAAGTACCTGAACTACACCGAGTACAGCTGGAACCACAACGACGTCCCCGGTGACGGCAGCGGCCTCGACGACACCGGGCTGACCTGGAAGCAGTACACCGCCAAGAAGAGCACCACCCTCGACGACCAGGTCCACCTGATCGACCCGATGGACTTCGTCGGCACCAGCGCCGACACCGCGCCCAACTGGTACGTCCGCCACGGCACCCGTGACCGGGACACCGCGTTCACCGTCTCGGTCAACCTCGACCGGGCCCTCGCTGCGGACCCGCAGGTCAAGAGCCTGAACTACCAACTCGCCTGGAACCAGCCGCACGCAGGCAACTACGACGTGCCCGAGGCCATGGCCTGGATCGACGGCGTCGTCAGAAAGGCCGGCAACCCCCTCACCGCACGGCACAAGGGATAGCGGAGCCCCGGGTCGCAACGTCCAGCGGGGTCGGGGCGACCGGGAGAACCGTCATTCCTGGTAGTCGGGGTACCCGTGGGATCGACGTCGCGGAACCTGGCGCGGGTGAACATCTCGCGCAGGCTGTGGGGCCGGGCTGTACTGCGGGGGCTGTCGAAGGGATCGACGTCCTCGTCGACAAGGACGACGTGTTCGAGTTCTGTGTAGATGCCCAGCGCGAGGACGCCGGCGGCCTGGGGATGATCCTGCCGGGCGCTTTCGACGTCGCCACCGTGCTCACCCCGCTGGCCGCCACCGGCCTGGCTGTGATCATGGTCCTGGCCATGGGACTCCACGCCCGCCGCAAGGAACCGCAGGCAATCGGGTTCAACACGATCCTGCTCATCGTCGCCGCGGTCATCATGTGGGGCCGGTTCGGGCCCTCCTCCTTCTGACCTGGCTCCTTCCCCTCACGGCGGCCCGGCCCACGACCACGCCAGCCGGGCCGCTGCTCAATCCTGTCGCCCGGAACCGACCCCGACCCACGCGTCCTGTCCCACACGCACCACGTTTCAGACCAAGCAGGCCGAGGGCATCTTTTGAAACCGCAGCACTCGGTGACGAAGGCGACGCCGTTCTTGAGCTGTCGCTGCACCGTACCGCCCGAGCCTCGCAAGGAGCCTCTCGCAAACGGTCCTTTGCGCGAGCATGATCGCTCAGTGGTCGGGAGAGTCCTCCGGCGCCCGGATCAGTTCTCAGAACCTCCCGAGCGCGGCGATCTCCTCCGCCCGCTTCATCTGCGGGCCCGACACCCGCACCGGGCCCCGGCGCAGCCGGTCCAGCTCCGAAACCCGCTCACCCGGCGGCACCGTCAGCAGGGAGTCCAGCACCCCGACACCGAGCATCCCGTACAGGATGTCCCACAACCGCTGGTTCGCCGCTGCCCGTACCGAGGCCACCAGGCGCGTCAGCGTCGTCACCCCCCGACAGCAGCACCCGCCGCTCGCTCAGCCACCCGGCCGCCGCGTCGAACAACGCCTTCGGCCCCTCGCCCGTCGTCCACGCCCGCGCGTCCACCCACTCCCGCAGCTCGGCCTCCGCCTCGGTGAACTCCCGGTACTCCAACACCCGCCGCAGCCCGCGTACGTGCTCCAGCCGGGTGTTCTCCCGCTCGCCGTACACCTTCAGCACCGACGGGTTACCGATGCCGCACTCCTCGGCAAGGTAGTCCACGACCTCCGGCGGTACGTCCGCCGGATCGTCTAGGACCACCCCGATACCGCGCGATCGTGATCAGAGCCGCGAACCCCAGGCGATTGTGTGCCCGCCTCTTGGGCTCGATCAGCTCCCGGTCCGCGTCGTCCAGAAAGAAGAACCGCTTCAACTCCATACGGGACGGCGCCCCGCGATACGCCGAGTACGCGGCAGCTGTCAAAAACTCGACCGGCACTCCGGACCTCCAGACAGTCGATCAATACGACTGCCGAAGGTTCATCCCTCACAGAACCCCAGGTCAAAGCCCACATCGACGCCAGGTAGGCTTGGCGCCGGATTTCGTTCCTATGTCCCGACCGCCGCCAATTGCAGAGGACGAGCGCCTCGATGCCCTCGGCCGACTGCTGACCGACGCGGAGATTCCGATGCTCTGCGTTTCGCAGGATTCATCGTGCTCCTCTACGCGCAGCCCGTGAGCCGCATCGTCCGGCTCAGCGTCGACGACGTGATCCGCGTCGGCGAGTCCGTGCTGCTGAGGCTCGGGGATCCAGCCTCGCCCGTTCCCGCACCGGTCGCTGACTTGCTGCTGGAGCACATCGCGAACCGCGACAACATGAACACCGCCACCAACCCGGCGCCCCGCTGGCTCTTCCCGGGCCGCCGAGGCGGCCAGTCGTCCCGCCCAGATCATCTGCCCGCCGCTCTCCAACTGCGCTACGACCGGATCGATTACCCGATCGGGGACGACCAAGCCGAGAGGTTCGCGGTGATCCGGCGGCGCATCAGCGCTGTGACCGGCGAGGCACCGTTGCCGGCGATGCCCGGCTGCTCGGCCACCGGTTGAGCCACACCACGAAGCGCGGGGCATTCGTCAAGGCCCTTTCACCCGTAGGGGTTGCCGCCATACGACGATGTCCCATGCCCCGTGCGCTTGCCGTACCGTTCTCGGACAGCTGCCCAAGGGAGGGCAGTGGGCCGGACTGGGGGAGAGGACGGCGTCGGGGTGGACGGGGAAGATCAGGAGACCTGGGGTGAGCGAGCGGTCTGCCGAACCGCTGACCCGGATGAGCTCTTCGTGGATGGCGCGGCCCAGAACAGGGCCAAGGCCCTCTGCACCGGCTGCCCGGTGCGTACGGAGTGCCTGGCCTATGCCCTCGACCATCGCATCGAGTACGGAGTCTGGGGCGGCATGACCGAGCGTGAGCGGCGGGCTCTCCTGCGGCGGCGCCCCCTGGTCACGTCATGGCGACGCCTGCTCGAGGCCGCCCGGTCGGAACACGAACGACTCGCCGGTCCGGACGAAGGACAGGCATGGGACGCCGCAGGGTGAAAGCCCGCCGGGGCCGCCGTTTTCTCTCCCGGCACGGGTGCTGCTGAGCCCTTACAGCAGGTTCATCTCCGCGTCGAGCTATCCGAACTGGGCAGCCATGTACGCCAGCGCCTCCCGCAGCAGACGCTGGGGTTCTGCGTGGCCCATGGCTGGCTCGGCGGTGATGGTGACGGCCATCCGTGGCCTGGTGCCGCCGTCGTTCGTGCCGACGGACGTCAGGTCGACGAGCGTGTCCAGGGTCGGCAGACGCCCGTGTCGGCGGGCTGTTCGCACGTCATCCGCAGTTCGGTGGTGGGCGGGGCGGCCCAGGACAGTCCGGCCGGGTCGCCGACGACGGCGGGCAGCAGCTCTGCGGCGGTCTCCCACGTGCCCAGCAGCACGGTCTGGACCTCGTCGAGGCCCAAACTGCGTGTCCTGTCCGGGCCCAGGGCTGCTGCCCATGCTGCCGGGCTCTCGATCAGGACGTCCGAGCAGGCGACCACGATGGACTCCATAGTGGTGGGCAGGGCGAGTTTGACGGAGCCCTTCAAGGCCGGGCTGCCGTCCGGTCCGGCGATCGTGCAGGAGTAGCCGGCGGAACGGGCCGAGTTGCCGAAGGGCCCACGCTCCCAGCGAGCGGCGGGCAGTTCCGCGCCCCGGCGCCTGGACAGCATCGTCACCGCCCCGGCCACCGCGCTGTGAGGAAGCTGCTGTTCGAGGAGCGTGCGACGGGGTCTGCTGATCACCAGCTGGTCCGGGTCGGCCCAGGACAGGTTCACCACAGCGTGCAGGCGCAGGGCCGGCGCCTGGCCGACGGTCCCGATCTCGGCCGGTCGGCCCTGGTTGAGGCCGAAACGGGGGAGCGGTTGCCACCGCCACACCTCGCGCCCAAGCACGACAGGCGGCCCGCGCCCCACGATCCGCCGTCGAGGTCCACACTCCGGGAGTCGCCGGCGATCACCCACGGCGTTTCCGTGTCCTTCGGCGGGCGGGGAAAGCCGATGGCCGCGAGCGGGTCCTGGCCCGGTGCATGCCGGCCGGCGGCGACGATCGCCCGCGAGACGGGCTCGCCGACGGCCGCCGGAGGGCGCCCGGTCACCAGACACAGCACCCAGCCCGGCTCGCCGTCGAGCCCGTGGTGCAGATCCTGCAGAGCAGCCGGTCCCTGCGCCCACGCCTCGCCGGCCGGCTGACCCAGCCCTTCGTCGGCCAGGGGCTCGTAAGCCGCACGTATCCCTCGTTCGCGGTCAGCCACGCCCTGTCCGACCCGCAGCCCGCCGTCCGGCCCGGCTTTAGAGACGGCCTGCCGCACGAGCTCGGTGAGAGCCTGAGCGGTGGGTATACCAGAGGCTCGGACTCCAGCGGCGGGCAACTGCTGGATCTCGGCCCGCGGCAGCCAATACGTGCTGTCGCCGTCCCGTATCGGCACGGCGACCGTGTCCGTGCGGAGACCCGGGCTCGCCCACCGGCGCCGGCACGACGAACAGCGTGCCGGCAGCCTGCTCAGGGACGTCGATGAACACCACCCGGTCGCCGTCCGCACCGGACCATCCGACACGCACCCCGCGCGGAGCAGGGGTGATCCAAAGGGCGGGTCCCCGGCGGCCGAACTGTGCTGGTACCTCGCTCTCGAAGTCCGCCGCCGAGGCCACACCTTGAGCACCCGCTACATCACCGAACGCCGCGACGTCCTCGCCCACGGGTCGCTGCCTTCGCGCAGCGCTGGGGCGGTGGCCGGGACTGGCACACCGGAGCTGTGGTCAGCGTGCGGCCCGACGCCTGCGCCATTGCCCGCGAGTGGGTCAGGCGCCTGGTCCCGGCCAGGGTGGAACCGGTGTGCGTCCGTGCTTTCGGACGAGGCGCGGGCCGAGCGGGTGCGTGCCCTGGCCCGGGTGACACTCGCGTGTCGGCCGGCAGGAGACCGCGGACGGGTCGGGCGACGCGATCGTGGGCGTGTGCCTGGCGCCCGTCACGCCCCGGGGCGTGACGGGCGCGGTGAGGAGGATCAGCGGGCCAGGCGGATCCGGGTCACGGTGTCCTCGGTCTGGGTGGCCCCGGACTTGTCGACCACGTAGGCGGTGCCGTCGGTGATCTCCACGTGGTTGGGGTTGGCGCCGGTGGTCACCGTCTCCTCGACGACACCCTTGCGCGGGTCGACACGGCTGACGTTGGCGTCGGTGCGGTTGACCACTAGCACGTCGCCGGAGCGCTCGTCGGTTCCGACGGACAGGGCGCCGGCGCCCGTGGCCACGGACTTCGTGACGACGCCCTTCTCGAGGTTGACCACGGACAGGGTGCCCGAGGTCTGGTCGGCGGTGTAGGCGGTTTGGCCGTTCTTGGACAGCGCGACCGAGATCGGACCGTCGCCGACCGTGATGAAGCGCGGTGTCTGCGAACCGCGCTTCAGCTCGATGAGCCGGTCGTTGTTGAGGTCGGCGGCGTAGAGAGCGCCCGTCTTGTCGTTGACGGTCAGACCGGTCGGGCCCGCTTCCTCGACGGTGATCCGTTCCTTCTCCTTGAGGGACTTGGAGTCGAAGGCGACCAGTGTTCCGTCGCCGAAGCCGCTGGCCCAGACCGTGTCGTGCCGCTCGTCCACAACGATCTCGCGGGCGTGGGCGACGTCCGGCAGCGTAGCCAGGTGCTCGCCGGTGCGCTGGCTGTAGACGGCGACGGTGTTGTTGCGTGTGTTCGTCGTCCAGACGGTGTTGTGTTCGTCGTCCACGGCCACGCCGTAGACGGCCTCAACGGCACCGGTGGCGGTGTCGGTGACCGGCGGGGTGACGTCTGCCTCGATAGCCAGGGTGTCCGGGTCGACCTTCAGCAGGTGCGACTCGGTGACCGGCGGGCGGCCGACGGCGGCGGTAACCCACAGCACGTTGTTCCGCTCGGAGTAGGCCGTCTGGTACAGGCCCTTGGTCAACTTTGCGGTGGTGACCGCCGAGCTGGCCGAGTGTGCGGACGCGGTGCCCGCCAGGGCGAGTGTGCTGCCCGCGGCGACCGTCACGGCGACGGCCGCGGCGAGCGTGGTGCGGCTGTGGGTGGCAGAGACGTACATGGTGGTGGAACTCCCTCTTCTCGGGAATCAACGGAAACTACTGCAAGGGGAAAGTGGCTTGGGGCCGCTCGGTGGGCGGCGGGCCGGCCGACCGCGACCGTCACAGGGAGGACGGGGGTCAGAACTGACCTGATGCACGATCAAGTAAGGTAAGCCTAACCTAAATCAAAGATCGTGAGCAGTCAATTGAACAGTCGATCGGATCTCGTGCCCATGCTCGCTGCCGCCCCTCCAGAGGGCACTCCGCACTACCCGCCCCGGCTGGCCCGCACCCATCCGGTGCCACGGCTCCCCGACCCGGTGTGCGCTCTGCCCGGTCCGGACGGCACCGAGGACTTCTGGGGCGGCGTACGCGAGTCCGGCACGCCCCTCGTCGGCCCCGACCCGCTGGGCAGCCCGGAGCACCGGGCGGTGACGTTTCTTTGGCGCGGCACGTCCGCCACCCGTGCCGTCCAGGTCCTGCCGAACAAGCTCGGCGACCCGCGCGACCCCGTCGGCAACCTCATGGAGAACGCCCCCGGCACGGACGTGTGGCATTGGACGCTGCGCCTGCGCCACGACTGGCGCGGCACCTACGAGCTCTATGTCGACGACGCCGGCGAGGACACCGGCCCCGACCCGGACACCCCCGCTTACTGGCGCTGGCTGCGTACCCGACGCCGCGCCGACCCGTTCAACTCCCGTGCGCTGCCCCACCGCTGGGACGGCGGGGCGGTCCCGTACGCCGAACTCCCCGCCGCCCCGCGCGCGGTGGACTGGGAGCCCCGGCCCGACGTCTCGCGCGGCAGTGTCACCGCGCACACCGTGGCGAGTGCTGTCCTCGGCGGCAGCCGCAGGGTCTGGCTGTACGAACCGGCCGGCGCCGCGAAGCAGTCGGCGAAACTGCCGGTCCTGGTCCTGCTCGACGGCGAGCACTGGGGTCCGCGGCTCGGTCTGTCCCATCTGCTCGACAACCTCGTCGCCGACGGCCGCATCCCGCCCGTCGCCGCCGTGCTGCCGGAGGCCGTGGACGAGGCGACGCGCTGGGCGGAGCTGTCGTGCCGGCCCGAGTACGTCGACTTCCTCGCCGGCGAACTGCTGCCGTGGGCTGCCCGGCGGCTGCCTCTCACCGACGACCCCGCGCGCACGGTCGTCGCCGGGCAGAGCCTCGGCGGACTGACCGCCGCCTACGCCGCCCTTGCGGCCCCGCACCGCTTCGGCAACGCCCTCGTCCAGTCCGGATCGTTCTGGTGGCCGGCCGGGCCGGACGCGGAATGGCTCACCCGGGCCGTGTCCGGGACACCGCGTCCATCGGTGCGCTTCTGGCTCTCCTTCGGCGAGCAGGAATGGGTGGCCCTGCCGGCAGCCCGCAGGTTGCGGGACACCCTGACGTCGACGGGTTTTCAGGATGTCTCCTACCGGGAGTTCAACGGCGGCCACGACTACCTCTGTTGGCGCACCGAACTCGCCGACGGACTCGTGGCGCTCCTGGGCGGCTGACCTGGGGCGCGTCACGTGCCGAGTTCCTTCAGCCGGGCGGCGAGGACCGTCGCGATGTCGTCCAGGTACCGGTCCCGCATCAGCTGCGGATGGGTGCAGTCCAAGTCGTGGTTGACGATCGCGCCACTCACGTACGGATGCCACGCCTCACGCGTGAGCCAGTTCTCGGCGCGTGGGGCGGCGGCCGTGAAGAACAGCACGTCGCCGTCGTAGGCGTCGTGCTCGTGCTCGCGCATCATGCGGGCGTGGTTCGGCACGATGTCGACGATCCGCGACAGCGTGCGGTCACCGAGCCCGGCCAGCGGGCTGCCCGCCCGGCGCAGGGTGGCGAGCACGTCCCCACGGGTGCGCTCGCCGGTACGGTCGAAGCCCGCCATGCGAAGGACCGCGGTGAGCGCGTCGCCCTCCTCCGGTGCGGGCCGCTCCCGCCACTGCTCGGAGGGGAAGGCGTCCAGCAGTGCGAGGAGTTCGACCTCCTCGCCGGCCTTCTGGAGCAGCACCGCCACCGTGTGGGCGAGAACTCCGCCGACCGACCAGCCCACCAGGCGGTAGGGGCCGTGCGGCTGGACCTCGCGGATCTGCCGGGCGTAGTCCTCGGCCTCCTCCTGCAGTGTGCGCGGGAGCTGCTCGTCGCCGGCGAGGCCACGTGCCTGGAGGCCGTACACGGGCTGGTGGGTTCCCAGCCGTGCCGTCAGTCCGGCATAGCACCAGGCGAGGCCGCCCGCCGGGTGGATGGTGAACAGCGGCGTCCGGTCGCCCTCGGAGCGCAGGGGCAGTACGACGCCCAGCGCGTCATCGGCCCCCGGTCCGGCGGCGTCCAGGCGGACGGCGAGGGCCGCGGGGGTCGGTGCCTGGAACAGAGAGCCGATGGTCAGCTCGGTGCCGAACACCTCCCGTGCCCGGGTCACCAGCCGTACCGCGAGCAGCGACGTCCCGCCCAGGTCGAAGAACGCGTCTTCGGGTCCGACCTCTTCCACGCCCAGCACCTCGGCGAACAGCCGGGTCAGAGCCTCCTCGCGGGCGGATGCCGCAGGACGTGTGCCCGCACCGGCGAAGACCGGTGCGGGCAGCTCGCGTCGGTCCAGCTTGCCGCTGGGGGAGAGCGGGAACGCTTCCAGGGCCACGACGACCGTCGGCACCATGTGTTCCGGCAGCTCGCGCGCCAACGCGGTCCGGGCGTCCGCCGGATCGGCGTCGTCGCCGGTCACGTAGGCGACGAGGCGGTCCTCCCACACCACCGCGCAGGCCCCCTCCACACCGGGCTGCGCGGTGAGCGCCGCCTCGATCTCGCCGAGTTCGATGCGCTGGCCGCGCAGCTTGATCTGGTGGTCGGTGCGGCCGAGGTACTCGACCTCGCCGCTGTCGGTCCAGCGCGCGAGGTCACCGGTCCGGTACATCCTGCTGCCCGCCGGTCCGAACGGGTCGCGCACGAACCGGGACGCCGTCAGTTCCTCACGTCCCAGATAACCGTCGGCCAGCTGCACCCCTGCCAGAAACAGCTCCCCCGGCACCCCGGGCGGGCACGGGCGCAGCGCCGCGTCCAGCACGTACAGGCGGGTGTTCCACACCGGCCGTCCGATCGGCACCGACCCAAAGTCCGCCGGATCGCAGGGGTGGTACGTGACGTCGACGGCGGCCTCCGTCGGCCCGTACAGGTTGTGCAGCCCGACGCCCGGCAGGGTGCGCGCGAAGGCATGTGCAGTCTCACGCGGCAGGACCTCCCCACTGCAGAAGACCCGGCGCAGGACCTCCGCACACCTGCCCGCCTCGGGCGTGGCCAGGAACATCCGGAGCATCGACGGCACGAAGTGACACGTGGTGACTGTCTCTTCACGAATCAGACGGGCCAGGTAGGCGGGGTCCTTGTGGCCGCCCGGTTCGGCGACGACCAGTGTCGCGCCTTCCCGCAGCGGCCAGAAGAACTCCCACACCGATACGTCGAACGACGACGGGGTCTTCTGCAGCACCCGGTCCCCGGCCGTGAGCCCGTACTCGTGCTGCATCCACCGCAGCCGGTTGTCGATCGCCCGGTGCGGCACGACCACGCCCTTGGGCCGACCGGTGGAGCCGGACGTGTAGATGACGTACGCCGGGTGTGCGGGGGTGAGGGCACGGGGCGGGTTCGTCCAGGGGTAGGCGGACACGTCGAGACCGTCCAGGACGACCAGTTCGGTGCCGGTTCTCGTGTCGTGCGGGAGGCGGTCGGTGCGGTCGGTGACGGCGCACACGGGAGCCGCGTCCTGGAGCATGTACGTCAGGCGTGCTGCTGGGTAGTCCGGGTCCAGCGGCAGATAGGCCGCACCCGCTTTCAGTACCGCGAGCAGGATGACGACCAGCTCCACCGAGCGTGGCACCGAGACGGCGACCACCGTGCCGGGCCGGGCGCCGAGGGCCTGCAGGTGCCGGGCGAGGCGGTTGGCGTGGGTGTTCAGCTCGGCGTAGGTCAAAGTGGTGTCCCCGTGGACCAGCGCGACGGCGTCCGGTGTGCGGGCGGCCTGTGACTCGATCGGTCCGATGAGCGTGGTCGGGGGCAGCGTGCGGCCGGTGCGGTTGAACTCCTCCAGGACCAGCGCCAGTTCGGCCGGAGTGGCCATGGAGTGCTCGGTGAGGGAAAGGTGCGGGTCGGTGTCCGCGAGCAAGTCCAGCAGGTGCAGGAACCGGTTCTGGTGGGCGGCGAGAGCTGTGTCGTCGTAGAGGGCCGGGTTGCCGTCGTGGTCGATGCGCAGACCGCGCCCGTCGGCGCGGTCGTAGACGTTGACCGTCAGGTCGTCCACCGGGCCTGCCGACAGGTTCCGGGCGCGCGCCGGGGTGCCCGCGAAGTCGATGCCGTAGTCGAAGGGCATGACGTTGACGAGCGGCCCGACCAGGGCGCGGCCCTCGCCCAGCAGGCCCAGGTCGCGGCGGATGTCCTCATAGCGGTAACGCTGGTGGCGGCGCAGCTCACGGATGCCGAGCACCACCTGCCGCACCAGTTCGGTGAAGGTCGCGTCGGGGGAGACGGCGAGCCTGAGGGGCAGCACGTTCATCACCATGCCGGGCACGCGCAGCGCCGCCGAGCCCATGCGGCCCATCATCGGCAGCCCCAGCACCACGTCCGGCTGTGCGGTGGCCCGGGAGGTGTAAAGGGCCTGGGCGGCGATCAGCACGTCCGGCCAGGTCGCGTGGAGGCGGGCGGCGAGGTCCCGCAGCCGTTGGGTGGTTTCCGGGGACAACTGGGCGCTGCGGCGCAGGAACGTCCGGGACGGCAGCGCGCCGCGCCCCGCGAGCCGCGGTGCCTCGGGCCGGTCGGCGAACGCCTCGGCCCAGTGGGCGCGGTCGGCCTCGTATGCCGGGGACGCGCGGTAGGCGGTGTCGTCCGCGACGAGGTCGGAGAGGGTGCCGAAGGTGCGGGGAGCAGGCTCCTCGCCGCGGGCGAGCGCCGAATACACCTCGGCAGTGCGGCGCACCAGCAGGGAGTAGCCGTAGCCGTCCATGACGAGGTGGTGGACGCGCTGGTACCACAGCCAGCGGTCCGGCCCGACGCGGAACAGGGCGTGCCGGACCAGTGGTCCGGCCGCCAGGTCGAACGGTTCGGCCAGGTCGGCGCGCATCCACGCCTCCGCCTCGCCCACATGGGCCGCCGTCCGTACGGTCAGCGGCAATTCAACGGTGCCCGCGATGTGCTGGCGCGGCCCGTCCGCGGTGTCTTCGACACGGACGACGCGCAGCGCCTCCGCCTCGGCGGTCACCCGGCGCAGGGCGGCGGAGAACAGCTCCGGATCGAGGGGCCCGTCCATCTCCAGGCACTCGGCGGTGTTCTGTGCGGGGCTGAGCGGGTCGAGCGCTTGCGCGAACCACATGCCCGACTGGGCCGCCGTCAGAGGCAGGACGCTGGTGCCGCGGGTCATGGCGCCCCCAGCAGGGCCGCCCAGGCATCGATGGCCGGCCGCTCGGCGAGGTCCGCGAAGTCGACGGTGACCGCGTGCTCGCGGCGCCAGCGCTCCAGCAGAGCCATGACCCGGACCGAGTCGAGGCCGTGGTCGACGAGGTTTTCGTCGACGGGTATGTCCGCCGGGTCCTCGCCGAGGCAGTCGGCGACGTCGGCGCGGATCCGCTCCAGGGTGAGCGGGATGGACGGGGTGTCTGCCATGGTTCATGCCTCCTGGAGGAGTGCGTCGGTGGTGGTGACGACCGCGCAGCGGCCCGCGGCCCAGCGCAGCGCCATGTCGTGCTCCTCGCGCGAGAAGTCGGCGACGGCGTCGGCGACGACGAACGCCCGCACGTCCCGCGACCAGGCGTCGGCCGCGGTCATCAGTACGCCGATGTGCGCGTACACGCCGACGATCACGAGCTGGTCGCGGTCCCACGCGCGCAGCAGTTCCGCGAGGTCGGTACGGACGAAGGCGCTGTACTTCCACTTCGTGAGGACGGTGTCCCCGGGCTCGGGCGCCACCGACTCCGGCACGGCGAGCGCCTCGGCGTCGTCGGCGACACCGGGACCCCAGAAGTCGAGCTGGAGGCCGCGCTCCTGGGACGTCTGGCCGCCGCGCTGTGCGGAGTAGACGACCGGGACGCCGAGGCGGCGGTACTCCTTCAGCAGGCGGGCGGTGTTGCCGAGCATGTCGGTCAGGGGCTGCTCGCCGGACGGAAAGGCGGTCAGGAAGTGTTGCTGGAGGTCATGCACGAGCAGGACGGCACGCGCCGGGTCCACGGTCCAGGAGACGCGGTTGGCGGGGAGTTCGTCCGGTGCCGGGAGCGGATAGGGGGCTATGGCGGGGAGTGCCATGGGGAACGGCCTCTCGGGCGGTCTCGGTGCGGTCAGGACTGGCCGGCGGCGGAGCGCAGGTGCTTCTTGCTGATCTTGCCGACGCCGGTCTGCGGGAAGTCGTCGACGAACTCGACGAGGTCGGGGACCTTGTAGGCGGCGATACCCCGCTCGCGCACGAACCGTTTGACCTCAACCGGCTTCAACGGCTCGGCGTCCGCGCGCAGGATCACGTAGGCCAGCGAGCGCTCGCCCAGGTATGCGTCGGGCACCGCGACCACCGACACGTCGTGCACGGACGGGTGGGCGAGGATGATGTTCTCGACCTCTTCCGGTGCGATCTTCTCGCCGCCCCGGTTGATCTGGTCCTTGGCCCGGCCTTCGACGACGAGATGGCCGGTCGGGGTGCGGCGCACGATGTCGCCGGTGCGGTAGAAGCCGTCCTCGGTGAACGCGCGCCGGTTGTGCTCCGGGGCCCGCCAGTAGCCGCGGATCGTGTACGGGCCGCGGGTCAGTAGGTGCCCGAACGCACCGTCGGGGACGTCCTCTCCGGTGTCGCCGACGATGCGGATCTCGTCGTCCGGGGAGATGGGGCGGCCCTGCGTAGTGACGACCGTCTCGGTGTCGTCGTCCAGCCGCGTGTAGTTGACCAGGCCCTCGGCCATCCCGAAGACCTGCATCAGCCGGCCGCCGAGTGCCGGTTCCAGGCGGCGGGCCGCCTGTTCGCTGTACTTGGCGCCGCCGACGAGCGTCAGCTCCAGACTGGACAGGTCGTGGGCGGTCCCGGTCGCGGCCTGGGTCCATACCAGGGCCAGCGGCGGCACCAGGCCCGTCATCGTGACGCGTTCCCGCGCGATCAGGGGGAAGGCGGTGTCCGGAGCGGGTTTCGGGCACAGCACCACCGTGCCGCCCGCGTACAGGGTGCCCAGCCAGCCGGGTGAGCTCATCGGGAAGTTGTGCGCGGCGGGCAGGACGACGAGGAAGCGGGTGTCAGCGTCGACGCCGCAGATCTCGTTGGAACCCCGCAGGGAGTACAGGTAGTCGTCGTGGGTGCGGGGGATCAGTTTGGACACGCCGGTCGTCCCGCCGGACAGCTGGAGGAAGGCCAGCTCGTGGGGTTGCGGGCCGTCGAAGGGCCCGGACGGCTCGCACGGTACCTCGGACAGTGCGGTGTGCTCGCCGGGATCGCCTGCCACGAACACGTGCCGCAGGCTCGCCACTTGACCGCGTGTGCGGGAGGCGAGTGCGCGGTGGTCGTAGCCGTCGTGCACGTCCGGGATGACGTAGGCGACGGCCTCGGTGAAGGAGCAGAAGTGGGCGATCTCCGTGTCCCGGTGTGCGGGCAGCGCGAACACCGGCAGCGCTCCGATGCGGAACAGGGCGAAGACCACCTCGACGAACTCGCCGATGTTGGGGAGCTGTACGACGACCCGGTCGCCCTTGGTGATGCCGCGGGCGAGGAATCCGGCGGCCAGCCGGTCTGCGCACTCGTCCAGTCCACGGTAGGTCCACATGCGGTGTTCGGGGGCCGGGTCGATGAGGGCGATCCGGTCGGGGTGTGCTTTGGCGCGCTCGCGGAGCATGCCGCCGAAGGTCTCGCCGCGCCAGTGGCCGGCGGCGCGGTAGCGCTCGGCGAACTCGTCCGGCCAGGTGGGCGCGTCCACGCCCGGGGTGATGGTCACAGGGAGGCTCCCACCGCGTGCAGGAACGTACGGAACTTGGCGGCGGTCTCCGCCGTCTCGGCCTCGGGCGTGGAGGCGGCCATGACCCCGGCGCCGGCGAACAGCCTCAGCATCCGCCCCTCGGCCTCGGCGCAGCGGATCGTCACCACCCACTCGCCGTCGCCGTCGGCGTCCTGCCAGCCGACCATGCCTGTGTACGCGCCCCGGTCGAAGGGCTCGGACTCGGCGATCACGGCCCGGGCGACCTCGGTCGGCGTACCGCAGACCGCAGGCGTCGGATGCAGGGCCGAGGCCAGGTCCAGCGCAGTCGTGGCGGGGTCGGCGACCTCACCGGTGACCGTGGTCGACAGGTGCCACATGGCCGCCGTACGCACCAGAGTGGGCCGCTCGGGCACCCGTAGCGAGGCGCAGAACGGGGCGAGCGCCTCCCGTACGGCGGCCACGACGACGGCGTGCTCGTGCAGGTCCTTCTCGGACTCCAGCAGCGCGACCGCGCGCCGCACGTCCTCCGCCAGATCAGCACTGCGGGGTGCCGAACCCGCGAGCGGGTTGGCGGTCAGCGTGCCGCCGTCCCTGGCGACCAGCAGTTCGGGGCTGGCGCCGATCAGGGTACGGTCCGGGCCGCTGGGCACGGCGAAGGTGTAGCCGCTCGGGTCGTGGCGGGCCAGGCGGCGCAGCATCGCCGGGAGGTCGGGTTCGCTGCCTGTGGTGAGTTCAAGGGTGCGGGCGAGCACGACCTTGTCGAACTCACCGGCCCGCATCCGGGCCACCGCCGCCGCGACCGCCCTGCCGTAGTGCTCAGGTGCGGGTACCTCTCGCACCTGCCAGTCCGGCCGGCCCGTCTCGTCGGGTACGGGCAGGGCGATCAGCGGGTCGCGGCGCAGCGGCGGTGCCCAGCGCACCGTCCGCGGCACCGCGAGCGCCGGCGGTGCGTCCGGGGCGAAGGGCAGGGCGCCGACGACGACCGGCGTGGGGGCGCCGGGGCGACGCAGCGCGCCCAGTACCTCGCGCACGCGTACGGCCGGCGGGCGGGAGTCGTGGGGTATCGGGGTGGCGGTGCCTCGGCCCAGCAGGGTCCGGTGGGGCGTGGCGAGGAAGCGGTCGGTGGCGGGGGCGTAGGACTCCAGGAGGGCGGTGGCGGCACCGGGGGTGACCGGGGCGGCGGTGGTCAGGAGCGGATGGGACATGGCTGTCTCCAGGGACATGGCTGTCTCCAGTGGGGTGGCGTGAAGCCTCGGGTCCCAGGGGCCGGTTCAGGCCCGCAGGGTGGCGCCGCCGTCGACGTACAGGTCGTGCATCGTGATGTGCCGGGCGCGGTCCGAGGCCAGGAAGACGACCGCGTCGGCGATGTCGGCTGGGTCGGCGATCCGACCCAGCGGGATGCCCGTGCGGTACGAGGCGAGGTCGCCGTCGATCACACGCCGGGCCGAGGCGTCCTCCTCACCGGCCGTCCACAGCGCGCGCTGCATGTCGGTGAGGGTGGAGCCGGGGGAGACCGTGTTGCAGCGCACGCCCCGTCCGGCCACCTCGAGACCCAGGCACTTGGTGAACATCACGGCGGCAGCCTTGGACGCGGCGTAGGCGGCAAGGCCCGCGCGGGGGACGCCGGCCGCGTTCGAGGCGACGGTGACGATGCTGCCGTGTCCGCGGCCGGTCATGCGGCGGGCGGCGGCGCGCGAGACGTGGAAGACACCGGTGGAGTTGACGGCGAACGTGGCCGCCCAGTCCTCGCCGGTCAGATCGACGACGGCCGACGCCCGCAGGACGCCGGCCACGTTGACGGCGGTGTCCAGCGGTCCGAGGGCGTGTTCGGTCTCGTCGACGAGCGCCTCCACCGCGTCGGCGTCGGTGACGTCGAGCGTGCGGGCGGTGACCCGGCCGTCGCCGTACTCGCCGGCGAGCGCCTCGACGCCCTCGGCGGTGCGGTCGGTGGCGACGACGCGGGCGCCCTGCTCGACGAGTGCGGTGACGACCGCGGCGCCGATGCCCCGGCCCGCCCCCGTCACGAGGGCGAGTCGGCCGTCGAGGCCGGTGGTCATGAAGCGAGCGCCTTGGCCAGATCGTCCAGGACGATCCGCGCGGCGAGCGGGCCGCCGGCGCTGTTCCAAGCGGAGCCCTGGACCATGACGACATGGCCTTCCCGCTCGGCCTTCAGCCTGCCGAAGTTGGGCACCTTCTTTGCCTCGGCGTACGCCTTCTCACTGTCGGCCTTCTCGCCGAGAGTGCCGAAAAACAGCCAGTCGCCGTCGATCGTGGCCAGCTTCTCCAGACTGACCGGCTCGCTGTGGCCGGTGCCGACACCCTGCTGGTCCTTCGGCCGGTCCAGGCCGAGCGCGGTGATCGTGGCGCCCACGTGGCCCACGCCGCGGCCGACCGCGGACGGCGCCTTGTTCTGCCAGCGGACGACGCTGACGACGGCGCCGGCGTTGTCGCCGAGCTTGTCCTTGGTGGCGGTCGCGTCGGCTTCGAAGCCGCTGACGATGCTCTCGGCCTCGGCCTTCTGGTTCAGCGCGTCCGCCGTGGCGGTGAATGCCTTCTTCCAGTCCTCGTTGAGCTTCGCGGTGACCACGGTCGGGGCTATCGCCTCCAGCTTGGAGACCTCCTTCTTGACCGCCGTGGTCTCGTCGAGCAGGATCAGGTCGGGCCGGAGCGCAGCCAGTTTCTCCATGTCGGCCTCGGCGACGGTGGCGACGACCTCCGTCTTGCCCGCCCTGTCGGCCAGGTACGTGGAGACGCCCTTCTGCCCGCGTCCCGCGGTCGCGCCAACCGGCTCGATGCCCAGTGCGAGGGCGGCGTCGAGGCTGGGCTCGCTCAGGGTGACGACCTTCTTCGGATCGGCCGGTACGTCGACCTTGCGGCCCGTGGCGTCGGTGATCCGGCGGGTGCTCGACTCCTGGCCGCCCGCGCTGTCGCTGCTGCCGTCGTCACCGCAGCCGGTCAGGAGCAGCGCTCCCGCCATGACTGCGGCGGCAGAGGTCAGGACGGTTCTGCGGGAGGCACGTGCAGAGGACATGAGAACGGAACTCCTTGTGACGACGGCTGCGGTTGGCCGCAGATGGTGGGAGAGATACGGGAAGGTGGTTCAAGTGGCGGCGGGTCTGCCCAGTAGACGGACCAGGCCGTCGGCCAGGGCGCCGTGCCAGCAGGCGTAGTCGTGACCGCCGTTGTAGGCGCGGTGAGTAACGCGGTGGCCCGCGGCCCGCAGGGCCTCGTACAGGACGCGATGGTGGTCGACCATGGAGCCCTCGTGGAGCCCGACGTCCAGGTGGACCCTCATCGGACCGGGTGTGCGGGACGCGAAGCGGCCGACGAGCCACGGGGCGCCGTACACCGGAGGTTTCGCGGCGGCCGGGGGCGGCAGCCCGGGGCGCCACCAAAGGGAGGCGGACTGGGCGAGGACGTTGCCGAACCGGTCGGGCCGCAGTTGCCCGGCATACAGCGCGGTCATGGCGCCGAGGCTCTGGCCGGCGACGACGGTCCGGGACGGGTCGGTGGTCAGTGGCCAGCGGCCGGCCGCCCACGGCAGCAACCTGTCGGCCAGGTAGGCGACGAACGGTTCCCGGCAGCCGAGGTCGCGCCAGCGGGTGCGCCGGTCCACGGCGTCCGGCGCGACGACGACGAGCGGTGGTAGCGCGCCGTCGGCAATCAGCGCGTCCAGCGTGTCGCCGAAGCCGAGGCGCCCGAACCACATGTCACCGTCGCACAGCACCGTGACCGGCAGTGGCGCACCCGCGGCGTGGTCGTACCCCGGCGGCAGATAGACCCAGGTGTCCCGGTCGCCGACCGGAGCTGTGCCCGGCACCCGGTGCCGTTCCACCCGTCCGGCCGGCACCGCGCCCCTGCGTCCCGCCCAAGCCTCGGCCGGCGCGTCGGGAAGGGCGAAGACCGATCCGTCGGTCTGCTGCCAACGGGCGGCGATCGTCCGGTGGTTGAGTGGGTCGGCCGCGGCGTGCGCTGACAGCGACCGCAGCCGATGCTGCAGACCGGCCGGGTCCGTGGGCGTCTCCTTCAACGAGATGTCGGCGGCCAGCCGGTACGAGCCGCGGTGGTCGGCCCGGAGCCGCAGGCCCAGGTGCCAGACGTCGGTGCCGGGCACCCGCTCCAGCAGTGAACCGGCCAGACGGTCGGGGTCGGTGATGCGGTTGCCGGACAGCAGGACCTGCCGCGTGGCGCGGTGGCCGCGCCACAGGAAGGTGACCGCCCGGTGGCCGGGTTCGCTGTCGAGTTCCTCGACGAGCGGGGTGCCGGAGCTCTCCACTTCGCTCCAGAACTCGGCGGTCAGGGCCGCCACATGTATGTCGTCGGCTTCATCTGTCTCTTCCAGGAGGCGCGCGATGCGCGGGCCTGTGACCCGGACCGGGCGAACGTCCGGCACGGCGGCACCGCGGGAGGTGGGACGGGGGAGCGTGGTCATCGGCGTTCTCCGTGAACCGCTGGTCGGAGGGCAGGCGGGAGCGGACGGCGTCAACGAAATCGTCAACAACCATAGTTAGGTTAGCCTAAGCTAAACACATGTTCCTCAGTAGATGTGTACGGCACCCAGCTGATCCGGCGCCTGTTGCCCGCCACCGCGTTGTCGGGGCGACGGTCTCGTGAGTGTCACGACGGCCTCGGCTCGCCCGAGGCGGGCACACCGCCCAAGGAGGCCCCGCGCCAGCGGAGTTGTGCGCCCGGCGGGTCTGCTCCTCGGTGTCGTGCTGCTCGCGGCGGCGGCGGCCCTCTCCCTGGCCGTCGGGGCCGTGCAGATCCCCCTCGACCAGGTCTGGTCAGCCCTGTTCGCGCCTTCCGGCACGGAGAACGACGCGATCGTGCGAGACCTGAGGCTGCCGCGCACCCTCATCGGTGCCGCCGCCGGTGCCGCGCTCGGTCTCGGGGGAGCGGTCATGCAGACCCTGACCCGCAATCCGCTCGCAGACCCCGGGCTGCTCGGCGTGAACGCGGGCGCGTCCGCTGCCGTGGTCACCGCGATCGGCGTTCTGGGCATCACGTCCTTCACCGGGTATCTGTGGTTCGCGCTCGCCGGAGCGGCGCTCGCCGCCACCACCGTCAACGCCCTGGGAGGCGGCCGATGGGCCACACCGGTACGGCTCGCGCTGGCCGGCACCGCCGTCAACGCCGCCCTGTACGGCTACGTCAACGGCCTGTCGCTGTGGCACCTGAGCACCCTCGACGAGATGCGGTACTGGTCGGTCGGCACCCTTGCCAAGCGCGACGCGTCCCTGCTGCTCGCCGTGGCACCGCTGCTCGTGGCGGGCGCGCTGCTCACCCTCGCCCTGGCCCGGCCGCTCGGCACCCTCGTCCTCGGCGAGGACCACGCTCTGGCGCTGGGCGCCCGGGTGCGGCGCGTGCGGGTCCTGTCCGTCGTCGCCATCACCCTGCTGTGCGGCGGTGCCACCGCGGTGTGCGGGCCGATCGGCTTCATCGGCCTGATGATTCCGCACGCCGCCCGGGCCTTCTGCGGACCCGACCCACGCTGGATGTTCCCGTTCTGCGTGCTGTACGCGCCCGTGCTGCTGCTCGTCTCCGACGTGATCGGACGGGTCGTGGTGCCGCCGTCCGAGATCGAGGTGGGCACGGTCACCGCCTTCCTCGGCGGCCTCCTCTTCATCCATCTCGTACGGCAGCGGAAGGTGGCCCAGCTGTGACCCTCGTGAAGGATGACACCGCGCTGAAGGACGACACCGCGCCCCCATGTGTTGTCGAGGTGCGGCCCGGAATACTGCGCACGGGCCGCTGGTCACTGCGCTACGACACCCGCGCGCTGCTGGTCTGTGTCGTGCTGGCCGCGCTGACGGCCTGCGCGATGGTCCTGGCGATCGGCACCGGGACCTACGAGCTGTCCCCTCCCGAGGTGGTGCGTACGCTAGCCGGCGACGGTCCGCCGGGCGCCGGTTTCGTGGTGCTCGATCTGCGGTTGCCGCGTGCCCTGGTGGCCGCGCTGGTGGGCTTCGCCCTGGGTGCGGCGGGAGCCGTGTTCCAGTCGCTGACCCGCAATCCGCTCGGCAGTCCCGACATCATCGGCTTCGGCAACGGCGCCTCGGCCGGCGCCCTCGTCGCAATCATCGTCCTCGACGCGGGCGCCGCACAGACGGCGCTGGGCGCGGTGTGCGGCGGCCTGGCAACCGCCGCCGCCGTGTACGTACTGGCGTGGAGACGGGGCGTGCACGGCTACCGCTTGGTCCTCGTCGGCATCGGTGCCTCCGCCGTACTCGGCTCCGCGACCAACTTCCTGTATCTACGCGCCGACCTCGGCAAGGCTGCCCAGGCCGCGAGCTGGATGATCGGTTCGCTCAACGCACGCGACTGGCCCGAGGTGCGCGTCGCGGCGCTCGGGCTGATGGCGCTCGTCCCGGTCGTTCTCGTGTACGGGCGACGGCTGACCATGCTGGAAATGGGCGACGACACCGCGGCTGCGCTCGGAGTCCCACCCGAACGCAGCCGCCTCGTGCTGCTGAGCGCCGGAACCGGGTTGACCGCGATGGCCGTCGCGGCGGCCGGTCCGATCCCCTTCGTGGCGATGGCGGCCCCACAGCTGGCCCGCCGGGTTACGCGCGCCGCGGGCCCCGGTGTACTGCCCGCTGGGTGGATGGGCGCATTCCTGGTGGCGGGCGCGGACCTGGTCACCCAGCGCCTGACTGGTTCGGCGCTCCTGCCGGTGGGCGTCCTGACCGGAGTGGCCGGTGGCATCTACTTGGCCTGGCTGCTGCGTGGAGAGCGGCACGGCTCCCGCCTGTAGCGGGCACCCGTGGAGGACAGGGGAGTGCTCGGTCGGCAACGTTGCCGTTGACCGACACCGGCGAACAGTGCACAGAGTCCTCCGGATGGTCCCTCCGGCTGCCATTCAGGTGGCCGCGAGACACCATCACACCCCGATAGATCTCCGAACGGGCCATTGGCCAAAATGGGAAGTGGTTGCGGCCGCACACGCCGTGCCGTGGTCAGCCGTTCTTCGACTTGATGAAGTCGCCCTCGCGCGGACGGTTCTCGGCGCCGTTATGTTCGCCGCCGACCCCATCACCAAGGGTGCGGCAGATCGCGCTGATCCGCATGATGCCCGATCAGCGCGGGGTGAAGGTGCCAATGGTCAGGGCGCCGTTGTTGTCCATACGGACGCGGTCGGCGAGCTGGGCAGGATCTGCCGACCGCAGCGGCCCGACCGCCGCGGTCGGCGACGAAATGGAGTACGAGACCGAGTGGGACCCAGGCGACACGTACGAGGCAGGGCCACGGCGTCGGCCCGTCGAAGTGATCGGCTTGCTTCACGGGTCGGTCAGGGCTTCACGTAGACCTCAGGGACGTACCATCCTCCGGTCTTGAGCTGGGCGCGCTCGGTCGGTCGGTTCGACACCAGCCGACGCCGCAGGTGCCGGCCGTCCGGGCCGTGCTGCGCGTAGTGGTCGAGCAGCAGGTCGTGACCGAGGTCGTTGTTGAGGTCACGCCAGATCGCGTGGACGTGCTGGCCCGCGGCGACCGCGTTGTCGGCCTCGACGAGCAGATCACGCGTGGAAATGCGGTAGTAGTGTGCGGTGTTCGCCCCGTGTCCGCCTGCCCAGGCGAAACGGATGTCGCGCGGGTCGGCCGCGAGAACCTGCTCGCGATACTGTCGGGACAACTCGTCGGGACCGGTCTCCACGTAATAAAGGAGGAGGTCGCGTACGGCAACAAGCTGATCGCCGGTCAGATCGGCGCCGCTAATCCCCGACGGATCGGCCTTGACGAATCGCAGGCGTTCGCGGTCCTCGTCGCTCGTCTCGTAGCCGGCGATCCCGAGATCGACCCAGTCGGGCCATTCCTCGGCGCCGACGTAGGGCACTTGACGGGTGACGAAGTCGGCAGGCGCCACATCGTGGATGACGGCCTGCTCCTGTGCGTCGGGGGACAGTGAATGCAGGATCGTCAGAGCCCGGCGCTCGTTCTCACCGAGCGCGTCCAGCACGCCGGCGCCGACGGGCTGCGCGCCCATCGCAAGCGGCGTGACAGTGAGGTAGCGCTGCGCGACGATCGTGTAGTTGAGGGAGAGGTGGTGGCCGATGATCCGCCAGCCCCATGTGTCCTCGAAGCCGGGCCGTCCCCAGAAGCTGAACCAGTAACCCTCGGGGTCGCGGAAGTCGCCGGCGAGGACGCCGAAGCCGCGCTCGATGACCTCGAGTTCGCGCAGCATGTTCTCCGTGGCCATGACGGAAAGAGCTTGGCTGTAGCCGCGCATGCTGAGGCCGGCCTTGAGCAGCGAGTGCGCGATGACCTTCTGGTGCCGGTCGAGCGCATGCATCGCGATGCCGGCTCGGTCGGGCTTGGGGATGAAGTCCCAGTCGACACGGTCCGGAGCGTCCATGTCGGGCACGATCGCGGCGGCCTTGAGGTCGGGGCGGAGCGAGTCGAGCAGCGCCCAGGTGGCGAAGAGCATCCGCTTGATGGTGACGGGTGCCTCGTAGGTCACGGGGCCGGGCGGGGAGCCGCCGGAGTCGGTCAGGTGCTTCATGTTTTTCCTCAGTCGCTGAGCACTGCGAGCAGGTCGCAGTGGACGACGGCGCCACGGTCGAGTCGGGCCGCGATCGCCTGCCGGGCCGGGCGGTTGGCCGGGTCGGGGAACATCGCCAGCCACTCACGGTTGAGTGCCTCGCGGTCGTTGGGGTCGGTGAGGTGGAACGTCATCTTGAGGATGTCGTCCGTCGTGCCGCCGAGCTCGGTCATCAGGGTGCGGACGTGGGCGAAGACGTGGGCGAACTGCTGGTCGGCATCGGGGGCCATCTCGCCCGTCACCGGGTCGCGGCCGGTGATGGCGCCGGTCGCGACGAACGGGCCGATCCGGCTGGCAGCCGGGATCGGGTTGACGTGGCTGAACCCGGGGAGGCCGATGCTGGTGCGGGTACTCATGACCGCTCAGCCCTCGGCGATGACGCGGTTCTCGATGTGGCCAAGGCCCTGGATCTCCGCGCGGACGACGTCGCCGATCTTGAGGAATCTGTCCTGCATCGCACCGATGCCCGCGGGCGTGCCGGTGGCAAGGATGTCGCCGGGCATGAGGGTAAAGACCTGTGAGAGGTAGGCGATCTGCTCGTAGATGTCGTAGACCATGTCGTTCGTCGGCCAGTCCTGGCGGACCTCGTCGTTGACGCTGAGGGTCATCCGCAGGTTGTGCGGGTCGGTGATCTCGTCGTCGGTGGTCAGCCACGGGCCGATCGGGCCGTGGCTGTCGAACGACTTGCCGAGAGTGAACGTCGGCGACTTCTTCTGCAGCCAGTCGCGGACCGACACGTCGTTGGCGACGAGGTACCCGGCGATGACCGAGCGGGCGTCCTCGACGGACACATGCTTGCAGCGCCGGCCGATCACCACGCCGAGCTCGATCTCGTAGTCCAAGGCATCCGAGAGGTCGGGTTTCACAATGCCGTCGTAGGGACCGACGATGCAGGACACCTGCTTGTTGAACCACATCTGGTTCTCCGGTATCGGGATGCCCGCCGCGCGCGCCTCCTCGGCGTGCTCCTTGTAGTTCATGCCGATGCCGAGGTACTTCTGCGGGTTGTCGATCGGGGCCTCAAGGATCACGCCGGCCAGCGTGTGCGAGGGCCCGCCGGCCGCGAGAATCTCTTGCTTCAGCGAGGGCAGCAGGGGCAGGATCGACCGCAGCGACGTGCCGCCGACGACCTCGGAGATATCGGTGACCCGGTCGCCGTCGACACGGCCCAGCCGCGTCGGCCCGTCGGGGGTGTGGAAGCGCGCGATCTTCATTTCTGCTCCTCCTGAGTGATCGTGTCGAGGCCGGCCTTCTCCTCGGCGGTGGGTGTCCACACGTGCTCGCCGTCCGGAGTCATCTGGAAGCTCACGAAACGCCATGCGCCGTCCTCACAACGCCGCAGCACCTGGATCACCTGGCCGGCGACCGTGCGCTCGGAGCCGTCCGGACTGCCGAGGCGGTTGATCAGACGGCCCGTCATGATCGCGACGTCCCCGATCAAACGGATGGTGAGCTCGCCCCGCGCGGCGCCCTTGTAGGGAGCCCGGGTGGCGACATGCTCCAGGAGCTGAGCCTTGGTGTGGGTCAGGCCGGGCGCATGGGTGTGGATCAGCGAGTCGTCGTACAGGTCGCGCAACGTGCCGAGGTCGACCTCCAGCAGGGCCCGCTGACGCCGCTCCTCCACCTCGATGATCGCCGCGCGTGTCGCCTCGTCGGCCAGGACGACCGGGGCGACGCTCATGCCGTGGCTCCGTACTCTTCGAGGTCGTTGGTGCGGTAGCCCGTCGCCTCACCGGCCTCGAAGCCCGGACGGGGCGAGCCGACCAGCGCGTGGTACTTGCTGAAGATCTCGTCGGCCTCCGCAAGCGGGAGCACCTCCTCGATGTCCCGGAAAGAGGCGCCTCCCGTGCGCTCGGCGACCATGCGGCGGACGACCTCGTAGCCCTCGCCGCGCATGTTCATCACAATCCGGTTGACGCCCTCGCGGCGTGCCGCGTCGTAGGCGACGAAGGCAGCGTGCGGGTCGTCTGGGGTCTCGGCAAGCTTCTGCGCGACGACGCGGGCGTCGAGCATCGCCTGGGTGATGCCGTTGCCGCCGCGTGGGTACATCGCGTGGGCGGCGTCGCCGAGCAGGACGACCCGGCCGTCGACCCAGTTGTCGAGCGGGTCGTGGCGGATCAGGGGGAAGAGGTAGACCTCGCGGGCCTCGCGCATCATCCGCTGCACGTCGAGGAAGGGCAGCTTCACGGTGTCGAAGAGCGGGATGACCTCGCTGATGTCGCCGATCTGGTTCCAGTCCTCGATGCTCTCCTCGCCGTTGGTCTCGGCGACCCAGTTCACCAGCGTCTTGCCACTGCCCTCGAAGTCGTCGGCGATGGGATAGACGATCATCGAGGCGATGTTCGGGTCGCCGATGTGCAGGATCGTGTGGCCGTTGCGGAAGGGCTCCATGACCGTGGTGCCGCGCCACATGGTGATGCCGGAGAAGTGCGGCTGAGCGAGGCGGGGGAACATCTGCTGGCGGATGGCGGACTTGATGCCGTCGGCCGCGATCACCGCCGCGTGGCGCACCTGCTCGGTGCGGCCGTCGGCGTGCCGCAGGTCAAGGATCACGCCTGACTCGTCCTGCGAGTAGCCCGTGACACCGGCGCCGAGGTGGAACGCGTCCGCGCCGAGCCGCTCGAGTGCGGCCTTGTAGAACAGCATCTGCAGGGTGCCGCGGTGTACGAAGCGCTGTTCGTGCAGGTAGCCCATGTGCACGCCGCACTTCTCGGCGTAGATCTCCTGGCCGAAGTGGTTGTAGAAGATCGAGTCTTCCGCGTCGACGGAGATCGCGCGGAACTCCTCGAGCAGGCCGAGGCCGTCGATCTCGGCGGTGCCGACGGTCTTGATGTCGACGCCGACGCCGAGCGGCTTGAGCTCGGGAACGACCTCGTAGACGGTCGGCCGGAAGCCCTCGCGGTGCAAGCGGAGTGCGGTGAGCAGGCCGGCCGGGCCGGCGCCGATGATCGCAATGTCGAGATCGGTGGTCATGTGGGTGTCCTCGTCGTGGGAGGGGAGGGTTGCGTGGGTCAGGAGGCCGGAGCGGAGAGCTCGGCGAGGAAGCTGGTGGTAGCCGCCCAGGCGCGGGCTGCGCTGCGCGCGTTGTGGGCGAACAGTGCGGGCTTGGGGGAGTGGGCGGCCCTCGGGCTGGTGAAGGCATGGGTGGTGCCGCTGTAGAGATGGAGCTGGTGGTCGAGACCAGCAGCGTCGAGGTGGTCCCCGAGCCGACGGCACATGGCTGGGGTCGCCATCGGGTCGTCGGCGCCGATCATTAGCAGCACCGAGCCCGACCCCGGTCTGCTCCAGTCGTCGTCGAGCAGGTCGAGCCCGGGATGCACTGCGGCGACGCCGGCCACCTGGGCCCCGGTGCGGAGGTACTCGAGCGCCGAGGAGCCGCCGAAGCAGTAGCCGAGCAGGGCCAGCGGACGGCCGGCCAATTCGGGCTGCGCGTCGAGCGCAGCGTGGGCGGCGGCGACGCGCCCCAGCCACCGGGAGTGGTCCTGGACCATGGCACCGATCAGTGGCCCGATCTCGGTGTCGGATGCGGGCGTGGCGCGCTCGCCCCATATGTCGGCCAGGAGCACCGGGTGTCCGGCGTCGGCGAGCCGCGCCGCGGTGGTGGTCATCTCGTCGCTGATGCCGAAGGCGTCGTGAAGGAGCAGGACCGCGGCGGCGGAGGAGTTGTCGGCCGCTGCGCCCCGAGGTGCCACGACCAGGCCCAGCAGGCGGGTCCCGTCGTGCTGGTACTCGACGTCACGGCTAGCTGCCTGGGTCACCGTATCTCTGCCTTTCCGAGGGTGCATGTGGTGTGCGGCACATGGTGATCCGGAACCGTAGAGGAAATCATGTACGATTTCAACCACGATTTTCGGTGCCTAAGGTCTTGTGTTATAGCCGATTACTTATATGGTTTCGCACACGATCCTGAAGATGATCGGTGTCGCAACCCATTCATTCCAGTCAGGGAGCCGCACGATCCCATGTCCGAGATGCCCACGGCTGCCGGGCCGACCACCGGCGTACCCTCACCGCCCGCACCGGCTCCCGACTCCACCGTGCCCGCCAGGCGCAGCGGCGGATCGGCCCACTTCGCCTCCCGCTTCGCCGTCGTCGGCGTCTGGATAGGGCTCGCAGTCCTCTTCGCGGTCTTGCGCCCCGACACCTTCCTGACGTCGGGCAGCCTCAAGGTGATCTTCGGCAGTCAGAACCAGTCGGCGCTCGTCTTCCTGACCGCCGCCCTGCTCTGCACAATTGTCGTCGGCGAGTTCGTCGACATGTCGATCGCCTCCAACTTTGGGCTCTCCGCCATCCTGCTGACCATCCTGCACGTCAACCACGGGTGGAGCGTGGGGGCCGCGGTGCTCGCCTCGATCGTCCTGTCCACCGTGGTCGGCGCCGTGAACGGCTGGCTGGTGGTCAAGGTCGGTGTCAACACCATCGTCGTGACGCTTGGCATGGGCACCTTCCTTTTGGGGATCGCGCTGTGGGTGTCCGACCTGATGCCGGTCGGCGGTCTTCCGACAGACTTCAAGGACATCGCGCTCCTGCCGGTGGCCGGCCTCCCGATCAGCTTCTTCTACGGGCTGGCACTGATGCTCGGGTTCGCCTACGTCCTGCACTTCACGCCGCTGGGCCGCAACATGCGGTTCGTCGGCGAGAGCCGTGAGGTCAGCCGGCTCGCCGGTGTGCGCGTGACCCGGCTGCGCATCGGGGCCTTCACGGCCGGCGGCCTCATCGCCGGCGTAGGAGGCGTGCTCTCCGCCGCAGCCACGGGCGGCTTCGACCCCAACGTGTCGCAGAGTTACCTGCTGCCGATCTTCGCGGCGACCTTCCTCGGCACGGCGATCCTGCAGCCGGGGCGGTTCAACCCGATCGGCACCCTCATCGCCGTCTTCTTCCTGGGGACCGGCGTACTCGGGCTCCAGCTCCTGGGAGCGACCTCGTGGGTCACGAGCGTCTTCTACGGCGGCGTCCTCGTCGTCGCCGTCACCATCTCGACCGTGCTGCGCAGCCGCTCGCGCTGATCACCCGCCGGCCGCTCTCCGGATCAGCTCCACCTCGCCACCGCCTTACTCACAGCAGACAACGGAGTTTTGCCATGAGCCCTGCACGTCCCGTCATCCGGCGGCGCGCCCGCACCTGGGTCGCAGCCGGAAGCATCGCCCTCCTCGCCGGTTCCCTCGCCGCCTGCGGCGGCGACTCCGAGAAGACCGGGTCCGTCGGCGGCTCCACCTCGCCCGCCGACGACAAGCTGGCCACCGCGATGAAGCTGCTGGACTCCTACCCCGTCCCGACGGAGAAGCTCGGCGGCGTCGACTCCGTCGCCGGTAAAACGATCTTCTACATCCCCATCACCAAGCAGGCTCCTCAGTTCACCACCACCGAGAAGACCGTCACCGCCGCCGCCGAGGCCGTAGGCATGCGTGTCCAGGTTTGCGACGGCAAGGGCACGCCGACCGACATCGGCGGCTGCATAGGCCAGGCGACGGACGCCAAGGCCGCGGCCATCGTCGCGGATGCCATCCCGTATGGGCTGGCGGGCAACGGCCTTGAGGCCGCGCAGAAGGCGGGCATCCCGGTCGTCATCAGCAATCAGGTGCCCGACCCGGCGCACCCGGCCTCCAAGACGCTCACCTGGGTGCCGGTTCCCGGCGGCGAGCAGCAGGTCCGCCTCTTCGACTGGATCGTCTCGGATTCCAAGGGCAAGGCCAACATCCTGGTCAACCAGAGTTCGGACGGCCCGTCACCCGCCAGCTACGTCGCCGACGGCAAGGCCGCGCTGTCGAAGAGCTGTCCTGACTGCAAGCTGACGGTCAACAAGGTCACGTCCTCCAACTTCGCGCTCATTCCCTCCTCCACCAGCGCCGCGCTGCTCAAGAACCCGGCCATCAACTACGTCGACTCCCAGTTCGAGCAGTACCTGCAGCCCACTCAGGGCGGTGTCCAGCAAGCGTCGCGCACGGACATCAAGGTCGTTACCGGTTCCATCTCCCTCGGCGGTATGAAGGCCGTCAAGTCCGGCTCGCTGGCGGCCGCCACCGCCCAGGCCGCGGCCTTCCAGGGCTGGGTCAACACCGACGCGGCGCTGCGCCTGATCCTCGGCAAGCCGGTGCCGGAGTACAGCATCCCGACCCGTCTGTTCACCAAGGACAACATCGGCGACGTCGATCTGACCGAGGAGGCCGAGCTCTCCGGCGAGTGGTTCGGCCCGGAGACCTTCACCGACGACTTCAAGAAGCTCTGGGGTGTCGCGTGAGCGGGCCGCACCACCCGGCACCGGTACCGGCAGGGGAGGACGTCCTCCAGCCGGTCCCCCGGCTCACCGTCGAGAAGGTCGGCATGACCTTCGGCAGCGCCACGGTGCTGCGCGACGTCACCATGGACGTGCGGCCCGGAGAGATCCATGCCCTCATCGGGCAGAACGGGTGCGGCAAGTCCACCCTCGCCAAGATCCTCACCGGCCTCTACACCCCCGATGCCGGCAGCCGTGTCATGGTCGACGGCGTCGACCTGCGACTCCCGATCCGGCCCGACGAGTCCCGCGCCGCCGGCGTCGCCGGCGTGCACCAGAGCCTCGGCCTCATGCCGGACGCCACCGTGCTGGAGAACACCCGGCTCGGCCGGTTCAAGGGCTCCCGCTTCCTGCGCCGCATCGACTGGAAGGCCGAGGCCGCGGCGACCCAGGCCGTCTTCGAGCGGCTCGGTCCGCGCAGGATCCCGCTCGATGCAAAGGTCGCGGACCTACACGAGGACGAGAAGGCGGTCGTCGCGATCGCCCGTGCGGTGCAGGACCTCAAGGACGGTGGTGGGGTCATCATCTTCGACGAGTCCACCCGCGCCCTCGGCCGCGAGTCGCTCGAGCGGTTCTACGGCCTGCTCGACCGCATCGTTGCCACCGGCACCTCGGCCCTGCTCATCACGCACCGCCTGGAGGAGGTCGTCGAAGCCGCCGACCGGGTTACCGTGCTCCGCGACGGTGAGATCGTCGTGGCCGGCCAGGAGGTCGAGGGCATGACCAAGTCCGACCTCGCCCACCTCATGCTCGGGCGCGAGGTCGAGGGCCTGGAGCGCCGCACGGCCAAGGGCACGGAAAGCGACGCCGCCCCCGTCGTGGTCGACGGCCTCGCCGGGCGCAACGTCCGAGAACTGTCCCTGTCCATCCGGCCCGGCGAGATCGTCGGTGTCACCGGCCTCAGCGGCTCGGGTTACGACGACGTCCCCTACCTGATCAGCGGCGTCACCAAGGCGGAAGGCGGCACCGTGACCCTGCCCGCAGGACAGGTGGCGCTCAAGAGCCTGTCGCCCGCCGCGGCAATCAGGAACGGCATCGCGCTCGTCCCGGAGAGCCGGGAGGCAGCGGGACTCTGCGGCGCTATGACCGTGACGGAGAACATCTCGTTCCCGCAGACATGCACGGTCGGCCTCTCCGGCAAGGTGCGGCCGCTCGCCGGGGAGGACGAGAAGGGGCGCGCGGCCCAATGGATCGAGCGTCTCGACGTGCGGCCTCCGTGGCCCCACGCGGTGCTCAAGAACCTGAGTGGCGGCAACCAGCAGAAGGTGCTGCTGGCCAAGTGGCTGGCGACCGACCCGTCGCTGCTGGTGCTCCACGAACCCACCCAGGCCGTCGACGTGGGGGCGCGCAAGACCATCGTGGAGGCGGTCCGTGAGGCCGCCCGCGAGGGTCGCGCTGTTCTTGTCGCCGGCTCCGACGAGAACGAACTCACGCTGCTGTGCGACCGCGTCCTCGTCTTCGAAGAAGGCGTCGTCGGGCGAGAACTCACAGGTGAGCTCACCCCGGACGGCATTGTCCAGGCCATCTACACCAGCAGCTCGCGCACCAAACTGCGCGAGCGCAATTCGCAAGGAGTGTCATGACTGTCGTCGACATCAACATCCACCACTTGCCCGAGGACCTCTTCACCAACGAGAAGATCCTCAACGGCTTCCTCAACAGCGCTCCCCGCGGCTTCGGCGAGATCGCCAGCGTCGTCACCATGGAGGACGGCAAGAAGCAACTGGTTCTGGAGAAGCCGAAGGGCTACCCCAACCTCAACTACATCGAGGGCGACTACTCGACCGAGGCCAAGCTGAAGGCGATGGACGACGCCGGCGTTGACTACGGCATCATGCGCGTCCCCGTCTGGCAGGAGTGGCTTGGCCTGGAGACCTGCAAGGCGGTCAACGACAACGCCGCGAAGATCGTCGCCGAGTCGAACGGCCGCCTCTTCTCCACCGCCTGCGTCCCGCCGTGGGGCGGCAAGGAGAACATCTACGAGCTCGAACGCTGCCTCGACAACGGCGCCGTGGGCGTCCAGCTCGCCTGCCACTACGGCCAGCTCTACCTCGACGACGAAGCTTTCAAGCCCTACCTCAAGGTGCTCAACGACAAGAAGGTCCCGGTCATCGTCCACCACACGCCGCTGCCGGTGGAGTGGAAGTCGGTCATCGACTACCAGAACTTCCGCCGTGAGTACGGCCGCATCATCGATCAGGGCATCGCGGTCGGCCGCGAACTCTTCAGCGGCATGTTCGACGAGTTCCCCGACCTCAAGTGCACCCACACCATGCTCGGCGGCAACTGGTTCGCGGCCACCGCTCTGCTCACCCCGCGCGCCCCCAAGGCCGGCGAGTCGATGCAGCGCCTGTCCTCGACCGGTGGCGACAAGATCAGGCAGTACCTCCAGAACAACATCTTCTTCGACCTCACCCACCCGCATTCCTGGGGCAAGGTCCAGATCGAGGCGGCCCTGCAGATCAACGGCGCCGACCACTACATGTTCGGTTCCTCCTTCCCCGTCTTCCGCTCATGGATGAGCCAGGGCATCGAGTTCATCAAGAACGAACTCGACATCAGCGACGCCGACCGTGAGGCGGTGCTGTACGGCAACGCCAAGAAGATGTTCAACCTCCCGATCTGACCCGCCTCCGAACAGAGCGAGATCATGAGCGCCGCACCTGACGAGGACATCGACGGCTTCTTCACGACCGCCCGCACGGCGGGCCGTGAGGAGGCGGTCGAGCTCACCGACCAGAGCTACCGCACCTTCCTGCTCGACCTCGACGACCCCAAGCTCACCGAGGTCCGCGGGATGACCTACGAGGAGTTCGCCCAGAACCGCTACCAGGCGCCCTTCCTCCGTGATCTCCTCTCCTACTGGGACGGCCTCTACCGGGAGCCGTTCGTCGGGGTCACCTCCGACGGCGTGGTGCGCGAAGGGCTCTACGCCCTGCCGGGCACCCCGCCGTCGGACACCGCCGACAAGCCCTCCGAGACGGCCTGTCGCTTCCTCGGGATGCTCACTCCCGGTGAGCTCGACGCGGTGCGTCATGACATCGACGCACCGCAGTGGCGGGCGTGGAGCAACCCCGAGTTCGTGGTCTACCGCGTGGGGCTGCGGATGGAGGTGCTCACCGACGACAAGACGTCAGCGATCCACGACATCCTCCGCGCGTCGCTGAGCACCGAGGGCTACGCCCAGGTCTCGGGCGCGATGGAGCTCAATGGCCACCTCGGGGAGTTGGTCGACCTGCCCACGATCATGAACCGGCACAGCTACTGGTTCTCGGTCTTCGGCGACCCGTCCAGGGGTGCGCGGGGCGAGCCGTGGGGCTGGCAGCTCTTCGGCCACCACGTGGCCCTCAACTTCGTCTCCGTGGGAAGCCGGCACGTCATCGCGCCAGTCTTCCTCGGAGGGGAGCCGGCGCTGATGGACGACGAGGGCAGCGCTCACGAGCCGCTCTTCGCCGAGCGCGAGCGACTCGCCCTCGAACTGGCCAGCTCCCTGACGGACGACCAGCGTGTCCGCGCCGTCGTCTACAGGTCTGTTCTCGACCCGGCGATGCCGGAGGGAAGACTGCATCCTGCCGACGAGCGGCACGTCGCGGGCGCCTTCCGTGACAACCGAGTGATCCCCTATGAGGGGATCACCGCGGGGGAGCTCGACGACGCCCAGCGCGGCCTGCTCCGCCGCGTCGTCGCCGACTTCCTGCACCTGCTGGCCGAAGGGCAGCGCGAACTCGCCCTGACGGAGTACGACGCGCATATCGACGAGACGTGGTTCTGCTGGTACGGCGCGACGGACGGTTCGCAGCCATTCTATTTCCGGGTGCACAGCCCGGTGCTGATCGCCGAGTTCGACGACCACGCCGGGGTGTGGTTGACCAACAAGCTGCCCGCGCGCTTCCACGTGCATACGACGCTGCGTCACCCCAACGGCAACGACTACGCCAAGGCGCTCGTCGCACGGTGGCGCGAGCGGGGGGAGTGATCGGTGCCCGGTTCAGATCCGCTGGTCGGGAAGGGTGGCCTCGTACTTCGTGACCGCCTCGATGGTGTTGATCTCGTGCTGCTTCGCGGCAGCCTCGATGGCCTCGGCCGACGCGCCGGACTCGATCAGCTCGAGAATGCCCTCATGCTCTGCGATGGCGGCCTGGGCACGGCCGGGGGCGTACCAGAAGGCCGACCTGCGGACGATCTCGAGCCGGGCCCACTCGTTGTCGACGATGTCGACGAGGCGACGGTCGGGACAGCGGCACGCGAGCAGCTGGTGGAACTCCCGGTTGAGCCGGCCGAAGCGGGCCGGATCGAAGCTGGCCAGCGCCTCCTTCATCTGCCGGTCCATTGTGTGGGCCGCCGTCAGGTCAGCCTCGGTCAGGTGGGGCGCCGACAGCGCCGTCGCGTAACCGCCGAGGCGAGCCACGATCTGCAGGCCCCGCTGCCACGCGTCGGTGTCGAACGTCGCCACAAGTGCGCCGACGTTGGGCACGATCTCCACCCAGCCCTCGGCCTCGAGTCGGCGCAGCGACTCGCGCCACGGCACCGAGCTGATGCCGTGCTCGCGCACCAACTGGTCGATGACCAGGCGGTGTCCGGGGCCGTAAGTGCCGTTCATAATCCGTTCCTTGAGAATCACGAATGCCTGTTCGGTCTTGCTCGCCATGCCGCAAATCCAACCACAATTCCGTACACGATGTTGGAGTGAGACCTTCCTTGAACACCACACCCGACCCTCCCCTGACCTCGGAGCTGCGGGCGAAGCTCGCGGCGGCACCCGTCGCCGGACTCTCGGCCCAACTGCGCCGCAAGGGCATCGAGGGCGTCTTCGTCGACGGCGTCCACCCCTTGGTCACGGGGCAGAAGTTCGTCGGCAGGGCCCGGACATTGCGCTTCGTTCCCTTCCGCGAAGATCTTTTCAAAAGCCATGGCGGCGGCTACAACGCGCAAAAGCGCGCCTTCGACTCTGTGGAGGAGGGCGAGGTACTCGTCATCGAGGCGCGCGGCGAGAAGGGCTCGGCCACGCTCGGCGACGTCCTTGCGATCCGTGCCCATGCCCGTGGTGCCGCGGCCATCGTGACCGACGGCGGTGTACGCGACTGCGAAGCCGTCGCCGCCGTCGGCATTCCCGTTTTCACGGTGGGCCCGCACCCGGCCGTGCTCGGCCGCAAGCACGTCCCCTGGGACACCGACCTCACCATCGCGTGCGGGGGTGCCACCGTGCAGCCGGGCGACATCCTCGTCGGCGACGCCGACGGGGTCGTCGTGATCCCGCCGGGGATCGCGGAGGAGATCGCCGATGCCACGATCGCCCAGGAGGAAGAGGACGGCTGGATCGCGCGGCAGGTCGCCGCCGGACACCCCGTCGAAGGGCTCTTTCCGATGAACACCGAGTGGCGGGCGAGGTACGACGCGGACCGCTCCGCCCCGTCGGACACATCGCGGACCGCCTCGTGACCCGGACCAAGCCGGCGCCGGCCACGAGCAAGTCACAGGTCGCCTACGAGTGGATCCGTGAGCGGGTCACGTCGGGGGCGTTCAACCCTGGCTACCGCCTCGTCCTGTCGACGCTGGCGAACCAGCTCGGCATGAGCGTGGTACCGGTCCGCGAGGCCATCAGCCACCTCACGGCCGAGGGTCTGGTGACCTTCGAGCGCAACGTCGGCGCGAGCGTGGCCATGGTCGACCCGGACCGTTACATCCACGCGATGGAGGTCATCACCGTGCTGGAGAGCGCGGCGACGGCGCTTGCGACGCCACACCTCACCCGGCGGGACCTGGCACATGCCCGGGAACTCAACGCGGCGATGCGCGCGCAGCTCGGCGACTTCGACTTCCGGCGCTTCACCGCGCTCAACCAGGAATTCCACCACGCCCTCTACTCCAGGTGCCCCAATCCGCGGCTCCTCGAGATGGTGGAGGCGGAGTGGTCCCGGCTGGGCCACCTGCGCGACTCGATCTTCGGGTTCGTGCCCCACCGACCCCAAGAGTCAGTGTGCGAACACGACGACCTGCTCGACCTCATCGAGGGGGACGGGACGCCCGACCGGATCGAACAGGCCGTGCGCCAGCATCGAGCTGGCTCTCTCGACGCCTTTCGCAGCCACGGTACTCACGGCCCCCACCGCAACGACCGCGCCGACCAAGGAACCTGACGATGCTTCCCGAGCAGACCCTCGCCGCCCTCGCCGCCGAACTCGAACGAGCACACACCGACCGCGCCGTGCTACCGCGCATCACCGCCCGGCACCCCGAGGCAACGGTCGAGGACTCGTACGCTATCCAGGGGCTCTGGCGTGACCAGCGGATCGCGGCCGGCCGCCGCCTCGTCGGCCGCAAGATCGGCCTGACGTCCAAGGCGATGCAGGCGGCGACGGGCATCTCCGAGCCGGACTACGGTGTGATGTTCGACGACACCGTCTGGGAGAACGGCGCGGTGGTGCCGTTCGACGTCTTCTCCAACGTTCGCGTCGAGGTTGAGCTCGCTTTTCTGCTCAAGTCGCCGCTAGAGGGCCCGCACTGCACGATCTTCGACGTGCTCCGCGCGACGGAGTACGTCGTCCCGGCGCTGGAGATCCTCAACTCCCACCTCGAACTCGAGGGGCGCACGATCGTCGACACCATCGCCGACAACGCCGCCTACGGTGGCCTGGTGCTCGGCGGCACTCCCGTCGCACCCGAAGCGGTTGACCTCCGCTGGATCTCCGCGCTGCTCTACCGCAATGAGACGATCGAGGAGACCGGCGTCGCCGCCGGCGTGCTCAACCACCCCGCCACGGGCGTCGCGTGGCTCGCGAACAAACTCCACCAGCACGGCACCGCGCTCAGCGCCGGGGAGTTGATCCTGGCTGGGTCCTTTACCCGGCCCCTGTGGGTGTCGCGCGGCGACTCGGTGCTGTGCGACTACGGAACGATGGGAACGGTCTCGTGCAGCTTCCGGTGAACCTCCCCGCGACTTTCCGCGAGGCGCTCGCCGCCTCCGACCGCCCTCTGATCGGCATGTGGGTGTGTAGCGGCAGTCCGCTCGTCGCCGAGATCTGCGCGGGCAGCGGCCTGGACTGGTTGCTCATAGACATGGAGCACAGTCCCAACCAGCTCGAGTCGGTGCTCACGCAGCTCCAGGCGGTCGCCGCCTACTCGGTCAGACCGCTGGTCCGCGCGCCCGGCCTGCTGCCGATCATGATCAAACAGATCCTCGACCTCGGTGCCCAGAACATCCTGCTGCCGATGATCGACACCGCGGAGCAGGCCGCGGCGGCCGTACGTGCCGTGCGCTACCCGCCGCGCGGCGACCGCGGCATCGGATCGGCCCTCGCCCGGTCCGCCCGCTGGAACCGCGTCGACGGCTACCTGGCCGACGCCGACGACCACGTCTCGCTCTTCGTCCAGATCGAGTCGGTCACCGGAGTTCAGAACGCCGCCGAGATCGCCGCGGTCGACGGCATCGACGGTGTCTTCGTCGGTCCGTCCGACCTCGCCGCGTCGATGGGCCTGATCGGCCAGCAGACCCACCCCGATGTGGTGGCCGCCGTTGGGCGGGCCTTTGAGGCGGTCCGCGGCGCCGGCAAACCCGTCGGCGTCAACGCCTTCGATCCGGCCGTGGCCTCAGCCTACCTCGATGACGGCGCGTCGTTCGTCCTCGTCGGCGCCGACGTCACCCTGCTCGCCCAAGGCTCCGACGCCCTGGCCGAGCGGTTCATCGGCGCGTCCGGCCCGGGCCGCACCGGCAAGTAAAGGAGCACCCCTTGACTGCCCCCCGAACGCAGACCGTTCCCGAGGCGAAGGCCGCCCCGGTGGCCCGCGCCGCCGGCCGCCTCGCCACCTCGAGGTCATCGACGTCAAGCCGCGTCCGTCGCCGTGGTGTTCGCCGGCGAGTCACTGACCGGCTTCACCGAGCCCGCCTCGACAAGAGGGGTGCCGCCAACAGTTTGGCTGCATCGCCAACTCCAATTACCTCAACCACCGTGCAGACCCAGGCCCTGCACGCCTACCTGCGCTGGCGCAACGCCAACGCCCGCCACCGCAACATTTTGGCCGCCGAACGCAAGGAACGCGCCCGCATCCGCAGTGAGAAAGGCATTCGCTGGGGCGAGCGCCCCTCAAGACAGCAGCCTGAACCAATCCGGTGAACCATACGATCACGGCTCTCGGTCGGCGGCATGAGCCTCGGCATTCCTGACCAGGTCCGCAAGACGGTCATAGCCGACGGGAACGAATCCTGGCTGGACGAGCTGCCAGGCGTGGTCGACTCGCTGGCCCAGACGTGGTCTCTGATGATCGGGTCCAGCTTCGTGGGCGGTCACGCCGCCCTGGTCGTCGAGGCGACTCTTGTTGACGGAACTCCGGCGGTCCTCAAGATCGGTGTGCCAGGTCGGGATATCGGTCAGGAGGCCATGGTGTTGCGCCTGGCGAACGGAAGGGGATGCGCCAAGCTGTTGGGCGAAGACGCAGGTCGACAAGCCCTTCTGCTGGAGCGCCTTGGGGCTCCGATGGACGACATCGTTGCCGACCCTGCAAACCGCCACAAGTTGCTGTGCGAAGTGGCGGTTCGCCTGTGGCGTCCGATCGGTCCCGACATTGACCTTCCAACCGGTGCGAAGTTGGCTGAGCAGTACGCCGATCGGCTGCCAGAACTATGGGAGCAGGCGGGGCGACCGTGTTCGCCGGCCGCTGTGGCGGACGCGCTGAATTGCATGAACCGTCGTCGCCTTGCCCACGACGATCGGTCTGCGGTTCTGGTCCACGGTGATATCCACGAGATGAACGCCCTGCAGGCGAGTGACGGCAGCTACAAACTCATCGATCCAGCCGGACTGCGGGCCGAACCGGCGTGCGATCTCGGCACAATCGTGCGTTGCAACCCAGACCTCGGCGATGACCTCTGGGCGCGGACTGAGCAACTGGCTTCCCGCACGGGTGTGGATGCCACCGCCATCTGGGAATGGGGAACTATCCACCGAGTCGTCAGCGGCGTCTACGCCTGCAGTATTGGCTTTCAGCCCTTTGGCGATCTGCTGCTGGCCGAAGCGGACCGCCTCACGGCGTAGTCGCCTGCCGGGGGGCTAGCCCGCTCGCCCCGTCGGCCTCTGGACGTGGACCGGACGGTGCGCACGATCTGCATGGAAGCAGGCGTCGTAGGCCAGGCCGCCAACAACCCGGCGAACCTATGCGGTCACAGCACTGGAGGACAACCGCTCGGTGAAGCACGCAACACGGCTGGCGAGGCCCGGGACCTGGCGGGAGACGCAGGGCCGGAATCCGGGTCCTGCTCACAGCACCCGTCGACACCCCGGCCAAGGCACTGCCGGATCTCGGTAGGCACGACGCGCCGTCGTGCCCGCGCCGGGTGCGCATCACGGACTTGCGGTCGTGTCCGGGACGGCAACATGTGGCGAAGGAGCAGGTCAGACCGATTCGCGGACGACGATTCGCGCGGGCGGCGGGCGCAGGCCGTCCATGCCGAGGTTCAGGGCGAGGCGGGCGCTGAGCCGGCCGTGGGCCTCGGCGTCGACGTGGACGGTGGTCAGTCCGGGGGTCGTGTAGGCGCCGTAGCCGTTGTCGTCGAAGCCGATGACGGCCACATCGTCCGGCACGCGGTGGCCGAGGTCGAGCAGGGCCATGAGAGTGCGCAGGGCGACGTCGTCGTTGAAGCCGGCGATGGCGGTCACCTCGGGAGCGCCTGTCAGGAACGCCTGTACGGCTTCGGCGCAGGCGGAGCGCTCGGGCGGTGTGACGAAGGTGCGGGGGACCTGGATACCGAGATTGCGTGCGGCGTGCCCGGTGAACTTCAGCCGGGTCGCGGCCAGCGGGGACTCGGTGTCGGGCAGGGCCATGGCGACGACGGTGTGACCGTGCTCCACCAGGTGGCGCAGTTGCATTGCCGCGTGGGCGGCGAGGCCGTCGCGCCAGCCGCCGCCAAGGTCGTCCAGTTCGCGGCCGGTGAGGTAGGTCTCGCCGAAGCGGATGACCGCGCGGGGCGCTATGACGTCCAGGATCTGCTGGGTCGACTGCGGGGTGTGGCGACCGTGCCGGACGAGCAGCACATGATCGTGGGCGGCGAGTTCGGCGTCCAGGCCCTGGATGTAGCTCCGGGAGTAGTGACCCTCCATACCGGCGTCGATGTTCAGGACGACGACGCGGGAGGAGCCCTCGCGCAGGGCACGGGCGACTCCGTGCGGTACGTAGCCCAGTTCCCGGGCAGCTTGCTTGACCCGGTCCCGGGTCGTGGCGGAGATCGTCTGGTGGGGGTCGTCGTTCAGGACGAAGCTCACCGTGGCGCGGGACACACCGCTGGCCGCCGCCACATCGTTCAGCGTCACTCTTCCGGAACTGCCCATCACCCCTGCTCCGATGCGGTCGGCACACCGTTCGCCCTGCGGGTCGGCGCACAGCCATTCTAGGATCCTCGGCCGACACCCGGTGCACCGGCCACCACAGGCACTGCTGGGCGTGGGCGCCGCTGCGCTGCTCGGGCCGTCCAGGGTCGGCAAGACACACATCGCTGTCGCTCTCGCGGCCTGCCGGGCCGGCTACTCGATCTACTTCACCAGCCTCGACGACATGGTCCGCAACCTCAAAGCCGCTGGACGGCTCCTGAACAAGCTCGGCACCTACCTGCGGCCCAGCGTCCTCGTCGTCGATGAGGTCGGCTACCAACCCCTCGAACGGGCGGAGGCGAACCTGGTCTTTCAGGTGATCTCGAAGCGCTACGAGAAGGGTTCGATCATCCTGACCTCGAACAAGACCTTCAGCGAATGGGGACAGGTGTTCGGTGACGAAGTCCTCGCCACCGCCATCCTCCCGTCTCCTCCACGACTGCGAGGCCATCTCCATCAACGGCCCCAGCTACCGGCTGAAGAACCGGCTCAAGGCCATCGAGCGAGAGAACGACGTGGCTTGACCGGCTGCGATCACGACACCGGGTCCTCGCCCGGCGGGAGGAAGGTGTCGGCGCCATCAGCATCCTCGACATGACCGTTCGGGCGCGGAACCGAGGCGGTCCTGTGGCTGAGAGTGGAACCGACACGGCTCCGCTCGGTCGGACAAGTCCTCGCCGGCCATCGCGAAGTGCGGTTCGCCGCGGTGGTCAGCGGTGAGGCCAACGTCGTCGTCTCGGTGCTGTGCCGCACCACGGAGGAACTGTTGGCCTACCTGACCGACCGGGCCGGCTCGATACGGGGTGTCCGCGCCATCGAGACCGTGCCCACCCTCCGGCAGGTGAAGGCCCTCACATACGAACCCCGTCGCTGTGGTGAGGGCTCTCCCGTGCGCCGCCATCGATGGTATCTGCCGGCGCGGGTTCGCGGACAGCCAGGAATGCTGTCACCACCATGCATCAGCCCCAGCCTGGTAACCGGTAGACGACATGGGCTAGAACGATTTAGCTCGCTGTTGTAACGTGTTTGCCATATCGATTCAGCTATCCGGCGCGCCGGCCTGCGGCTTGCGGGCGGAGGAGGCTTTCCGGCCATGATCGACACGGTTTCCCCTGCCGTAGTGCAGCCGCTCCCGCGGCTTCCTAACGGTCTCCCGCAGCCCGGCCGATGCCTGGTAATGGGAATCCTCAATGTGACACCCGACTCCTTCTCCGATGGTGGCCGGTACTCGGACCCGGGCCAGGCTGTCCGGCACGGTCTGCGGATGGCCGCGGAAGGAGCCGACCTCGTCGACGTGGGCGGTGAATCCACCCGACCGGGAGCCGATCCGGTCGGAGTCGAGGAGGAACTGGCCAGGGTCGTGCCCGTAGTGCGGGAACTAGCGGGCGCGGGGGTGCCCGTCAGTGTCGACACCATGCACGCCGAGGTTGCGCACGCCGCGGTCGAAGCAGGGGCGTGCCTGGTCAATGACGTCAGCGGTGGCCTGGCCGACTCGGAGATGGCGGCCACCGTCGCCGCGGCCGGCGTCCCCTACGTCGTCACGCACTGGCGTGTGCCCAGCCGTGAGATGGAGCGGCACGCCATCTATGGGGACGTGGTCGGCGAGGTCATTGCCGAACTCTTGGACCGGGTGGCGGTGCTCACCACGGCCGGGATCGACCCCTCGCGCATCCTTCTCGACCAGGGCTTGGGCTTCGCCAAGCACGCCGACCACGACTGGCAGCTCCTTGCTCGTCTGCACACCGTACGGTCCGCGGGTTTCCCGGTGCTGGTGGGGGCGTCGAGGAAGCGTTTCATCGGGGCTGCCTTGAGTGGCTGGTCGAACAGTCCCCCAGGGCCCGGGGGGCGGGGCGCCGCGACGGCCGCGGTGTCCGCGCTGGCGGCGGCGGCCGGGGCAGCGTGCGTGCGGGTGCACGATATCCGTTCCAGCCTGCATGCCGTCTGCATGGCGGCGGCATGGACCGGCGTGGGCCTCGCCCGCGCGACGTCTGACGGGACCGCTGACGCCTCGGCGCAGTAGTTCGCGCACGGCTCTGGCCATCGGTTACACCCTGCTGCTAGCTTGCGCTAGATCGTTCTAGTTCAGGAACGAATTCCCGTGTCCCGCCTCGTTTGAGGGCAAGGCCGAGCAAATGGCCGCTCGACCGTGGCAATTGCCGGTCGCAGTCAACCGGGACTCAACCACCGTGAAAGTAGGAGCCGCATGACAACCCCCAGTCTTCAGGACGGCATCGACAAGGCCGGCTCGCCCGTCGACCTGCTGTGGCAGCCGGGAGCCGAGCCCTGGACGCCCGAGGTGGTGGACCGTGAGTACGCGGGCTGGCGTACCGAGCAGCGCGCCTGGCACGAGGGCGTGGCGCTGCTGAACCTGTCGCACCACATGTTCGACCTGTGGATCGAGGGCCCGGACGCCACCCGGGTGCTGGCCGAGTACGGCGCGAACAACTTCGAGAAGTTCGCGGTCGGCCAGGCCAAGCAGTACGTGCCGGTGACCAGCCGGGGTCACATCGTCACCGACGGAATCCTCTCCCGGGAGGCCGAGAACGCCTACGTGCTCAGCGGTGTCCCGGCATGCCAGCACTGGGTGCAGTACCACGCGGAGAAGGCTGGCTATGACGTCTCCTTCGTCACCGACCCGTCCTCCGCGTTCCGGCCCGGCGGTGGCGACCCGAAGCTGTTCCGCTACCAGATCCAGGGACCACTCGCCCTCGAACTCATCGGGAAGGTCTTCGGCGGCCCGATCCCGCAGACCAAATTCTTCCACTCCACACCGGTGACCCTGGACGGCCGCGCCTTCAAGGCGCTGCGGCACGGCATGGCCGGCCAGGCTGGCTACGAGTTCATCGGCCCGTGGGAGCATGCCGCGTACGTGCACGAGGCGTTCGTGAAGGCCGGGGAGCCGCTCGGCCTGATCCAGGTCGGCGCGCTGGCGTACGCGACGCCGAGCGTGGAGAGCGGCTGGATTCCCTCGCCGGTCCCCGGCATCTACACCGACCCCGAGCTGGCCGAGTACCGCGCCTGGCTCCCGCTGTTCGGCATCGAGGGCAAGCGTCCGCTCAACGGCAGCTACTACTCCAAGAACATCGAGGACTACTACGTCTCCCCGTTTGAGCTGGGCTACGGGAAGATGATCCACTTCGGGCACGAGTTCCACGGCCGGGATGCTCTTCTCAAGGCCAGGGAGAGCGGGAACCTGCGCAAGAAGGTCACCCTCGTCTTCGACCCGGACGACGTGCGCCGGGTGATCGGCGGGGGAGCGGACCCCGGCTTCGTCCTTAGTTACGGCCGCCACCGGGTGGAGACCTCCGCCGGTCTGGCCGGCGTCACCATGCAGACCGCGGCCATCGACCCGGTCGGCACCGTGCTGTCCCTGACTCTGATCGACGCCGCGCACGCCGCTCCCGGCACCGAGGTGAGCGTGGTCTGGGGCGAGCACCCCGGACAAGGTACTGAGCCCGAGGCCGACCTCGGGTTCCCCCGCATCCGCGCCACTGTCCAGCCCAGCCCGTTCGACCGGCACGCCCGCACCGACTACCGACGCGACGCCTGACCGGAACCGGCAGCAGGTGTTCAGGCCGGCCGGACACCGGCCGCGGCCGGCCCCATCGCGATCCCTTCCCGAGGAGGCATCATGAACCCCGTCAGCACACCCTCCCCGGCGGTGAGTACGTCACTGCTGGAGGACTTCTCCCTGGAGATGACCGGCAAGGACGTGCCCAAACTGGAGCAGGCCGCCGGCCTCATCCCGCAGGGCACCCGGATCAACGTCACCTTCCTCGGCAACGAGAACCTGCGGATCCGCCTGGACGCCGCCCGGGCGGTCAAACGTCTCGGCTTCGTCCCCGTACCGCACATCTCGGCCCGCCGCCTCAGCTCCCGCGAGGACTTCGAGCAGTTCCTTGCCGGACTGCGCGACGACGGAACCGGCACAGACGTCTTCACCGTCGGAGGCGACCCGGCCCGGCCCGAGGGCCCGTACGAGGACTCCCTCTCCCTCATCGAGTCGGGCCTCCTGATGGAGTACGGCGTCCAGCACGTCGGCATCAGCGGCTACCCGGAGGGCCACCCCGCCATCAGCGGCGATGTGCTCTGGTCGGCGCTGCGCGGCAAGAGCGCCGCCCTCGCCGCCCAGGGGCTGGACGGGAGCGTCATCACCCAGTTCGGCTTCGACGTCGCCCCGGTCCTCAGCTGGATCGAACAGGTCCGCGGCCACGGCATCACCCTGCCGGTCCGCATCGGTGTGCCCGGCCCCGCCGGTGTGCGACGGCTGATGTCGTACGCCACCCGGTTCGGAGTCGGCACCAGCGCCTCCATCGCCAAGAAGTACGGCCTGTCCATCACCAACCTGATGGGCACGGCCGGCCCGGACAAGTTCCTGCACGCCCTCGCGGAGGGCTACGACCGGGAACGGCACGGCGAAGTGAAGGTCCACTTCTATACGTTCGGCGGCCTGGAGGCCACCTCCGAATGGATCGCCCAGTTCAGGAAGGAAGCCCGCGCATGACGGTCATCCAGGCCGCGCCCACCGCCGAAGCCAAGAGGAACAAGAGGCCCAATCGCCAGGCGTCACTGATCGTCCAGGGTGCCGACGCCACCGGCATCGTCGCGGCAGTCACCTCGGTGCTGAGCGACCACGGTGCGAATATCGTCTCGCTCGACCAGTACTCGGACGACCCACACGGCGGCTCCTTCTTCCAGCGCACCGTCTTCGGACTGGATGGCCTCCAGGCCGCGCTGCCCGCGGTGCGCGCCGAGCTCGATACGGCTCTGGTGGAGAAATACGGCCTGACGTACACGCTGCGAGACATGTCGGTGCCGAAGCGGATGGCGATCTTCGCCTCCAAGTCGGACCACTGCCTGCTCGACCTGCTCTGGCGCCACCGGCAAGGCCAACTGCCGGTCAGCATTCCGATAGTGATCTCCAACCACCCCGACGTGGCCGAGGAGGTACGCGGCTTCGGCATCCCGTTCTTCCATGTGCCGTCCATGGGCGCGGACAAGTCCGCAGCCGAGGCTGAGCACCTCAAGCTGCTGAAAGACAACGTCGACTTCGTCGTCCTCGCCCGCTACATGCAGATCCTCTCCGGCGGCTTCATCGAGCGGGTCGGCGTCCCGATCATCAACATCCACCACTCCTTCCTGCCCGCCTTCATCGGTGCCGGCCCCTACGCCAAGGCCAAGGAACGCGGCGTGAAACTGGTCGGCGCCACCGCCCACTACGTCACCGAGGACCTCGACGAGGGGCCGATCATCGAGCAGGACGTCGTCCGCGTCAGCCACGGCGACACCGCCGCCGACCTCACCCGCCGCGGCGCCGACGTCGAACGCGCCGTCCTCTCCCGCGCGGTGCTGTGGCACGCTGAGGACCGGGTCATCCGTGACGGCAACCACACCATCGTCTTCCCCTGAGCCATCGGTTGCGCCCCCACCCCGACATGGAAGCCGCCCAGAAGAGGGCAGGCGGCCTCGGCACGCCTCGGGACTGCCCGAACAGGCCCACGGGGGTGCCGGACGCGATGGACGCGGCGGACACCGCACGATCCGCTCCGGCGCCGCACACCGCGGTCGCGCGAGGCCGTGCCCCGCCCCCAGCCCTCTTCCCCGAAGGATCGTTCAACAACACAGAAAGCGGTTCGTCACCATGACCACCACGATCGACGGCACTCGGATTGCCCGGCACATCCGGGCCCGGGTCACCGAACGAGTCGCCCAGGCAGCACAGTCCGGACGGGTGCCGGGGTTGGCGACCATCCTGGTCGGCGATGACCCGGCCAGTGCCGTGTACGTCGCTGCCAAACGCCGTGCCATCCGTGAGGCAGGCATGCACGACATCCACCGCCGACTGCCCCAGCACGCCACGCGGTCGGAGGTCGCCGCAGTCATCGATAAACTGGCCGCCGATCCGGCCGTCTCCGGAATCCTGCTGCAACTACCGCTGCCGCCGCAGCTCGACGCCGGCCCGCTGATCGACCGCATCCCCGTCACCAAGGACGTCGACGGCCTGACCACCGCCAGCGTCGGCCGCCTCTCCCGTGACGAACGGGGACTGCGTCCCTGCACGCCCAGCGGTGTCATCGAGCTCCTCGACGCCGAAGGGATCGAACTGAAAGGAACGTGCGTCGCCGTCGTTGGCTGGGGAGAACTCGTCGGCCGCCCCCTGACCCAGCTCCTGTTGCGGCGGGGAGCGACGGTCACGGTCGCGCACGAGTTCACCGCCGACCTCACCGCCGTCACACGGCCGGCCGATGTCGTCGTGGTCGCCACCGGCGTCCGCGGCCTCATCGGCCACGAACACATCAAGCCCGGGGCCACTGTCATCGATGTCGGCATCCACCGCACCCCCGATGGCCTGACCGGTGACGTCCGCGCCGCGGAACTCGACGGCGTCGCAGGTCGCATCACCCCCGTACCCGGCGGCGTGGGCCCGATGACCATCGCCATGCTCCTGGTCAACACCCTCCGGGCCGCCGAGTGGGCCGACGAGCACGACTCCGTCCCCGCATAGCGGCGGCGCGGCGTACCGGTGTGGTGCCCGGTGTGCCGGGTAACACCACGCCCTGTCCTGCCGGATCCCGTCCGTACTCCGTGCCGAGGAAAGGCGCCGGACATGAAGGACTTGTCTCCGTCGGCCCGGTTCGCCAGCCTTCATGCCAGTGGTGTGCTCGATGTCACCGACGACCCGAGGGCTCTTGACTCCTCGGGCTTCTGGGTCGTCGTGGCCGACTTCGAGGGTCGGCTGGCCTGCGCGCGTTTCCGCGACGTCCGTCCGCTCCCAAGGCGTTGTGGCAGCGGTCACCGGTGGGCTGGGCCGGGACGGCACCAGGGGAGCACGTTACTCGATCGCGCTGCCTATACCGCCGGTGTGCGCCACATCCGCGAGCGCATCGCCGCCGGCGACGTCTACCAGGCCAACCTGTGCCGCATCCTGTCCGCCCCGGTCACAGCCGACGCAGACATCGAGGCGCTCGCCGGCCGGCTGGCCGACCACCACCACGCCCCGTGCGCCGCCATGGTCCGAATGCTGACTCATGGCGTGGAAGTCGTCTCAGCCTCGCCCGAACTGTTCCTGCGCCGCACGGGCCGAGTCATCGAGTCCGGCCCTATCTCGGCCGGGGTCGCCCGCGAGATCTGGGGCAAGCGGTGTGACGGTGGCGAGAAGCACGGTGAGCCCTGCCTTCTAGGCCCGATCGATGAGCACTCGGTAACCGTCGATCAACTGGGTAAGGGTCGGCATCTCGTCCAGCGACGTGATTCTGCCGGGGAGGCTCCAGTCGTTGACGGCCTGAACACGACCGCGGACCCGCGACCGCCCGCATGACGCCGCCGTCCAAGCGGTACGGAGTCGATCGCTCGGCCGTCCGCGCCACCGTGCACCGTGGCGAACTGTGAGCAGTGGACTTTGGTGACGCCTCTGGACCACAGCAGTGCCGAGGGCCGGATGTCCCGGGCGTCACGCCGGGGCTGCGGCTGCCTCCCCTTGCGCGGCGCGCGGGCTGGGCACCGTCGCCCGGATGGACAAGTCCAGCTCGAGGCGGCTGTTCATGTCCAGTTCGAACCGGCACGGCCTACGCGGAAGGAGACGGGCCCGCATCCAGCACCCGAACCCGAAAACTCCTCGGCTGAGCGCCCGAAGGGCCGGGGTTGCTCGAGGACCTCGACCGACCGGAATACTTCACCAGCTGAGCGCTAGTACTACAAACGGCGCGGACACAGTCCCTGATACTGGTCAGCAATCAGCCCAAGCACCGTTGCAGTAGTAGACCCGCCTGTCGCGGTCAGCAAGCCGACGACACGTCCACGCCGATGCCAGCCAATCAAATGCTCAATAGTTTCGGCCGTTCGCCTGGCTTTCTGATCTTGATGCGCCTGCTTTGCGTGGCCGAGCGTCCACGCTGCTGAAGCCCGCCGGCGGGAGCGCCGCTGAGGCGAGGAGGGTGAGTTTCTCCTCGTCCTCACTCCCCGCGTCTGCATGGACCATGACGAGCATCATGCCCTCGATGTTGGTGATACCGAGCTTTTCGTGGTTGACGACCAGCGGACCCACTTGAGGGTGGTCGAAGCGCATGCGCCCGCTCTGCCTGACCCTGATGTCGTGACGTGCCCACAGGCGACGGAACTGCGGGCTGGCAAGGGAGAGCTCTCCGACGAGTTCGATGAAGCGCGGGTCGTCGATGTTCGTGCCGACGGCTTGACGGAAGCCGGCGATCAGGCTCTGGGTGGCGACTTCCCAGTCCGGGAAGAGGGCTCGCTCGGCGGGATCGAGGAAGAGGTCTCGCAACCGGTTGTTGCCGACGACGAGCCGCGGTGACAGTGCGGTGGCGAGCGGGTTCACGGCGAGGACGTCGAGGTAGCGCCCCTCTACAAAGGCCGGCACATGAAGGGTCTCGACAAGTTTCGCGACGCCGGACGGGACGACCTCCCTGGGTGTGCGAGCGCGGCGCGGACGCCGGCTGGAGGCGAGGCCGGCCAGGTACGCGCTCGTCTCATCGTCCAGCAGCAGAGCCTTGGCGAGCGACTCGAGAACCTGCGCGGAGGGCCGGCGATCACGCCCCTGCTCCAGGCGTAGGTAGTATTCGGCGCTGATCCCGGCGAGCATCGCGACTTCCTCCCGGCGCAGACCGGGCACGCGCCGCGTGCCGCCTGCTGGGATGCCGACCTGCTGCGGGGTGACCAGTTCGCGTCGGGCGCGCAGAAAGTCGCCCAGCAGATTGTCTTTGTCGGTCATCTCTTCACGGTAAGCCCCGAGGTCACATCGTGACTGGTCCTGCCGCTACCAGGAGCGCGGGGGGTCTGGCTGGTGCCTGGTGCAGCCGGAAACCTTGTGGTCATGACACAGCAATACGTCCTTGTCACCGGCGGCTCCGGATTCATCGCCGGTCACTGCATCCTTCAGCTCCTCGAGCAGGGCTACCAGGTGCGCGCCACTATCCGATCCTTGAGTCGTGAGGAAGCCGTCCGGGCCGCGCTCACCGAAGCTGGCATGGTCAACGGCGGCGCACTGAACTTCGTATCCGCTGATCTGACCAGCGACACCGAGTGGGCCGACGCCGTCGCCGACTGCGACTTTGTGCTCCACGTCGCCTCACCCGTGATGCCCGGCCACGTCGACAACCCCGACGACGTCATCGTCCCCGCGCGCGAAGGCACCCTGCGCGTGCTGCGTGCCGCCCACGCCGCCGGTGTAAAGCGGGTCGTGCTCACCTCGGCATTCCATGCCGTCGGCTGGGGCCACCTCCGCAACGACAACCATGTCTTCACCGAAGCTGACTGGACCGTCGTTGGGGCCGATGGCGTCGACCCCTACGGGGAGGCCAAGACACTCGCTGAGCGTGACGCCTGGGACTTCATCGAGGCAGAGGGCAGCTCCACGGAGCTGGTCACCCTGCTCCCGGTAGCGGTCATGGGGCCGGTCATGGGCAACGACATCTCCGGCTCCAACAACCTCATCAAGAGGATCCTCGGCGGCGACCTCCCCGGCTACCCCGACCTGTACTTCCCGATCGTCGACGTCCGGGACGTCGCCACCGCTCACCTGCTGGCGATGACCACGACGGACGCCGCCGGGCACCGGTTTCTGCTCTCCAACGGTCCCGCGGTCCCCATGAAGGAAATTGGCTCGCTCATCAAGACCCGCCTCGGCGCAGCAGCCGCGAAGGTACCGACCCGCAGTCTGCCGAACTTCGCCGTCAAGGCCGGCGCCCGCATCAACCCGGAGCTCCGCGAAATCGTGCCCGATCTCGGCTACTCGCGGAAGACCTCCAATGACAAGGCCCTCCGCGTGCTGGGCTGGCAGCCGCGTGACCCCAAGGACGCCATCCTCGCCGCCGCGCGGAGTCTCGTCGCCAAGGGCCTCGTCAAGAGCAAGTGAGCGTGGAAGAAGCGCCCTCGCGGGAGCGTCAGCGACCCCGTTTGGCGGACCGTTCAGGACCGCAGACGGCATCGCCTTCGGGACGCAGTTATGACAGATGACATATCGACTGCGGGTCGGCCCCAACCCGAAGGGGTCGGCCGCCCGATCTGCGGGCCCGCTACCGACAAGAGCGGGACAAGCGGATCCGCCCCGACGGAACCGGCCAGTACATCGAGCCGGTGGGCCGCTTCGCCCACCTCACTGCCGACCCCTACACGCCCCGAGTCGAGCGGGATTCGGTGGAGGACGTCGAGGTCGTGATCGTCGGCGGTGGGTTCGCCGGTCTCGTGACCGGTGCCCGCCTGGCCGAGGCGGGGGGTGGTCTCGGCGTCTGGTTGGAACCGGTACCCCGGAAGAGCTCGCGGAACGGATCGAGGGGGCAGGGGGTAAGCAGCGGATGCCGGTCCGCTACTACTACCCCGGTGAGAAGCCGTACCGCATGACGTACTGCGAGGACCCCTTCGGCAACATCATCGAGATCTACAGTCACTCCTACGAGCTGACCTATTCGCCCACCGCGTACAGCTGAGCAGTAGCACGCCGCTCCGGCGCGTGCCAGGCCGGTGCTCCGTGGGCGCGGCGGGCACCGGGTCCGTCACTCGAAGGCGGCCAGTGCTTCCCCCAGAAGGCGGAGGGGTAGGGGAGTGTTCCGGCGGCTATCGCCTCCGTGATCATGTGGTCGACGCCGGGTACGACGGTGTAGGTGTGGCTGACGTCGTACCGGGTGAGCAGCTTGCTGAAGTTTTCCGTGGTCCGCTCCGCCCTGTCCTCCCCCTCCTTCTCGTAGAGCCAGTCGCTGTCGCCCACGACGAGGCGGACCTTGACGCCCGCCCGCTTGATGGCGTGGCTGTTGTGCTCGACGTAATGGTGCGGTCGTACGGCGTTGAAGTAGGCGGCCGAGTCGGGATCGTCGACAGGCCCGAAGGTGTTGGTGATGTACTGCTTCATGGGCTCGTCCTTGAAGTCGATGACCGCGCCCGCGAGGCTAGAGGCGTAGCCGGATTTCTCGGGGTATTTGAAGGCGAGCCGCAGGGTGCCGAAGCCGCCCGCCGACCAGCCTTCGATGCCGCGGCCCTCCCTGCGGGCGACGGTGCGGTACGTGGCGTCGATGTGCGGGATCAGGTCCTTGACGATCACGTCCTCGACCGGGCTGCTCAGTACGCCGTCCGCCTCCTCGCGGGCGTTGACGTACCAGCCGATCGGCAGGCCCTGCGCGCAGACGACGATGGCTGGCGGCAGTTTGCCCGCCTTGATCAGCCGGTCCACCTGCACCATCAGCCAGTTCCCGGCCTCGCGCTGATTGCCGTTGCCGCCGTGCAGGAAGTAGATCACTGGGAACCGTCTGCGCGGCTGCCGGGAGTACGCGTCGGGCAGGTAGAGCGCGTAACTGGCGTACGTGCCCCGGCCGCGGGACGGTGAGGGGAAGACGTGGCACTCGCCCAGCTCGCTGGTGTGGACGCACGGGGCCACCCAGGCGACGTCCGGGGTGAACATGGTGAGCGGGTCGTACACGACGGGCGGCACGGCTGTGTCCGGCACTGCGGACATCGCCGCGTTCCGCACTGGCTTCCTGACCCTGGCCTTCCTCAGCCTGTGCGTCGCGCTGGCCGCATTGTTCGTCAGCGACGCCTGGGTACGGGAAGCGTACTCGGCGGAAGGCCGAGGGGCGGCCTCCGACCGGCGGAGCCGCCCCTCAGTGAGTGATCCTGCGGGGGACTAATGCAGTTGTACCGGCCCCGCGTGGACCGGTAGCCGCACCAGCAGGTACGGCTTGCGGCGCAGGTCGTGGCCCTCGTGGTAGTCCGCCTGGCGGTTGAGCTGGTTGGCAATGGCGTACACGTGGCCGTCACCGGCCACCGACAGGGTGTCGATCCAGACCAGCTCCGGCCCCTGGGCGAGGGTGTCGTAGGTGCCGTCCGGGTTGCGGCGCCACAGGGCGTCGTGTTCCAGGTCGCCGCCGTAGATACGGCCCTTGTCGTCGCTCTCCAGACCGTCGGCCATCGGCTTGTGGCCCAGGTCGACGACGGTCGCGGCGACGTCCGCCTCGGTGGTGTCCGGGTCGGCGAGCGCTGCCAAGGACACGCTGTGCAGCCGGCGGCTGGACAGCGGGCAGTAGTACAGCCGTTTCCCGTCGGCGCCGATGGCGATGCCGTCCGAGCCGACCTCGTAGTACGTGGGTGTCCCCCCCGCCGGACGGTTCATGAACGGTTCGCTGTCGATGACCGGCAGGAAGTTATCATCGGCCGACGTCGAGACGTGGCCCGCCAGGCGGCGCCACGAGCGGCCGGTCGCCAGATCGACGACGATGATGCCGTTGCGGCCACCGGAGTCGGTGATGAACGCCGTCCCCGCCGCGCCGCGCCGCAGGTCGAAGCGCACGTCGTTGGGGTAGCTGTCGGACGGCACCACGTCGGACGGGAACAGGATCTTGCGGACGATCCGGTTGGTGCGCAGATCGACCGCCACCAGCTTCGGACCGCCGTAGGAGGACGCGGCGAACAGCGGGCTGCCGGTGTCCAGGATCCACAGCCGGTCCAGCGAGTCGACGACGACGCTTTGCACGGACTGGAAGTGCCCGGCCAAGTCGTCGGCGTCCTCGCGGTTCACCTCGCCGTCCGGGAAGGCCACCGCTTTCCCGCCGCGCAGCTCGGCGACGGTGAAGGGCACGTCGTCGCCCCAGCGGGGGAAGTTGATGAAGATCCGGCCGTGCCGGGAGACGGTGACCCCGGTGGGCATCGCGTCGCGGAAGCGGGCGACGACCTCGTATCCGAGGTCGCGTCCCGCAGTGGCGTACGCCGGTGCGGCGAGCCCTGCGGCCGACACGGAGGCCGCGGCGACCGTGGTGGCGGTGAGAAACGTACGGCGCTTCATACGTGTGCCCTTCCTGCTGCGGGAGCCATTCGGCTCAGTACGTCGGCGCGGCCAGGAATCGGGCGGACGGCCCCGTGCCCCGTAGTGGTCAGGGCCGCGGCGACGGCGGCGTACCGGGCCGCCTCCACCGGCGAGGCACCCGCCACCAGGCGGGCGGCGAACGCCCCGTCGAAGGTGTCACCTGCACCCGAGGCGTCGACGGGGGTGACGGGGTGGACCGGGACGTGGGTGACGTCGCCGTGGTCGGCGACCAGCGCGCCCTGGTCCCCCAGCTTCAGCACGATCACCTTCGGACCTCGGTCACCTAGCGCCCGCAGGACCGCCTCCGGACTCTCCTCTCCCGTCAGCATCCGGCCCTCGTCGATGTTGGGCAGGGCGATGTCGCACAGCTCCAGGCTGCGCAGGATGATGGCCCGGGCCCGGTCACCGGACCACAGCGCCGGGCGGTGGTTGGGGTCGTAGGTGACGAGGGTGCCGTGGGCGCGGGCCACGGACATGGCGTGGAAGGCGGCGTCGCAGGCCGAGCTGCTGATGGCCTGGGTGATGCCGGTGACGTGCAGCAACCGGGCGTCGGCGACGGCCTGTTCGGGCACGTCGGCAGTGGAGAGGCGGCTGGCCGGCGAGTCCGCCCGGTAGTACGTGAACCCGTGCCCGGCGGGTCCCCGGGCGATGAAGTAGATGCCTGTACGGCCACCGGGTTCCCGCGAGACATGGGTGGTGTCGACGCCCTCGCGCTCCCACAGTTGGGTCAGTACGGTACCGAAGGCGTCGTCGCCGACCCGGGTGACATAGCCGGTGCGGGTGCCGGAGCGGGCAGCCGCGATGGCGAAGTTGGAGGTGTCGCCGCCGTAACCGACCGCGAAGGACTCGGCGTTCTCCAGCGCTCCGTCGGCGTCAGCGTTGAGCTCCAGCATCGGCTCACCGAGGGCGAGGATCTCGGGGGAGGTCCCCTGAGTTCTGGTGGTCTGTGTGTGGGTCATGGGCTCAGATCCGGTTGTACTTGGCCAGGCCCTCGCGCAGCGAACCGGCCTGGAGGATCAGCTTGGTCTGCTCCTTCTCGCGCTCCTCGATGTCGGTCGCGATCCGCAGCACCTCGTCGACGTGGCGGGCCGGAACGCGGACCGCTCCGTCGCTGTCGGCGACGATCAGGTCTCCGGGCTCGACGGTCACGCCGCCCAGCACGACGGGTTCGTTGATCGAGAGGGTCTTGATCCGGCCGAGGGTGGTGGCGGGCACCGCGCTGCGGGCCTGGATCGGAAACCCGAAGTCGCGCTGAATCTCCTCGACATCACGCACACCCGCGTCGAGGATGGCGCCGGCGTGCTGGTTGGCCACGGCGCCGGCGGTCATCAGGCCGCCCCAGACGGCGACGTCGGCGCCGTCGGCCGCGATGCAGATCACGCTGCCCGGGGCGGCCTCGTCGATGGCCTGCAGCGCGTGCGTCGGGGCTCCGGCGTCCTCGGCGGGCACCTCGCGGACGGTGACCGCAGGACCGACGATCTTGCCGGGGATCACCGGCTTGATGGCGCCGTCGAGGTAACCGCGCACGCCCACCTGCTCGACGGCGTCGGCGATGGAGGCGGTGGTGATGGCACGGAAGGCGTCGAGGACGTCCTGCGGGTACGTGGCGGGCATCGGTGCTCCTTCGGTTCTGTCCAGGGAGACCTGGGCACAGGGGGGTACGTGGTGAGGAAAGCGGGCCGGTCAGCCGGCAGTGCGGGTGCCGATGACCACCGCGTGGTCCGGCTTGCCGGTACGCACCCAGGTGGCCACGTTGAGGGCGGCGCGGCGCCGCACCTCCTCCTCGGCCTCCTGCGAGTACCAGGCGGCGTGCGGGGTGGCGATGACCCTGGGGTGACCGACGAGGGGGTGATCCGCGGCGACCGGTTCGTCGGTCCAGGTGTCGACCGCGGCGAGGCCCAGGTGTCCGCTCTCCAGGGCCTCGTACAGGGCCTGTTCGTCGACGAGTCCGCCGCGTGCGGTGTTGACCAGGATCGCGCCGAGCGGCATCAGAGCGAGCCGTCGGGCGTCGGCGATGTGCCGGGTGCCGTCGTTCAGCGGGAGGTGCAGGGACAGGACGTCGCACCGCTTGAACAGCTCGTCCAGGCCAACGCGCTCGACGCCGGAGGGCCACTCCTCGTCGGGTAGCGTCGGGTCGTGGGCGACGACCGTGCTGAACCAGGGCGCCGCGCCGGCGGCCAGAGTGCGGCCGATACGGCCGAGGCCCAGGATGCCGATGGTCAGCGTGGACAGCCGGTGGACGGGGCCGGTGGCAAGGTAGTCCCAGGTCCCCTGGGCGCTGAGCGCGTCGTACTGCTTGAGGTGGCGGGCGCCCGCCATGACACCGGCGAAAGCGTGGGCGGCGACGTCCTGAGTGCCGTAGTCGGGGACGTTGGCGATCCAGATGCCGCGCTGCTCGGCGCCCGCGATGTCGAAGTTGTCGACGCCGACGCCGTAGCGGGAGACCAGGCCGACGCCGGGTGCCGCCTCGTACACCTCGTCGGTGACCGTGGCCCACTGGACGATGAGCGCGTCGGCGTCCCGCGCGGCCTCGGCGACCTCCTCGGGGGTCCGGACCTGGGCGCGGACGACGGTCAGTCCGGCCTCCTCCAGGACGGCACGCTCGATGTCGAAGTCGGGGTATTCGGAGTCGGTGACGACGACCTTCATGCGGGGGCTCCCGTAGGGGTGGTGCGGGCGGTGCGTATCCGGGCCAGCAGTGCGGTGGCCGTCTCTCGGGCCCGGTCGAGGGAGGCGGGGCCGGCGTCGGGCGGGGCGAGTGAGCCGCCGGCGCCGACCGCCGGTGCCCCGGCCCGGATCCAGTCGGCCGCGTTGTCGGGGCCGATGCCCCCGGTGGGGACGATCGGCAGGTCGGGGAAAGGGCCGCGGAGGGCCTTCAGATAGCCGGGGCCGAAGGCCGAGGCGGGGAACAGCTTGACGGCGGCGGGACCGTAGGCGGCGGCCGCCATGACCTCACCCGGGGTCAGCGCCCCCGCGAGGAAGGGCACTCCACCGTCGGCCAAGGCGCGGCCCAGCTCGGGCGGGGTCCCCGGGCTGACCAGAAACCCGGCGCCCGCGGCGACCGCGTCCCTCACCTGAGAGGGCCGGGTGACGGTGCCCAGACCGACCAGGACGTCGTCCGGCAGCTCGGTGCGCAGCCGGTCCACGGCGGTGAGCACGTCCGGGGTGGAGAAGGTCAGCTCGATGCCGCGGATGCCTGCCTCGACGAGGGCCTGGGCGGTGGTTATGGCGTCGGCGGCGGACCGGCTGCGCAGCACCGCCACACAGCCCGCGTCCTTCAGCGCGTCGAGAAAGGTCACTTGGTGCTTCCCAGGGGTGCGATGCGGCCGATGACCAGGCCGTAGACGAGGGCGCCCGCGATCGACACGGCACCGGCGACGGTCAGCGGCACGGCGTAGGAGCCGCCGCCCGCGTCGAGCAGGGCGCCGACCACGATCGGGCTGAGGAAACCGGCGAAGTTGGAACCGAAGCCCTGGATGCCGGCGAGCGAGGCGACGTTGCCCGGGGCGGGGGCCACGTCGGACGGCAGCGCCCACAGGCTGGAGGCGGCGAAGGTCAGGGCGCAGTAGGAGACGGTGAGCAGGATCAGGGCGGTGGCCGCGTTGGGGGCGGACCCGGCGAACACAATCACCGAAGCCACCAGCAGGCCGCTGACCAGCGGCACCTTGCGGGCGTAGGAGACGCTGCGGCCCCGGGCGATGAGCCGGCCCTGGAGGAGACCGCCGATCCACTGGGCGGGCATCGCGCACAGCGCCGGGATCATGCCGAAGAAGCCCAGCTTGAGCAGGTCGAAGCCGCGCTCGTTGACCAGGTAGGACGGGAACCAGGTGATGAAGAAGTACAGGACGAAGGAGAGGCAGAAGAAGCCGAGCATCATGCCCCAGGTGGCGCGGTGCGCGAACAGGGCCCGCCAAGGCAGGGCCTGGCGGTCGTCCCGACCGCCGGCCGGGGTGTCGGCCTGGATGTACGCGCGCTCCTCGGCCGACAGCTTGGGGTGGTCCTCGGGATCGCGGTAGAACCACAGCCAGAACACACCGAAGAGAAGTCCTACGACACCGGCGGCGACGAACGCGCCGCGCCAGCCGAGCCATGCGATGACACCGGTGATCAGCGGCAGCGAGACGGCGCTGCCCATGCGGGCCCCGCTGTCGAAGATGGAGGAGGCGATCCCGCGTTCCTTCTGCGGAAACCACCGGGAGACGATCTTCGCGCTGGACGGGTAGGCAGGTGACTCCCCGACACCCAGCAGCATGCGCAGCAGGATCAGCACGACCAGTCCGGTGGCGGCACCGACCAGCATGGTGATGAGCGACCAGGCGATCAGCGCGTAGCCGTAGAGCTTGCGCGGACCCACCTTGTCCACCAGCCAGCCGGCCGGGAACTGCATCAGCGCGTAGGTTAGGGAGAACACACCGAGCAGGACACCGGAGGCGGTGCTGGTCAGGTGGAGGTCGTCCGACATGTAGGGCAGCGCGATGCTGAGGTTGGCCCGGTCGATGTAGTTGATCGCGGTGCCCGCGAAGACGGCGGAGATGATTCCCCAGCGGGTACCGCGGAACGCCTTCCGGCCCGCGGACGACGGCACATTTCTTTGGGCGTTCAGCTCATTACTCTCCGTGGCAGAGGGCATGCGGGCTCCAGAGTGATACGGCCGTGCGGCGGCCGGGCGGGGACTGCGGCGAGGGCGAGGACACGGCTGTCCGGCCGGTGGGGACCTCCTGCTCAGGAGGGTCCAAAAGCGGCTCGGACCGTCTGCGACAAGAGGCTATGCACGCTTGTCGCGCACGTTAAGCACAGGTTTCGAATGCCTGTATTCGCATTGCTGATGAGACCACCGGCAGTCTTGCCAAATCCGCTGAGGTAGTCGGGGAGGACGCGGCTGAGCGGCCGTGAGTCAGGAGGGGACGTCAGCGTCCTGGACTGGCGGGGGCTCCGTGCCCTCGGGGATGGCGGTGGCGCCGAGCACCCGGTAGAGGGCGCGGGCGGCGGGAGTCAGGGCGCGGGAGGTATCCCAGAAGGCGGCGACCCGGCGGCCGCAGTCCCCTTCAAGGCGGCGCACCGCCACACCGGTGGTGTCCGAGACGGCCGCGGCCAGGGCGTTCATGATGCCTACACCCAGGTTTTCGCGGACGAGTCCGATGACCGTCTGGGGCTGGTTGGTGGTGTGCACGGGCTGGAGGTACTGCCCGCGGTCACGGAAGAGCTTGTACCACTCGAAGGCCATGTCCTCCGCCCGCCCGATGGTGATCACCGGATACGCCGCGACGGCAGTGGCCGACAGGGGATCGGGCAGCCCGGCGAGCGGATGGCCGAGGGGATGGACGACCACCAGCGGCTCGCGCCACAGCACCCGGTGGCGCAGGGACTGGGAGACGGGCGGCGGAGTGAGGGGCCGCAGACACACATCGATCCTCCCGGCGGCGAACGCCTCGTCCAGTACGGGGATCGAATGGTCGGAGAGGATGACCTCGATGTCGGGGTTGGTCCGGGCGAGCGTGGTGATGACTCGGGGCACGAAGGCCGCGCTGGGGCTCGGATAACTGCCCAGCGTCACCACACCCCGTGCGGTGCCCCGCCGGGCGGCCATGGCCTCCTCCGCGGAGTGCAGCTCGCCCAGGATGCGGCGGGCGTGCTCGGCGAGCGCCGTACCCGCGTCGGTCAGCGCGACCGGACGCTTGCGCCGGTCGAACAGCGCGAGCCCCGCCTCCCGCTCCAAGGCGGCGACGTGCATGCTGACCCGGGGCTGGGAGCGGTGCGTTGCCTCGCCCGCCGCCCCGAAGCTGCCGGTGTCCACCACCGCGAGGAACGAGACAAACCATTCCAGCCGGACGTCGCTCCTGAGCACCGCGACCACCTCATCCTGACGCGCCGCCGCGCCGGTGCGCGACAGGTAGGCCGCTGACCGAGGCATCGCTTTTCGGTCATCGGAACGACATCATAGGAAGCGCTCCTGTGGTAACCGGTCCGAGTGGCAGGTGCTCATGACGCGGTCCCCGCCCCAGAACCGCTCGGCCCTCGGACGCCGAGGCCGGTGGGCGGCGCCGGGAGCGATCTCCCGGACAGCGAACGATCCTGGGCGATGCCGGAGCATTCGTTGCCGTGCGCCGTGCTGAGAATGGGGCCGGTCGTGCGTCATACGGACCCCGCCGGTGGCGTGTCGCTCTCGCACTGTCGTTCGACCGCTTGGCACGTGCGGGCACTGGCTACGACATTCAGTCAGTAGGAAGCCATCCGTTTTCGCCGCCCTCGACATAGCCCAGATCATCGATTGAACCAGTACGCCGCTGTAGGGGCACCGGGGTCAGGTGTGCTGACCGACGGTGGCGCAGGCCGTGTCGTGGACATCAGCGGGAGCGCGGCGACCGCGCGGGATTCTCCCGCGCGGAGACCCCACACTCGGCCAGCACCAGCGGATGCGGCGACTTGCGCCGGTGGAGGACGGCCTGTTGAAGCGAACCTGGGAAATCGATGAGATTGTCAACGTTATTGCCGACTAGTTGCCCGAGGGGACGTAGCTTCGGGTTCGAATCCGTCGTCCAAGAAGGAGTTCACCGGCGATGAAGCGCAGGACAGTCATCTCAGGGTTGGCCGCCGCCGCGGCCGTGCCGACCACTGCCGTGCTCACTCCGGGCACGGCTGGCGCCGCGACAGCGGCACGGCCGGTGTCCACCCAAGCCTCCCCGTCAGCGTCCGCCTCCGCTGGAAGCACTGTCTCGCTGGTCTTCGACCGGGACGCCTATTCCGTCCTCACGACCACGATCACCACGGGCAGCGGGGACCACACGGTGAAGTACCACTTCTACAAGGCCGTCACCTATGTGGCGAAGCCGGTCGACGCCACGTACCAGAGCCTCAACATCAGCGTCCCGGTCGAGATCGACGGCACGGCGGTGAACGCCTCGAACGCGCCCATCATGCTGGCCAACACGATGGGCGGGTACTCCGCCTCGTCCGTCTCGACCGCGACCGGGGTCGGCGCCAACAACGGGGGCGGCCCCCGGCGGGCGGCCTGCCCGGAGGGACCGGCGAGACCGGGGGCACGGGTGCCGCGCCGGGTGGCGGCAACGAGGCTGGCCAGGGCAGCACCGCGCGTCAGAACAACGCCCTGTACGCCCTGGCCAACGGATGGGTCGTGGTGGAGCCGGGCGTCCGCGGCCGGGAGAACGTCACCTCGGACGGCACGTACTACGGCAAGGCGCCAGCCTGCATCGTGGACCTAAAGGCCGCGGTCCGCTACCTCCGGCACAACAGGCACCGCGTCCCCGGCAACACCGACTGGATCGTCTCGGGCGGCGGCAGCGCCGGCGCGGCCCTGTCCGCGTTGCTCGGCGCCTCCGGCGACAGCCCGCTGTACCGCTCCCACCTGAAGGAGATCGGCGCGGCCGACGAAAGCGACGCCATCTTCGCCACCGCCGCCTACTCCCCGATCGCCGACCTGGAACACGCCGACATGGCGTACGAGTCGATGTTCGGCACCCTCCCGCTGAAGAGCGGCTCCCTGGTCGACCAGACGTACTCCGCCCATTTGCAGGACGCGTATGCCGACTATCTCAAGTCGCTGCGCCTGCGGGGCGTCAAGGGCTACGGCAGGCTCACCGCGGACAACTACGCCGACTACATGGTCAAGTACTACCTGGAGCCTTCGGCGACCAAGTACTTGGCGGCGCTGTCTGCCGAGGACCGCACGGCGTACCTGGCCGACAACACCTTCATCACCTGGTCGGGCGGCAAGGCGACCTTCAGCTGGGACGGCTTCCTCTCCCACATCGGCACCCGCAGCAAGGACGTCCCGTCCTTCGACGTCTTCGACGCGAGCGCTCGCGAGAACGAGTTGTTCGGTGACGCGACGACGAACGCCCGGCACTTCACGCTCTTCAGCCTGCGGCACGACACCGGAGACTCCAAGGCGCGGCTCGACGCCGACGTAATGGAACAGATCAAGCTGATGAACCCGATGCACTTCCTCGGTCAGCGCAATTCGGGCCGGTCGAAGCACTGGTGGCTGCGTACCGGCGCGCTCGACACCAACACATCACACCCAATCGTGCTGAACCTGGCGGCCGGCCTCAATGGTCTCGGCGACGACGTCCACTGTTACCTGTACTGGGATGGCGGCCATGCCGTGAACCAGGACGCCGACGACATGATCGCCTGGATCAACGGCCTCACCGGGTACGGCCGCACCCGCTGAAGCACCGTTCGGTCTTTCCAGGGACACCGCGGCAGGACGTGCCCAGGAGGCCACCGTAGTGTCGCTTGTACGCCACAGGAGCGGACCGGTTGGTGATACTCGGCCGGCCCGCTCGCGGGCGCACCAGACCGGTCTCGCGCGGCAGCCGGGCCCCGGGGAAACATTCCACGCCAGGCACCGCGCGCCCAGTGCGCAGGCCATCACTCGGTGCTCCGGTCAGGAACCGCGGCGCCGCCTCGACTGCTGTCCGGGCGTGAGGAAGGAGTCGAGGAGGGTGAAGACCGCTTCCCGCTCCTCGCGTAGCGGGCAGGTGGCCGGCCCCCGAGACGAGCTCGAACCGTGCGTCGGGGAAGGCGGCCGCATAGGCACGGCCGAAGTCGGGTGTGACGACCGTGTCCTCGCCGAGGGCCTCAACGTGCAGCGGGTCAGCGAACGGCGTGCCAGCGTGCACAGCCTCGAAGGCAGCCGGGGAGCCGCCTCTGTGGTGGCCGTGCACCTGGGCAAGACGGCTCAGGCCGTGGCGGGTCAGGATCCGGTGTATCAGTTCGTGGCGGAGAGGGGGTCGATGATGGTGTCGGTGACCCGACGCGCGACCTCGGCCGGATAGGGCGCGTCGAGTCCGAGGACGATGTGGCTGAAGCCGCCGTCGAGTGCCGCGCGGACGACGTGGCGGGTGTCCTGGGGCCGGTCGTAGGAGGCGGGCACGATGATGGATCGGGTGATCTCGGCGGGGTTGCGGCCGATCTCGGCGCACAGCCGGTCCAGCATGGCGCTGCGGGCGATCGCCTGCTCGATGCTGCCCCCGGGCATGTTCCAGCGATCGGCGTGCTCGGCCACCACGCGCAGCGTCGGGGTGGCCTGGCCGCCGATCAGGATCGGCGGGTGGGGTTGTTGTACGGGTTTGGGGCTGCAGAACGCGCCGGTCAGCTGGTGGTGGTCGCCCGGGAAGTCGAACGGTGCGTTTTCGGTCCACAGTCTGCGGATGATCGTGCACGCCTCGGCGAGGCTTTTGACCGCGTGGGCGGCATCGTGGAAGGGAAGGCCGTGAGCTGCGTACTCACGTCGGGCCATGGGCACGTCGGGCCGAGAGCCTGCGCCGATGCCGAACTCGAGCCGGCCGCCGGAGATGACATCGACAGTGGCGGCGATCTTGGCCAGCACGGCTGGTGGGCGGAACCTGTTGCTGGTGACCATCACCCCGGGCCGCAACCGCTCGGTTTGGGCTGCGAGGGCGGACAACAGTGTCCAGCCCTCGAAGGTGGGTCCGTTCGGGTCGCCGCTGAGCGGCATGAGGTGGTCGAACAGCCAGGCGTGCTCGATCTGCGGGATGCCGTCCGCCTCACGCCAGACCCGCAGGACGTCGTCGTAGGCGACCTGAGAGGGGGCGGTCATGATTCCGAAACTGGGCCTGCGGGCCGGCGTGAGGGGGTGGGTCACTTTGAGTCGATCCTTCCCAGCGGGTCGACGGCCTCGGCCAGGGACCGGCGGGCGGTCGGCCACGCGTCGTCGTCGAGGCGCAGCGCGGTACGCAGATACGCCAGGGTGGCGTACTGGACGACCGCGACACGCTCAGGGTTGTCGTCGGTGGTCCGCGTGTCATGGGGGGCCTGGATGCCGCCGAGGCCGTGTTCCGCGCCGAACAGGGTCAGCAGATCGGTGGCGCCCGGGCTGAGGCGATAGCCGTCGGTGAACCAGTCCGGACCACGCACCGTCAGCGGGGACTGGTCATGGTCTCCGGCGACCATGAGGCTCGGCGTCTTCAGTTCGGCGAAATCAGGGCTCATGAACGGGAAGTACTGGGCGGCGAGCGGGCTCAGATCGGCGCCGCCGGTACCGGGCAGGCACAGCAGTACCGCCGCCTTCACACGCGAGTCGCTCATGCTCTCACCGGGAGTGCCGTCGGCGTCGACGACCCGTGCGCCCGCGAGGGTGCTGGCGGTCTGTGCGCCCCAGGAGTGTCCGGCGACCGCGATGCGGTCGTGGTCCACGCGGCCGGCCAGCCCGGGCACGCCGGCTTCGATGGCGTCGAGCCGGTCGAGGATCCGGGTCAGGTCGTCGGTGCGGATACGCCAGATGAGCGGGGTGCGCGGGTCGTCGGGGAGCAGGCCCAGCGAGTCGAGATGGGTGGGCTGGATGACGACGAACCCGCGGGCGGCCCAGAAGTCGACCAGCGGTGCGTACTCGTCCATGGTCAGGGTCATGCCGTGCGAGAAGACGACGACGGGCAGGTTGTGGCCGGTCGTCGGCGCTGTGACCCGTACCTGCAGGTCCTGGCCGCGGTCCGGGGCGGCCAACGTGATCGGCCTGACAGATATGATCGGGGCGGTGGAGTCGTTGCCGCCGTCGGCGGACGTAGTGTCGCTCATGAGGCAAATGTCCTTCTCGGAAGGGCCCAGGGGCCCGTGCTGCGAGGTGTCTGGCATGATTGGAATGCGGAGCGCCGCTCCGGATTACAATATGGAGCAACGCTCCGTTTTGCAAGTGGGAGGTGCTCACGATTTCCACGCCCAACACGCCGCCACCCCCGGCCGGCGGTAAGCGATCCGACGTCCGCCGGAACGAGCAGATACTGCTGGACGCCGCGGCGGCCGTGTTCGTCCGTGCGGGAGTCAACGCTCCCGTGCGGGAGATCGCCGCCGAATCGGGCCTCGGCATGGGCACCATCTACCGCCACTTCCCCACCCGGGCGGACCTGGTGGTCGCCGTCTTCAGGCACCAGGTCGACGCGCTCTCCACCGCCGCGCACACGCCGCCCGCTGCCGACACGCCGTACGAGGTCCTGCGGCTGTGGGTCCACCAGTTCGCCGATTTCCTGGTCACCAAGCACGGTCTCGCCGAGGCACTGCACTCGGACCAAGCCGGATTCGAGAGCCTGCACAACGAGTTCGTCGAACGCCTGCTGCCCGTGCTCGACCAGTTGCTGAAAGCGTCCGCCGCCGCCGGCTCCACCCACGCGGACATCCGCGCCTACGACTTCATGCTCGCCATCGGCAACCTGTGCATCGGAGTCGAGACCTTCCCCGACTACCGGGCCCGCCGCATGATCGACCTGCTGCTCGCCGGCCTGGCACAGACCGCCCCGGCACCGGCAGCCAGCGAACCGAAATAACGCCGGCGCTCTCGCGGACCCGTGCCAGGCATCTTTAAGCCAAGCAGGTCGCGGGCGGGGCCGTCGGCACCGGAGTGGGAGCTGTTCGACGGACCGTGCGCAGGGACGGGCCCGTAGGCACTGAAGACCGAACTGCTCGGGAGTTCCGGCGAAGTCCTTCGGCAAGTATCGAGCGCCGCCCGGCGTTCGGGGCTGAGCCTGGCGGCCCGGCACCGGGCGTTGTCCTGAAACGCCCCGAGCTTGATCTCTTCATCATCGATCAGTTCGATGTGCTTGCGTGCGGGTCGGAGGTGGCCTTCGCGGGTGTGGAACTGGCGGGCGGCAGCGAGGTTGGTGTTCCACCGCTCCTCCTGCGACCGCCGCACCGGCACCACCGCCTCGCCGTCCGCGGGCGGTTCGATGCCGAGTGCCTCCAGCAGGTACTGCTGCGCAGGCACCAGCCGCTCCCACCCCACCCGCTGCCCCCAGTGATCCAGGCTCCGAGGTCCCCGCCCTGTTCGATGGCGGCCTTCAACAACGCGTGTGGCACGGCTCTTGTCGCACGGGGCACGGTGCGGGACGGGGCGTTCCGGTACGGAGGCGGCGCTGCGCGATGACGGCCGCCCCCTTGTTCGGGAGCGCTACCTGGCCTGATACGCCTTCATCTCGGTGTCGTATCGCTGTCGGTCATCTTGCGCCTTCTGGGCGCACTCCTCCTGGACTGCGGGGCCGACTTCGGTCCACAGCTGGCCGAGGATCGTGCTCCTCTCCCTGAACGACAGCGCGGCATGCTCCCTGTTCACCTGCTCCGAGTGATCCTTCAGGAAGAGGGTGTACGCGCTGCGAGGCTTCTTGGGAGCATTGGGGTCCCTTCGCTTCTCGCGTGCCTCGGGGCCCGTCTTCGGGATGGTCCTTTGCTGCCGGTCGGTCACGATGACTCCAGGTACTGAGGGGGACGAAGGAGACGGGGCACAGCGAGAGCCGCTGCGTCCGGCCGCGCGCCCACGTGGGCGGGATCGGGTGGGGGTCAGGCTGCCTGGTCGCGGACGCTGGACAGGACGTCGTCGACCGTCTCCCAGTCCTCGATGTCTTCGTAGAGGTCGTCGACGCCGAGGTCGAGCTCCAGGAAGCTGGCTACGGTGGCGAGTGTTTCCTCGGTGGCCCCCAGTTCTTCGAGACCGGCGTCGGAGTGGAGCGCTTGGGTGTCGCATCCGAGGATGTCTGCCAAGATGACACCGGCCCTCTCGACCATGGCGTCTTCGTCGCGGCTGTCCTCAGCCATGGTGGGGGAACCCTCGCTCATCGTTGTCTCCCTCGATCTTTCAGGCGCGGTGTGCGGCCCTCATCCTTGTCCTCGCCCATGTCCGTGAGCAGTGCGTTTGCGACTTCCCGCCCAATGTTCATCCCTGCGGCCCCTGTCGGCGGGCTGAGGACATGAAAGCCGGTGGCATCCGAGCTCCTGCCGGGCGGGACCGGTCTTGCACGAGAGATCGAGGTCCCGGAACTACCGAAGGTCTCCGCCCGGCAGGGCAGGGTGGAGCCGGTCTGACCAAAGAGATCAACGTCCCGGAACAGGGCCAGGTCTCCACCCTGCATGGCACCCTTGCACTCACGCGCTCAGGCTCACCGACGAACTATTAGAACTACCGCTACTCCACCAACCACCAGGTCGTCATCGACGCCGACTCCCGCCTGGTCGTGGCTGTCGGCCGACCGTTGCCTGGCAACCGCAACGACTGCCTGGCCTGGGAGGACTCCGGGGCGAAGACCGCCGTCGGCGCCACTCCCACGGTGATCGCCGACGGCGGCTACCGGGGCACCGGCTTGATCATCCCGCACTACCGCAGGCACAAGGACGAGGAACTGCCGCCCTGGAAGGAGGAACACAACACCTCTCACCGCAGGGTCCGCGCCCGCGTCGAGCACACCTTCGCCCGGATGAAGAGCCGGATGAAGAGCTGGAAGATCCTGCGTGACTGCCGCCTCAGAGGCGACGGTGTCCACCACGCCATGCTTGGCATCGCCTGCCTACACAACCTCACCCTCACCGGATGACAGACAAACAAGCAGGTCAAACTGCATGCCTCTCGGTATCTACGGGACATCATCTAAGCGTTGTCCCGTAAATGATCTACGGCATGCTGGTTGACCGGCGTCGTTGCCCGCTCATCCGGCGAGGGTGAGGTTGTGCAGGCGGGCGATGCCGAGCATGGCGTGGTGGACGCCGTCGCCCTTGAGGCGGCAGTCGCGGAGGATCTTCCAGGTCTTC
>NZ_JBIAQL010000025.1:0-76041 GCF_042889045.1 Streptomyces sp. NPDC002701
CCCTCTTCCAGTTCCCGCAGCCGGTCCAGGAACAGCCGGGACAGTACCCGCGCGTCCTTGGGGGCGACCTTGCCGCCGTCCTCGATCCACGGCAGTTCACCGGGCAGGACGCCGGCCTCCGGCGCTCCCACGCTGGAAGCAGCCGCCTCGGGTGCGTTCACGGAGGAGATCACGGGGATGCCGCCTTAACTAGAAAGCAAGTTGGTCCTCGTGTGCCCCGGATGCGCGCAGACATGTCTGTACGGACGCGAGCGGTCGTCGACTGTCGCGTTCGTCTCTCCTGGCTCCGGGTGCCCAGGAAGCCGGAGTACAGTCTGCTCGCCGCGCCCGTGCCGGACCGGGCAGCGTGCGTCCTCCTGTTCTCCTCCCTGTGCCGGCGGGTGATGCCATGACCAGTACGCAGGACCAGCCGGATCTGACGTCCCCCACGTCCGGGAGCGGCGCCTCGCCGTTGTACGCGGAACGCGCGGAACGGATACGCCGACGGCTGGAGAGACTCATAGGCATCGCGGCCACCGAGGGCAACCGCCTCACGCCGCTGCGCAACGGCGACGAGATCTTCGCCGCGATGCTGGCGGGCATCCGCTCCGCGGAGCACACCGTCGACATGATGACCTTCGTGTACTGGAAGGGTGACATCGCCCGCGAGTTCGCGGAGGCGCTCGCCGAGCGGGCCCGGGCCGGTGTGCGGGTGCGCCTGTTGCTGGACGGGTTCGGCAGCAGGCTGATCGAGAAGGAGCTGCTGCACGCCATGGAGCACGCCGGGGTGCAGGTGGCGTGGTTCCGCAAGCCCCTCGCGCTCTCGCCGCTCAAGCAGAACCACCGCTGCCACCGCAAGGTGCTCGTCGTCGACGAGCAGAAGGCGTTCACCGGCGGGGTGGGGATCGCGGAGGAGTGGTGCGGTGACGCGCGCAACGAACGCGAGTGGCGTGACACCCACGTCGAGGTCCGGGGACCGGCCGTGGACGGGGTCGCCGCCGCGTTCGCCCAGAACTGGGCCGAGTGCCACGACGAGCTCTTCGACGCGCGTGACCGGTTCATCGGGCACCGCCCGCAGGGCGGGGCCGTGGTGCAGGTGGTGCGCGGCTCGGCCAGTTTCGGGTGGCAGGACATGCAGACCCTGCTCCGCGTGATGCTGGAGTCGGCCGAGGAGCGCTTCCGGCTGGCCACCGCGTACTTCTCACCGGACGCGTTCTTCGTCGAGCTGCTGTGCGCCGCGGCCCGCCGGGGCGTGGAGGTGGAGGTCCTGCTGCCCGGCCCGCACACGGACAAGCGGGTCTGCCAGCTGGCCGGTCAGCACTACTACGAGGACCTCACCGCCTGTGGCGTGAAGATCTACCAGTACCAGCCGACGATGATGCACGCCAAGGTCATCACCGTGGACCGGGTCGCCGCGCTGGTCGGCTCGACCAACTTCAACCGCCGCTCGCTCGACCACGACGAGGAGATCATGCTCGCCGTACTGGACGAGGAGTTCACGGCGACGCTGGACGGCCACTTCGACGAGGACGTCACGGACAGCGTCCTGATCGAGGAGCGCCGCTGGAAACGGCGTTCGGCCGTCCAGCGGGCCAGGGAGGCGGCGGTCATCCCCATCCGCCGCTTCCTGTGACCTGCCCCGGGCCCGCTGACCCCGCCCGCGGTCAGCCGGGCTTCTCGCCCGTCCGGCAGATCTGGCGGGCGATCTCGCGCAGCTTGACGTTGCGGTCCTGCGAGGTCTTCTTGAGGACCTTGAACGCCGTGTCCTCGGTCAGGCCGTAGCGCTCCATCAGGATGCCCATGGCCTCACCGATCTCATGGCGGGTCTCCAGGGCGTGGCCGAGCTGCTGGTGCGTACGGGCCGCCGAGAAGGCCACCGCCGCGTGGGAGGCGAGGATCCAGCCGGCCCGCCGGGCGGTCTCGTCGAAGGTGCCCGGCGTGTGCGAGTACACGTTCAGGGCGCCGAGGTCGTCGTCCTCGGTGAAGAGGAGGAAGCCCATCATGCTTCCCATGCCCAGTTCCCGCAGCGCGGGGGTGAAGTGGGGCCACTGCTCGCTCGGCCGCGTCATGTCGTCGATCGAGTAGATCTGCTGACGGTCGGTCACGGCGTCGAAGCACGGACCCTCCTGCAGCTCCTGCTGGATCCGGTCCGCGTGGCGCACCACGTCGCTCGTCGCCGCCAGGGCATGCACCTCCCCCTGCCGCACGGTGAGGATGCCGGCCTCGTCGCACCCGTTGATCAGAACCTTCGCGTGCTCCACGACCCGTTCCAGGGTGCCCTGGGCGGAGTCCTGTGCCAGCAGGTCCCGCGCCATCTCCGCAACGGCGATCGCGAACTGTTCCCAGACCTCGCCCGGCTGCTGAGACATGTGTCACCTGCTCTTCTGTTGAAACGTCCCGGACGTCGCCCCGTGCGGGCCCCATCCTGCCACCCGGGCGTTCCCGCCGTGCCGGAGCAGGTGTCCCCGGGCGCCGGTTCGTACGCCGTCGCCGGCACCGCCGGGCGCGCGGGCAGCACTTTCCCACCAGACTCCTTGTTTCACCGGTGCGGTCCTGGGTGACCCGAGGGAGGGACCGAATCCCTTGACGACACCATTGCGACCTAAGGAGGCCCCACCATGGAGGGCTGGCGCGAGTACGCGGAATGCCGCACCGTCGATCCCGACCTCTTCTTCCCCATCGGCACCACGGGCCCGGCGCTCGTGCAGATCGAGGACGCGAAGAGCGTCTGCCGGCGTTGCCCCGTGAGCGGGGAGTGTCTGGACTGGGCGCTGGAGACCGGCCAGAGCATCGGCATCTGGGGCGGCAAGAGCGAAGGCGAACGGCGTGCCCTGAAGCGGCGCATCCGTAACCGCGCCTCCGGGGGCAGCGCGTAGCGGAGGGGGACACCGGAGCCACGGCCGTCGTGCGGAGCAGGCGCGGACCGTACTGTCCGCGCTCCTCCCACACGACGACGATGTGATGACCTGATGACGTAACGGTTCGTCAGTGCCGACAGGTGTCGGTCCTCGTGACGGGGGCAGACGGGACTGCTGAGGAAGCATTCAGCGCCGTACCCGAACGAGGTGGAGCAGTGAGCCTGGAGGAGGACCGAGCGTCCGGTTCCGTCGACGACACGGGCGACGGGACGGCGGAGCCGTCCGAGGACGAGCGTGACGCCTGGGCGCGGGTACGGCGCTCAGCCGCGGGGATGCGCCACCACGACGCGAAGGAAGCGCTGGAGGACGCCCGCAGGACGGTGGCCGGGAGCGGGCGGCTCACCGGCCGGGACGCGCTGGTCGCCCAGGCGGAGATCGAGGAGTGGGAGCGCATCACCGAGGCGCTCTTCGACCACGCCGGGGTGTACGACAGCGCCGACGACCCCTTCGTCCAGGGCGAACTGGAAGGTCGCGCCCACCACGCGCCGACCCCCTCCGACCGCCGGTGAACAGCGGTGCGCGGCAGCGGCCCGGAGCGACACGGAGTGGCCCGGAGCGGCTCGGACCGCGATGTCAGTGCCCTCCGCAACAATGCCGGGCAGCGAGAACGTCGCCGCTCCCGGTGATACGCGATCGAACCCGTCCGTCGAAAGGCCGCCCGCACATGACGCCCACTCTCCGCCGCCGTGCCGTGCCGCGAGCATCGAACGGAGAGCGCTGACCATGACCACGCTGCGAGCTCTCCCGCGTACGCCCGCGCCACTGGGTCCCGGCGGCGCCGAGGTGCTGCGTCTCATCACGGTGCAGCGCGTCCCCGTCTGCCTGACCGTGCACGCCAACGGCCGCCGCAGATACGGCTACTGGCAGCCGGTCGGCGCCGGCTCCGGGTACGGCGGCTGTTACGTGGCGCTCCCCACGGCCGAGTGCGACGCGCTGCACGCGGCGGGCCGGATCGTGCTGGGGGACCCCGTGACGGACCCGGCCAAGACCACGTACCCGGTGCGTCCCGCGGCGCGGACCGCCGCGTCGCCGGGCGCGCCCCGCAGACAGGCCCTCACGGCGTGAGGGTCGCGACAACCGGGGTAGTCGTGCCGGGACACCGAATCAACCACCGAGGAAGGCGCGCCGCACCATGCCTGAGACACGAGATGTCGTCGAACTGATCCTTGATGACCACCGGAGGATGGAGGACCTCTTCCGGCAGATGCGCAGTGTCGAGGCGGACAGGCAGACCGCGCTGGAGGAATTCGCCGACCTCCTGATCGCCCACGCGCTCGCGGAGGAGTCCGAGGTCTACCCCGCCCTCAAGCGCTACCGGAACATCGACGACGAGGAGGTCGAGCACGGCGAGGAGGAACACGAGGAGGGCAACGAGGCGCTGCTCGCCCTGCTGGAGGTGGACGAGGTCGGGTCCGACGAGTGGGACGAGAAGCTGGAGGAACTCGTGGAGGCCATCACGCACCACGCCGACGAGGAGGAGCGCACGATCCTCAACGGGGCGCGTGAGAACGTCGCCATGAAGCGCCGTGAGGAGCTCGGCGCGGCCTTCCTCAAGGAGCGGGCCCGCCAGCTGGAGTCCGGCTGCGGTTCGCTCGACAACGTCCGCCGTATCGTCAAGAGCTGACGCCGCGAGCCGCCGGCGCCGGTCCGGGAGCCGGTTCCGGCGGCGAAACGGTCACCACGTGCCACGACCGGGCGCACCAGCGGGTGCGCCCGGTCCGTCCTGTGCCTCACGGGCGCCTGAGCGGTACCACGGCCGTGATGCGTTTGCCGCCGGTCCCGAGCTCCGAGATCGTGATGTCGCGAGACAGCCGGCAGACGATCGGCCAGCCGTGACCGCCGGGCCGCATGAAGCCCCGCGCGTCGGCATGGTGCTTGGGCGCGGGGAAATCCTCGCTGCGGTCGCACACCGACAGACGCACGGTCTCGTCGTCCAGCGTCACCTCGAAGCCGGTGACACCTCCGCCGTGCAGCATCGCGTTGGTGGTGAGTTCCGAAGCGACGAGCAGAGCGTCGCCGATGATGTCGTCGCCCCCCAGGGCGGCGTCGCGGCGCCGGGTCCGCCGCGCCTCCGCGAGCGCGTGCCTCACCCTTTCGCGCACCTCGGCGGGGCTGCTCGGTCCGGACGGTGCGGACCGGGACGGTGCGGTCGCCGCGTCGACGGGAGCCGTACGGTGCTCAGCGAGCATTTTCTCGCTCCTTCGCCTTAAAAAAAGCAGGCCCGCCGCAAGAGCGTGCGACGGGCCGCGTGCATTAGATGATCCTCAATGCCGGAATGCGTCCTTGGTCTTTTCCTTCGCCTGGCGGGCGTCACCCTTGGACTGCTCCGCCTTGCCTTCGGCGGTCAGACGCTCGTTGCCGACAGCCTGGCCTACGGTCTCCTTGACCTTGCCCTTGGCCTGCTCGGTCTTCGCCTTTGCCTTCTCGTTCTGGGCCACTGCGGATCACGTCCTTACTGAGCTCGTCCGTGCGATCTACTGTTACGGCTGACCTCGGAGAGCCACTCCAAACGCGGCTTTTCGAGAAATCGGCGGGGTTTCCCCCGAACGGCCGGATCAGTCCCCTGAGGAAAGTGCATTACGAAATAACAGGCGCCGGTGGAGTGAATGCGGAGATTCATCCCGTTGATCTTCACCGGCCGGGGCGGTGTCCGGAGTACCGGCCGTGTCCGGAGTGCTGACAGCGCGAAGCTGGGCCGGTAGATTTCTGCCGTCGAGAAAATGCCCAACGTCGACCGAGCCCTGTCAGGAGAAGCTCATGCAGAGGCGCGTTCCGGGGCTTGTCGCCGTGCTGACCACGATCGTCGCCGTGGCCGGCTGCGGTTCGTCGGACTCGGGGTCCGGCGGTTCGTCGTCCTCGGGCGGGGACGGGACCACGCGGGTCAAGGTCGGCATCATCCCGATCGTCGACGTGGCCCCGCTCTACCTGGGACAGAAGAAGGGCTTTTTCGGCAGCCGGGGCATCGAGCTGGAGATGGTCGGCGCCCAGGGCGGCGCGGCCATCATCCCCGGCGTGGTGAGCGGCCAGTTCCACTTCGGCTTCAGCAACACGACGTCACTGATGATCGCCCAGGTCAAAGGGGTCCCGGTCAGGTCCGTGGTCAACGGCGCGGCCTCCAACGGCAAGGTCGGCGGTGACGTCACCGGTGTCGGCGTCCCCAAGGACAGCTCGATCAAGTCGGCCGAGGACCTCGCCGGGCGCACGGTGGCGGTGAACACCCTGCGCAACATCGGGGACACCACGGTCCGCGAGTCGGTCCGTGCCGCCGGCGGCGACCCGTCCGAGGTCAAGTTCGTGGAGATACCGTTCGACCAGATGCCGGCCGCCCTGGACGACGGACGCGTGGACGCGGCGTGGATGGGCGAGCCCGCGATGACCGTCGCCAAGGCGAAGGGGGTCCGCGTCGTGGCCTCGCCGTTCGCCGAGACGGACCCGAAGCTCACCGTGGCGACGTACTTCACCTCGGCCGGGCTGGCGAAGCGCGACCCCGGTCTGGTGGAGAAGTTCACCGAGGCGGTGACCGAGTCGCTGGAGTACGCCACCGACCATCCCGACGAGGCACGGCAGGTCCTCACCACGTACACCGAGATCAGTGGCGATGTCCTGGAGAAGCTCACGCTGCCCGGCTGGCCGACGGAGGTGGACCGGCCCTCCCTGGAGAAGCTGGCGTCCCTCGGCCGGCGGGACGGACTCTTCGGCGACCGGAAGCCCGACCTGGACGTTCTCTTCTCCTGACCGGTCCGCCGTCCGCCCGACGCCGCGTACCGGAGCACCCCCTGCGGACCACCCCGCCCTCCGCGGCGCGCACGCGCACGGGAACGCTGGGATGCTGAGGAAGGAGCGCTGCCCATGTCCTGACGAACAGTGGCGGTGAAAAGGCCATGGCTGGGTTCGAGGAGAGCGGCTCGGGACCGACCGCACCACATGCCTTACACGGCGCACGTGTACCACACGGCCCCCGTGCACCACGCGCACACACCAGGGCGCCGTACGCGCGCGCACCGCACGCCGATCCCCGGGGCGACCCGTTCCTGCGCACCCGGCTCGCGATACCGGGGCGCCCGTCGATGTTCCTGCGGCGCGAGCGGCTGGGCCGGCATCTCGACCAGGCCCTCCGCACCCCCCTGACCCTGGTCAACGGCGCCGCGGGCGCCGGCAAGACCCTGCTCGTCGCGGACTGGGCCACGGGGCGGGACCGGCCCGTGGCCTGGCTGACCACCGACGCCACGGACCAGCGGCCGGGAATGTTCTGGGCCTACCTGCTCCAGTCCCTGCGCACCTCCGGTGTGCCGCTGCCCGCCGGACCGGGCTGCCCCGCCGACCCGGACCGCGTGCCCCACGCGCTGCTGGCCCGGCTCGCCGCCGCTCTGAGCGTCCGGGACCGGCCCGTGATCGTGGTGCTCGACCAGTACGAGCGTGTCACCGATCAGGAGATCGCGGAGCAGCTGGAGTTCGTCCTCCACCACGCGGGGCCCGGCATGCGCCTGGTCCTCGTCACCCGCACCGAACCGCTGCTGCCGCTGCACCGCTACCGGGCGGCCGGTGACCTGACCGAGGTCAGGGACGCGGAGCTGACGTTCACGCCCGAGGAGGCGGCCGTCCTCCTGGCGGCGCACGGGCTGTGCCTCCCGGCCCACGCGGTGCGCTCACTCGTCGAACGCACCCGGGGGTGGGCCGCCGGCCTGCGGCTGTGCGCCCTGGCCGCGCGGGAGAGCCCGGACCCGGAGGCGTACCTGAAGGAGTTCGAGGCGGACCGCTCGACGGTCGCCGACTTCCTGCTCGCGGAGGTGCTCGCCCGGCAGACTCCCGAGACCCAGGACCTGCTGCTGAAGGTGAGCGTTCTGGACCGCTTCGGCCCGGCGCTCGCGAACGCGCTGACGGAGCGCACCGACGCCGAACCCATCCTGGCGGGACTGCACCGTGAGAACGCGTTCGTCGAGGACCTCGGGCACGCCTGGTACCGGCTCCACCCGCTGTTCGGCGAGATACTCCGCGCCCATCTGCGGGTGAGCTCGCCCGGCCTGGAGCCCGAACTCCACCGACGGGCCGCGGTGTGGCTGCGGCACTCCGGATCCCTCGCCGAGACGCTCGGCCACGGTGCCGCGGCCGGCGACTGGGACCTCACCGCCGGCGCGCTCATCGACGACCTGGCCATCGGCGAGCTGCTCGCCGGCCCCCGTTCCGACGGCCTGAACGAGTCGTTCGCCTCCATGGGGCCCGCGGCCACCGGCCCGGCCACGGACCTCGTACGGGCGGCGAGGGACCTGGCCCGAGGCGAGACCGAGCACGGCCTGACCCACCTGCGGCGGGCCGGGCGCGGCCTCGAACAAGAACCCCTCGCGCCCGGCGACGTACCCGAGCCGGCTGCCGCCCGGCTGAGCCACGCCCTGCTCGAAACCCTGGCGGCGCGGCTGACCGGTTCACCCGGAAGGGCGGAGACCGCCGCGCGGGAGGCCGGGAGACTGTGGCAGGAGGTCCCCGCCCGCCTCCTGCACAGACACCCGGAACTCACCGCCCTCCTGCAGACCCAGCTGGGCGCGACCCGGTTGTGGGCCGGGCAGTTCGACGACGCGCGGGCGGCGCTGTCCGCGGTGACGGACCGCTCGGTCACCGCCTCGACGGCTACGACGGCTCCCGCGCGCGTGGACGCCCTGGGGCTCCTGGCCCTGATCGACTACCTGAACGGCCGGCTCGGCAGGGCGGAACGCAGGGCGCTGGCCGCGGCGGCCGGGACCGAACACTTCGGCCGCGCGGGGCCTCTCGGTCCGGACGTCGGACGGCTGGTCCTGGCGGCCGTGGCCGTGGAGCGCGACGAACTGCGGCAGGCGCAGACGCTGTTCGACGCGACGCACGGCCCACGGCACGGGATGTGCGACCCGGTGACGGAAGCGGGCCGGACCATCGTCGCCGCGCGCCTGCTACTGGCCCGCGGTGACGCCCGGGGCGCGGTCGAGGCGGCGCGGAGCACCGTCGTCACCGATGTCGTCTCGCCCTGGGCACAGGGACACGCGGCTCTGATCGAATCGGCCGCGCACCTGGCCGAGGGCCACCCCGAGGCGGCCGCCGAACCGCTGCTCGCGGTCCCCGGTGGTCAGGCGGCGTGCGTGGTGGGGATCGCGCGCGCCCGGCTCGCCGCGGGCCGGCCCGCGGCGGCGGTCGCCGCGCTCGACGGACTGCGCCCGGAAGGCGTCGCCGGCCCGGCGGTGACCGTACGGGCCACCCTGGTCAGGGCGCAGGCCGCGGATGCCGTGGGGGACCGCGCCACCACGCACCGGCTCGTCGCCCGGGCCCTGCGGGAGGCACGGGGTGAGCGCCTGAGACGTCCCTTCGTCGAAGCCGGTCCCTGGATCGGGCCCGTGCTCGACGCGCCACCCCTGCGAGCGCTCTCCGCGGGCTGGCTCACCCCCGCCGCGCCCCGCCGCCCCGAGCCGCGACCCGGGAAGCGGCTTTGCCCGCAGCCCGTCGAGGAACTGAGCGGCCGCGAGCGCGAAGTGCTCCAGCGGCTGGCCCAGATGATGTCGACGGAGGAGATCGCCGCCGATCTGTACGTGTCGGTGAACACGGTCAAGACCCACCTCAAGAGCGTCTACCGGAAGCTGGCCGTGAACCGGCGCGGCGAAGCGGTGCGCCGCGCGCGCGAACTGCGGCTGCTGTGACCGCGCCCGGCCCGCACGAGGGCGTACGGGGCGTGGGCGTGTGCGCGTGCGTGCGTCTGCGCGGGTCGGAGTCCGCCCGGCACCGGCGGCGTATCACCTCCCGGGGGTGAGGCCGAGCGGCCCGGCGCGGCGCACGATCATGGGTGAGGGCGTGACACGCCTGTCCCAGGCCGCCCCGGGGAGCAGCTCATGCGTTACGAGATCCGCGTCGACGGACATCTGTCGGACGCGCTGGCCGGTTCCTTCCCGGAACTGGAGCACGTGCTGATGTCCGGCCAGACCGTCCTGTTCGGGCCCGTGGTCGACGAGGCCCACCTGTTCGGACTGCTGACCCGCTGCCAGTCCCTGGGTCTGCGGGTCCTGGAGATGCGCCGCCTGCCGGAGTGATCCGGCGGCCGGCGGCCCGAGGGACACCAGCGGTCCGTGCACGGTGCCGTCCGGCCGCGCGAAAAACCTCGCGAGGAGGAGCCATGCCCGTACCGCCCGGTCCTGCACCGAGTTCCAGGCCGACCCACCTGCCCGGCGGGGCGGCACCCGGTACGCGCCCGGCTCCGGTCCACTCACCCGCTTCGGGTGAGGCCACCGGGCCCGACCGCGCGCACGCTGAGAGCGGAAGAGTCGGCTGCCGGGCGCCCGCCCGGGACGGAGGAGAGACATGAGCGGACAGATGTACCTCGCCTACGACTATCCGATGCTGAGCATCTTCTGGTCCATGCTGGTCTTCTTCCTGTGGATCATGTGGTTCGTCCTGCTCTTCCGGGTCGTCGTCGACGTGTTCCGGGACGACGACCTGAGCGGCTGGGCCAAGGCGGGCTGGCTGGTGTTCGTGCTCCTCCTGCCCTACCTGGGCGTCTTCGTCTACCTGATCGCCCGCGGCAGGAACATGGGGCGCCGGGAAGTGGCCCAGGCGCACGCACAGCACGAGGCGTTCGAGAAATACGTCCGGGAGACGGCCCGGGGCGCGGACCGGCGCAGCAGCGTCGACGAACTGGCCAGGCTGTCGGAGATCCGCGCCCGCGGCGACATCACGGACGAGGAGTTCCGCAAGGCCAAGGAACTGGTACTGAGCGACTCGGGCGGCGCGGGCCGCCCGTCCGGCGCCGGCTCGTCCGAACGGGCGGGCGCGGGCGCGGGGGCCGCGGCCGCGGGCCGCTGACGGCACCGTACGACACGGATCGAATCGAGGCATCAGGATGACTGCGACACACACCGCGCACACGAACACGCACACGCAGACGCACTCCGCCGAGCGGCCCTGGGCCGAGGGCCTGACGGCCTTCGCCGCGGTCATGCTCATGATCGCGGGCGTGCTGGACATCTGCCGGGGAATCATGGCGATCGCCGAGGACGACGTCTTCGTGACCACGCGCGACTACGTCTTCCAGTTCGACCTCACCGGTTGGGGCTGGGTGCATCTCGTGCTGGGCGCCCTTGCGGTGCTGGTCAGCTTCGGGCTCTTCAAGGCGGCGTTGTGGGCGAGGGTCGCCGGCATAGCCATCGCCGGACTGGTCATCATCGCCAACTTCCTCTCCCTGCCGTACTACCCGGTCTGGTCGATCGTGATGATCGCCTTCTCGGGGTTCATCATCTGGGCCCTGTGCGTGGTCCGGGAGGACGGTTCCGCGGACTTGTCCGGGACGCCGCGCACGGGGTGAGAGGAGCCGGTACGGGCCGTGTGACACCGGTCTGCCCGCCCGTGCACCGGAGTGCCTCAAGGCACCGGACCGCCTCTGGACACCGGCCCGCCCGTATCGACCGATACGGCGTATCGTACGCTGACACGTATGCCACGGCACTCCCCGTCCCTCGACCGCGCGACCCCCGGCCGCATCGCCGAGACCGCCCTGCTGCTGGTCGACGAGGCCGGCCCCGGGGCGCTGACCTTCCGCGCCCTGGCGGGCCGGCTGGGCATCTCCCTCGCCTCGCTCCAGCGACGCTGCACCGACCTGGCCGGACTGCTGGACCTGTGCACCGACCATCTGGCCGCGCGGCTGCCCGAGATCGAGCCGGGCACCGGGTGGGCCGCCGCCACGGAGGCCCGGTTCTCCGCTCTGTACCGGCTGCTGTCGGACCACCCGGGCCTGCTCGCGCTGCGGGGTGCCCGTCCCTGGCTCGGCCCGCACCTGCTGGCCCGCCTCGTCGAGCCCCAGCTGGCCGACAGCCTCGCGGCCGGGATGACCCCCGAGGAGGCGATCGCCGCCTACCGGCGCATGTACCTCCTCACCCTCGGCAGCGCGAGCTTCGTGGACCACCGCGATCCGAGGGCCACCCGGGCGCTCACCCGTACCGCGCTGGCCTCGCTCGACCCGCAGGACTATCCGGCGCTGACCGGCAACACGGCCGTGATCCTGCCCGCCCTGACCGACCACGAGGTCTACTACGGGGCACTGCGCCAACTCGTCCGCGCCGCCGCACCGTCGCCGGTGGTCACCGGCGACGGTCCGCCGTGACCGCACCGGTTCCCGGCCCGGCGCCGACGCCGCCGACACGGCGGCGGACCGCGACCCTCACCCCCGTACCTCCCGCAGTCGACGGAAAGTCAGGACCCCCGGCATGAGCCACAGCACGACCACGACCAGCACCACCGCCGCCCGTGTGTTCAGCAGCGACAACGCCGCGGGCGCCTCCCCGGAGATCGTCGAGGCGGTCGTCAGGGCGGCCTCGGGACAGGCGTCGCCGTACGGGTCGGACGACGTCACGGCCGGTGTCCGCCGCCGGCTGTCCGAGATCTTCGAACGTGACGTGGACGTCCTGATCGTCTCCACGGGGTCCGCCGCGAACGCCCTGAGCCTGGCCGCCCTGACCCCGCCCTGGGGGAGCGTGCTGTGCCACCGCGACAGCCACATCAACAACGACGAGTGCGGGGCACCGGAGTTCTACACCGCGGGCGCGAAACTCGTGGCCCTCGGTGGCGACGACGCCAAGATCGACGCGGCCGAACTCCGCGCGGCCGTCCGGCACAAGGCCGGGGACGTGCACAGCGTGGAGCCCTCCGCGGTGAGCGTCACCCAGGCCACCGAGACCGGCGCCGTCTACACCGTCGAGGAGATACGCGCCCTCGGCTCCCTGACCCAGGAGGCGGGCCTGCGGCTCCACATGGACGGTGCCCGCTTCGCCGGAGCCGTCGCGGCCCTCGGTGCCACCCCGGCCGAACTCACCTGGCGGGCCGGTGTCGACCTGCTGTCGTTCGGAGCCACCAAGAACGGCACCATGACGGCCGAGGCGATCGTCGTCTTCGACCGCTCCCTCACCGCCGAGCTCTCCTTCCGTGCCAAGCGGGCCGGCCAGCTCGCCTCCAAGATGCGCTTCCACGCCGCCCAGCTCGACGCCTACCTGAGCGACGACCTGTGGCTGCGCAACGCGACCCACGCCAATGCCATGGCCGCCCGCCTCCAGGACGGCCTCAAGGCCGTACCGGGGGTCGACCTGCTCGGCGCCGCCGAGGCCAACATCCTCTTCTGCCGGCTGCCCCGACAGGTCACCGAGGGCCTGCTGTCCGACGGGTACGCCTTCTACCACGACCGTTGGGAGCCCGGCGTCGTCCGCTTCGTCGCCTCCTTCGCGACGGCCCCGCAGGACATCGACGACCTGCTCGACGCCGTCCGCAGACACAGCGCCTGACGCCGGCCCCGAGACGGCACGACGCGACGAACCGGATACCGGCCCGGCGCGGACGCGACCGCGAGGGTGTGCGATCATCTCCCGCCCGTGACGGCTGATTTCCGCACGACCGGAAAGACGGTACGACGAGCTCGCTGCGACGAGCTCGCCGAGGGCCGGCGGCCGCCGACGGGCGGCGCGCCGTCGGGGGGCCGCCCGAACGACACGAGGAGACAGACGCGATGGGTACCGCCGTGCACGTCCCGCAGACGCGGGACATGATCGGGGAGGAACTCTCCGGTGACGAGGCACTCACCGCGCTGCGGCACTACGGAGGCCGTCGCCTCCTGGTCGACGCGTTCTCCCGTTTCCGCTACGCCGACGGCTTCACCAACGCGCGTTCCCTGGCCTTCCAGGTGGTCGTCGGCATGGTCCCCTTCACCATCGCCCTGGTGGGCGTCGCCACGACCGTCCACACCGAGAGCGTCGGCCGGGTCATCGAGCTCACCCTCGGCCGGATCGTGCCCGGTGCCAGCGCCGACCTGGTCGAGGAGGCGCTGGACAAGACGGCGCGCAGTGCCGGGTCCGGGGTCTGGGGCGCCCTCGCGATGTGGCTGGGCCTCGCCTTCGCCGTCCTCAACCTGGCCTCCGCGATGGGGCAGATCGAGCGGGGCGCCAACCGCATCTACGGCATCGAACGCGACCGCCCCTTCCTGACCAAGTACGCCCGCTCCCTGGTCCTCGCCGTCACCGCGGGCATGCCCCTGGCGCTGGGGTTCCTCGTCCTCGTCGCCGGTGACGCGGTGGGGGACTCCGTGGTCCAGGCCCTCGGCTGGTCCCGGGACAGCCTCGACTGGTGGCGGCCGCTGCAGGTGCCGCTGGGTGTGGCACTGGCGTGGATCGCGTCCGCGGTGATCTTCCGCTGGGCTCCCCGCAGGGTCCAGCCGGGCTACACCTGGCTCGCCTTCGGCTCCGCGGTCCATCTGGTGCTGTGGGTCGTGGCCACCTGGCTGCTGGCGCTCTACGTCGCCAAGAGCGGGTCGTTCGGTGCCGTCTACGGTCCCCTCACCGCGTTCGTCGCGCTGCTCCTGTGGGCCAACCTCACCGGTATCGCGCTCTTCCTGGGCGTCGCCTTCGCCGCCCAGCTCGAAGCCGCCCGGGCCGGCATCACCGACGCCGTGGAACCGGACCCGGGTTCCGGCCCCTGAACCCGGGACGCGCCCGCGGTCACCGTCACCCGGCCGCCCGGAACCACCGTTTCCGCGCCGTCGGCGTCTCGGTGCGATGGTCGTAGTACGCCCAGAGCCCGACCGCCACGACGGCGGTGAGCGCGACCGCCACCACCCGCGGCACGCCCGAGGTGGCGACGGCGACCAGCGCGGTCGCGCCACCGCCGCCCAGCATGATCAGGCGGCTCACGAGGCGCTGCCGCGGCGACTGCGGCTCCTCCCGGTCCTTGAGATCGTGCAGGGCGTCCTGGGCCGGGTGCCGGGAACCGCGCCGGTCGCGCGCCCAGTACGCCAGCGCGTAGCTGATCACTGCGTACAGCGCGAGAGCTCCCAGTGCCCAGAGCCAGATGTCGGAGTCGCCGCCGCTACCACGTGCCAGATGCATGACACCTCTCCTCCCGTTCGGCGTCCGGATGCCCCGGTAATCCCGATGCACGCCGGACGCCCGTCGCACGGGCGGAGGCCCCGTGCGTCACTGACGGGGTGTCACGTGCGGGGAGGGGGTCGATGTGATGGAAAAGACCGACGCAGAACCCTAGGGACCGACTGGACGGTATGTCATTCTACGGGGCAGGACGAGACAGGTACCGACCATCGTGGGGGAGTCGCGGCCGACAGGCGGCCGTACCCGGACCGCGGTGGGCGGCGCCGCCCACCGAGCCGACGCCCGGGAGAACGCGATGCATCAGGCAGTACGGTCCCGAGTCGAGCTCGGTCACGGACCGCCCTCCGCCGCGCTGTCGCGTGCCCCGAAGGTGCGTTCGCTGATCGACGCCGACGCCCTGCGCGTCCTGCACCGGTCGGCCCGGGTGCTCCTGAACAACCTCCCCGAGCTGACCGACCGGCTCGTGGCGGCACTGCGGGAACGGGAACCCGCCTACCGGACCACCCTGGACAGCGATCCCGTGGGCACCTGGCAGGAGGTGCACCGCTCGCTCCGGCACAGCGTCAGCTCGCTGCTCGACCCGCGCAGTTCCCGGGACGCGGCGCTGCGCTGCTCGTGGAAGATCGGCGCCACCCGCGCCGAGGAGGGGCTGCCGCTGGACGCGCTCCTGCACGCCTTCCGGCTCGGCGGGTCCCTGATCTGGCAGGCGCTGGTCGAGGAGACCTCGCGGACCGCCCCCGAGGACGTCCGGCTGCTCGTCCATGTGGCGGCCGACGTGTGGAACTTCGTCGACGAGCACTGCACCCTCGTGGCGGACGTCTACCGCAAGGTCGAACGCCAGCACGCCTGGCGCCAGGAGCACCGGGTGCGACTGCTGACCGCGGCCCTGCTCGACGGTACGAGCAGGATCGCCGACGTCGCCGAGACGGCCGAGGCGCTCGACCTGCCGGAGCAGGGCCGGTATGCCGTGGTCGCCGTCGCGAGCGGCCGCCAGGGCGGCAGGACCGCCCTGCCCGCCGCCGTCGTGCCGGCCGGTGCGCGCGTGCACTGGCACACGGGGGTGGACGTCGACCACGGCATCGTCCTGGTCGGGGACGGGGACCTGCCCGGGCCGGCGCCGACCGCCCCCGCGGGTACGCGCGTCGGCGTCGGGCCCGTGGTGGCGGGGCTGGCCGCGGTGGGTGACGCCCGCAGACTGGCGGACATGGCCCTGAGCATGTGCGCCGAGGACGGCGGCACCGTACGGCTGACCGAGCAGTTGCCGGCGGCCCTGGTGATGTCGTGCCCCGAACTGGGCGCCGCGCTGGCCGAGGAGGTGCTCGGACCGCTGCTGCGGCTGGAGCCGTCCGACCGCGACATCCTGCTGGACACCCTGGCGGCGTATCTGGAGTGCGACGGCTCGGCACAGCGGGCGAGCGTCCGCCTGTACTGCCACCGCAACACCGTGCTGAACCGGCTGAAGCGGTGTGAGCAGCTGACCGGGCGCTCGCTCGCCCGTCCGGCCGACATGGTGGAGTTCAGCCTCGCGCTGACCGCCCGGCGTCTGCTGCGCGACTGAGCGGCGCGGGTGCGTGATGCCCAGTATGTGATCGTCTGAAAGTTACCTCAGGGTATGGCGTGACTTCTCACGGGGCTCCCAGTAGAACCCGTTTCACTCTATGGAGAGTGAGGAGTCGCGCATGCCTGACGATGTCCCACGTGGGACGCACCTCAGAGGTGTGTCCCGGAGAAGATTCATCGCTGGAACCGGTTCTGTTCTCGGGTCGGCCGCACTGGCCGGACACGGGACCCCGGGCCACGCCGCCACAACGGCCGCGACCGCGGTGATCGAGCCGGGGGCGCACGTGCCCGCCCTGGTGATCGGCACCGGGTACGGCGGGTCCGTGGCCGCCCTGCGCCTGGCCGAGGCCGGTGTCGACGTACACATGGCCGAGATGGGCATGGCCTGGGACACCCCCGGCTCCGACGGCAGGATCTTCGCCAACACGACGAGCCCCGACTACCGTTCCTACTGGCTGCGCACCAGGACGAAGCAGCCGCTCAGCAACTTCCTCGGCTTCCCGATCGACCGGGACGTCCCGCGCCACACCGGGATCCTGGACGCCGAGGAGATGGGCGGCATCATCGTCTACCAGGGCCGCGGCGTCGGCGGCGGCTCACTGGTCAACGGAGGCATGGCGGTCACGCCCAGGCGCGAGAACTTCGGCGCCGTCCTGCCGTCGGTCGACGCGGACCGGATGTACTCCGTCTACTATCCGCGCGCCAACCAGAACCTCGGCGTCGGCACGGTCGACCCGGCGTGGTTCGAGACCGCCGACTGCTACCAGTACGCCCGGGTCGGCCGCAGGCACGCGCAGCGTTCGGGCTTCCCCTTCGTCTTCGTGCCCGACGTGTACGACTGGGACTACATGGAGCAGGAGGCCGCCGGGACCGTCCCCAGGTCCGCGCTCGCGGGCGAGATCCTCTACGGCAACAACCACGGCAAGAAGTCCCTGCAGAAGACCTATCTCGCCAGGGCGAGGGCGACCGGACGGGTCGCCGTCTCACCGCTGCACAAGGTCACTTCGGTCGCCCCGGCCACCGGCGGCCGCTACCGGGTCGTCATCGACCAGCTCGACACCACCGGCGCCACCACGACGACCAAGACCGTCACCGCGGACCGGGTGTTCTTCGCGGCCGGCAGCGTCGGCACGAGCAAGCTCCTGGTCAGGCTCAGGGCCACCGGCGCGCTGCCGGGTCTCAACAGCGAGGTGGGCAAGGGCTGGGGTGACAACGGCAACGTGATGTGCGGCCGCGCCAACCACCTGTGGGACCCCACCGGCGCCCTGCAGTCGTCCATCCCGTGCTGCGGGATCGACAACTGGGCCGCGGGCGGCGCGTTCGCCGAGGTGGCCCCGCTGCCCACCGGCATCGAGACCTACGCCTCGTTCTATCTGTCGATCACCAGGAACCCCCACCGCGCCCAGTTCTCGTGGAACGCCTCCGCGGGCAGGGTCGAACTGAACTGGCAGACCGCCTGGAAGCAGCCGTCCATCGACATGGCCAAGACGATCTTCGACAGGATCAACGCCAAGGAGGGCACGATCTACCGGACCGACCTCTTCGGCACCTACAAGATCTGGGGCGACCACCTCACGTACCACCCCCTGGGCGGCGCGGTGCTCGACCGGGCGACGGACAACTACGGCCGCCTGCACGGCCATCCGGGCCTGTACGTCATCGACGGCGCGCTCATCCCGGGCAACACCACGGTCAATCCGTTCGTCACCATCACGGCGCTCGCCGAACGGAACATCGAGGCGATCATCGCCGCGGACCTGTAGCCCGCCGGAAGGGTACGGGACCGGGGCCGCCCGGACCGGACGGTCCCGGACCTGCTCAGTGCCCCGGCAGTACGCACCGGGCGTCCAGCCCCAGCACGCGGTTGAGCCGCCCGAACGCCAGCCAGGAGCCGAGGCTCATGGTCAGTTCCACGATCTCACCCTGGCTGTAGTGCCCGGTCATCCGGTTCCAGAACTCCTCGTCGAGGCCGTGATGGTCCAGGGCGTACCGCTCGGCGTACTCGGCGGCCAGCCGGGTGCGTACGTCGAAGGCGTCGGTCGTGCGCCACTCGGCCACCGCGTCGGCGAACTCCTCCTCGACCCTGAGCCCGTCCCGCTCGGTCCGCCAGTCGAGACAGAAGAGACAGCCGTTGATCTGCGCGATCCGCAGCCGTGCCGCCTCGAACTCGCGGAGCCCCAGGGTCGTATGGGTGTAGACGGCCAGTGAGAAGTCCGCGGCGGCGGGCCCGATGCCGGGCACCAGCTCGCCCCACACGTACTCGATGGGGTTCCTGCCGTCGGGGATGTCGACGTTCATCCGGGGCTCCTTCCGCCACGCGGTGTCACTTCCTGCCGAGCCTGCCGACCGCGGGGCGCAGCGGGACGTCCAGTGCGTCGTACAGTCCGGGCTCCGCGTCCACCAGCCAGTCGACGGCGCCGACCAGCCGGCCGGCCGCCGTGGCGTTTCCGCCCGCTGACCGGCTCTCGCCCTCGTCGGTCGCCTCGACGGTGATCTCGATGCGCGGCCGGCCCTCGATGATCACGCGGTGCGCCCCGTCGCCGTTCGGCGGCGTCGGCCAGTCCGGTGCGCAGGACGGGTGGATCCGGGTGACGTGCTCGACGACGATGCGGGGCTCGCCCCCGACGAGACCCTGCACCTCGAAGCGCACCGCACCCTGGGTGCCGGCCTCGAACACCCCCATCGTCCGGGTGCTCACCGTGGCGTCGAGCGCGCGGCGCTGCAAGGTCTCGCGCACGTCGTCGAGTTCGGCGCCGAGCGCCCTGGCCATCAGCCGTATCTGCCCGCCCCACACCATCGTCGGGATCGACGGGGCGAGCATGGGCGGCTCGTACTCCATCGGCTGGCCCATCCCGACCAGGAACCGCACCGACTCCTCCTGCTCGTACGTGGAGTAGTCGAAGATCTCCTGGCAGCGGACGGTGTCGACGACCGTGCCGAGACCGCTCATCAGCAGCGGCAGTACGTCGTTGCCCCAGCCCGGGTCGACCCCGGAGACGAACAGCGACCCGCCGCCGTACGCCACGGCGGCGAGCACGGGATCACGGAACTCGGGCGGGGCGTTGCGCTGGTCGTAGAGCGGATACAGCGACGGGGTGACGACCACGGCACCGCCGCGGACCGCCCCGACGACGTCGGCCAGGGCCTCGTCGGGCCGGATGTCGCCCGACGCCGCGTAGACGACGGCACGGGGACCACCGGCCAGCACGGCCCCGATGTCGTCGGTCGCCGCGAGCCCCAGGCCCCGGCCCAGACCGGCCAGTTCGCCCGCGTCGCGGCCCACCTTGCCGGGACTGTGGACGAGCACGGCCGTGAGGTCGAGCGCCGGGTGCGCCTCGACCGCGCGGATCGCCGCGCGGCCCACGTTTCCGGTTCCCCAGACCACCGTGGAAATCATGCGCGGAGCGTAACCTGACGAGTCGTCAGTTTCCATAGTCCCGCACCGGCCTCCCGGGCCGCGCCCCGGCGGACCGCGGAGGGCTCGCGGGACCGGTGTGAAGGCTGGGCCGCGGGTCCGTAGGTAACGGTTTTCCGGCGGTGCGGCTGTGCCGTTGCCTGACGGGCCCTGCGTGCTAGTCTTGATCCAGTTGCAGTTGTAGTTCCCGCACACTTCAAGTGCCGCAGGCGAATTCGTATTCGTCGGGCACTTTTGTATTTCCGGCATTTCATTCCGGACGGGGTCAATTGCGGCGACACAGGGGTCCACACAGTGCGGGCCCCCGGGTACTGCCCCGAAAGGGAAAAGACATGGCTACTGGAACCGTGAAGTGGTTCAACTCCGAAAAGGGCTTCGGCTTCATCGAGCAGGACGGCGGCGGCCCGGACGTCTTCGCCCACTACTCGAACATCGCCACCCAGGGCTTCCGCGAGCTCCAGGAGGGCCAGAAGGTGACCTTCGACGTCACGCAGGGCCAGAAGGGCCCGCAGGCGGAGAACATCACTCCTGCCTGATGCTGTAGCGCAAGGCGGCTGGGGTCCCACTTCGTGTGGGGCCCCAGCTTGCTGCTTTCTACATTCGGCTCGTTCTTGCAATTCATTCGGCCGCTGCCGCCGAGAATTCCTCGATACGTGCCATATCGAGGAAGGTTCTTCCATGAACCGATCGGCTCGCACGAACGATCGCACGACAGGCAATCGCAGGGACGGTTTCGCCGGGGCCGCCCAGGGCGGCCGGTCCCGCTCGCCGGGACAGGGCCGTCCCGTCACCCGTTCGGACGGGAGTGGACGCCGTCCCGCCGCGGTGCAGGGGGAATTCACCCCGCCGGCCACCCTCACCCCCGCCCTCCCCGCGGTGGCGGACTTCGGTGAGCTGGGCCTGCCCGCCGAGCTGCTGGAGACGCTCACCGGCCTCGGCGTCGAGGAGCCGTTCCCGATCCAGGCCGCCACACTGCCGAACTCGCTGGCGGGCCGGGACGTGCTGGGCCGGGGCCGTACCGGCTCGGGCAAGACGCTCGCCTTCGGTCTCGCCCTGCTGGTCCGCACGGCCGGACGGCGGGCCGAGCCGAAGAAACCGCTGGCCCTGATCCTCGTCCCCACCCGGGAGCTCGCCCAGCAGGTCACCGACGCGCTCACCCCGTACGCCAGGTCACTGAAGCTGCGGACGGCCACCGTGGTCGGCGGCATGTCGATCGGCCGGCAGGCCGGCGCCCTGCGGTCCGGCGCCGAGGTCGTCGTCGCGACCCCGGGCCGCCTCATGGACCTCGTCGAGCGCAAGGACTGCCGTCTGGACCGCGTCGGCATCACGGTCCTGGACGAGGCGGACCAGATGGCCGACATGGGCTTCATGCCCCAGGTCACCGCGCTCCTGGACCTGGTGCGGCCCGACGGCCAGCGCATGCTGTTCTCCGCGACGCTGGACCGCAACATCGACCTCCTGGTCCGCCGCTACCTCCACGATCCGGTGGTCCACTCGGTGGACCCGTCGGCCGGCGCCGTCACCACGATGGAACACCACGTGCTGTACGTGCATGGCGCCGACAAGTACGCCACCGCCACGGAGATCGCCGCCCGCGACGGGCGCGTGCTCATGTTCCTCGACACCAAGCACGCCGTCGACCAGTTCACCAGGCATCTGCTCGGCAGCGGTGTGCGGGCCGCCGCCCTGCACGGCGGCAAGTCGCAGCCCCAGCGCAACCGCACCCTGGCGCAGTTCAAGAGCGGCGCGGTGACGGTGCTGGTGGCGACCAACGTCGCGGCCCGCGGGATCCACGTCGACGACCTCGACCTCGTCGTCAACGTCGACCCGCCCGGCGACCACAAGGACTACCTGCACCGCGGTGGCCGTACGGCCCGCGCGGGCGAGTCCGGCAGCGTCGTCACACTGGTCGTGCCCAACCAGCGCCGCGAGATGACCCGGCTGATGTCCGACGCCCGGATCCGGCCGCGGGTCACCCAGGTCCGCTCCGGCGATGCCGAGCTGAGCCGCATCACCGGCGCGCAGACGCCCTCCGGCGTCCCCGTCGCCGGAAGTACCCCGCCCGCCGACCGCCCGCAGCGCGGCGGCACCCCCTTCCGGGGCATGGGCACCCGCCCGGGCCGGGCCGGCGGCGAGTCCCGCCGCTCGGCGGAGGCCCGCCGGACCGCGGAGGCCCGCAAGGCCGCCCGCGTCCGTCGCGGCGCCTGAGGCGGAGGGCCGGCGGGCCTCCGCCGGGCAGCTCCGTTTGCGATGGTGACCGGGCCGGTCGGGTGGGTGGTGGGGGATGCCGAGCGGCGGCGTGCGCCCGCGTCCACCATTCTGGACGCAGATGCGATCACATTGCCCACATCGGGGAAGTCGAGTGCCATGACTGATGCAGAGTTTCCGCCGGAAGGCCGGCCCGTGGATCTGTACCTCGACCTGTTGCGTGTCCGCATGACGCCGTCGGACTACGCATTGCTGCTTCGCATGGTCGAACCCGTACTCGAAGCGATGCAGGAGCAACGGGCCGGACCGATCGAACTGAATCTGGAGGGCGAGGACGGCGCCGGCGTCTCGCAGGAGGTCCGTGACGAGGCGTCCCTCGTCGTGGCGGTCGCCGTCACCGGGCGCATGGACAACCAGATCGTCGAGATCGAGACCGAGGAGGGCGGCTCCGTCCGGGTCGTGACGGACTCGGGTACCGCGGCCGATCCCGCCCGGTGCCAGGAGATCGCCGACTTCATCGGCGAGCGCCACCGGCAGGACGAGGAACTGCGCGGCATCGCCGAGGTGAGCGGCCTCCCCACCGACGTCTGACGGGTGCGGAACGCGTCACACGGCACGGGATCCCGGCACAGCCGGGGTGCGGCCCTGCGATGCTGGCGCCCGTGCCGATCACCTCACCCGTGCCGGAGCCGGTCACGCCCGACGCCCCGGTCGTCCTCCACCGCCCGCTGCTCACCCAGCAGTGGCTGGACCTCACCTTCGTGCACTGGGCCGTGGACCCGGCGGACGTGGCGGGGCTGCTGCCGGCCGGCACCACCCCCGACACCCTGGACGGGGCGACCTTCGTCGGCCTGGTCGCCTTCCGCATGCACGGGGTCGGCTGGTGGCGCACGCCGGGCGTGCCCTACTTCGGCTCGTTCCCGGAGACCAACGTGCGTCTGTACTCGGTGGACGAGTACGGGCGGCGCGGGGTGGTCTTCCGCTCCATGGACGCCTCCCGGCTCGTACCGGTCCTGCTGGGGCGCCTCGGTTTCCGGCTGCCGTACGTGTGGTCCTGGATGTCCGTCCGCACCGACGGCGACACGGTCCGCTACGACAGCGTGCGGCGGCTGCCCGGCCCGCGGGGCGCCTACGGCCGCCTCGTCGTCAGACCGGGGGAGCGGATAGCGGAACCGACCGGCCTCGAACACTTCCTGACCGCCCGGTGGGGCATGCACAACCCGTTCTCCGGCGGCGCCGGATTCCTGCCGAACGACCATCCGCGCTGGCCGCTGCACCGCGCGACGCTGCTCTCGTGCGAGGAGAACCTCGTCCGCTCGGCCGGCCTGCCGGCGCCGACGGGCGATCCCGTGAGCGTGCTGTACTCGCCGGGAGTCGCGGTACGCCTGGGCCGCGCGAGCACGGGCCCGCCGCGCAGGTGAGGGGGAGCGCCCGCCCCTCAGCCGTGCGGCCGGGGCTCCGGGCGGCGGGTGGCGAGCAGCAGCGCGATGTCGTCGGGGCGGTCGGCGACGTGTCTGGCCCTCGCGGTGAGCCGGTCGGCGACGCCCGCGAGCGACCGGGCTCCGGGGCGGCCGGCGGCGGGAGCACCGGCCCGGGCCAGGGCGACGCGCAGCGCGGTGATCCCCTCGTCGATGTCGGCGCCGGGCTGCTCGACCAGCCCGTCGGTGTAGAGCGCGAGGACGGCTCCGGGGTCCAGCTGCACCTGCGTCACCGGATAGTGCGCCTGCGGATCGACTCCGAGGACGACACCGCCCGGGATGTCCAGTACGTGGGTACGGCCGTCCGGGTAGCGCAGTATCGGCGGCGGGTGCCCCGCCCGGGCCACCTGGGCCACCCCCGTCAGCGGATCCAGCCTGAGGTAGCAGCAGCTCGCGAACAGACCTGGGTCGAGGTCGATCAGCAGGTGGTTGGTGCCGCTCACGACCTCGTCGGGCGGTCGGTCGCCGAGCGCGAACGCCCTTACCGCGCTGCGCAGTTGACCCATCGTGGCGGCCGCCTGGACGCCGTGTCCCTGGACGTCGCCGATGACCAGCGCGAGGCCGTCGCCGGACTCGACGACGTCGTACCAGTCCCCTCCCACGTCCATCCCCTGGGTGCCCGGCAGATAGCGCCCCACGGTCTCCACCCGCGGGTGCGCGGAGAGCCGGCGGGGCAGCAGCGCCTGCTGGAGCCCCCGTGCCAGCGCCGCCTCGGTGTCGTAGCGCTGGGCCTTCTCCATGGCGTGGGCGATCAGCCCGGCGAGGGCCGTCAGCACCGTGCGTTCCTCGGTGCTGAACCCGCGGGGGCGGTCGAAGCCCAGGATGCAGGACCCGACGGGGCGTCCCGAGGCGATCAGGGGCAGGAAGGCCCGGGAGCCCTCCACCGCGTCGAGGGGGAGGTCCGGATAGGCGGCGGCGAGCTGCTGCATCGACTCGAAGAAGAGCGGGCGGCCGCTGGTCAGGGTCTCGACGCCGGGCAGCCGGGCGTCGAGACCCACTCCCTCGAACGGCGCGAGGAACCCCGGCGGGAAACCGGATTCCCACGCCAGGTAGAGATGCCGGTCCTGCAGCAGGTAGATGGCGAGCCGACCGCCGCCGAAGGCCGGCAGCAGCTCCTGCATCACGACGGCGGACACCTGGCGCGCGGTGACCGCCTCGGTCAGGGCGATCGCGAGGACGATCGGCCGGTACAGCGGGGCCATGGAGGTGACCCCGGCCGCCGATCCTTCGTCGGACACGGGGTCGGGGCCGAAGTCGGAGTCGGAGCCGGAGTCGGAGTCGGGCGCAGGGTCGGTCACCCGGTTCGCGGGGGCGACGGTGCAGGTCAGGATGTCGGGCCCGGGGTAGACGGAGAGCGCCAGCCAGTCACCCCCGCGCAGTTCCGGCAGCGGGTCCTCGCCGTGCTGGGCGGGCCGTACGACGTGGAAGTGCACCGGTTCCGAGGACAGCAGGGCCTCGCGCAGGTGGTCCTCGTAGGCGGACCGCTCCAGCCACGGCGCCTCCTCGCCCAGGGGCCGGCCCAGGAGGTGTCTGCGCGGCTGTCCCAGGAGGCGGGCGGCGCGCTCGTTCGCGTAGACGATCAGTCCGAGACGGTCGAGGCAGAACACGCCGTCGGGGAGCAGGTCGGCCGCTCCGTCGCCCGCCGAACCGATGTCCGGGTCGAGGACGAGTCCCCGTACGGTACGCGGTCGTGCCGATACGGCGGTCTCCTCGGACGTCCAGAGTTCCAGCAGCCGCAGACTGCCGTCGGCCGCGTGCACCGGCAGGGGAAGGGGCGGGGGCCGTCCCACGGACGTCTCCCGCAGGGCGGCCAGGATCTGCTGGGCGTCGGCGGCGGCCACGGCGTCCGCGAGCCCCTGCGGGGTGTCCGTGGACTTTCCCGGCGCCACGCCGAGCAGCGCGTGCAGACGACTGTCCGCGCTCACGACGTCGGAGACCGGATCCCAGGTGAAACGCCCCATGCGCCCGGCGGGACGGTGGCTGGCCGGCGGCCGCACGCACAGCGGCTCGCCGTCCCAGGAGACGTCAGGACCGCCCTCCTCCTCCAGGTCCCGCAGAGCCTGCCCCAGGTTCTCCGCCAGTTGCGCCATGCGGTCCCGGTCGGGCAGGACCTCGGTCGCGTCCGAGACCGAGGGACGCAACAGGGTCAGTACGCCGTACGTCGTCGACTTCCCCACGACGGGCACGTACAGGGAGCCGAACTGGAACGGCAGGCCCGCCGCGAACTGGGGATAGCGGCGCATCGTCTCCGTGGCGTCCGGGAGCACCACCTGGACGCCCAGCCGGTAGGCGTCGGCCACCGGGAAGCGGCGGTCCACGTGCAGGCGCCACCAGGGGCGGAACAACGGTCCGGGCAGTCCCGAGAGGACGGCCAGCCGTAACAGCCCGGGCGTGCCGGAGCGCAGGTACACGCCCCCCGCGAAGCCGCCGGCCGCGCCGATCGCCTCGGTCGTGATCGAGGTGAGCAGCGAGTCCAGGCGTCCGGGGGTCCGCGTCTCGTGCTCGGCTCTCCCAGTCATCGGCCCCACCTCGTCCGTGCGCCGCCGGGTGGCTGACACAGCAAGAATGCGCCACGACGCCCTCCGGGTGCACCCGGGAGAGGCGTTGCGCGTATGGATCCGATGAGGCTACCGGGGTCTGCGCGAACCGTGGGTGTCCGGTGACGACCGCGTTTCCGGCCACTCGCCACCCCGGCGCCCTCAGGGGTCCCGAGGGCGCCACGGGTGGCGTGAAAGAGGCCGGTCGAGCGGCGGGCCGGCCCCGTGCGGGGGACGGCCCGCATTTCCGGGCGCAGGAGGGGAACGTGGATCGTGGATCACCCAGGGGCCGGGAGAGCCCTCGACGACCCGGCGCGTCCTCGTTCGTAAGGAGTTCCCATGACCACGTACGTCATCACCGTTCCCGGCACGTTCGTCAACGGCGTGCCGGACGGGGCGCGCTCCGACATCGAGCGCAGGCTCCGGCCCCGGGACCCGAAGAACACGGATCTGGGCGAGAGCGAGGAGCTGAGTCTGCTGACGGTCGAGGAGGGCGGCATGTTCTCCGCCAGGGTCGAGGTCGAGGCGGCGGACCAGGCCGGCGCCGAGACGGAAGCGGTCGAGCTGGTCTCCCGCGCCCTGCGCGACAGCGGATTCCCCGAGCAGGACGCCCCGCTGGGTCCGGCGTTCGTGACCGGCATCGACAGCGAGTTCTGAGCAGCTCCGCCGGACGCCTGCCTCTGGGCTCGGAGCCGCCGGGTACGCACAGGCTCCGGCCGTGCGGGCGGCCCGGGCGCCGGGTCCGGCGTGCGCCTCGCCGCGGCGTTCCGAATAGGCGCCGCTGCCCCTTGTCGCCCTCGAACGGCTGACCGTACGCTGACAAGCCAGAGAACCGCGGGCATGTTGACTGGGGGAGCCGTCATGTCCTGGGACCACAACGACCCGCGCGCCGGGTTCGTCGTACCGCCGATGCCGACCGCGCCACCACCCGCACCAGCGGACGGCTGGAGAGCGGCCGGGGTCGGGCTGCTGAACCTCTCGGGCCTCGGGCTCGGCTACTTGCTGGTGCGCCGCTGGTGGCTGATGGCGGCGTGCTGGGTCGCGACGGCGGTTCTGCTGCTGGTCGCCCTGCCCGCGGACCCGGACGGTGTCTCCGGCGGCGCTCTCGTCACCTACCTCCTCCTCGTCGTCCTGGCGGCCGTCCACGGCGCGGTCGTCGGGCTGCGGACCCGGCTGATGTGGCCGCCGGCGGCCTGGGTCGCCGTCGTACTGGGGATCGTCCTGCTGGCCGTGCCCGCGGGAGGCGTCGTGCTCTACGACGAGGCACGAGACGAAGCCACCGAGCAGATGCTCCTGGACCGCCTCGAACGGGCGGACGACCTGGTCCTGGCCGCGGGGAAGCGGCCGTTCTCGACGGCGGAGTCCGACTACCGCCGAGCCCTGCGCACGTACAGCGACCTCCGCGGCGACCATTCCGGCTCGCGGGCGGCCGACGAGGTCCCCGGCCGCCTCAAGACCTACTACACCACCGTCGGTTCTGCCTACGAGGACGAGAACTACTGCGAGGCGGTAGCTCCTCTGAAATATCTGCGCACGGTGCCGCGCACCATGAACGAGAAGGACCTCGGGTCCCTCGCGACGTGGCCCGACGACCGGTTGGCCACCTCGCTCTACGAGTGCGGGTCCCAGTACCTGACCGGCGGAGTGGCCGAGTGGACCACGCACCTCGGCGAGCTCCTGTCGGACTTCCCGCAGACCGAGCAGGCCGCGAAGGTGGAGCCCTCGGTCGAAACGGCGGTCGACAAGGCCGTCAAGGACGTGGGCGGCGACGACCCCTGCAAGGCCGTCGAGCGCCTCGACACCCTGAACTCGCAGGTCTCCGGAGTGCGGGGAGAGGACGCCGCGGTGACCGAGGCCCTCGACAAGGAGGCCGCCCGGGCGAGGAAGAACGCGGACTCGGGGACGTACGCCTGCGGGGTCGACCAGTACAAGGAGAAGAGCTTCGCCGAAGCCGTCACCACCATGAACGACTTCGCCGAGAGCAACCCCCACCACAAGAACCGGGCCCGCGCCAAGAAGATCGCCATCGCCGCAGAGGTCGCCCAGACCGTGCCCGCCGCGGGCAAGCGCCTGCCGACCACGGCCTCCGGCGGCAGCATCTCCGTCACCGTCAAGAACGACAGCCCGGACGAGATCACGGTGCTCTACACGGGACCCGTGACGGGCAGCTTCACCCTCAAGGCGTGCGGGGGATGCACCTCCTACTCGCTCGCCAGCACGGTGGGCCTGGGCTTCGAGCCGTGCAGCGACAGCGGCAAGAACTATCCGCAGCGGACCATCCGGCTCCCCGCCGGAACGACGTACTTCGTGCACAAGTCCAGGAGCGGGCTCGGAAAGTCTCCGGCGTCCGACACGGCCAAGCTGTCCGGCGGCTACCTCTACACCGAGTGCGCCTACACGACGAGCTTCGGCTACTGACACCGCAGCCCCGCTTCCGTGCCGTGTTCGAATTCGCCGAATATCCGGGATCGGCGTAATTCTGACGCCCTGCGCATATCGCCCGCTCGGTGCTGGCTCAATAATGCGGCGGCGCGCCCCGGAAGGCACTCAGTGCCTTCTGGGGGCAGAGTGACGGGTGTGAGGATTCTGTGACCCATTGGCCCCACGGGGATGCTCGGCCGACCCGCGGGTATGGACGCAGGTAAACTCGCGAATCTGGGTTTGGCTTGCGGGAATATCTATTGCGCAATAGCTAGGTGAGTCATGAATCTTTTCAGTCGGGGTGCTTCTGCGCGCCGCTCGGACACACTCGTCGAACCGAAACGGCCCACCGGTCGGCCCGCCGCTCCCCAGGGCGGGCGGACCGAACCCGACCTGCAGTCCCTGACCGGGAACTGGGTCATCGACCCGGCGCACAGCAGGATCGGTTTCTCGGTCCGGCACGCCATGGTCACGACGGTGCGGGGGGCCTTCACGGACTACCAGAGCCGGCTCTTCTTCGACGGCCGTGACCCGTCCCGCTCCGGAGCCGAGATCGTGCTGTCCACCGCGAGCGTCGAGACCGGTGTGGACCAGCGGGACAGCCACCTGGCCGGCCGTGACTTCCTGGACTCCGCGGCCTACCCGCACATGCGCTTCCTCAGCACCGCCGTGAAACTCGCGGGCCCCGACGTCTACCGGATGACCGGCGACCTCACCATCAAGGACAGGACGCGTCCCGTCGTCCTCGAACTCACCTACATAGGGCACGTCACCGACCCGTTCGGCTACGAGCGCGTCGGCTTCGACGGCACCACCACCATCAACCGGTCCGAGTGGGGCCTGACCTACAACAGCCGCCTGGCCGAGGGCGGCGCGATGGTGAGCGAGAAGGTCCGCCTCCAGCTCGACATCGCCGCCATCCGCAGCACCCAGTGACTCGCTGACCGGAGACGACGTGCGGCGGGATGCCTGTGAACGCGAGTGCCGGGTACCCGGTTCGTGGACATGAACGTAGGCACGTCAGGAACGGGAGTGAGCAGGTGGGGGTCAAAGCGATGGGCTGGGCGCATTCCTTTCCCGTCTCGGGCGGGGTGCGCGCCGGGCGGGAGTGGACGAGGGAACATCTGGAGTCCCTGCCGTGGACGGAGCGCGAGCCGGAGACGGTGGACGCCGTCGTACTGGCCGTGTCCGAGCTGCTGACCAATGCCCACGTCCACGCGCACAGCGACGCGAGTCTGGTCCTCACCTGGGACGGCGACTGCCTCCATGTGAGCGTCCACGACGAGGACCCGACACTGCCGCGGCAGCGGGAGCCGGGGATCGGCGAACCGTCCGGCCGCGGGGTCGGGATCGTGCGGATGCTCGCGGACGACTGGGAGATGCGGTGCCAGCGGCACGGCAAGGTGGTGACGGCCTGCTTCCGCCCGGCCCTGACCCCTCCGGAGGCCGAGGACTCCTGATCTCCGAGTCCCCCTCAGACGCGCGGCGCCGCGAACGCCCCGCCGGTGCCGAAGACCTGGTCCGCGAAGCGTTCCCCGATGCGGCGGTGGGCGGCCGCGTCGGGGTGGAGCCCGTCGGGCAGCGGCAGTTCCGCGAAGTCGGTCTCCCCGTACAGCCGCAGGCCGTCGAGGTGATGCAGGTTCGGGTCCTCCTCGGCCCGCTGTGCCACGATCCGGGCCAGCTCGTCCCGGATGACACGCAGGGTCAGTTTCCCGGCCGCCTTCTCCGCCGGATCACCCATGGCCGCGAACCGCAGTCGCCCCTCGCTCAGGTGCGCGAGGTCCGGAGCGCTCGGCCCGGGCGTGTCCTCGTGGAGCGGGCACAGGATCGGCGAGACGACGAGCAGCGGGGTGCCGGGGTGGCCGTCGCGGATGGTGTCGAGGAAGCCGTGGACGGCCGGGGTGAACGCGCGCAGCCGCATCACGTCGGCGTTGACCACGTTGATGCCGATCTTGACGCTGATCAGGTCTGCGGGGGTGTCCCGGAGCGTACGGGCGATGAACGGGTCGAGCAGGGCACTGCCGGCCAGGCCCAGGTTGACCAGGTCCACACCGCCCCCGGACGCCGCGAGGGCCGGCCAGATCTCGGTGGGCCCAGCGGCGTCGGAGCCGTGGCTGATGGAACTGCCGTGGTGCAGCCACACCCGGCGCCCCCGGTCCGGCGCGGGCTCGACGGGGGCGTCGGTGCGCAGAGCGAGGAGCTCGGTGGTCTCGTTGTGCGGCAGCCAGATCTCGACGTCCTTGCCGCCGTCACCGTCGCCTTCGGGCAGCCCGGTGAAGCGGAGGGTGCCGGCCGGGCCGGTCCGCAGCTCGGCGCCACCGGTGGTCATGTCGATGGTCAGGATGTTCCCGTCCGGCACGCTGCCCCGGCCGGCCGGTCGGCCGTCGACGAGCAGTTCGTACACGCCGTCCGGGCGGGGCGGCGCGCCCACGTAGGTCCGCTTGGTGGGCAGTGTGTCCAGCTCGACGGCGGTGGCCCGGGTGCGGAAGGCCAGCCGTACGCCCGACGGCTGGGACTCGGCCATCGCCAGTTGCCCGTCGGTGTACCGGGCGCGGACCCGGGCGGGCAGCCGGTGCGGGAGTACGCCGTGCTCGGTGTGTTCGAGGTCGAGGGCGCCGCGCAGGAGGTCCGCGGTGATGGGCGTGGTGATCCAGTCGTTCTCGGTGCGCATGGTCTCGGCCTTGTCGGTTCGGTCGGTCCGGTGGGTCCGCTGGGGTATGCCTGTCACTTGGCGGGCCAGTTCCGGAGGAGGGTGTCGAGGGCGTCCAGGATCCTGGTCCAGCTCTCCTGCGAGTCGGGGGCGCTGTGGCTGAAACCGCCGGCCAGCTCCAGGCTGACGTAGCCGTGGAAGACGCTGCCCAGCAGCCGGACGGCGTGCGTCTGGTCCGGTTCCGTCAGGTCGTAGCCGCGCAGGACGGCCCGTGTCATCGCGGAGTGCCTGCCGCCCGCGCTGGCGGCCGCCGCCTCCGGGCCGAGCCTGAACCGGGCGGCGTCATAGCGGCCGGGGTGCTCGGAGGCGTAGTCGCGGTAGACGTCCGCCAGGGCGGTGAGGGCGTCCTTGCCGGCCCGGCCGGCCAGTGCGGCCGCGCCCCGGTCGGCGAGCTCCTCCAGGGCGAGCAGCGCGATCCCGGTCTTGAGGTCCTGGGAGTTCCTCAGGTGCGAGTAGAGGCTCGCGACCTTCACGTCGAAGCGCCTGGCCAGCGCCGACAGGGTCACCTGGTCGAAACCGACCTCGTCGGCCAGCTCGGCGCCCGCCCGGACCAGGCGTTCCGTCGTCAGTCCTGCGCGGACCATGGGCTTCCTTCCATTCGGTGCACTCGATTATGCATTTACCTAAAGTCTTTAGGCAAATGCAAGCACCTTGAAGGAAGGGGGGGAGCGGAGAAGGGAGGGGCGGCGCCGGAAGGGTGAGGGCGGGTCGGGCCGGTCAGTGGGCGATGGCGTCGATCAGATCCCGGGCTCCCTGACGCAGCAGGGCCACCGCCACGGAGGTGCCGAGGGTGGCGGGGTCGAGGCGTCCCGCCCATTCGTGGGCGTTCAGCTGGGTCTTGCCGTCCGGGGTGAACACGCAGGCGCGCAGGGACAGTTCACCGTTCCGGCCGGCCGTGGCGTAGCCGGCGATCGGCGAGTTGCAGTGGCCCTGGAGGACGTGCAGGAACATGCGCTCCGCGGTGGCCTCGCGGTAGGTGTCCGGGTCGCCGAGCGCGCTGACGGCGTCGATGACCGTCGTGTCGCCCTCCCGGCACTGGAGGGCCAGGATGCCCGCGCCGATCGGCGGGATCATCGTCTCGGGGGAGAGGATCTCCGTGATCACCTCGGTGCGTCCGATGCGCTCCAGGCCGGAGACCGCGAGCAGCAGCGCGTCCGCCTCGCCGGCCGCGAGCTTCTCCAGGCGCCGGTTCGCGTTGCCGCGGAACGGCACGCACGTGAGGTGCGGACGGGTGGCGGCGAGCTGTGCGACACGGCGTACGGAGGAGGTCCCGATCCGTGTTCCGGGCGGCAGTTCGTCGAGGGTGAGCCCGCCCGGGTGGATGAGGGCGTCCCGGATGTCGTCCCGCTTGAGGAACGCGGCGAACATCGTGCCCGCCGGGAGCGGCCGGTCGGCGGGCACGTCCTTGACGCAGTGCACGGCCAGGTCGGCCTCGCCGGCCAGGAGCGCCGCGTCGACCTCCTTGGTGAACGCGCCCTTGCCCTCGACCTGGGAGAGGTCCCCCATCCACTTGTCGCCGGTGGTCTTCACGGGTACGACCTCGGTACGCGTCCCGGGGTGGAGCGCAGCCAGTTCGGCCTGTACGCGGGCCACCTGGGCCAGGGCCATCGGCGAGTCGCGGGAGACGATACGGATCAGCTCGGGAGCGTGCATGCGGCCCACGATAGACGGTGGACCTCAAGCACACCCTGAGCCGGGCGGCGGACGCCCCGAACGAGGGCGTTTCGTTCCGCTCCGGTGTCAACCGGGCCCACGGCTTCGGGAGTTCGCCCGGCACCGGGCCGCCGCCGCGACGGCTTCCCGGTCGTGACCGGTCTCAGGTCACCGGTGGCCGTATCCGGACCGTCGTCAGGCGGGCGGGGCCGGGTTCCCCGGATGGTCCCGGTCGTCCTCGGCCGACGGCAGGATGTTCGAGCCCTCTGCCCAGTGGTTGACCCAGCCGCAGTACGAACAGGCGTATCTGTTGTTGAGCCCGCTCACCTGGGCGCCGCACTGGCGGCAGTCCGTCGTGGTGATCTCCGCACCGGTGGAGGTCGCGACGGCGTCACCGGACTCGGCTTCCGAAGCCCCCTCCTGCGTCATGCAGGCAGCGTACCCGCGGGTGCCCGTTCCGCCGGAAGTGTCACCACAGGGGTGGCCGGGACCAGACGCGGCGGGAGACGCCCGGCCGGCGCCGGCCGGTGTGCGCCCGAGCCCTGCCGGGGGGCTCAGTCACGGGCGCCGCGCGAGCGTGCGTAGTGCCGCCGCACCCGCTCGCGGTTGCCGCAGTCGCCGGTCCGGCACCACCGCCGGGTGTGGCTGCGGCTGCGGTCGAGGAAGAACCACCCGCAGCCCGGCCCCTGGCACCGCCGGAGGCCGGCCGGCGACGCGGACAGCAGGTCCGTCACCTCCAGCGCCAGCGCTCGTACGACGTCGTCCGGCACCGCTACGTCCAACGCGGGGCGCAGCGGCAGGTCCGGCGCGAACTCCGCCCGCCCCAGGGCGTCGAGGAAACAGCGGTGCACCACGGTCAGGTCCTCGCGGCGGGGCGGCCGGCCGTCCACGGCGGCGTCGAGCAGGCCGAGCAGCGCCGCCCGCAACCGCCGGGCCGACTCCAGTGCCCGCGCGGCCGAGGCCGGGTCGTCCGCGGCGGCCCGTACGAGCGCGTCGACCCGGTCCTGCTCCAGCAGGCCGCTCGTGCCCGACCAGGCGAGCAGGGCCGCCGTGTCGGGCACGCGGTCGACCCGGCGTCGTACGTCCAGCCGCCACGCGACCGTGTTGGCGAAGTCCAGTACCACGTGCCCGCCGATCAGAGCCGGCGCCGTCGCCTCCATGTCGCCCACTCTAATACTCATAGCGTCTGATGACTGTTAGCCTGTTGGACATGGACCGGACAACTCCGCACGCAACGGGCCACGCAGCCCGGCAAGCGGCCGGCGACTCCCGTCGGCAGGGCTTCGTCGCGGGCGTCAAGGTGGGCGTGGGTCTGGCCGCGGCCGGCTTCGTCCTGGCCGTCACCTTCGGAGCGTTCGCCCGCGCGGAGGGCTGGGGAATCCTCGCGCCGATCGTCTGCTCCCTCGTCGTGTTCTCGGGATCGGCCCAGTTCGCCCTCGCCACCGCTCTGGCCGGCGGCGGCGGGGTGGCGACGGCCGTCGTGGCCGCCGCGCTGATCAACGGCCGCTTCATCCCGATGGGCGTGGCGGTGGCCAAGGACCTGCGCGGCGGCAGGATCCGCCGGGCGCTGGAGGGCCAGGCCGTCGTGGACGGGTCCTGGGTGGCCGCCCACCTGGGCGGCGGCCGGTTCGACCGCTACAAGCTGTTCGGCGCCACCGCCGTGCAGTGGCCCGCCTGGGTGGCCGGAACGGCGCTGGGCGTCGTCGTGGCCCCGCCGGAGAGCCTGGTGGAGACCCTCGGCCTCGACGTCGTGTTCCCGGCCTTCTTCCTGCTGCTCCTGCTGGACGAGCTGCGGGGATCGAGGGCGGCACGCGCCGCGGCGGCCCTGGGCGCGTGCATCGCCGCCGTGCTGGTCTTCTGGGTACCGGCGGGCCTCGCGCTGCTGGGAGCGAGTGCGGCGGCCCTGCTCGGGCTGCGCAACGGGCTCGTACCGCGTGCCACGGCCGCACGTGCCACGGCGGCGCGCGATGCGGAGGAGGAGGGCGGCGGATCATGACCCTGTGGTGGGCCATCGGCTGTGTCGCCCTCGTCAGTTTCACCTTCAAGGCGGCCGGACCCGCGGTGCTCGGGGACCGCCAACTGCCCGTGGCGGCGCGCGGTGTCATCGCGCTGCTCGCTCCCGTGCTCCTCACCGGTCTCCTCGTCGTCGACGTGGCGGGCCCGCGGTGGACGGGGCTGGACGGCGCCCTGCTGCTCGGACTCGCCGCGGTGGTCGCCGCACGGCTGGCGCGCGCACCGATACTGCTCGCGATCGTCGCCGGCATGGTGGTCACGGCGCTCGTCCGCCTCCTGGCAGGCTGATCCGCCGCCGGTCACCGCCGTCCACGACCGGATACCGTCACGCATCACCCGTACCGTCCGCAGCCCGGAGCCGCCGGCATGTCCGACCCGAAGGTCACCGGAGGGACGTGAGTGAGGTGCCGTCGCGGCTCCACGCGCTCCTCCGGCATATGTCCCTTTCGCAAGGGTCGTGTTTCGGTCGGTGAATTGTGTCAACCGGTAATACATGGTCCAGTCGATGCGAGAGACAGAACGCAAGTACGAGGTCCCTTCGTCCGCCGACACCTCCTGGCTGCCCGAGTTGAAGCGCGTGGACGGTGTCGCGAAGGTCGTCGAGCGAAGTCCGGAGGAACTCGACGCGGTCTACTACGACACCGATGACCTCCGCCTGGCCGCCTCCTCGGCCGTGCTGCGCCGCAGGACCGGTGGAGCGGATGCCGGCTGGCATCTCAAACTGCCGTTGTCGGGCGACAGCCGCGAGGAGATCAGCTCGCCCCTGACCGACACCGTCCCGGACGCACTGCTCGATCTGACCGCGTCCCGCACCCGCGGAGCCGAGCTGAAGCCGGTGGTGCGTATCCGTTCGACGCGCGAGGTGCGGCACCTCGTCGACACCGACGGCACCCTGCGCGCGGAGCTGTGCGTCGACACGGTCCGCGCGGAGTCCCTGCGCGCGGACGGCAGGCACGCGGCGTGGAACGAGATGGAGGTGGAGCTGGCCGAGGACGCAGACCCCGCCCTCCTCAAGGCCGTCGACAAGAAGCTCCGCAAGAAGGGGATCGCCCGCGCGCACTCCCCGTCCAAACTGGCCAGGGCCCTCGACGAGACAGCGGCCGGGACCACCAGCACCCGGGCCGGGTCGGCCGACGACTCCGCCGGCCTGGCCGAGGACCGGGCGGGGGCGCAGGTCCTCGCGTATGTGCGGGAGCAGGTCCGTGTCCTGACCGCTCTCGACCCGGCCGTGCGGCGCAACCGGCCCGACGCGGTGCACCAGATGCGGGTCGCCTGCCGCCGGCTGCGCAGCTGCCTGCGGTCCTACCGCTCCGTCCTGGACCACGAGGCCACCGACGCCGTCCGGGACGAGCTGAAGTGGCTTGCCGGTGAACTGGGTGCCGAGCGCGACCAGGAAGTGCTGATGGAGCGCCTCAGCGGGGAGATCGACGCCCTGCCGCAGGAACTGGTCCTCGGCCCTGTCGCCGCGCGGCTGCGGGTGTGGAACGTCGTCGACAGCACGGAGTCCCACCTGCGCACCCTGGAGGCCCTGGGCTCCCGGCGCTACCTCGCCCTGCTCGACTCCCTCGCCGCGCTGACGGAGCGGCCGCCGCTGCGGGCCAAGGCCGCCAAGAACGCGGACCGGGTCATGGGCAGGGCCGTCCTCAAGGAGTACGGGCGACTGGCCGGACGCATGAGGACCGCCCTGGAACTGTCGCCGGGTCCCGAGCGCGACGTGGCGCTGCACGAGGCGCGCAAGGCGGCGAAGAAGGTCAGGTACGCGACCGAGGTGGCCCGTCCGGCGCTCGGCAAGCCCGCCAAGGACCTGGGCAAGCGGATCAAGGCCGTGCAGCAGGTCCTCGGCGACCACCAGGACAGCGTGGTGGCCAGGGCCGCCGTCAGGGACCTCGCCGTGGCGGCCCAGACCGCGGGCGAGGCCGGCTTCACCTGGGGCCTGCTGTACGGCTCGGAGCAGGCCCGCGCCCTCAGCAGGGAGCAGGAACTGCCCGCCGTGTGGGAGCACGCCTCCGCCGCCCGGGCACGCGAGAAGCTCGGCCGGTGACACCCGGGCGGGCTCGCCGCGGCACCGGGCGCACCTGACCCGCCCCTATGAGGCGTTGTCCGCGCCCCGGTCTCCGTCGGCATCCGCGTCGGCGCCGGGATCGGCGTCTTCGTCGCCGTCCTGGGAGAGGAGCGCGTCCAGGTCCGCGGCGAACAGGCCCGGGTCCAGGAACACCAGGTCCTGGGCCCCGGGTGCCGGGCCCGTCCGGTCGTCGAGGCCGCAGAGCACCTGCTCGGTCCAGATGCACTTGCCCGTCGGTGTGTAGCGCACCCCCCAGCGCTCCGAGAGCGCCGTGACCAGTTGCAGTCCGCGGCCCCCCTCGTCGCTCTCCGAAGCGCGCCGGATGCGGGGCATCGTCAGGCTGCCGTCGAAGACCTCACAGATCAGCTCGGCCCCGTACAGCAGCCGCAGGCGCACGGGGCCCTTGGCGTGCCGTACGACGTTGCCCACCAACTCGCTGACCAGCAGTTCCGTGGTGGGTACGAGGTCGTCGAGGCCCCAGTCGGCCAGTTGCCCCCGGACGTGGCGGCGGGCCTGGCCGGCCGCCTTCGGACCCTTGGGCAGCGGCCAGGCGGCCATCCGGTCCTCGGGCAGCGCGTGCAGCCGGGCGACGAGGAACGCCGCGTCGTCGGCCGCCTGCTGGTCGGTGGGGAGCAGACCGGCCGTCAGGATGTCGCACAGGTGCTCCAGGTCCGCGCTGGTCCCGTCCTCGTGGGTGGTGTGCAGGAGCCGCGCCAGGTCCGCCATGCCCGTGTCGATGTCCCGCTTCGACGACTCGACCAGGCCGTCGGTGTAGAGCATGATCAGACTTCCCTCGGGCACCGGCATCTCGATCGTCTCGAACGGCGGTTTTGCCGCGCCCAGCGGCGGATCGGCGGCCGGCTCCGGGAAGTGGACGGTGCCGTCGGGATGGACCAGGGCGGGCGGCGGATGCCCCGCACGGGAGATGTGGCAGGTCCGGGTGGTGGAGTCGTAGAGCGCGTACAGACAGGTGGCGTACGACTCCTCGTTCATGCCGCCGACGATGTCGTTGAGGTGGCTCATGATCTCGTCGGGCGGCAGTTCGAGGTCGGCCAGGGTGTGGACGGCGGTCCGCAGGCGGCCCATGGTGGCGGCCTCGGGCAGGCCGTGCCCCATGACATCGCCCACGACGAGGGCGACCTGGCCGCCGGACAGCGGGATGATGTCGTACCAGTCGCCGCCCACGTCCATGCCCTGGCCCGCCGGGAGATAGCGGGCGGCAGCCGTGCACGCGGCCAGTTCGGGCAGGCCCTGGGGCAGCAGGCTGCGCTGGAGTTCGCGGGACCGGGCGTACTCGGCGTCGTAGAGCCGGGCCCGTTCCAGGGCCTGTGCGACGAGGGCGCTGATCGTCGTCAGCAGGGTGCGCTCCTCGTCGTTGAGCAGGCGCGGCCGGTCGAAGGCGACGACGCACACCCCGAAGGTGTGCCCCGACGCGGCCAGCGGCAGGAACGCCCACGCCTGGGTGCCGGCCAGCGCGGGCAGGCCGGCCGCGGCCTGTTCGGGCCAGTGCGCCGCGAACTCCTCCACGGAGGACAGGAACAGCGGTGTGCCCGACGCGATCAGGTCCCAGGCGGGGTCGCCGGAGCTGCGGGGACGGCTGTCGAGGAGGTCGAGGAACTCCTCCGGATAGCCGACGGCTCCGACGCGGTGGAGCCGGTCGCCCTCGATGACCTGCATCAGCAGCCCCGTGGCGGCGAACGGCGGCAGCACGCGTCGGGCGACGGCGTCCACCACGTCCTGCGAGGTCGTCGCCTTGGCGAGGTCCGCGGTCAGCTCCGCGACCCGGGCCGCCCGCTCGGCGGTGGCGCGCTCGGCCGACTGGCGTTCCTCGGCCAGGCGCCGCTTGTCGGTCACGTCCGTGAAGTAGAGGGTGCAGCCGTCGGGCCCGGGGACCAGTCTCAGGTGGTACAGACGTCTGCTGCCGGGCGAGCGGACGTCGAAGCCGACGGGCTCGTCCTGGACCGCGGCCTCCCGGCAGCGCTCCTCCAGGCCGGTGATCCGCCGTGCGGAGGGCAGGTCCCACAGGAGGCGACCGAACAGTTCCTGCTCGGAGAAGCCCAGCGTGCGTTCCGCCTGCAGGTTGGCGAAGGTGATGCGCCACTGCTCGTCCACGGCCAGGAAGCCGTCGCTCATGTGGCGCAGGGCCCGGCTGAGCGCCTCACGGGCGGAGCGCGACTCGTTGCTCTCCCAGCCCACGCCGACCATCCGCACGGCTTCGCCCTGCTCGTCGTACACGGCCCGGCCGCGGGCCCGGGTCCAGCCGTACGAGCCGTCCAGCCGCCGCACCCGGTACTCGGCCTCGTACACGGTGTGGTCGTGGATCGCCCGCTGCGCCACCGCCAGCGTCGGTGCCAGATCGTCGGGGTGGATGGCCCGCATCCAGTTCTCGATCTTCCCGGTGAAGTCGGCGGGCAGGGTGCCGTAGAGGTCCAGCGCGGCCTCGTCCCAGACCAGGTCGCCGGTACGGATGTTCCAGTCCCACGAGGCGACACTGACCTCCGCGAGCGCCTGCCGCAGGCGCTCACCGCTGAGTTCGGTGTGCGCGGGTGCCGCGGGCGGCGGCGCCTGCCGGAGGCGTTCCTCGGCCCAGGCGACGACGGCTTGCAGGAAGGCCCACTGCCGCGGGGTCGGTTCGCCCCGGTCGCCCGCGAGAACGGTGAGTGTGCCGATGCGGCGGTCCTCGCTGGACACCGGCAGGGCGGCCAGACCGGAGCCGGGCCACGCGGGGCCGGCCGGGCCCGCCACGGGCCGGGCGGCACTCTCGCCGGACTCCATCGGGACCCATACGCCGTCGCCCCGGTGGAGGGCCAGCGCCGGGGCCGACGGACCCTCCTGGTCGACGATCTCCCACGAGCGGGTGAGAACGGCGGGCAGACCGACCGCGGAGACCAGCCGCAGCGCGGACATGGGGCCGCGGATGTGCATCGCCGCCCCCAGCGCACCCAGCTCTCCCACCGCGTGCTGCAGCGCCAGCCGGAAGACCTCGCTCTCCGCGGCACCAGGGGCCACCGTGCCGAGAAGATCCAGCCGTGCGTTCATGACGCGAACCTTAGCGCTCCCATCTCGGCCGAAACCGTGCTTTGCCAGACCCTCACCTCGGTTTCGACCCGCTTCGTACAGGCTCCGAAGCAGCGCGGTGACCAGGACCGCATGGAGGAATACCACCGCCCGGTCCCTGGTTGTACCGATCGTGAATGACATGGCCCCATCAACCCAGTTGGGTGTCCGGGGTGTGGAAGGAGAATTCCATGGCTGCCTCAGGTGTGCGTCCCGTGGTGACGCTCAGGTCCACGGCCGGAACCGGTGCGACCTATGTGACGCGGAAGAACCGACGGAACGACCCCGACCGACTGGTCCTGCGCAAGTACGACCGGGTGGCCGGCGAGCACGTCCTCTTCCGCGAGGAGCGATGAACCCGGCCGTCGCCCCACGGGTGTCGGCCGGCAGGAAGGAAACCCCCATGAAGCACGGAATTCATCCCGTCTCCCGCCCGGTCGTGTTCCGCGACCGTGCCTCGGACGCCACGTTCCTCACCCGCTCGACCGCGCGCTCGACGGCGACGATCGAGTGGGAGGACGGCGCCATCTATCCGCTGATCGACGTGGAGGTGTCGTCGGCCAGTCACCCCTTCTACACGGGGACCGCGCGGGTTCTGGACAGCGCGGGCCGTGTGGAGCGGTTCGAACGGCGCTACGGCCGTAAGGCGTCAGCCACCCGCTGACGGCCGGCCGACGACCCGTCAGGGCTGACGCGTCGGCGGTGAGATGTCGGGCCCGGTCCCTGGAACAGGGGGCCGGGCCCCTTGTCCGTCTGACGGACGGGGTTGCGCGTGGTGTCCGTGTGGCGGACGGGGGCGTGCTCGTACGCGGTCCGATTGACGGATTGGCGGCGGTCCGGGCTGGGCAGGGAGCCAGGGAATGTCATGTCATGTGCACGACTACCTTCCCCCCACAAGGAGGTCGACCATGCACGTCCGTAAGCTGACCAGTGGATTCGCCGCCGTTCTGGCAGTGACCCTCTCCCTGATGGGTGGCCAGGCCGTGGCCGCCCCGGCCCCGGCCGCGGACACCGCCGCCGCACGGGTCGTGACCTACGACGCGAGCGGTTCCGCGGAGTTCAGGACCGCGGTCGACCGGGGCGCCGCGATCTGGAACGAGAGCGTCGACGCGGTCGAACTCAGGCCGGCGGCATCCGGGCAGCGCGCCAACATACGGGTCCTGGCGGACAACGGCTGGCCCCGGGCGCTGACCACCTCGCTCGGCAACGGAACCGTCTACATCGGACGGCAGGCGGTGGACCAGGGCTACAACACGGTCCGCATCTCGTCCCACGAACTGGGGCACATCCTTGGTCTGCCGGACCGCAAGCCCGGCCCGTGTTCGAGCCTGATGTCCGGTTCCAGCGCGGGGACCGCGTGCACGAACCCCTACCCGAACGCGGCGGAGAAGGCCGAGGTCGAGGGCAACTTCGGCGGTGAGCTCGCGCGGACGGGCGGAGCGGTACCGGTCGGTGTCATGATCGTGGACTGACCCGCACCGACTGACCCGCCGTACGGGAACAGGTGCACAGGAACAGCCGTACGCCCCGGAGGCGCTGTCGCGTTCCGGGGCGTACGGACGTGCGGGGACGGGGTCGGGGCTTTGCCTACCAGACGTCAGAAAGGCAGCCGGTTCCGGGTGCGGCGGCCTGCCGACCCGCTGCGGCCCACCGCACGGGAACTGCTGCTGAAGGGCTTCTGCAGCAGCCTGCCCAGCGGCCCCGGCGCCTTGCTCCCGGCGCGCGCACCGGCGCCGAGCGAACGCTGGGTGCCGCGCTCGGGATGGCGCGAGAGGCGGGGCACGAGGAAGGCCAGTACGGCCAGCACCACACAGACGGCAATGACAGCGGCGATTATCACGGGTCAGCTCCCTACGGTCGATGCGATGCGGTGCTTGTGTCGATTGCCCCGACACGTCGCGGACACGCCCGCCGGAGCCGAAAACATGCAGAACGATGTCGGCCTGGCTGCGCCCGCAGGTCCTCCCTCTTTCACCGCATACGCGGCTGCCTCCCACGAAATGTGCCCGGACGGAAAAAACGGTGGAGTAAGCCTGAAGAGCGCGGGTAGTGGCCCGGATGGCGCGGGAAAGCGGGACGTGGAGCCTGGGGAGGTCGCACGTCCCGCTTTCCCGCCTTCCTGTCTGCCCGCCCTCCTGTTTCCCCTGCCTTCCTGTTCCCTGGCTTCCTGTTTTCCTGCGTCCTGCCGACCGCCGTTCCGCTTCCCGCGTAGGCAGTTTCGGATGCGTTGAACGCAGGACATGCCGCACCGCGTATTCCTGGTGACTGGGAGCAAGGATTCAGTGAGGGATGGGCATGGGCAACGCGGGTGCCGCTGCAAACGAGTTGGTCGCCGGGAGATACCGGCTGCAAGAGGTCGTCCACCGCGAGGTGAACAGCGTCTGCTGGTACGGCGAGGACACCGCGTACGCGCGTCCGCGACTCCTGACGCAGACCCAGCTCCCGCCGGCGCAGGACCCGGCCGGGGAGACCGCCGAGCGCGTCCTGTACGCGTCCGAGGTCATGGGACTGCGATGTCCGGGCGCGGTCGCGAACGTCATCGACGTGATCGACGTCGCCGAGGAGTTCGACAGCCTCTGGACGGTCGTCGAGTGGATCGACGGCGTGCCCCTCGGGGAGTTCCTCGACCGGTACGGCGCGCTCGACCCCGTGTGGGCCGCCCGTATCGGGCTCGACATCCTCGACGTGGTGGAGTCGGCACACGGTGAGGGGCTCGTCCACGGCGAACTGAGCCTCGGGCAGGTGTTCGTACGCGACCACGGAGGCGTGGTCGTCGCCGGGTACGGCCTGGCGGGTGCCGGTCGGCCGGCACGGATCGGCGCACCGGCGTACGCGGCCCCGGAACAGGCGCGCGGCGAGTCCTGCGGTGCGCCGGCCGACCTGTGGGCACTGGGCGCGCTGCTCTACACGATGACCGAGGGGCGGCCGCCCTTCCGCGACCGGGGACAGCCGGAAGCGACCTTCAAGTCCATCGTGAAGCTGCCGCTGCGCAGCCCGCGACGGGCCGGCCCCCTCGCCGGGATCGTGCAGGGGCTGCTCCGCAAGGACCCGGGTGAGCGGCCGACCGGCCCGACGGCCCGTGAGGCCCTCCTGCGCGTCCTGGACGAAGCCCACGCGGGCGCCGGCGTGGACGCGGACCCGGACGTACGGCTGGCCGTTCCGCAGCCGGGCTCCTCGGAGCACGGCCTCGTGGGCAGGGCCGGGGGCAGACCGTACCTCGGCCGCGCGACGCTCGTTGGGGCCGCCGCCGTCGCGGCCGTCGCCGTGACGGTCACCGCCCTCGCCATGACCGGTGACCGTTCCACAAGCGATTCCTCGGCGTCCGACGCGGCGCCCTCCCGTACCGCGCCCGCACTCCCGACCGCGGACGTGGGCGGCGCGAGCACGCAGCCCCCCGGCGCGGCGGCCCCCACCGAGTCCGCGTCCCCCGCGCCCTCCGCCTCTTCTTCTGCCTCCTCGTCACCCTCGCCCCCGCCCCCGCCCTCGGCGTCGCCGTCCGGCTCCGGCGCCCTTCCCGCGGGCTTCCGTGTCTTCACGGCGCGGGAAGGGTTCGCCGTCGCGCTGCCCGAGGGCTGGAAGCGACTCGACACCGGCCGCGCCGAGGACCGTTCCTACCGGGTGGTGTTCGGTGCCGACGGCGATCCGCGGAACCTGGCGGTCACCTACAGCACGCGGGTCGGCTCCGACCCGGTCGCGGTGTGGCGGGACACCGTCGAGCCCGGCCTGCGGCAGGGGTCGGGCTACGACAGGCTGGGCGCGATCCGCGCGACGACCTACCAGGGCCGCGAGGCCGCGGACATGGAGTGGGTCGACGAGTCCGCGGGCACGCGGGTCCGTACCTTCGGCCGTGGGTTCCTCATCGGCGGCGGTGAGGGGTTCTCGCTCCGCTGGACGACTCCCGACGCCGACTGGGACACCGCGGCCAACCAGCGGGCGCTGAAGACCTTCCTGGCGACCTTCCGCGGCCTGCCGGACTGATCCGTGGGGCGCCCGTCAGCCGTCTCCGGCCGTGTCGCCCGAGCGCTGGGCGTCGTCGGGTTTCCAGCGCAGCAGGTCTCCGGGCTGGCACTCGAGCACCTCGCAGAGCGCGGCGAGCGTCGCGAAGCGTACGGCCTTGGCCCGGCCGTTCTTGAGGACCGCCAGATTGGCCGGGGTGATCCCGACGCGGTCCGCGAGCTCGCCCACGGACATCTTCCGCCTGGCCAGCATCACGTCGATGTCGACGACGATCGGCATCAGATCACCTCGGCCAGTTCGGCCCGCATCCGCGCCGCCTCGACGTCACGGGCGACGGCCTGGGCGAGCAGCATCCGCAGCACGAGCACGATGAGCGCGACGCCCAGCACCGCCACCACCGCCCCGCAGATCAGCAGGACCACGCCCGGGGCGACGGCTTCGCCCGGCGCCAGGAGGACCGCGAGCCCGAACAGCAGCAGGGCGGCCGCCACGACCGCGCCGATCACGACGTGGACGTACCGGAAGGCGGCGGGGGAGAACACGGTCCCGCGGCGCACCATCGTCACCAGCCGCCACACGCAGACGAGGACGACCTGGACCGCCACGACACCCAGGACCGTGATCGTGAGGAAGGGGGTGCGCAGGTAGGCGTAGTCGCGGTTCAGCTCCTCCATGTCCGCGGCCAACAACGGCACCATCACCGTCTGGACGAACACCGAACCGGTCACCAGTGCCACGAGCACGGCGCGCAGGGCGAGCACTGTCAGCTTCCCCATCATCTCTCCCTCGACGTCAGTCAACTCACTCAATCGACTTGCGATAAGAATCTATCGAATCTCGATAGGTCGAGCAAGTCATGGCCTGGGCTCGTCCGTCTGTTCCACCGAGCGCGACCGGGGCGCGGGCAGATCCTCGACCTGCTGCCGGCCGGCGCCTCGTCCGCGACCGCGGTCCATCTCGCGCCACTCGGGCCGCAGTCCGGTCAGGGTCGTCGTGAGGAAGTACGCGGCCCCGGCGGCCAGCAGCACCGGCGCCGACCCGACGGCGGCCACCGCCGCTCCCGCGATCAGTCCGCCGAGGGGGATGCCGGACCAGGCCAGGGAGTCACCGAGCGCGCCCACCCGGCCCAGCAGCGGACGTGGCACCCGCTCGAAGAGGACGGCACCGATGATCGGGTTGAGGAAGCCCGCGCCGAGCCCGCTGACGGCGAACACGGTCAGCACGGCGCCCAGCGGCGCGTCGGCGGCGAGGATCAGGAACTTCGGCGCCCCGGCCAGCAGGAATCCGACGAAGAACACCGCTCGGCGCCGCAACCGGTGTGCGACCACCGCGGCCAGCAGGCTCCCGCCGATCGCCGCCGCTCCCGCCGTGCCGGCCACGAGGCCGATCCCCGTGGGCCCGTGTCCCGGTGGGAAAGGGCCGTGGAGGACTGCCGGGCTAGGACTGCCGGGCTAGGAGCGGCGGCGAGCGACGAGGTAGCCGGCGGCCGTGAGCAGGGCGGTGACCCCGAGGCCGATCCCGATGACGACGTCCCGGTGGGAAGGCCGGGAGTCGGACGGCCCGCCGACACCGGCTCGCGCTCCGAGGGTGGGCCGAGCGCTCGCGGACGTACTGACGGGCGTACTCAGCGGAGTGCCTGCGGGAGCGCTGGAGGGCGGGCTGGCGACCGGGCTGGGGAGGGTACTGGCGGCCGGGCTGGTGAGGGTGCCGGTGCGGCGGGGCAGGACCTCACAGGCGATGCCGTCGTCCACCCCCTGGTCCTCGTCGAGCCGGTTGGGGTCGGTGGGGTCCTGGTTGTAGACGGACTGCGCGTCCTCCTGGTAGGCGAAGTCGCGGCAGTCGACGTCCTGGGCGTGGGCCGTTCCGGCGAGCGGTACGAGGGACACGACCGCGGCTATGCCTGCGGCGACGGCGGTACGACGTGGCATGGCGTCTCCTCCTGGCGGATGCGGCCGGCCGGGGGGCGACCGTCAGGGAGACGCTAGAAAACGATCGGTGCGAGCGCGCGGGGCGACGAGCCGAACGGGTGGCCGCCCCTTCTCGACGACGTGTCCCCCTGGGGCGAGCAGGAGGCGGCGCGTCTCGCCGCGGCGGTGGAGTGGGTGACCGGCGGTGCGCCGCTGTACCGGCTGCGCAAGCCCGACGTGCCGCCGGTCAACCCGGGCGCTACTTGGAATCGACCCTGCCGAGCGCGTCGGGGCCGCTGGTCAGGTCGGCGCGCGCCGCCTGCCAGGCGGGGTCTCCCGGGTAGAGCTCGCTGCGGAGGTAGGCCCAGGTGAGTCGCTGGACCGCGGCGACCCGCTCCGGGTTCTCGTCCGTGGTCTCGGCGACGTCGTAACCGGAGATCCCGCCGAGTCCGTGCTCCGCGCCGAACAGCGTGAGCAGCGACTTGCGGCCGGGGGAGAGGACGTACGGATCGGCGTGCCAGTCCGGTCCCGCGTTCGTCAGGTGGGCCGAGTCGTCCTTGTCGCCCGCGACCACCAGGGTGGGCGTGGCCATCCGTGAGAAGTCCGTGGTCAGGAGGAAGGGGAGGCCCTCGGCGATGGACTCCGTGAGGGCGTCGCCGCCCCTGCCCGGCGCGGCCAGGAGGACACCGGCCTTGATCCGGGGGTCGGCGAGGTCCACCTCCGTACCGTCGTCCGGATCGGTCAGGCGCGCACCCAGCAGGAGGCTCGCGGTGTGCCCGCCCATCGAGTGCCCGGCCACGGCGACCCTGCTCCGGTCCAGCCGTCCGAGCAGCTGCGGCACGGCGGCCTCGATCGCGTCGAGCCGGTCCAGGACGAACCGCAGGTCCTCGGCCCGTGACCGCCAGTGCAGCGGAGCCCCGGGGGTGTCGGCGGGCAGGTTCAGGGTCGAGGAGCTCAGATGGGTGGGCTGCACGACGACGAAGCCGTGCGCCGCCCAGTAGTGGGCGAGCGGCGCGTAGCCGTTCAGGGAGGAGAGGTGGTTCGAGTAGCCCTGGCCGTGCGAGAGGAGGATGACCGGCAGGTCGCTCCCGTCCACGGGCGCGGAGACGCGCAGGTGCAGGTCCACCGCCCGGCCCGGAGCGGGCAGCACCACCGGAGCGACGGAGAGGACGGGGGAGACGGAGGTGCCGGCTGCTTGGGTCGGTTCAGTCATGAGGTAGGTCCCGTTCGTGTAAGACATGTGCAAGACATGTGCCGCCGGGCCCTGCGGCCGGCGGCGGGAAGACGGCCCTGGGCGCACGCCGGGCAGCGCGCGCCTGACATCCGTGCCTGATGCGCGTGCCCGGAGTGCCCTGCTTCGGTTAGGCTGAAGCGGAGCGCCGTTCCGTTTAATATACGGAGCGCTGTTCCGTTTTGTCAACGGCCGTCGCGGCCATCGGAAGGAGTGCGTCGTGCCCACTACAGGCGAGTCCGGGAAAGGGCCGGCCCGAAGCAAGCGGGTCGACGCCCGGCGCAACCAGCAGACCCTGCTCACCGCGGCCGCCGCGGTGTTCGTCACCTCCGGCGTCGACGCGCCGATCCGCGAGATCGCGGCCCGGGCAGGCGTCGGGATGGGGACCATCTACCGGCACTTCCCGACCCGGGCGGACCTCGTCGTCGCGGTCTACCGCCACCAGGTCGACGCCTGCGCCGAGGCCGGTCCGGCCCTCCTGGCCGAGGCGGACTCCCCGCTCTCGGCCCTGCGTCAATGGGTCGACCTCTTCGTCGACTTCCTCGTCACGAAACACGGACTCGCCAACGCGATGCAGTCGGACAGCAGCGGCTTCGACGCGCTGCACTCCTACTTCCTCGACCGCCTGGTGCCCGTCTGCGCGGACCTGCTGGACGCGGCGGTGGAGGAGGGCGAGATCAGACCCGGCACACACGCCTACGAACTGATGCGCGGCATCGGCAACCTCTGCATCGGACGGGACAGCGACCCCCGCTACGACCCCCGCCGACTGGTCGCCCTGCTCCTCCGGGGACTGCAGTCCTGCGGGGACGGCGGCGACCGTGCCGGGTGACCGTCCGTCCGCGGGCGCCGGGAACCGTGGTGTGACGGACGCCGTGAGCCGCGCCTCGGAGGAGACCAACCGCCGCATGCTGCGGGCGCGGGACGCGATGGACCGTGCCTACGCGCAGCCGCTGGACGTGCCGGCTCTGGCCCGTATCGCCCATGTGTCCCCCGCGCACTTCGCCCGCACCTTCCGGGCCACGTTCGGTGAGACGCCGCACCGCTATCTGCAGCGCCGCCGGGTCGAGCGCGCGATGGCGCTGCTGCGGGAGACCGACCGCAGCGTGACGGACATCTGCTTCGGCGTCGGTTTCGCCAGCCCGGGAACCTTCAGCCGGACGTTCAGCGACATCGTCGGCCGGTCGCCGCGGACGTACCGCAAGGTGGCCGGGCGGGCCGCGGACACGCAGGCACCGCCGGCCGCGGGCGTACCGACCTGTTTCACGATGGCGTGGATGCGCCCGCGCGCCTGAGCAGAGCAGTTTCGGATAAGTTTCCGTCCCCCCGCGTCGGTAGCGTGAGACACATGTTCACCGCCATCACGCACTCGCAGATCTACGTACTCGACCAGGACGAGGCCCTCGACTTCTACGTCGGCAAGCTCGGCCTCGAAGTCAACGCCGATGTCGACCTCGGCTTCATGCGCTGGCTGACCGTCAATGTCCCCGGCCACCCGGACCGCCAGATCCTGCTGGAGAAGCCGGGCCCGCCCGCGCTGTCCGAGGAGACGGCGCGGCAGGTCCGCGACCTGGTGACCAAGGGCGCCATGGGCGGTCACCTCATCTTCAGCACGGAGGACTGCCGCAAGACGTACGAGGCACTGCTGAGCCGGGGGGTCGAGTTCACCGAGGAGCCCACCGAGCGCCCTTACGGCATCGACTGCGGACTCCGCGACCCCTTCGGCAACAGCATCCGCTTCACCCAGCCGCAGACCTGACGGACGGCTCCTCGGGGTGCCGGCCGGGTCCGTCGCTGTGCGGTGAGAGCGGTGTGGGGGAGAGGTCCGTCGGCTCCTCCCCGCTCTCCAGCAACGTGTCGGCGGCACCGATGATGTACGGGTCGGCCGCCCCGACGGCCTCCTCGTCCTTCGCCGCGTAGTCGCAGAGCAGCAGCAGATGACGCATGGCCTCCAGGCGGCCCCGGCGCTTGTCGTTGCTCTTGACGACGGTCCACGGCGCGTACGGCGTGTCCGTCGCGCGGAACATGTCCACCTTCGCCTCGGTGTACGCGTCCCACAGGTCGAGGGAGGCCAGGTCGGTGGGGGACAGCTTCCACTGCCGGACGGGATCGACCTGGCGGATGGCGAACCGGGTGCGCTGCTCGCCGCGTGACACCGAGAACCAGAACTTGACCAGCACGATCCCGTCGTCGGTGAGCATCTTCTCGAAGACGGGCGCCTGCTTCAGGAAGAGCCGGTACTCGGCCGGGGTGCAGAAACCCATGACGCGTTCGACACCGGCCCGGTTGTACCAGGACCGGTCGAAGAAGACGATCTCACCGGGCCCCGGCAGATGCGGCACATAACGCTGGAAGTACCACTGCCCGGCCTCCTTGTCGGAGGGCTTGTCCAGCGCCACCACATGGGCACCGCGCGGGTTCAGCCGCTCGGTGAACCGCTTGATGGTGCCGCCCTTGCCCGCCGCGTCGCGCCCCTCGCACACCACGACGACCCGCTGGCCGGTGTCCCGCACCCACTTCTGCAGCTTGAGGAGCTCTATCTGCAGGATCCGCTTCTGCCGTTCGTACGCCTGACGGCGCAGCTTCTTCTCGTACGGATAGTTCTCCCGCCAGGTGTCGAGGGGCTTGCCGTCGCCGTCCAGGAGGATGGGCTGCTCGGGGCGCTCCTCGTCCACCAGCAGCCCGTCGAGCAGCTCCGCCTCGACGGTGGGGTCTTCTTCGCTGTTGGAGGCCGACGCCTTCCGAGGATCAACCACAATGGTCCCTTCATCACCCGGGCGGCCACGCGGTCCACGGCCACACACCCCGTTGCTCGTGTGCCCAGTACCCCGATGCCGGGCGCAATCACGGCGCCGGCCGTGGCGGGCTCCACCGCCGTGGCCCGCGGGCGGTACGGCCGGCGCCGGTGCCGTGCGCCGTCACCGCGCTGAAACGGTGTCCGGTACGGGACGAGGGGCGCCGTGCCAGTCCAGTACCAGGACGGTGGCGTCGTCGGTCAGGTCGCCCCGGCACGCTTCCCACACCTCGGCCGTCAGGGTCCGGACGGCCTCCCGGGGATGGAGCGCGCGCGTCTCACGGACGAGCCCCCTCAGGTCGACCGCCGAGGCGGCGCGCTCCTGCATACCGTCGGTGAGCAGTATCAGCCGGTCTCCGGCCCGCAGGTTCAGCTCCTGCTCGCGGTAGGGCATGGGCGCCGGCACGCCGAACGGCAAATTCACGGCGAGCCGGACCTCTTCGACGTCGCCGTCGCGCACGCGCAGCGGCCAGGGGTGGCCGGCGTTGACCAGCCGGCAGGCACCTGTCGCGAGATCGATGCACAGCAGCTGCCCGGTGGCCAGGCCGCGGCTGTGCTTCAGCAGGGCCTCATGGGCCTGGCGCGCCTGGGCGACCGGGTCGCAGCCACTGCGGCGGGCCCCGCGCAGCGCACCGACCAGCAGGGTGGCGAGCAGCGCGGACTCGGTGTCGTGACCCATGGCGTCGGTGATCGACAGATGCAGGGTGTCGCGGTCCAGGGTGTAGTCGTAGGTGTCGCCACCGATGTCGTCGGCCGGGATCAGCCCCGCGGCCAGGGTGAACTGCGCCGCCTCGCAACTGGACGCGGTGGGCAGCAACTGGTGCTGGATCTCCGCGGCCAGGCTGGCCCTGGTGGTGCGCCGGGTCAGGTGGTACAGGTCGGTGAAGCGGCGGTCCGTGACGATGATGTAGGCCAGCGCGTGCGCCGCTTCCCTGACCTGCCTGAGCACGGTGTCGTCGGCGTGCTGGAGGGTCACCTCCAGTACACCGAGACAGTCCCCTCGGTTGCTGACGGGCGTGATGACGCGCTGTTCGCCCTCTCCGTCCGGCTCGACATGCTGGCGCTGGGTCCGCAGCACCGTGTCGTAGACGCTCCCCTGCAGCTCTATGGGCTCGGCCGGCTCCGCGACGTCACCCTCCGCGGCCGCGACGAGCCGCACCATCTTCTGACCGATGAGGTCGAGGAACAGGAAGGACACATGCTCCGCGCCGAACCGCTTCTGCAGGTTGCGCGCCACCACGTCAACGGACTCCCCGGGCGGCGCGGCCTCCGCAGCGGCCAGCACCTCACCTAGTTCCAGATCTCCGCCATCCACGGCAACCTCCCATCGACATTGGATTCTTCTTCCCCGAGTTCCTGGGACCTCACGTGGTGTGCGGCTCGTCACGGGGTGTGTGGCCGTACACATGTGCGGGCAAGAGAGGCGCTCCCGGGGCGGTCCCCATGGGAGCCGCGGAATTCGACACGGTCCGGCGGCTCGCCGTCGGGGACCGGGTCGCCGGACCACGGTCGGCACACCGGGCGCGTGACCGCCGGGCGGGCAACCTCTCGGTCTCCCGGGAGTCTTCCTTCCCGGGGGTGCCATGGGAGCGGAAGAACAGATCGCCTTCTTCCTGCGGGAGGTGCGCGGCGCGGATCCGGGGCGGCGCGCGGCGGCGGCGAAGGGACTCGGCAGACTCGGCCGGCCCGAGCACGCCGGGGCACTGGTCGATGCGGCGGGTGACGCACGGTCCGCCGTACGCGCCGGGGCGGCTCTCGGACTTGGCCGGCTGGGAGTCGCGGAGGCCGGCGGCCAGGTGCTGCCCGGCCTGATGCGTGACGAGGATCAGCGGGTACGGCGCCAGGCTTCGCTCGCGGCCCTCCGGCTCGGCCTGGAGGGCCCGGCGGTCACCGCTGCCTTCGCGAGCCTCCTCGGCGATCCGGACCACCGGCTGCGGATCAACGCCCTGGCCGGTCTGGCGGCACTGGACGTGCCGGGCGACGCCGTGGCACTGGTGCGGCTCCTGGGCGATCCGGAGGAACTGGTGTGGGCACACGCCAGGAAGCTGGTGTACGAGTTCTTCCGGTACCCGGACGTCCGGGCCGAGTTGGTGCGGACGGCCCGGGAGGGCGAGGACTCCGCCCGCGCGACGGCCCTGGACATGCTGCCCCGGGACCACGTCGAGCAGGTGCTCGATTCGCTGCTCGTGGGACTCGGCGACCCGTCCCCCGTGGTGCGGGAGGCGGTGGCTACGCGGCTGTGGGATCTGGTGCGGCGCCAGGAACGGCCCGCGGTGCGGGACGCCCTGGTCGCGGCCCTGGAGACGGAGCTGGACCCACGGGTGGCGGGCACGCTGCTGACGGGTCTCGGCCCGCGGGAGGAGCCCCGCGCGACAGACCTCGCGGCGCGGTGGCTGCGCGATCCCGAGGCCGGTCGGCGGGCCGCGGCCGTGCTGCGCGACCTGGGCACCCGGGAGGCCGTGGACCGTCTCGGCGAAGTCCTCGACGACACGCGGGCACCGGCGCCCAGCCGGGCGGCCGCCGCGAGGGCGATCGGCGGCGCGGGGCGGTGGGACGCGGTGTGGGTGCTCTTCCCGCTGCTCGACGATCCCGAGGCCGAGGTCCGGGCCGGGGCCGTCGACGGTCTGGGGAAGTGCGTCGAGGAAGGTCTGCGCCCGTGGGAACGCGTCTTCGTGGCCGAGGCGCTGACCTCCCATCTGGCGTCCGGCAGGGACCCGGCCCGGCGCACGCGCAACGCCGTCCACGGTCTGCGCAGCGCACTCCCCGCCGTCCGCCGGCTGGCGGACACGTCCTCCTCGGGCGAGGTCCGGGCCGCCGCGCTGTCCCTGCTGGACCCGGAGGACGCCAGAGACGGCAGGACCGCCCGGCAGGACGTACGGCGCTTCGAGCGAGGGCTCGACGACGAGGACGAGGACGTCCGTCTGTCAGCGGTCAGGGGCCTCGCCCGCTGGGCGGCGGACGGCGCGCTGCCCCCGCTCGGCGAGGCGGTCCGCGACCGGCTCACGGCCTGCACGACCGACGCCTCCCCCGCCTCGCTGCGCCGGGCGGCCACCGACCTCCTGGAGACGTGGGACACGAGACATGGGACACGGAGCACACGGGACACTGACCGTGAGCAGTGACGCCGACCGGACGCCTCCGGACCGCCCCGCCGGCCGGCCGGTCGTGGTCGATCCCGGTGTCGAGGTGCCCGTGCCGGGGGACGGGGAGGTGTGGACCGTCGGGGCGGTGATCCTGAACGGCCGGGGTGAAGCCTTCGCACAGAGACGTGGTCCGGACCGGCGGCTGTACCCCGACACCTGGGACATCGTGGGCGGCCACGTCGAGCCGGGGGAGACCCTGCTGGGAGCCCTCGCCCGCGAGGTGCGGGAGGAGACCGGCTGGCGCCTGCGCCGGGTGCGCCGGCTCCTCGCCGTCTCCACCTGGACCGGCGACGACGGCGGCGGCCTGCGCCACGAGGCCGATTTCCTGGTCGAGGTCGACGGCGACCTGGACCACCCGATCCTGGAGTGGACGAAGAACTCGGCCTACGCCTGGTTCGGCCCCGCCGGCCTGAACCGCCTCAAGGAGAACCGCGCACCGGGGGAGTACCTGGTCCACGACCTGATCGCGGGGGTCGTGGACCAGGCCCTGGAAAGGGCGTGACGGATCGTCGACCCGTCAGCGGCTCGGCCGGCTCCGGCTGCGGCTACAGCTGTGGCTGCGGGGCCGGGCGGGTGGACTTCAGGGCCGCGTCCATGGTGTTCAGGTGGCGGCGCTGGGTGGAGCTGTCGGCGATCATCCAGCCGAGGAAGACCACGGTGAACAGGGCGAAACCGATGGTCGCGCGCAGCCCGCCGGTCAGGGCCGTCAGGACGGTGACCGAGCCGAAGAGGACACCGATGAGGACCAGGGCCGCCACGCGGTGACGCGTGCGGTGCAGCCGCTGGTCCACCAGTTCGCGCATGGCCTCGCGTTCCGCCGGGTCGACGGGCACGTCACCCCTGCGCAGCTTCCGGTCCAGCACGACGAGCCCGTCCGTGCTGCCGGCGGCACGCTTCTCCTTGCGTCGCACGACGAGCAGGACGGCGATGCCTCCGACCGACATCAGGGCCGTGCGGGACACGACGGAGAGCACGGAGTCCCCCGGGAACAGGAGCACGACCAGAGCGCTCGCGGCCAGGACCGACAGCGCGAACTGCAGCCACACGTGCTTGCCGAGAAAGGTGTTGACGCGTTCCATGTGTCACTCCCTCACCCTCGGTCAGACCCGCGCCCGCCGGCGGATGGTCGCCACCCGCAGGGCCAGGGCGATGGCGAGGAGGACCCAGGCCACGGCCGCGTAGGCCCAGTCGGTCGTCCCGTTCGTGGCGCCGAGAACGCTCCACACGGCCCACAGGGCCAGGACGGTGCACAGCGCGGTCCACGCGATGTCCATCAGACGGACCCGCAGTTGTCCGCGTTGCCTGGTGCCGCGCTCCAAGGTGCCCAGCTCGGATGTCTCGGTCGTCCCCGTCACTCTGCCTCGCGCTGTCACGACGCGCCTCCCCTTCCACTTCCACTCGTGCTCGTACGTTCACCTGTGCTCGTACGGTGTCTCCGCCTACCCCGGGTTGTGATCCGCAACCGGTCAAGAGCTCGACGACAAGCGGAGGTTGCCGGTCCGGCCGTACGGCGACCCGCCGTACGGCCGAACGCGCCCGGCCGTACGGCGTGACGCGTCGGCCCTTCCGGGTCCGCGGCGCGGATGCCCGCAAGATCCCTGCCTGCCGTATTTGTGAGCTTTATCTGTTTAGCATGCGGTGATCCACTGTGCTGCGGCGCCGCCGTACGCGGCTCGTGGGTCCGTTGTGCCGTCAACCGCGAGAGGAGCCTTCTATGGCCCCGGCAGGCCGTCGCAGATCGCTGACGCAGGACACCTCGTCACGACACGACCCCGAACTGGTCGCCGCCGCGCGGCACTTCGGGCGCCGCCGCTTCTTCACGGTCACCGCCGCGGCCGCCGCCCTGGCCTTCTCCGCCAACCTGCCGGCCAGGGGCGTGGCCGCCGGCACCGAGCTCGACGCGGCGAGGATCGGCACCGATCCGTTCACGCTCGGCATCGCCTCCGGAGACCCGCTGCCCGACTCCGTGCTGCTGTGGACCCGGCTCGCGCCCGAGCCGTACGAGCCGGGCGGGGGCCTGGCCGAGAAGTACGTGGCCGTCAAGTGGGAGGTGGCCATCGACGACATGTTCATCTTCGTCGTCCGCAGGGGCACGGCCATCGCCTACCCGGAGTACAACCACAGCCTGCACGTCGAGGTCGACGACCTGGACCCCGGCCGTGAGTACTACTACCGGTTCAGGACCGGCACCTGGATCAGCGAGACCGGCCGCACCCGGACGGCGCCGGCCGCCACGGCCGCCACCACGCGGCTCACCTACGCGGCCGTGGCCTGCCAGGCGTACCACGACGGCTACTTCACGGTGCACCGCCATCTGGCCGAGGACGACGTCGACGTGGTCTTCCACCTCGGTGACTATCTGTACGAGTACGCCGTGGACTCGGCGGGTGGCGCGCGCGACTACACCGACCGGAAGCTGCCCGACCTCTACAACCGGGAGGTCAAGACGCTGGAGGACTACCGGCTGCGGTACGCGCTCTACAAGAGCGATCCGGACCTGCGGGCGGCGCACGCGACGCATCCGTTCGTCGTCACCTGGGACGACCACGAGACCGAGAACAACTACGCGGGCGCCATCAGCGAGAACGACGACCCGCCGCAGGAGTTCCTGCTGCGGCGCGCGGCCGCCTACCGGGCGCACTGGGAGAACCAGCCCCTGCGCCGGGCGCAGCAGCCCGACGGCCCGGACATGCAGCTCTACCGCCGCCTCCAGTGGGGCACGCTCGCGCAGTTCGACGTCCTCGACACCCGCCAGTACCGCTCCGACCAGGCATACGGGGACAGCAGACACGCTCCCGGCCCCGAATCGGACGATCCGGCGCGCTCGATCACGGGGGCGAAGCAGGAGGACTGGCTGATCGACGGCTGGCGGGCCTCGCAGGCCCACTGGAACGTCATGGCGCAGCAGGTGTGCTTCTCGCAGCGCAAGTTCGACCTGACCGCCGAGGCGAAGATGTCCATGGACGCCTGGGACGGCTACCGGGCCTCGCGCCGGCGGGTCCTGGACGGTGCGCGCTCGGCCGGGGTCGACAACCTGGTCGTCATGACGGGCGACGTGCACGTGGGGTACGCCTTCGACATCAAGGACGACTTCGACGATCCGGCGTCCAGGACGCTCGGCACGGAGATCGTCGCCACCTCGGTCGCCAGCGGCAAGGACGGCGCGGACAAGCCCGCCAACTGGGAGACCTACCACAAGGCCAACCCGCACCTGAAGTTCTACAACGGTCGGCGCGGCTATGTGCGGGTCGCCCTGGACCGTGAGCAGGCCCGGGCCGACTTCCGTACGGTCTCCGCCGTGACGACGCCGGGCGCGCCGGTCACGACCGCCGCGTCCTTCGTGACCGAGTCGGGCAACCCGGGCCTCCAGCCCGCCTGACCGGGCGGCCCGTCCACCCCCGATCGGCGTCCGGCACTGCGCCGGGCGGGTCGTTCGTGTGGTCCGAAGCGCCGAACCGACGGCAAGTGGACATTTTCTGAGTCCGCGTCGGCAAGGTCTGGTTCTCGACGCCCGTCCGCCACCGGATCGAAGCGAACCACACCGGACCCCGGCGCACCCCCGGGACCCCGAGACACCGAGACACCGAGGTCCCGAAACCCCGAGAACCCCGAGAACCCCGAGAACGAGGAGTCACCCGATGGTGCACAGACACGCCGGCAGAACCGCCCGGACCGCCCTGACCGTGCTCGGCGCACTCGTGCTCACGGGGCTGCCCGCGGCCGCGGCCGTCGAACCCCCCGCGCCGGCGCCCTCCCCGTCCGCCGCGCAGACGCTCGGTGCCGACAAGCCGTCCTCGGCGCTGCTGCGCGCGCTGCGGCGCGACCTGCGGCTGACGGACGCGCAGGCGAAGGCTCGGCTGGTGAACGAGGCGGAGGCGGGCACGCGCGCCGGCCGCCTCCAGAACGCGCTGGGCGGGCACTTCGCGGGGGCCTGGGTGCACGGCACGACCTCCGCCGGCCTGACCGTCGCGACCACCGATGCCGCGCATGTCGCCGCCATCAAGGCCGCCGGGGCGCAGGCGAAGGTCGTCAGGAACGCGCTGAAGGACCTGTCGGCCACCAAGGCGAGACTCGACGCCGCCGCGGTGGACAGGACCCTCGACACACCGGTCAGGTACGTCGACGTACGGACCAACCGGGTGACGGTGCAGGCGACGAGCGCCGCGGCGGCCGACAGGCTGATCGCGGCCGCCGGGGTCGACCGGCGGCTCGTGGAGGTCAAGGTGTCGGCGGACCGGCCCCGCGCCCTGCACGACGTCAGGGGCGGTGACGCGTACTACATCGACGAGAAGTCCCGCTGTTCCGTGGGGTTCTCGGTGACCAAGGCCGAGCAGCAGGGGTTCGCCAGCGCCGGGCACTGCGGGAAGCCGGGGGCGAAGACCACCGGCTTCAACAAGGTCGCGCAGGGCACCTTCGAGGCGTCGGTCTTCCCCGCCAAGGACATGTCCTGGGTGAGCGTCACCAGCGAATGGACCGCCACGCCCACCGTCAAGGGCGAAGGTGAGACGAACGTACAGGTGACCGGTTCGGTGGAGGCACTGGTGGGCGCGGCGATCTGCCGGTCCGGCTCCACCACCGGCTGGCACTGCGGAACGATCGAGCAGCACAACACCAGCGTGAACTACGCGGAAGGTGTCGTCGACGGAGTGACGCGCACGACGGTGTGCGCGGAACCCGGCGACTCGGGCGGCCCCTACCTCTCGGGAACCCAGGCGCAGGGTGTCACCTCCGGGGGCTCGGGCGACTGCAAGAACGGCGGAGTCACCTTCTACCAGCCCGTCAACCCGCTGCTCACCGAGTTCGGGCTCACGCTCAAGACCGCCACGGGTGAGGGCACGCCGGGCCCGCAGGACGGCCCCTCGGGCAGCTGGAGCGCGGGCAAGGTCTACGGGACCGGCGTACGGGTGACCCAGGACGGTGTCACCTACGAGTGCCTGCAGACGCACCAGGCCCAGGGGGTGTGGCAGCCGGCCCTGACACCGGCCCTGTGGCAGCGCGTCTGAACACACCACCTGCGGGGCGGTGCAGCGGGGTGAGGGGGGCCGGTCCACGGACCGGCCCCCCTCACCCCGCCGCGAGCAGCGCGTACGCCGTCGCCACGAAGGCGTCCTGGCTGCGGAAGCGGCGGGTGCACACGGCGGCCAGGGCCGTCCCGGTGTCGGGCCGGAAGCCCAGGAACGCCTGCTGGCCGAGGGTGGCCCCGCAGTGGAAGTACATGGGGCCGTGCCCGGTGGGGTGCTGGAACCAGCCCACCGTGTGCACGTGCCGGTGCCCCCACCCGCGCCGCAGGACCGGGCGGCGTACCGCCCGCAGCGCACCGGCCAGGGGGTGACCCGCCGGGTCGAGGTGGGCTTCGAGGAACGTCAGCAGGTCGTGCGGGGTGGCCCGGACCGCGCCGGCCGACCGGAACCCGCCGATGGTCAGCGGGGGCGTCGGCGTCGAACCGTCCTTACGGTGTCCGGTGGCGTCGGTGTCCGGCCCGGCGGGCCGCAGGGCGGTGCCGCGCAACTGGAGCGGCCACAGCACCTGACGCGTGAGCAGGTCGTCCCAGGGGGTCGAGGTGGCGGCGGACAGGGCGTGCCCCAGTACGGCGACCCCGAAGTTGGAGTAGCGCCAGCGCGCGCCGGGCCGCCGCGGCTGCCGACGGCGCAGAAAGGCGTCCACCACGCGCCGGTCCGGGTATCCGGCGTAGGGGTCGGTGCGCCAGTTGGGCAGCGCGCGCGGGTAGAAGTCGGCGGGCAGGGCGGGCAGTCCGGAGGTGTGGGTGATCAGATGCGCGAGGGTGACGGGGTCCCGGCCGGTCCGCCGGGCGGGGTCGAGGCAGGTGACGGCCGGTTCGCCGGCGGACAGGAGGCCCGTCTGCGTGAGCTGGGCGAAGAGCAGTCCGGTGAACGTCTTGGAGGCCGAACCGATCTCGTAGCGCAGCTGGTCGCGGGGAACGGACGGAGGCGGCCCGCTGCCACCGCTGCGCACGGTGCGGCGGCCGTCCCGGGAGAGGGCGAAGACGACGTCGGGCGCGTCCACCAGGCCGACGGCGTCGTCGAGCCGCCGCGCCACCGGCTCGCCGTCCGGGTGCGTCCGTGCCGTCGGGGGCCGGGGCGGGAGTTCGCCGGTGACGGGGAACGGGTCACCGGGCCAGGGTGCGGATCGGGGAGTCATGCCGGTGCGTGCGCCAGTTCGGTGAGCACGCGGGAGGTGGCCAGCACGGAGGCGAAGGCGGCGACCAGTGTCGGATGGTAGATGAGGTCGAACAGCTCGTCGGGTTCGGCTTCCGGCATCGTGCGCATGGCGGGCATCGCCCCGTCGGGCTGCTGGGCGGCGGCGAAGCCCTCCCAGGCACGCTCGTCCAGTGTGGGGCGTGGCAGACAGGCGTCGACGACGAGCAGTTCGCCCAGCAGGTCCCAGCGCTCCAGGTCGAGCCAGTCGTCCAGCCAGGCCGGCAGCCAGGTGGCGAGATAGCCGGCGAGCGGGGCGGGCAGGCCGTCCGGGTCCTCTCCCCAGTTGGTGAGGTGGAAGACGGTGTGGGTGATGTCGTAGGCGGTGTGCCCCTCCACGGTCCACGGTTCGGGGGTGCGCCCCAGCCATGTCCTGCCGAGGATCTCGGACTCGGGCGGCTGCGGCGGCAGCCCGAAGCGGCGCTGGAACGCGGACAGGCCGAGGCGGCGCACCGGCGTCATCTCCAGTGCGGCGTAGCTCTCCAGCCGGTGGTTCAGCCGGAAGGTCCGTTCGATCTCGGGGTGGCCGTACCCCAGTTCCTTGAACGGGAGGTAGACCTCGAAGGGGATGGAGGAGAGGGGCTCGATGCGCTGGCCGCGGACCAGCATCCGGCCGCCGTCCAGCGTGTCGCGCCAGGCGTGGTCGATCAACTGCCTGGCCAGCTGGGCCTGTCGGGACCCGGCCACCCCTTCGCGGAACAGCACCGCGCAGACGAGGGCCAGTTCGCCGACCGGTTTGAAGCGTTCCAGGAAGCCCACTTCCGGGTCGACGTCCTCTTCGAGCCGGAACCCGTCGCGGTGGGCGTGCAACCACTCCAGGGCGCCGATCCCGACGGAGTTGATGAGGCGGGTACTGGTCATCTCGACACTCCTTGCCCACCGTGCCCCGGACGCGCCACGTGCTCATGGGCGGAGACCTTCCCCGCCACCGTGCCGGCCCCGGCGCTCGGGCGCGGGCGGTCGGCGGTCAGCGCGGCGGCGAAGACCGCCATCAGGGTCGAGTGGTAGCAGCCGGTGAAGTCGTCTGCGGGCGGGTGCCCTTCCCGTCCGGAGCCGACCTCCGGGACGGCGCCGGACGCGTCCTGCGCCCGTGCCAGTGCGGTCCAGGCGTCCCGCAGCATGGCGTGGTCCGGCGGGTCCGGCAGGCTGCCGGCCACGGCCAGCAGTTCGCAGCTCAGGTCCCACCGCCCGTCGTCGAGGCAGGTGTCGAGCCAGGCCGGCAGCCAGTGCCTCAAGTAGTGCGTGACCTGCGGGGGAACGGCCTGCGGGGTCAGGCCCCAGTTGGTGAGGTGGAAGATCACGTGGGTCACCGTGTAGCCGGCGTCCCGTTCGAACGTCCAGGGCTCCGGCAGACCCCCCAGCCAGGTGCGACGCAGGGCGCGGGGCACCTCGTCGTGCTGTGCCAGACCGCCGCGGCGCTCCGAGTTGAGGACGCCGAGGCGCCGGTTGGGCAGCTGCTCCGTCACCTGCCAGCTGCGGGTGCGGGCCACCGTCGCGGTCGCCCGCTCGAAGCCGGTGTGCCGCAGGCCGGCCGAGGCGAACGCCGCGTAGATCTCCAGGGGGTAGGTCGCGAACGGTTCGAGACGCTGCAGCTCCAGGAAGAGGCCGCCCTGCCCGGTCTGCCGCCAGGCGAAGGCCAGCAGGTCGGAGGCGATCTCATGGAGCGGATCGGCCGGTTCGGTGTGCTGGCGGACACTGACGCACACCTGTGCCAGTTCACCGAGCGGCTTCCAGGTGCGGTTCACGTCGCCGTGCTCGGCGAGCGCGTCGTCGCCGAGCGCGAACTCGCCGCGGTGCGCGGACACCCAGGCCAGTGCGGCTTCGCCGATAGCTCGGCCCTCGCGGGCCACCTGTCCGCGCGTCCCCTGCCCGCGGGCGACCTGTCCGTCGAGGGCCGTCACACCCGTACTCCGGACCGCATCAGCCGCGCCGCCTCGATGTGCAGCGCCACCCGTGGATCCTCGCCGCCCATCTGCGCCACGAATTCGAGTCCGGTCTCCAGGCCGAGCGTCGGCGGCACCTCGTCCAGGAGGACCAGCCAGCGGCCGGCGCCCGCTGCCTGCAGCCAGTCGCGGCGACGGACCGCCCGGACGAATCCCCGGGCGACGTCGACGGGGCGACCGCGGGCGACGCGTGCCACCGCGCAGTCGCCGGCCGGGACCGCGAGGGGTGCCAGTACGGCGAGTTGATGGGTCAGCAGTTGCCACGGGGCGTCGTCGAGCCAGGCCGCCTGCGGCTCCCTCTCGTGGGCCGGCGCGCCGTCGAAGGACGCGTCCAGTCCGAGAAGCGCGCGTTGCATGGCCCAGTGACTCCACACGGAGGTGGGGGACGCGTTCGCGGGGGGCGGATAGGCGTGGACGGCCCTGCTGAACACGGCGAGATCGTCGGGTTCGGGAGACGTGCCGCGCAGGACGCTCGGCAGGACGGCGTCGGCCCCCATCACCCGTACGGCGGCGAGGGCGAGGCCGTCGGCCTCCTCGGGTCCGTCGGTCCCCGTGACGCTCGTGACGCTGCCGGCCAACCGAAACGGGCCCCCGCTCCGAAGAGCGGAGACCAGTTCCGACGTGAGGCCCTGCACCGCGCCCGTCAGACGGGTCGAAGTGCCAGACTGGTTCATGCGGTGTCCCCCGTCAGCCCTTCTTCGGGCGAGGAGTCGGAGGCGACAGGAGCAGCTTGCCCGCCCCTTCGATCAGGGCCAGAGCCGCGCACTCGCGGCTGTCACGGTAGGAGCCGTCGGCTTCAGTCGGGTCGAGAGCCGCCTCGACGTCCAGGTGCTGGACCTCGGTGAGCTCGCCGGTCAGAAACTCGGTGGAAGACATACCACCATCCCCTTTTCGAGAGAGACGTGTTCTTCTCTGCATCGCTACGAGTGTCCGGTTTGTCGGGAGTTATTCATAAAATCTGGAAATGTCTTACTCGGTACAGTCTTCAATTTCTTTCGCCGGTCGGCGACGACAGGTCCACGGACAACGCCCCCGCGCGGGCGGTCCCTTCGCCCCGGCCGTGCTCCGCAGGCGGTAATCCCGTCACGGCGGGGTAGAGGGGCGTCGATCGCTCCCCACCCGAGAAGGATCCGCGCATGACCGACGACGCCTATCTGTTCCTGCTCGACGACCCGGCCCTGCGGCTCGGCGTGCCACCGGCCGCCGTCGGCGACCTCGCCTTCATGGAGACCACCGCGGTACGGGCATGGCTGGAGGCCCAGGGAAGCACGCCGACGGCCCCCGAGCTGCGCCTGCTGCCGCCGGAGGAGACCGCGGCGGTTCCCGAGGGCGCGGAACGCCTGCCGGTGCCGCTCAGTGACGAGGAACTGAACCGGGTACGCGGGCGCTCGGGCCAGGCGGCCCTCGCCCGGATCGAGGAGGAACTGCTGTCCTACCGCGACTGCGCGGACGGCCGGGACGGCCTGATCGGGCGGGCGCTGGCCGCGGGCGTACCGCCCCACCGCATCGTGGAACTGACGGGGGAGGACCCGGCGACGGTGACGGCGGCCGCCGGAGGCTGACGGGGGGTCCGGCCGTGGGAAGGGCCGTACCGCCTCCCGCGGGCCGCCGCCCGCCGGCCCGCATCCGCCCGTCCGCGCTCGCCCGGCATGCGGGAATGTGTGGGGAGCCGCAGCCTGGATACGTGAGCCGCGTGGTTCCGAGTGCCGTCGGAAGGTCAGCAACAGCATGGGCAGCCGAAAAGACAGCGCGGGTACGGACGACGGGGCCCCTCGCCCCCGGAGCGCGGACCTCGCGACCCCCGGTGAACCACCCGCCCCGGCCGGGCACGGCGGCGCGGAACGCGGCCCCCTCGGGTCACCCGGTCGCCATCACTCCGAGGTGGTGCTGCGGGTGAACGGCACGCCGCACACGCTCACCGTCGACCACCGCTCGGTCCTGCTGGACGTGCTCCGTGAACAGCTCCGCCTCACCGGCGCCAAGAAGGGCTGCGACCACGGTCAGTGCGGCGCCTGTACGGTCCTGGTGGACGGCCGCCGGGTGAACAGCTGTCTGCTGCCCGCGGTGGCCCAGGACGGCTGCGACATCACTACGGTGGAGGGACTTTCCGGCGACGACGGTGACGACGGCAGTGGGGGTGAACCGCACCCGCTGCAGCGGGCCTTCCTGGACCGTGACGCCTTCCAGTGCGGCTACTGCACGCCGGGACAGCTCTGCAGCGCCGTCGGCGCGGTGGCCGAGGCGCAGGCCGGTCACCCCTCCCACGTGACGGACCCCGCGGCGCCGTCCGGGCAGCCCGTCCCGCTCGGCCCGGACGAGATCCGCGAACGGCTCAGCGGCAACCTCTGCCGCTGCGGCGCCTACCCGAACATCGTGCGGGCCGTAGAGGACGTGATCCGGTGAAGCCCTTCGCCTACACACGGGCCCGCAGCGTCGAGGAGGCCGCCGAGCTGCACGCGGCACACTCCGGCGCCCGCTACCTCGGCGGCGGCACCAACCTGGTCGACCTGATGAAGCTCGGCGTGGAGGAACCGACCGCCCTCGTCGACGTCAGCCGGCTGCCCCTCGACACGGTGGACGAGCTGCCCGGCGGATCGCTGCGGATCGGTGCCACGGTCCGCAACAGCGACCTCGCCGCCCACCCCGCGGTCCGCGAGCGCTGGCCGGCGCTCTCGCAGGCACTCCTGGCGGGGGCCTCCGGACAGCTCCGCAACGCGGCGACGACCGGCGGCAACCTCCTTCAGCGCACCCGCTGCCCGTACTTCCAGGACACCGGCAGACCCTGCAACAAGCGCACCCCCGGCTCGGGCTGCGCGGCCCGGGACGGCGTACACCGCGACCACGCGGTGCTCGGGCACTCCCCGCAGTGCATCGCCACCCATCCGTCCGACCTGGCCGTGGCACTGGCGGCCCTGGACGCGGACATCGAGCTGTACGGGGCCGACGGGCCGCGGACCGTGGCCGCCGCCGAGTTCCACCGGCTGCCCGGGGACCGTCCTGAACAGGACACCGTGATCCGCCCCGGTGAGCTGATCACCGGGGTGCTCCTGCCCGCGGCCCCGGCCGGGCTGCCCTCGCTGTACCGCAAGGCCCGGGACCGGGCCTCGTACGCCTTCGCCCTCGCCTCCGTCGCCGCCGTGCTCGGCGTGCGGGACGGCGTCGTGCGTCACGCCGGCCTCGCCTTCGGGGGACTGGCCCACCGTCCCTGGCGGGCGCGGCGGGCGGAGCAGGCACTGCTGGGCGCCGCCCCGACGACGGCCGCGTTCGAGCGGGCCGCGGACCTCGAACTCGCCGCGGCCGAACCGCTGCGGGACAACGCCTTCAAGGTCCGCCTCGCCCGCAACCTCGCGGTGGACGCCCTGCAACGGCTGGCACCGCCCGCCGCGAACTGAACCCGGGCCCCGGCCGGCAGGCGCCGCACCCGCCCGACCGCAACACACCACCAGGAGGAGCAGGATGGCCGACACCGGCACCACGCTGGGCGCTCCCGCCGAGCGCCGGGAGGGCCGGGACAAGGTCACCGGCCGTGCCCGCTACGCCGCCGAACAGACCGTGCCCGGCCGCCTCCATGCCTGGCCGGTGGCCGCCGGGATCACCCGGGGCGCGATCCGTACGGTCGACACCGAGGCCGCCCTGGCCCTGCCCGGGGTCCGCACGGTGCTCAGCCACACCGACGCGCCCGGGCTGGCCCCCGCGGACGACCCCACACTCGCCGTCCTGCAGGACGCGCGCGTGCCGCACCACGGCTGGTTCGTCGCCCTCGTCGTCGCCGAGACCCTGGAGGCGGCCCGCGCGGGCGCCGCCGCGGTCCGCGTCGCGTACGACGTCGAGGAACACGACGTGACCCTGACCGAGGACCACCCGGACGCCCGCACACCCGACGAGGCCAACGGCGGCCACCCCGCCCACCGCGAACAGGGCGATCCCGAGGCGGCGTTCGCGACGGCGGACGTGCGCGTCGACGCCCGCTACCGGGTCCCGCCGCTGCACAACCACCCCATGGAGCCGCACGCCGCCACCGCCCACTGGAACGACGGCAGACTCCTCGTGCACGACTCCAGCCAGGGCGCCACGACCGTCCGCGCCACCCTGGCGTCGCTGTTCCGGATCCCCGAGGACGACATCACCGTCGTCAGCGAACACGTCGGCGGCGGGTTCGGGTCCAAGGGCACTCCGCGCCCGCACGTGGTGCTCGCCGTCATGGCGACGCTGGCGACCGGCCGCCCCGTCACCGTGGCACTGCCCCGGCGTCTCATGGCCGACGTCGTCGGCCACCGGGCGCCCACCCTGCACCGGTTCCGTCTCGGCGCCACGGCGGACGGAATCCTCGTCTCGTCCCTCCACGAGGTCACCACCCACACCTCCCGCATCAAGGAGTTCGTCGAGCAGGCCGCCGTGCCCAGCCGGATCATGTACGCGGCACCCCACCGGCTCACCACCCACCGGGTGGTCCCGCTGGACGTGCCGAGCCCGTCCTGGATGCGGGCGCCCGGCGAGGCACCGGGCATGTTCGCCCTGGAGTCCGCCATGGACGAACTCGCCGTCGCGGCGGGCGTGGACCCGGTCGAACTGCGCATCGCCAACGAGCCGGCGGTCGAACCCGACAGCGGCCGGCCCTTCAGCAGCCGCCACCTGGTCGAATGCCTGCGGGAGGGCGCCCGGCGCTTCGACTGGGCCCGGCGGGACCCGCGCCCCCGGTCCCGTACCGAGGGCCCGCTCCTCGTCGGTACGGGCGTGGCCGCCGCCACCTATCCGGTCATGGTCAGCCCCGCACGGGCGACGGCCCACGCACTGCCCGACGGCCGCTTCACCGTCCGCATCAACGCCACGGACATCGGCACCGGCGCCCGCACCGTCCTCGCCCAGATCGCCGCCGACACCCTCGGCGTGCCCCTGGACCGGGTCCGCGCCGACGTGGGCAACAGCGATCTGCCCTCGGCCCCGCTGGCCGGCGGCTCGTCGGGTACGGCGTCCTGGGGCTGGGCCGTCCACGAGGCGTGTACGCGGCTGGCGGCGAGGCTGGCCGAGCACACCGGACCCCTGCCGGACGCCGGACTCCACGGACACGCCGACACGGCGGGCAGCGCCGACGCCGAGAGCGACTACGCCAGGCACGCCTTCGGCGCCCACTTCGCCGAGGTCACCGTCGACACGGTGAGCGGGGAGGTGCGGGTACGCCGCCTCCTGGGCGTGTACGCCGCCGGACGCATCCTCAACGCACGGACCGCCCGCTCCCAGTTCATCGGCGGCATGACCATGGGCCTGGGCATGGCACTGACCGAGGGCAGCACCCTGGACGCGGCGTCCGGCGCCTTCGTCGAGACCGACCTGGCGTCCTACCACGTCCCGGTCCACGCCGACGTCCCGGACATCGAGGCGCACTGGATCGAGGAGGACGACCCCCACCTCAACCCGATGGGCAGCAAGGGCATCGGCGAGATCGGCATCGTGGGCACGGCGGCCGCCATCGCCAACGCCACCCACCACGCCACAGGCACCCGCTACCGAACCCTCCCGCTGACGCCATCCCAAATCCTCCCAAACCTACCCACTGCACCGCCGCCCCTCTAGGGGCGCGAGGAACGGCGCACCCGCAGAGCACGAGGCACGGTCGCCCCGTAGGGGGCGCGGGGAACGGCGCGATCAACCACGACGCACCCGCGGCACACGACGCACGGTCGCCCCGAAGGGGGCGCGAGGAACGGCGCGACCAGCCACAACACACCCCCACCCACCCAAAGGCACCCCCGGCCACACGCCGCCGGCCACGGCGGCATGATGGCCGACATGCGCATCCGTATCGACGCCGTCGACCTGCCCGGCCCCGCCAAGGTCCCGGAGGGACACCACAACCTCCACGTCGCCGTACAACGCCGCGACCGCCCGGGCGAGCTCCTCGAACCCCACCCCGGCGACGCCGAGTCGGCGACCTGGACCCTGGAGTGCACCGCGACGGCGACCCCGACCGGCACCGACGTGCGGGGCCCCTACGTACAGGACCGCCTGGGCCGGCGGTTCATCTACCTGTCCTGGGGCACGGTCGACGACGCGGGCGTCTTCACGATGTTCCGGCGCGCCAAGCTCATGCTCGACATGGTTCCCGCCGACGTGCTCGCCGAGGCGGCACAGAAGGGCCTGCTGGTGGCACGCCTCGGGCTGACCGACGCCGAGGGCGGACCCCTGTGCGCGCGGGTCGTTCCCCCGCACGTCACCTGGACCGCCGAACGCGACTGAGCGACGGCCTCAGCAGCCCGTCGTCGCGCCTCTCAGGCGGGAGACCCGCCCGCCGTGGCCCTGACGGTCCAGCAGGCGGCGGTGAAGCGGACCTCCGGACCCCGCACGAACGGGTCGAACGCGGCACGGACCGCTTCGACGACGCGCGCGCGGGTCCGCTCGTCCGCTTCGCGCAGGATCAGGCCGAGCGGGCCGAACCGGCTGAAGTAGGGGACCAGTTCGCTCTCGGGCAGGGTGCAGACCACGTCGAGCGGCCGGATGTCGACTCCGGTCCAGCCGCTGTCCTCCAGGATGCGGCGGACCCGGGCCGGATCGGCGAAGGCGAACTGCCCCGGCTCGTCCGGACGCCGGACGGGCAGGTCCGGCATGAGCGGCCGCGCGGCGCGTTCGGCCGTGGTCATGAACGGATTCTCCTCCGGGCCCCGCCACGTGATGCAGGTGAGCCCGGCGTTGTCGCTCGCGGCCCGCCGCAGGTTGGCGAAGGCCCGGACGGCATCCCGGAAGAACATCACCCCGAAGCGCGAGATCACCGTGTCGAAGGTGCCGGGCTCGAAGGCGTGCTCCTGCGCGTCGGCCAGCACGAAGGAAACCGGCGGACCTCCCCGCACCGTCTCCGCCCCCATTGCCTCCGCTCCCAGGGCCCCCGTCCCCGCAGCGCCCGCCCGTTCGGCGCCCGCCCGCTCGGCACGGGCCCGGGCGGCCGTGATCATCGGCTCGGAGACGTCGACCCCGACGCAGCCCACCTCGGCGTCGATCCCCTCGGCGTCGAGCCCTTCCCCGCCGGGACCGTACGCACCGATCCGCCGCGCGACGGCCAGTGTCGTGCTGCCGGTACCGCAGCCGACATCGAGGACACGCCGCCCGTGTCCGGCGGCGACCGCCTCGACGAGTAGCTCCTCGAAGGGTTTGAACAACTCGTCGATCACACTCTGGGCCTCGACCCAGGCATGGCCGGCGGTCCCGTTCCAACGGGCCCTCTGGTCCTCGTCCTTACGCGTCTCGTCCCCGCGCGTGGTGTCCATATGCGTCCCCTCTGCTCTTCGCCTGTTGCTCGGCGTTCGCCGCTCGCCGCTTGCCGTGGCCGGCTCTGGATGACACCGTGCTACTTCAAGCCGACTTGAGGTCAAGAGCATGACCGAATTGGACATCGCCGAGGTGTCGCACCGCGCCGGGGTTCCCGCCTCGACCCTGCGGTTCTACGAGGAGAAGGGCCTGATCGCCCCGGTCGGGCGACGGGGTCTGCGCCGCCAGTACCACCCCGCCGTGCTGGAGCGCCTGGCGCTGATCGCGCTGGGGCGCACCGCGGGCTTCTCGCTCGACGAGATCGCACGCATGCTGGCGCCGGACGGGCAGCCGCGCATCGACCGGCAGATGCTCGCCGCCAAGGCGGACGAGCTGGACAGGACGATCCAGGAACTCGCTGTCCTGCGCGATTCGCTGCGGCACGCCGCCGCCTGCCCCGCGCCGAGTCACGCGGAATGCCCCACTTTCCGCCGCCTTTTGAGGGCCGCCGCAGCCGGCGCCAAGGGAGTGCCACGCAAGTCCGCTCCGGTGCGGCGGGGAACCACTGCCCCGGTGGGCCATCCGTAGTTCGTGATCGGCGAAGAGTTTCCCCTCGCCCCGTTGCCCGCTCGAATGCGGGGAACACGCTGGCATACGGGCGTCGCGTCCTACGGCGCCCCGCAGCACCGGAGCCGGGTGACGCGGTGAGGATCCCGGCGGGACCGCTCCCGGCGTCTCCCGATCCGGACAGAGCCGACGTGCGGACGAGGCCGGCAACGGGCCTCCGTGCGATGAACGGACGGAGGTGTGATGTCCACGCGGACCCACCGCCTGACCATCACCGAGATAACCGCCAGCGAGCACTGCGCGGTGCTGCGGATCAGCGGGGAACTCGACCAGACCTGCGAGGAGTACTTCCTGGGCACGCTGGCCGCCATCGTCGATGCCGGGCGTCGGCACCTGGTCCTCGACGTGACTGCTCTCGTCTTCTGCGACTCGCGCGGGCTGAACTGTCTGCTCGCGATCCGGTGGCTGCTGAAGCGCCTGGACGGCAAGCTCATCCTGGCCGGAGCGGGACGCCGGCTCTCGGAACTGCTCGTCCTGACCGGCAGTACGGAGATACTGCCCGTGCGTCGCACGGTCGGTTCGGCCCTGCTGGAGCTGCCCGCCGCGCACCGCCCCACCTGGCCGCCCACTCCGGACGAGTGAGGGGCCGGCACTCGCCCTCGTCGTCGGGGCACGGAGGGGTGCGGGCATGAAAAACGCCGGGCCCGCCACTACGGGGGGAAGCGACGGGACCGGCTGGGGTACAACCTGCCACACCCACGCACCAAAAACGTGCTTCTTTGCCCGGCAGGCAAGCAAAAAAATTGGTTCATCCGCGGCGCGACCCGTGGACGGTTCCTTACGGAACACGGACGTCCGGGTTCGGGGGCGGCGCGGCCGGCGGTGCGGTGCGAGGCTTGGGGCCATGCCCAGCCGTATGAACCCGATCCCGATCCCCGGAGAACCTGATGCGTGACATGCTGCTGATCGCGCTGTACGCCTTCGGTGGCGCCGCGGCGGCGGGCCTGGCCGGAGCGGGCGCGCTGCGCCTGATCCGGCGCCGCTCGCTCACCGTGTCGCTCGCCGTGGTGGCCGCCGTGGCGGTGTCGGCGATGCTCTCCGGGACACTGGCCGTGGCCCAGGCGATGTTCCTGTCCTCGCACGATCTGAGCGTCGTCACCACGGTCGTCGCGATGGCGGCCGTGGTCTCCATGGCCACCGCGCTGCTCCTGGGCCGCTGGGTCGTCGCCCGCAGCCGTGAACTCGTCGTGGCGGCCCGGTCGTTCGGCGACGGCGGCGACTTCACCGCCCCCGAGGTCCCGGCGACCGCCGAACTGGCCGCGGTCAGCCGCGAGTTGGCGGCCACCAGTGCCAGACTCGCCGAGTCCCGGATGCGCGAGCGCGCCCTGGAGTCCTCCCGGCGTGAACTTGTCGCCTGGATCTCGCACGACCTGCGTACCCCGCTCGCCGGGCTGCGCGCGATGTCGGAGGCGCTGGAGGACGGCGTGGCCGCCGACCCCCAGCGCTACCTGCGCCAGATCCGCACCGAGGTCGAGCACCTGAACGACATGGTCGGCGACCTCTTCGAACTCTCCCGCATCCACGCCGGGACGCTGGTCCTGTCCCCGTCCCGCATCTCGCTGTACGACCTGGTCGGCGACGCCCTCGCCGGAGCGGACCCGCTCGCCCGCCGGCACGGCGTACGGCTGGTGGGAGACTCCGTCGAGCCGGTGCCGGTCGAGGTGGACGGCAAGGAGATGAGCCGGGTGCTGGGGAACCTCCTGGTCAACGCGATCCGGCGGACCCCGGTCGACGGCACGGTCGCGGTGGCCGCCGGACGTTCCGCCGACGGGGACGGCGTCGTCCTGTCCGTCACCGACGGTTGCGGCGGCATCCCCGAGCATGACCTGCCACGCGTCTTCGACACGGGCTGGCGGGGCTCCGACGCGCGCACGCCCCCGGCCGGCGCCGGTCTGGGACTCGCCATCGTCCAGGGCATCGTCGAGGCCCACCGGGGACGCGCCACCGTGCGCAACATCCCGGGCGGCTGTCGCTTCGAGGTACTCCTGCCCACGGCGGGCGCCTGAGCGCGGAACGCATGGTCAGCCGACGCCGAAGAGGTTCGGCAGCCGCAGGCGGTGACGGGTGCGGTCGTGGCGTCTGAGCGGCTCGAACCCGTCGGGCGCCCGGTACAGCGCGGTGACGGTGCGCCGCTCCGCGGTCGAACCGACCCGGTCCCACAGGATGGGTCGTCAGCCGAGCGGTGCGGTGGTGGCGGCGTCGGTGTACCGGCGGGCCAAGTGGGCGCAGGCGTCCCTGAGTTCGGCCGGGCCGACGACTTCGATGTCGGTGTCGAAACCGCCCAGGGCGGCGGCCAGACCGACCCATGACCACGAGCCCAGGCTGAGCCGGCAGCGGTCGGGGCCGAGTTCCTCGACGACTCCGTCGTGCGTGTAGGGGGCCACGGCGGCGGCGGGCAGGCCGAGGATCACCTCGCCGCGGCACGGCCAGCCGCCGGAGCCGCCCGGGTCGCGGTGGCCGAGCGGACCGCCGGACCCGTCGGCGCCCCGGAACCTCGCGGCCACGAAGGCGGCCACGTCACCTCCGGGCAGTTCGCGCGGGACGAAGCGGGGCCCGGTGGGGACGCGCGGGGTGATCCGGTCGGCCCGGAAGGTCCGCCAGTCCTCGCGGTCCAGGTCCCAGGCGACGAGATACCAGCGCCCGCCCCAGGTGACGAGGTGGTGCGGCTGGACCTTGCGCGGCGGTGCCGGGAGAGGGTCGTCGCCGGTCGTGGGCCGGTAGGCCGGGGCGTAGTCGAAACGCAGCTCCTCACGGGCATGGACGGCGGCACCGAGCGCCAGGAGCACCTTGCTGTCGAGCCGCGGTTCCGTCCGCCGGGGCGGGAGCCGTTCGACGGCGGTGACCCGAAGGGTGTCGACGCGGTGGCGCAGCCGTGCGGGCATGACCTGCCGCACGGTGGTCAGCGCGCGCATCGCGGCCTCCCCGATGCCGGCACCGGCGCCGGCCGCGACCTGCAGCGCGACGGCGAGGGCGACGGCCTGCTCGTCGTCGAACAACAGCGGCGGCAGCTCCGTACCGGCGTCGAGGCGGTACCCGCCGTCGGGCCCCTTGAACGCCACGATCGGATACCCGAGTTCACGCAGGCGGTCGACGTCACGGCGCACGGTGCGTGGGCTGATGTCGAGGCGCTCGGCCAGCAGCGCGCCGGGCCAGTCCCGGCGTGCCTGGAGCAGCGAGAGCAGCGACAGCAGTCGCGCGGATGTCTTCGGCATGCCCCCATCGTCCCCCGAGTCGCGGACACGACCTGACCGCTATCCCTGCGAGTGTCGTCCTGTGCCCGAAAGCAACAACCACCATCACGACGACCAGAAGGTGTTGATCCCTGTGACCGCCACGACCACGTCCCGCCCCGCTCTCGACGAGGAGCGGACCGACCTGCTCGCCGCGCTCGCGGCGGCCCGGGCCTCCCTGACCGCCACGACCCGCGGACTCAGCGACGAGCAGGCCGGTGAGACTCCGACGGTCAGCGCGCTCAGCCTGGGGGGCCTGGTCAAGCATGTCGCGTACATCGAGGAGGGCTGGCTGCGCTTCGTGCTGGAGGGCCCGTCGGCGATGCGCTACGACCTGCCCGACGGGGTCACCTGGGCCGACCTCGGGGCCGGTACCGCCCGCGAGATCCCGCAGTGGGTCGTCGACCACCAGGACAACTTCCGCATGCTGCCCGGTGAGACGCTGGCCGGGATCCTGAAGCGGTACGAGCAGGTCGCCGCCCGGAGCGAGGAGATCGTCACCACCCTCCCCGACCTGTCGGTGACACACCCCCTGCCGGCGGCGCCCTGGCACGAGGCGGGGGCGCAGCGCAGCGCCCGCCGGGTCCTGACGCACGTCATCGCCGAGACGGCACAGCACGCCGGGCACGCGGACATCCTGCGCGAGTCGCTCGACGGCCAGAAGTCGACGTGACGCTGGTGAGTGCCCCGACCGTTCTCGGCCCTCGGGCGCTCAACCGCGCCACGCTGGCCCGGCAGCTGCTGCTCGACCGGGCCGGCGTACCGGTGCTCGACGCCGTCGCGCACCTCGGCGGGCTGCAGGCGCAGGAACCCCAGGAACCGTTCGTCGGGCTCTGGTCCCGGCTGCGCGCGTTCGACCCGGCGGAGCTGTCGGACCTGCTCACCGGGCGGAGGGTGGTGCGGACGCACCTGATGCGCCGCACCGTCCATCTGGTCACCGCCGACGACGCGCTGGCGTGGCGGGCCCGGCACGCCGTCATGCTGCGGCAGCGGGTCCTCGGGACCTACCGCCGCGAACTGGCCGGAGTCGATCTGGACGAGCTCGCGGCGGCGGGCCGGGCGGTCATGGCCGACGGGGTGCCCCGCTCGATGACCGAGCTGGCGCGCGTGCTCGCCGAGCGCTGGCCGGAGCCGGGACCGCGGGCGCTCGGCGAGATGGTGATCGCCGCCCTCGTCCCGATGGTGCAGCTCCCGCCGCGCGGGCTCTGGCGTACGAGAGCGGGAGTACGCAATGTCATGCTCTCGGCCTGGCTGGGGCGTGACATCGACCCGCCGGACCCGGACGGCTCCGATCCGGTGGGCCGGGCGCTGGTCCGGCGCTATCTGGCCGCGTTCGGTCCCGCCGCCTCGGCCGATCTGCGCGCCTGGTGCGGCCTCGCGGGTCTGCCCGCCGCGGTCGCCGCGCTGCGGGAGGAGCTCGTCGCCTTCCGCGACGAACGGGGCCGGGAACTGCTGGACCTGCCGGAGGCGCCGCGCCCCGACCCCGGCACCCCGGCCCCGGTCAGGTTCCTGCCGGCGTTCGACAACGCCGTCCTCGGGTACCACGACCGCGGCCGGATCATCGACGACGCCCACCGCGGTCTGTCGGTGGCCGGTGAGCGGGTCGTCCTCGTCGACGGCCGGGTCGCCGCCACCTGGACCGTCGGCAAGGACGGCACCGTGACGGTCACCCCGCTGCACGGCCTGTCCCGGACGGACCGTACCGCCGTGGCCGGTGAGGGGGAGGCGCTGGCCGCGTTCCTGTCCGAAGGCGACAGCCGCGGCGTCCGGATCGCGGAGGCCGCCCGCTGAACCCGCCGCCGAGCGGGAGAACGGCTCGAACCGACCGACCGGCCCGGACCCACTGATGGGCCGCCCCGGCGCCGACAGCGCCGGGGCGGCCCGGTCCAGTCATCCGTCGCGCCGCGGTGGGACGTCAGTCCGTGCCGAACTCCATCGCGGCGCGGTCCAGCAGCTCGTCGTCCTCGGACACCTCACCGCGGGAGGCGATGGCCTCGGCGCCGCCCTGCGGCATCTCCGGCATGGTGCCGATCAGTCCGGTCGAGGCCGCCTGGGCGGCGCCGATGGAGGGGCTGCCGGTGCCGATCAGGCCGAGCCCGGCGTACTGCTCCAGCTTGGCGCGCGAGTCGGCGATGTCGAGGTTGCGCATGGTGAGCTGGCCGATCCGGTCCACCGGGCCGAACGCCGAGTCCTCGGTGCGCTCCATGGACAGCTTGTCCGGGTGGTAGCTGAACGCCGGGCCCCTGGTGTCGAGGATCGAGTAGTCCTCGCCGCGCCGCAGCCGCAGGGTCACCTCGCCGGTGACGGCCGCGCCGACCCAGCGCTGCAGCGACTCGCGCACCATCAGGGCCTGCGGGTCGAGCCAGCGGCCCTCGTACATCAGCCGGCCGAGGCGCCGTCCCTCGTTGTAGTACTGGGCGAGGGTGTCCTCGTTGTGGATCGCGTTGACGAGGCGCTCGTACGCGGTGTGCAGGAGCGCCATGCCGGGCGCCTCGTAGATGCCGCGGCTCTTGGCCTCGATGATCCGGTTCTCGATCTGGTCGGACATGCCCATGCCGTGCCGGCCGCCGATGGCGTTGGCCTCCATGACCAGGTCGACGGGGGAGGCGAACTCCTTGCCGTCGATCGTGACCGGGCGGCCCTGGTCGAAGCCGATCGTCACGTCCTCGGTGAGGATCTCGACCGCGGGGTCCCAGAACCGGACGCCCATGATCGGCTCCACGGTCTCCACGCCCGTGTCCAGGTGCTCAAGGGTCTTCGCCTCGTGGGTGGCGCCCCAGATGTTGGCGTCGGTGGAGTACGCCTTCTCGGTGCTGTCGCGGTAGGGCAGGTCGTGGGCGACCAGCCACTCCGACATCTCCTTGCGGCCGCCGAGCTCGGTCACGAAGTCGGCGTCGAGCCACGGCTTGTAGATCCGCAGGTGCGGGTTGGCCAGCAGGCCGTACCGGTAGAACCGCTCGATGTCGTTGCCCTTGAAGGTCGAGCCGTCGCCCCAGATCTGTACGTCGTCCTCGAGCATCGCGCGGACCAGCAGGGTGCCGGTGACGGCCCGGCCCAGCGGCGTGGTGTTGAAGTAGGCCCGCCCGCCCGAGCGGATGTGGAACGCCCCGCAGGTGAGCGCCGCCAGGCCCTCCTCGACCAGCGCCGCCCGGCAGTCGACCAGGCGCGCGAGCTCCGCACCGTAAGCCTTCGCGCGGCCGGGCACCGAGGCGATGTCGGGCTCGTCGTACTGGCCGATGTCGGCGGTGTAGGTGCACGGAACGGCGCCCTTGTCGCGCATCCACGCGACCGCGACGGAGGTGTCGAGTCCGCCGGAGAAGGCGATACCGACGCGCTCGCCGGCCGGAAGGGAGGTGAGGACCTTAGACATAGGAAGATTATGCACGACATCGCATGGTCATGCAAAGAGGGTGTGGCGGCCGAATTACGTCCGTCTCAGCCGCGGCGCGGGCGGAACGAGCCCCGCAGACGGGTGCGCAGGGAGCGGTGCAGCACGCCCAGGGCGAACGACTGGACCAGTCCGCAGCCGATGATCCCGGCGATGAGGAACGCGGAGGTCGCCGTGTCGCCCACGGCCGACGGCAGGCTCGTGCTCACCGCGGCGACCAGCCCCGAGGCAGGCATGGTGAAGAGGGCCGGCCACACCCAGACGAACCCCGGATCGTCGGCGAACAGCGTGACGGCCGACGCGACCGCGATTGAGCCGCCCACCGCCGTCAGATAGGCCGCCGACACGGGGTTGGCGAAGGTCAGACGGACGGCGGTACGGGCGTTCATGGGTCCTCCGTAAGGTGTTGGTCGGCCCGGGAGGGCCGGATGTGGCTTATGGGTTTCTGCCTTGAGTGGCTTCCGAGGAGTGGCCGTCCGGCTCTCCGGG